>JAIBEY010000074.1 GCA_019459525.1 Prolixibacteraceae bacterium
CAAAATACAGTCCCAGGACATTATTTTTACGGCTCAGTCCGCTATTACGCAGGAGAAAAAGGATGGATTAATGTTCAACCCATTTTGTAATGAGTTAAATAATGAGTTGTAAACACAAAAAATATTTACCCCTCGTTGCAAACGTGGGGCAGTTGGGGGTGGAACAAGTGAAATACAAAAAAAGTATTGTAAACTCTCCGCGATTTACTAGTTGGCAGTAATGTAATGGCATATGACACAGCTTAAACCTAGATTAGATAACTTATTATTATTCTTAGCAAATCTGCTAATATCGATAGGCACATTAATTTGGATCGCAAGCATGCTTATAAAACGACCGACAGATTTAGTTAAAATAGAGGCGATTGTTGCCTATTTGGGTTTCGCCATAATAGTAATTATTCCCTTGATTTTATCAAGCTGCTATTTATATGTTGATCTGACAAAAAAGGTGATTATTGATGAGAAAAATAAAGCGTTAATTATTAAAAAGAGTGGCAAAGACACGATAATAACAAGACATGACATTCTGGATTCTTGCATCATTCGAACAAAAAAATACGGTTTTTCACGTTCAAGCTTCCCTTTGTACAGATATGTTATACTTGTGTTAAGTGAAAGAAGGAGAATATTCATTACTAATCTTCTTTGCGAACCAGAATATATTATGAATGTATTAAACCTAAAAAATAATGTCGTTGAGACCACAATTCCCTTTTTAGATTGGAAATATGGGAATGGGATATTGACAACAAAGGAATTTGAATCAAAGATTATAGAATATGAGACTCTTTTTCAGGATCATACGGATAAGACGCTGAATAATATTGTCCTTCAAAAAGAGACTTATGCCGATTATGCAAGAGAAGCAGCAAAAAGAATCCTAAAGAAACGAGAAATGAACACTACTGCCAACAGCAAGCTACCCGGCCTTTAGATTTACATGGATTTATTAACAAGAAGAGTGTATTTTGATATGAATAATGATGTAAGATGCTGATATTCTTTTCTTTTTGCTTCTTTTTCTTTTTCTTTTCTTGTTGATAGTTCCCGCCACTGCCCCTCGTTTGAGCGTAGCGGTAACGCGGGGTTGTTGGTTTTGCGTTTGTAACGCCAATTGAGGCATATTTTTTACAGCGGTTTTCAAAATACAGTCCCAGGACATTATTTTTACGGCTCAGTCCGCTATTACGCAGGAGAAAAAGGATGGATTAATGTTCAACCCATTTTGTAATGAGTTAAATAATGAGTTGTAAACTCAAAAAATATTTACCCCTCGTTGCAAACGTGGGGCAGTTGGGGGGCAACATTATTGGCAGCATCACATTGACAGACAATGATAAAATTATTGGGAAAAATATATTGGAACTATAATAATTTGAATCGAGTTGAATCTGGATTCTTTATTCTATTTCCTATACTTGGACTGACATTGTTGGCATTTTCCTTTTATTCCGCTGACACATTATTTACGGACATTCATGATTTATCAAAAATCGAAAATAAAATATACAGCTCAAAAATCGACCGAAATTCATTGACAATTAGACTAGAGGGCAATGAATATGCGTTTGTGACTGACAAGTTGAGAATAAATAAAGAAATATCAATTGGTGACTTTGTCAAAATCTATTATAAAAAGAGAATTATTTCGAAACGAGTTAAGATTTTTCAACTGGAAAAGCAAAATAACGTATTAATTTCATTTTCGGAGATAAAGAGGAGCTCAATATCGATTATAATTCTAAGTTCAATATTTGGATTTTCTTTTATAGGATTTTTTCTATATTATATAATAAAGCTACGAGATGAATAAAAAGCTGCCCATAACTTCAGCTACCCGTGCGGCAGCAGTGGTTTTCGGTGTGTATCTTTACGCCCGGTTCCGGTATAACTTCCCCAGTTAGCGGTCATTGTACGGACGACACGACACGACTAAAAGTTCAATCACTCCATTTCTGAATTAACCTGATCATGTGAAATTAACTTCATTAAAAAGAATCCTGTTTGCTATATTTTATTGCGCGACAAATATTTTTTGAATAAAAATGTATATTTATTGTTATTCAATAAATAGTTGTTATATTTGCGATATAATTTTAACTTTAAGCAACATGTCAAAAACAAACAATTTCGTATTTTGGGGCTTATACATTGTGGCTTGGCTCATTTTTGTCGGCTTGAGTATTGAAGCTGGAGGCTTACTGACAAATTTCTTTTTCAGTCTGTATAAGCCTGAATTTGTCCAAAATCTTTATCAAAAGTTGGATTTAACTGAAATGTATAAAGCCAGTAGATTAGCTTTTTTCGGCATTTATAGCTTTATTCTAATCGTTTCAATTTTAAAAGCTTGCCTGTTCTACATCGTTATCAGACTCATGCACAAAATGGATTTATCGAAACCGTTCAGCACTTTTGTTGCGAGACAATTTTCGCAAATTAGTTATTACACCCTTACCATTGGACTGTTAAGTTACATTGCCAGTCAGTTAGCTAAAAATTTAATGCATTACGGTTTTGTTACCGACAACTTGAACCAATTTTGGGCAGATAGTCAGGCATTTATTATAATGGGAGCTGTAATCTATATTATTGCGACTATTTTTAAAAAAGGAGTAGATATTCAAAACGAAAACGATTTAACTGTATAAGCTATGCCAATTATTGTAAATTTAGATGTAATGATGGCAAAGCGAAAGATGTCATTGAATGAGCTGTCAGAAAAAGTTGAATTAACCCTGTCTAATCTTTCTATTTTAAAAACCGGAAAAGCCAAAGCAATCAGGTTTAGCACCCTGGAAGCTATTTGTAATGCATTAGACTGTCAGCCAGGTGACATTCTGGAATATGCCAATGACGATGATACAAGAACCACGAACCGCTAACTCCAGCTACCCGTCGGGCAGCGGTGGTTTTCGGTGTGCATCTTTCCGCCTGCGTGTAGCTTCCTATGTTAGCGGTCATTGCAAACGACTATGCTACAACTTTATAACGAATTTGACTAGAATATTAAACAGATGATAAAGAAGTATTTGGTTTTTATATGCATGATTATTTCAGTGATATTAATAGTAATAGCAGCGTTAGCCTATCCAGGTGGATCGTTACTCGACAAAGATTCAGTGGGTTTTGGTTGGTCAAAAAATTTTATTAGCAATTTGTTTGCAGAAAAAGCGATAAATGGTTCAGAAAACCCTGGCAGGATTTGGGCAATTCTTGGAATGGCATTCCAATCGGTTGGTTATGGTGTTTTTTTTATAAATATGTCGAAAAAGTTTTCTTTAAAAGTATGGGTTAATACTTTTAAATTTATAGGATTTGCCAACATTTTCTTTATTTTCTTAATTGCAACGCCTTACCACGACCTAGGAACAATTTCAATTGTTTTAACGTTGTTTGGCCTATTTATTATTACTTTATTTATCCTTAAGTCAAAACTACATTTACTTAAATTTTGCTGTATAATATGCTTATTGACTTATTACTGTTTCTTTTTCTTTTATGGCTTTAGTTATTTGGAATTAGCCTTTATAATGCAGAAAGTATATTCTATAAGCTCAATACTATTAGTTTTAGGACTGGAATATTTTACTAAATATGAAGACTTTGCAAATATTAAATCGGGAGAACAAAAAAAAGCAACGAACCGCTAACAAGGTATTGGCAAAAGCAGGGCTGAAGTACAAACTTCGGCTTTTGTGCTTCTATTAAACTTCTGTACATTTACTGAGCTGAAGTGCCCGCTCTGGCCCTTGTCTGAGCGTCGCAGGAACGCGGGGTAGTTGCGAATCTCAATCGGTAGAAATAAAAAAGACCTTCATTTCTGAAAGTCTTTTGTTTATTTAGTAATAATAAACTATTCCCAGTTGAGTATTATTTTTCCACAATTGCCTTCCTCCATGATTTCAAACGCTTTCTGGAATTCGTCAGCAGGAAACCGGTGAGTTATAACCGGGTTAATGTCTAATCCGTGAGAAAGCATCATTTCCATCTGGTACCAGGTTTCGTACATTTCGCGGCCATATATTCCTTTAAGCGTCAGTCCTTTAAATATAAGTTTACTCCAATTTAGCTGGGTTGAAGATGGCAAAAGGCCAAGGAGCGATACTTTTCCTCCGTTGTACATATTTTCAACCATATCGTTAAAAGCCGAGGCAGATCCGCTACATTCCAAACCAATATCGAAGCCACCAACCATTCCGAGCGATTTCATGGCGTCTTTCACGCTTTCTTCGCGTGGGTCGATAACTTTAGTTGCGCCCATTTTGAGGGCCAAATTTCGGCGATAAGGGCTCAAATCGGTGCCAACAATATATCTGGCTCCGGCATATTTACAAACTGCGGTGGCCATGGCGCCAATAGGTCCGCCAATTCCGGTAATTAATACGTCTTCGCCAAGTAAGGGAAATGATAGGGCGGTGTGAGTTGCATTGCCCAAAGGATCCATCACCGACATCAGTTCGTCTGAAATACGTTCGTCCACTTTTAATACGTTGGAAGCGGGTACTGAAACGTATTCAGCAAAACCTCCATCGCGATTTACTCCAATTCCAACGGTATGATCGCAGATGTGTTGACGGCCACGACGGCAGTTGCGGCAAAATCCGCATGAGATATGGCCTTCAACGGTAACTCGTTCCCCGATGTGAACCCGTGAAACTTCCGAACCTTTTTCTACCACAATTCCCATATACTCGTGTCCGATTACAAGGGGAGTTTTGATCGTATTCTGAGCCCATTCATCCCATTTGTAAATGTGGAGATCGGTTCCGCAAATAGCTGATTTTTTGATTTTTATCAGAACATCATTTGGGCCAACAACTGGCATTGGCACATCGGCCATCCAAATACCTTTTTCGGGTTTGATTTTTACAATTGCTTTCATCCGTATAAATCTTTAAAATAGGTTTCTATAATTTTCGTATTAACTATTGTTTTTCAATAAAGTCTTCAACGCAAGAAATAGCCATAAATAACAATTTTCTGTTTTATGGGCTGTTTGTATAAGTACTGCAATATTATACTGAACCTCAGTTAAAATGTAGAATGAAAATCATGTTTAACGGGTTCTTATTGGTTTTTCAGAAAATAAAAAGGCCGCTGATCGTTTTTATACCTGCGGCCTTCCTGTATGTTTCGCTGTTGAGGTTTATTTTTCTGTTTCCCAGATTGATTTCATCGGGTAAATTTCCAGTTTCTCAACCAAAAGTTCGCCGCCGGTATTGAACAGGTATAATCCGTTGGCATTTTCGGTTGGTACAAAACACGAACTCATTGCAACTTTTCCGTCGTTGGCAAATATTTCGATGGAACTTCGGTCGAGTAGAATTTCAAGCTTTAAAACTCCGTCAATGGGTTCAATAACAGCCGATTTACTCATGCAGGACAGTGTTTTTGTTTTTACATTGTACATCAGTTCTGTGCCGTTGTCTTTTTTGTCAAGTCGCAAAACAAAGCCAAAGCTATCTGCCGATTTAACTTTAAAACTACCGATGATGTGTAAACAATCACCCTTAATTCCACGGGTCAGGTTTTTGTTGATTCCGGGAATGAGGTTTTCTTCTTCCCATTTTTCGCCTTTTTCGTGTAACAGTTCAATCTCCTTTACGGGTTTGCGTACCAGTTTAATGCCCTCAGTAAATTTTTTCAAAGAGATTTCGCAGGGGAAAGTCATTTGTCCGTTAAATGGCATTCCCGGGAATTCGCCTCCTCTCATCCAGGCAATCTGGATGGTTCTTCCATCGGCTTCAGGAATATTGCTCCAGGTTTGTGTGGCATAGTAGTTTGCTCCGTAATCACTTGGCATTTTGGGCGAATCCGGAAGAAACTTTTCTCCGTTAAAAGCACCGATGATGTAACTTCCGTCACCGTCAAACAAAACCCATTTTTTATCGTCTGATCGTCTGTTAATCGGTAGTTCAACCAGGTCGGGGCATTCAAAAAATCCAGGTATGTGATTTTTAAAATCCCAGTTAATCAGGTCCTTTGATGTATAAAACGATACTCCTTTTTGCTTGTCGTCGTTGTTTGGTTTGCGGTATAAAACCATAACGTACTGTTTGCTTGCTTCGTGCCAAAGAACTTTGGGGTCGCGGGCGTCGTCGGTTTCGTCGAAAGCAATGAGCGGATTTTTATCGTACTTCTGCCAGGTTCTTCCTTTATCGTTGCTATAGGCGAGTCGTTGTCCGCATTTTTGGCTGGTATAAAAGAGCAGGATGGTTTTTTCTTCTCCTTTTTGCAATCCGGTTAAATTGTTGTGGTCAACCAGCCCGCAACCCGAAAAAGCAGTACACACTTCTTTGTCTTTCGAATCGTTGTCGGGAAAAAGGGCGATGGGTAAATGCTCCCAATGTACCAGATCTTTGCTGATGGCGTGTCCCCAGTGCATGTATCCCCATTCCTTTCCGAATGGATTATGCTGATAAAACAGGTGATACTCACCCCCGTAAAAAACCAGGCCGTTCGGATCGTTATGCCAATTTTTTTCAGGAGTAAAATGAAATTGAGGACGATACAATTCGTTAAAAATCTTTACAGGTTTATCGGCGGTTGCCGTAAAAGTGGCAAGGAAAATAATAAGAATAATTAAAGGAAACTTCATAGCTTAATTGTTAAGGAGAATGTAATCCAGACAAATATAGATTAAAAATTGCTATTAATTCTGTTACTTTTGAATATTGAAATACCCGAAAATAAAGGAAAAGAAAAGAATTTGATGATTTTTATTCTGAATTATCGTTAGGGTAAATCCATTCTTGTTCGGATAAATAGTTGGTTATTAATATTTTTAAAATGAAGTTAAAGCTACTTTTTATTTTAGTGCTGATAACGGTAATGCATGGTTCCGGACAGGAATTGTGGAAAAAGACTGGAATTAAGTTACCCCCTCCAATTTGTTATGCCTCGTACGAGTCACACCACTCTTTTATCAGACCCCCGGCACAAGATCTGGATCGGTTGAAATCGGGTTCACTAAAAAAGGCGACCATAGAGGTTAGTTATATTGATTTTATACCAGAGGCGCAACAAGCTTTCCAGTATGCTGTCGATATCTGGGAAAATCTGATTTATTCTCCTGTAACAATTCGTGTTAAGGCTACATTAGAAAGTCTTGATAATGATGTTTTAGGTAGTTGCGGACCTGCCAATTATTACAAAAATTTCAACTCAACACAAATCTGGAATTGTTATTACCCGATTGCACTGGTCGAAAAAATGCTTGGCGAAGAGGTAAACCCGAATGACGAATACGACATTGTTGCCTCGTTTAATAAAGATTTTAGCAATTGGTATTTTGGTACTGATGGTAAAACACCATCGAATCAGTACGATTTTGTTTCTACTGTTTTACACGAATTGGCTCATGGGCTGGGTTACTCCGGCTTTTTTTATTCTGAAAGGGGTAGGGGTGGATACAGCGACGATGATATTTCTGCAGCTTTTGATTATTTTGTTGAAGATAAAAATGGAAATCGGTTGGTCAATACCAGTATTTTCGCCAATCCTTCGGTTGCTTTGCACGATGGTTTAACCTCTGGTTGGCTCGAATTTGATACCAAGCTGGTTAATACCGATTTGCCACGACTTTATGCGCCTTCAACCTGGGATGACGGATCGAGCATTTATCACCTCGACGACGATATTTACGAGACTGGTGACCCCAATTCGCTGATGACGCCGTTCGCGGGGACTGGCGAGGCCATTCATGATCCGGGCCCGAATTCTCTTGCCATGCTGTACGAAATGGGTTGGAAAACGCTAACCATCAAACACAAAGAGCTAAAAGATGTGGAGTTTGTATCAACACCAATTCCGGTTGAAGTCCGGATTGAAAGTGATTATGATCTGGATTCAGCCAGCGTTTATTTGCATTATTTATCCGGGTTATTTAAACAAACGGATTCGGTGCAACTTAAAGCGACAGAAGTTCCAACGGTGTTTGGCGCCCAATTGCCTCAAAATCTGAGCGGCGAAGTCCGGTATTATTTTTCGGCTGCCGACGTTAAAAACCGACGTTTTCAATTTCCATCCAACGCACCAACAAATTACCTAAGCTTCAACATCGGGCCTGATGATGAAGCCCCACTGGTAAATCACGAACCGATAAAATACATGCTTACAACCAGTTTATTGGCAAAAATTGATGCTGAGGTCACCGATAATATGGGCTTAAAATCAGTGAGTCTCGAGTACTTTGTCAACGGAGGACTGGTTAAAAGCCTGGCATTAACGAACGATACCAACGATTTGTACACCGCAGATCTGGCTTTTCCTGAAGGCTCGGTTAGCGATGGCGATAAAATAAGTTACCGGATTGTTGCTACTGATATTTCGTCGAACAGTAACATTGGCCGTTCTCCGCTTAGCGGTTACTACACGTTTTATATCGAAGGAATCCAAAATCCTGTAGAGAGGTATGTGAATAGTTTTAACACCGAAACGCGCGATTTCATCAGTTCAGATTTTAGCATTACAACCGTTTCGGGTTTTGATAGCCCGGCGCTGAATTCGGCGCATCCATACCTCAGTCCGGATGCCGACGATATGAATTATAATTTCACCACTATACTGAAATACCCGGTTATACTGAAAACCGGTGGCAAAATGAGCTTCGACGAAATTGTGCTGGTAGAACCGGGAGAAACCGGAACAAAATTTGGCGACGAAGAATTTTGGGATTATGTGATTGTGGAAGGCTCTAAAGACGGTGGAACAACCTGGAAACCTTTGCTCGACGGGTATGACAGTAATGCACAGCTTGCCTGGTACAGCCTGTTCAATAGCAAAATGTCGGGAAGTAACAGTACTGCAGTTCCCACCAAAGATTTGATTGTAAAACGTGAAATAGATCTTTTGGCCAATCAGAATTTTGTTGCCGGGGATACCATTCAAATCCGGTTCCGCTTGTTTTCCGATCCGTATTCGCATGGCTGGGGATGGATGATCGACAATCTGGTTATTCAGGATTTCGGAACGGCTACCCATTCACTGGCCATTTCTTCCGGAGAAGTGCTTTTCTTCCCAAATCCTGCTTCCGGGCTTGTAAATCTCCAGATTCAGTCCAAAGAAAAAGTCAGCAAATTTATCCTGAAGACCTTCAATGCTTCCGGAAACCTGGTTTATAACCAATCATTTTCTATGGAATCAACCTCTTTTCAAACGGAGATAGATGTAAGTCGATTGGCTCCGGGCTTGTATTTATTTGCAGTTGAACCAGAAAAAGGACAAGTCATAACCCGCAAAATACTCATTCAATAGGCTCTTTTTCAGTTCCTAAACTTTAATTATTTGTTAAGTCTTAAAACATAAATTTCAGTAAATAAATACGTTATCGTAATCATTGGAACGGATCGCATACTTTTATGCTACTGAAATTTTGATTTGAAATAAAAACTCTATATTTGCCAACATATTGAAAGTAAAATGAAACGTATTAGCAACAACAGTTTTTTTTATTGGTTTTATTACTTCTGTTCTCCAATCGGGATCGGCAGGTAATCTATTGTTGTTACAAAAGATATTCTACAAAAGGGTCCCGTGTTAAACGGGGCCCTTTTTTTATTTAGGGAAAAAATATAAAGGAATATGAAACTTGCAGTAATTGGTTTGGGATTAATTGGAGGTTCGATGGCCAAAGACCTTCGGAAAGCCGGGTTTGCTCACGAAATTATGGGTGTTGATGCCAGTCCGGAGAATGCTGAGGAAGCGTTACGGCTGGGAATCATCGACAGGATTGAGACATTGGAAAATGCGGTTCCAATGGCCGACATGGTGATCATTGCCATTCCGGTTGATAAAGTGCTGAATTCGCTCACGCGGGTGCTCGATTTGGTTTCCGATCAAACCACCGTAATTGATGTGGGATCTACCAAAAAAGCGATTTCCGAAGCGGTTGAAAATCATCCGAAACGTCGGAATTATGTTCCTGCTCACCCCATGTCGGGTACCGAAAACTCAGGACCAACAGCAGCTTTGGAAGGATTGTTCGAAGGTAAAATCAACATCATTTGCGATCAGGAAAAAAGTGGGCCACAACACCTGGCCTTTGCCGAAAAGATGTTTCAGGTGCTGGGGATGGACATTGCCTACATGACTGCTGATGAGCAGGATCACAGCACCGCATTTATATCGCACCTTCCGCATGCTGCCGCTTTTGCTTTGGCAAATGCCGTGCTCGACAAAGAAGACCGCGAAATTATTTTCGACCTGGCCAGCGGGGGGTTTAACTCAACGGTTCGCCTAGCCAAGAGTTCTCCTGAAATGTGGGGCCCTATTTTTCAACAAAACAAGGAATATGTTGTTGAATCGCTCGATGTTTACATCAAACACCTGAAAGCATTCCGGAAAAGTATCGAAACCGATCCGGAACAAATGATGGCGCTGATGAAAAATGCCAACCGTATCCGTGGAATTTTAGCCGGACAAGGCGACTCGCTCGTCAAAAATGAAAAGACAATTGTTAAACTTTATACCAAATAATCATGGAATTGGAAATTAACCCGATTAAGCACTGGTTGCCACAAATTAACAACCCGCTTATTATTGCCGGCCCTTGCAGCCTCGAAACCGAGGAGCAGGCCATGGACACAGCCAGGCAGCTTGTAAAAGATCATCGTGTATTTGTATATCGCGGTGGCGTTTGGAAACCACGCACCCGCCCCGGCAGCTTCGAAGGTATTGGAAGCATTGGCCTGAAATGGCTGCAAATGGTGCGCGAAGAAACCGGAATGCCGGTTGGAACCGAAATTGCGAACGCTCAACATGCCGAAGAAGCCCTGAAAGCTGGTCTGGATGTGCTTTGGATTGGCGCCCGCTCAACGGCTAGTCCTTTTGTCGTGCAGGAAATTGCTGATGTGGTGCAGGGAACTGATGCAGTGGTGATGGTGAAAAACCCGGTTAATCCCGATGTTCAGCTTTGGGTGGGAGCTTTCGAGCGCCTTAGCCGTGCCGGAATCAAAAATCTGGTGGCCATTCACCGCGGTTTTACGCCTTTCCGCGAAACCGAATACCGCAATTACCCCAACTGGAAAACAGTGATCGAATTGCGTCGTTTGATGCCGAATTTGCCTATTATTTGTGACCCGAGCCATATTGGTGGCAAGCGCGAATATTTGTACGACATCAGCCAAAAAGCTTTTGATATGGGTATGGACGGTTTGATGATCGAATCGCACCGAGACCCTTCGTGTGCGCTGAGTGATAAGGAACAACAACTGACACCTTCAGACCTGGCCAAACTGCTCGACCGTTTGATCATCCGTACAGTTAGTACCGACAACAAGCTGTTTGAAAATCAGCTTGAATTGCTTCGTAACCGCATTGATGCACTCGACCGCGAATTACTGGAAACCCTTTCGTCGCGTATGGAAATTGCCCGACAGATTGGTCAGTACAAAAAAGACAACAACGTAACCGCCCTCCAGATTGGCCGTTTTGCTGAATTGATGGAAAAACGGGTCAAACTGGGTGAAAGCCTGAACCTGAACGGACACTTGGTTCAGCAGTTATTCCAACACATTCATGAAGATTCGGTGCGTATGCAAACTGAAATCATGGATAAAGAATAGCCCTTCAATAAGGCCAGGAAACGGTGAATGGAATAAAATTTAAAGCCGGTTAGGATGAATCTCCTGACCGGCTTTTTTGTTTGTTGTGAAACCAGATTTTCTACACTTTTGCCAACGTCTTTTTTAAGGCTGAAATCATGGCTTTTTCGATAACCGGATATTCAATGATGTCTTTGCCTATATATACAAACATGATGGCTATTTGAAGTTCTTTTTCGGCTATTTCGGAATAAAAGTCTGGTTTGTTTAGCCGGTAAGCTTCGCGCATGCGTCTTTTCAGCAAATTCCGTTTAACGGCACGTTTAAAATTCCGCTTCGAAACCGTAAATGCTGCCTGTACCGCAAATGAACCGGGCAATTCTGTTTTTTGAAATACGACCTTGATCGGATAGGATAAAAAGGATTCGCCCGAGGTAAACATTTCCCCGATGATCTTTTGGCTGCAAAGCCTTTCTTCCTTCTTAAGCGTGAATCCTTCCATCAAACTAAAACAATTATTTAAGCAATCTTTTTGCTACCCGAGCCTGTCGAAGGCAAAATACAACAAAAAAGGGGAAAATTGATTTCCCCCTTCCTGTATTGTATTGCTTGTTTTGGTTATTGTCCTTTATTGTGTTTCTTAATGAATTGCTCCAGAGCCATTGTCATCGAGGGGGCTTCGGCCGTAGGGGCTTCAATATCGAGCCTTAATCCAGCTTCCAGAACGGCTTTGGCAGTTGCCGGACCAAAGCAGGCAATCTTGGTTTCGTCCTGGGCAAATCCCGGGAAGTTCTGCATCAGCGACTGAATGCCTGATGGGCTGAAAAAAACCAAGATATCGTAGTTCACATTTTTCAGATCCGACAAATCGCTGCTTACTGTATTGTAAATGATGGCTTTGGTATAAGTATAACCTGCCTTATCGAGCAGTGAAGTAATTTCGGGTTGACCTACCTGCGACAAAGGCAGAAGAAATTTTTCTTCTTTGTGCTTTTTCATCACATCAATCAAATCAGAAAATTTACCTGCCCCATAAAATATTTTACGTTTGCGGTAAACAATGTATTTCTGCAGATAGAAGGCAGTTGCTTCCGAATTGCAGAAGTATTTCATCGTATCGGGAATGGTGATACGAAGTTCAGGACAGATTCTGAAAAAATGATCGATGGCCGTACGACTGGTAAATATAACCGCCGAATGATCAAGTATTTGCACTCTGGTTTGCCTAAACTCTTTAGCAGAAACACCTTCAACCTGAATGAAGGGGCGGAAATCAACCTGTACGTTATTTTTTTCGGCCAGATCAAAGTATGGCGATTTAGCCGTGTCAGGCTTGGGCTGCGAAACTAGTATTTTCTTGATCTTCAAGGTATTTGCTTTTTATATAATTCAGGGCTACTTTATATCAACATCAGATTGTAGATCAGAATTAATGGTAAAAATTCAAGGGTACAAAGGTATAAAATCAAATATGAAATTGAAAAATGTTTTTTCAAGAAAATTTTGCCTCCCCTAATCAGCGACATCAAATAGAAAATCACGATTATTCCCAGGCCGGTAAACAACAAGATTTCGATCTGTGCTACAGGTACAAAGGCGATTGTAGCCGTAACCGGAAGTAAAATTAAGCCAAGCACGCGGTTATAAACCGTTATGCTGAAAAGATATTCCTGAACTTCAGCTTTGCTTTCAGTCAGAATCCCAATGATGAAATAAACGATTCTTTTTGCCCAAAAGTAGCCAATCACCGTGCCCAGGCAAATCAGGTAGCTGTAGTACGATTTACTCCCGCCGACACTAATTTTAAATGCGTTGAGAAACTGGTAAATAAAAAGCGCAGATATCAGGTGGAAAATTAAGTCGAGACGAAATGAGGCATGGAGCAAGTTGAAATACCGTTCGCGAAAAGTACGGGTAAACGTTGAATAGTTGGTGGTTGACTGAATCAGTTGATTGAGGTATTTGTTGAAAATTAAGCGTACCGAAGCAAACAGGATAATTGATAATACCAGCACTCCAACAAGCCAGTCGGGATTGGAACGAAAAACTTTTTTTCCGGCAAAAACTACTTCTACTTTTTCGAGGACTGTATGCAACGAATCGTATGGAAGCGGCTGAACCAAATCCTTTTTATAATCAAATTCGGGCACGTATTCTTTCCTGAACTGCGACCATTCCTGCTTGTAGCCGAAAACGATCAAACTGTCGGGAGCGATGTAATTCGCATTTAATGAGTCGATAACCGTGGAATCGAGCAGGTTGAATTTGATTAAATCGTTGCCTGTGATAATGGTATTTGAGTCTAAAAAAGCCGGATTCAAATTCAGGTTTGAGTTAATTGAGTCTGATTTGAATTGATTCGATTGCATACCGCCTGCCAATTGTATAAGTTTGTGGCCGCAAAAGTAGTGATTAATAGCTTTTATTTTGCCAATACGTTAGGCTAATTCAGTAAAATTAATACCCATGACACAAAATAAGCTCAAAATATATCAGGCACCCTTACAGGGATTCACCGACTTTACTTTCAGGAAGGTATTTTCGGATGAATTTGGCGGAGTTGACAAGTATTTTATTCCGTATTTGGCTTACGGGAAAGGACGTGAAATTAAAAAGTCTTCGGTACGAGAGGTTTTTCCTGAAAACAACCAGGCATTGCCCGTGGTACCCCAGGTCCTGTTTTCAGACGAAAAAGAGCTGTTTGATTTGGTAACCCTCCTGGTTGATTACGGTTACGAGGAAATCAACCTGAACCTTGGTTGTCCGTATCCAATGGCAACCAACAAAGGAAGAGGTGCCGCCTGGCTCGAAAAACCAGAAGCCCTCAAGACAACACTGCAACAGTTGTATTCACAGGGTTTCCAGACCAATTTTTCGGTAAAAATGCGCGCGGGAATGACCAGCAATCAGGATGCTCCGGCTATTTTCGAAGTGTTGAACGGGTTTCCGTTCACCGAACTGATCTTTCATCCGCGTACAGCCAGCCAAATGTACACCGGGAAAGCCAATCCTCAATGGTTTGCCGAAGCTGCCTCGCTGGTGAAACATCCGATGGTTTACAACGGCGACCTGTTTTCGGAAACCGACCTTCAGGAGTTAAAAACCGTTTTACCGGAACAGGATAATTTCATGATTGGACGTGGTTTACTGATGGATCCATCGCTTCCATTACGACTGAAAGGAGAAACCTGGGAACCTAAAGAACTCCAGAAAAAAATGAAGAAATTTCATGATCAACTTCTGGAAGAATATTCGTTGCGGCTCGAAGGGGGCGGCCATATCCTGATGAAAATGAGCCAGTTTTGGACGTATTTCAGCCAATCGTTTGAGAATCCGCACAAAGCCATGAAGCTTGTTAAAAAATCAAGCAATATCCTGAAGTACAACGCGGCCGTGGTCGAAATTTTCAGGGATTTGTAATCACCGAAGAATGGAATTAAACTGAAAGCTGCGACTGATCAATGAATACTGTTTTCAGGAACAATTATCCTGTTCGTACTCTTCCATTAAAACCATAAGTTTTTCCAGCTCAAAAGCTTCGGAGCTATCTTCCGGAGCATCGCAAATCTCTAAAAACCTTTTTAACGCTTCCCTGTAATCATCCTCTGTAAAAAGTGCTTCCATCATCCGGTCATCAATTCGTTGTTGAAGATGCTGACGGTGTCTGAGCTTGTCGAAGGCTAATGCGCATCCAGCCAGTTGTCGCCTGCGTTCATTTCAACAGTCAGCGGCACGCCAATGTTTACTGCGTTTTCCATTTCATGTTTTACAATAGCTTTCACCTGATCCAATTCGGGAATCCAAACATCAAAATTCAACTCATCGTGTACCTGAAGGATCATTTTTGAACGCAGTTTTTGTTCGTTCATCGTTTTCCAGATGTTCACCATCGCAATTTTAATTACATCGGCTGCCGAACCCTGAATGGGTGCGTTGATGGCATTTCGTTCGGCTACTCCGCGAACCACCGCATTGGCCGAGTTGATATCGTTCAGGTAGCGTTTCCGCCCTTTGATGGTTTCCACATAGCCAACATTACGGGCATTTTCGATGCTCGAATCCATGTATTTTTTTATATCCGGAAAGTTCTCGAAATACCCATCAATCAGTTGTTTGGCTTCCGTACGCGGAATATTCAACCGGGCCGACAATCCGAAAGCCGAAATGCCGTAGATAATCCCGAAGTTGGCGGTTTTGGCTTTCCGGCGCATATCCGAAGTTACCTGATCAAGTGGAATTTTATAAATTTTGGAGGCGGTAATGGAATGAATATCCTGATTATTCCGGAAAGCTTCGATCATTTGGGCGTCCTTGCTCAACGCGGCCATAATGCGCAATTCAATTTGCGAGTAGTCGGCCGAAAGGAACGTGTGCTCGCTATTTGACGGAATAAACGCTTTACGCAGTTCGCGGCCATTTTCGTCGCGAATCGGGATGTTTTGCAAATTCGGATTGGTTGAACTCAACCGCCCGGTGGCAGCAATTGCCTGGTTGTAATTGGTGTGCAGCTTTTTAGTTTTTGGATTGATCAGCAAGGGCAATGCCTCAACATACGTTGAAAGCAGTTTTTTCAGCCCACGGTAATCGAGAATTTTGGCAATAATCGGGTGTTTGTCCGCCAATTTTTCGAGCGTTTCTTCGGCAGTCGAATATTGTTTGGTTTTGGTCATTTTGGCGTTCGGATCGATTTTCAGCTTTTCGAATAAAATGACACCCAACTGTTTGGGCGAAGAAACATTAAATTCTTCACCGGCCATTTCAATAATTTCGCGCTCAATTTCGACGATCTGTTTGCTTAAAACCCCAGCGTAAATCTTTAATTCCGAAGTATTTAAATTCACCCCGGCAATTTCCATATCGGCCAGCACATAAATCAGCGGCATTTCAACTTCGTCGAATAGTTGGCGGGTACCATTTTTATCGAGGTCTTTTTCAATCGCGTATTTCAACTGTAAAGTCAGATCGGCATCTTCGCAGGCATAGTCGCGCAATTGCTCCAAATTTGCATCGCGCATGGTTTTTTCGAATAAGCCTTTGCCTCCAATCAGCGTGTCGGTGGTAATTTTCTGGAAGTTGAGGTATTGCTCGCACAAATAATCGAGATTGTGCTTCATTTCGGGCTGAATCAGGTAATGCGCAATCATGGTGTCGAACAGAGGACCACGAATTTCGAGCCCGTAATTTTTCAGGATCGAAAGATCGTATTTGATGTTTTGCCCGATTTTCGTAATTTTTTCATCCCCAAAAACCAATCGGAATTCCTGAACAATTTCAGTGGCTTGCTGCCTGTTGGCGGGCAAAGTCACACAATACGCTTCGTGGCTTCGGAACGCAAACGACATACAAACCAGTTCGGCAGTCATGGTATCGAGGCCGGTGGTTTCGGTATCGAAACAGAACTCTTTTTGCACCGAAAGTTCGGCGCGCAAACTGGCGCGTTGTTCGGCTGTTTCAATCAGGTAATACTGATGCGGAATGGTGTTAATTGATTCCAGATTTTTGACTTCAACCGGTTTCTCTGCGGGAGTGGAAACGGGTCCACCAAATAAAGAGCCTTGTTCAAACAGGTTATCGGGTGTGGTTTGTGGTTTTGCTTCCTGTTTTTTTATCAGTTGACGGAATTCGAGTTCGGTATAAATTTCATTCAGTTTCTGAAAGTTTGGTTCTTCCATCACAATTTTGTCCTCGTCAAACTCAACCGGAACATCCAGAATAATTTCAGCCAGCTTGCGCGACATGCGAACCTGTTGCTCAAATTCAACCAGGTTTTCCTTCAGTTTTCCTTTCTGTGTGTCTATATTTTGGTACAATCCTTCAACCGATTTAAATTCGGAAACCAGTTTCATAGCCGTTTTCGGCCCAACTCCCGGGCAGCCTGGTATGTTATCAGCCGTATCGCCCATCAGTCCAAGCACATCAATTACTTGCCAGGGCTCGTCAACCAGAAAGTTTTCCTGCACCTGCGGAATTCCCCAGATTTCAGGAGCCTCGCCACCTTTGGAAGGTTTATACATGAAAATATTTTCGGAAACCAACTGCGCGTAATCCTTGTCGGGCGTCATCATGTAGGTGGTGTAACCCATCGTTTCAGCCTTTTTAGCCAAAGTTCCGATAACGTCGTCGGCTTCGAAACCAGCCTTTTCGAGAATCGGAATGTGGTACGCTTCAATGATTTTCCGGATGTATGGAACTGATTTTTGTAGATCTTCAGGCATAACCTCCCGATTAGCCTTGTAAGCTTCAAACATTTCGTGGCGAAAAGTAGGCACATTCAAATCGAAAACAACAGCGATATGGGTAGGTTTCTGATCCCGCAGCAATTGTTCCAGAATATTTACAAAACCCAGCATGGCCGAGGTATTCAACCCTTTGGAATTGAATCTCGGATTTTTGATAAATGCGAAATACGAACGGTAAATCAACGCATAGGCATCGAGTAAAAAAAGTCGTTTATCGGTGTTGTTGTGTGCTGTCATGGGTAAGATTGTATTTTTTCTTTAAAATTAACGATTAACGAACAACGATTTGAGATTAACGATTTCTCCTTTTGAAATCGTCAATCTACAATCAATTGTCTTCGGCATACCACTCGGCAAACGAGTTGCTTGTTTCGTACAATCGAACGCTGAAAAGCTCAATATGTTCAGGCAGAAGAGGTTTCACAATTTCGGCGATGTAAACCACCATGTTTTCGGAAGTGGGTTGAAAAGGTACCACCTGATGTCGTTCGTACATTTGTCCAAGGGCGTCAAGCTTATCGGTTGGGGCATTTTCGTTAATCATTAGCGAATGGTCTAACTTGCTTATAATCTGCTCCTGAATAAGTTTTTTTAGGATACTAAAATCGATCACCATTCCGTCTTTCGGACTTCCGGGAGCCTTCATCGGTTCGCCTGCAACGGTAATCTGTAATTTGTACGAATGACCATGAATATTGCGGCAAAGCCCGTCGTAGTTGAGCAATGCGTGCGACATTTCGAAGCCAAATTGTTTGGTAACCCTGATCTTTGCCATTTTATAAATTTCTGGAGGTCGAAATTAGGAAAGATGTTGAAATAAATAACAAATCAGGAATTCCATCTTTTGAAAAAGATAGAATCCCTGATTGAATAGCTAAAAATTAGCAGGAACAATTATTCTTTTACCGGGATTTTAAATTTGTGAATTCTCTGGTTGTCATTGACGAATAGCAGGTAAACGCCGGTTTTGATGTAAGGGGTCGGGATCGTGTTAAGACTTCCTTCTTCCAGGTTTTTAACCACAACAACCCTTCCCTGGATGTCGTAAAGTGTGGCAACGGCTTGTTTGCTTACTTCTCCCTTTAAACAGATTTCGGTGTTCCGAACCGCATAAGCGCTTAGTATGCCCAACCCATTT
>JAIBEY010000101.1 GCA_019459525.1 Prolixibacteraceae bacterium
CATAAAAGGATTCTGGAATTTTGGCGACTGGGTAAATGGTGGAGCCTGGGGAACTGTGGAAGGACGGGCAATTCTGATGTATTACCGGCTTGGTAAATTTGAGGATATCCGGCGTTCAGCCATACGTGCCATGAAATGGGCCAAAGATTTCAGGATGGACGCACCGTGGTCGCAGCGTGGCGAGAATACGAGCAATCCCTGGTCTGATACCGGTAAATTTCGTGAAGGTGGTGTTGCCGTTATGGTCGATAATTTTGCGATTCCTGCAGCTACAATCCGCGGACTATTCGACTACGAATATCAAGCCAACAGTATTATCCTTCGTCCCCGGGTTCCGGGATCAATCACCCAATACACGCAGAAACAACCGATCCGTTTCGGAACAAAAAAAATCTACATTTCCTGTCAGAATGGTGGGTTAAAAGTTGCATCAGTCAAAGTAAACGGCAAGCCGGTAAAACTTAGTTCATCTGATGAAATTTGCCTTAGCTATGACGATCTTCCGGAAGTAGCCCAAGTTGAGATTGTGACAAAAGGAAAAATTCAGGATGAACCAAACACAACCGAATACCCGCTGTTCCCTACCCTCCTTCCCAACGAAAAGATAAAAACGGCGATAGTTGCTGAATTATCGGATACGTTGAAAAGGCCTTTTGCTATTCTTTCAGGCATGGAAAAACTCTTAGCCAATAAACCTGAAGCAGCTTTCGAAAAACAATTTATTGCCGTAGCTTTAAAGTCATTCGAAGACTATCGGGTTCGTGCAACAATGGATGCAGGTTCAGGATATTACCGAACCATTACACCTGAACGCAAAGCGGGTATCGTTAAATTTTATGAAAAAACGGCATTAACGATGTATGCCGGTTTTACAAACCGCATGACACGCTATGCTGAAAGTGGAGATACTCAACAACAGTATATTGCTGATCTGTATCTAAAAATGCAGAAGTTACAATGAGAACAAATAATAAATCCATTTCAATCGTTCTTATCCTGATTTTCCTGATTTCAGGTGCGACAAAAGCGCAACAAAAACAGACCGATGCCGAACGTCTGGCCTGGTGGCACGAGGCCAAATTTGGCATGTTTATCCATTGGGGAGTTTATTCGATGTACGGCGGCGTTTACAAAGGCTATCAGCAGGCGCGGGGCGATGCCGCATGGATAGAAAACCGCTGTAAGATTCCGGTTGCCGAATACCGCGAGAATGCCAAACAGTTTAACCCGGTAAATTACAATCCGGATGCGTGGGCTAAAATGGCCAAAGATGCCGGAATGAAATACCTGATCATAACCGCTAAACACCATGATGGATTTGCGCTGTTCGACAGTAAAGCCAGCGACTGGAATGTGGTAGATGCCACCATATATGGAAAAGACTTGCTGAAACCACTGGCCGAAGCCTGTAAAAAGTACGGTATCAAACTAGGCTTTTATTACTCGCAGGCCGTTGACTGGACAAACCCGGGAGCTTCTGCTGCCCGCCGCCTGATGAAAGAAGGCTGGCCAAATCCGGATTCAACAAAAATCGACACATACACCAAAGAACACGATGGACATTGGGATCCCATCCAGTTGACCTCTACCTTCGATCAGTACATTGATCAGGTAGCTGTTCCGCAGGTCAAAGAATTGCTCACCAATTACGGCGAGGTTTCTGTGCTCTGGTGGGATTATGCCACCCAGATGAAAACCGTGGAAGGATCAGAAAAACTAAAAAAACTACTCGATATTCAACCGAATATTATCACCAACGATCGGCTGCACCCCGACTTTCCGGGCGATACCAGAACACCCGAGCAAGCCATCCCCGACCGTGATGCAGTGGAAGGGCAAACCTGGGAAACATGTATGACCATGAGCAGTTCGTGGGGATACAAAAAAAACGACAGCGGCTGGAAATCCTCTGAAATATTGATCCGGAACCTGGTGAAGATTGCCGCCCGCGGTGGAAATTATCTGCTCAACATCGGGCCAAAACCCGATGGTACTTTTCCGGAAGAAAGCATTCAGCGTTTGAAAGAAATTGGGCAGTGGATGAACGTAAACGGCGAAGCTATCTACGGAACACAGGCCAGTCCGTTGAATATTTTACCCTGGGGCGAATGCACCAAAAAAGAAACCAAAGACAATACTATTCTGTATCTTTCGGTGTTCGATTGGCCGAAAGACGGCAAACTTAAGATCAACGGACTCCGTAACAAAATCGTTTCAGCACGATTGCTGGCAAACGGAGTCAAACTGAAAATATCGTCTGCCCAGAATGATTTGATCATTAACGTTCCGGAAACAGCACCTGATCAGATAGCCAGTGTAATAAAACTGGAAGTGAAAGGGAGAGTAGAAAAAATAAACACTTCGTCACCCAAGAAGAAAATGCAAAGCGGAGCTTTGGATTAACCAAAAAACCAATAGATTGACGATCAAAATAACGAACATGATGACACCTAAAGAACGAGTTTTAAAAGCTTTCAAGCGATTGCCCGGAATGCCCGACCGGGTTCCTGTTCAGTTTGACTTATGCCGCCAGTTAGCCGACCATTTTGGCAAAGAACTGGGCATACCGGTAAATTACACCGAAAACCTGTACGAAGATGTAACCTATCGCATCAGCGCCAACGAGTTACGCGTAGCCATGGGCAGCGATGTGGTGGTTACAGGCGCTTCTGTTTCTGACAATTACAAAGTAGTTAAAGACGAAAAAGGTTGCTGGCTAAACGAATACGGAATGAAAATGCGGCAGGGCGATATTTATGTGGAAGTGGTTGATTATCCGCTGGCCCATGCCGAAACCAAAGCCGATATCGATGCGTTTAGTTTTCCCGATCCATTGGCTCCCGGAAGATACCGCGATGCCGAAACCCTGATCAAAAAATATCAGGACAACTACCTTATTTTCGGCGATATCGAGGTAACTGTTTTTTCCCTGGCCCATCAACTGGTTGGAATGGAAAAATTGCTGATCGACATGATGATGGAAACCGAATACGTTGTTCCGCTGTTTGCAGCCTGTGCCGAATTTCAGACACAAATCGGACTTCAGTTAATTGAACGTGGAGTTGATGCCATCTGGTTCGGCGACGATTTTGGGACCCAAACCAGCCTGATCATTCCTCCTGAAACTTTCCGCGACCAACTGAAACCGCACTACAAACGCATGGTCGATCGATTTAAAGCCGCCAAACCCGATATAATCCCCATTCTCCATTGCGATGGTGCCGTGGCCGAACTGCTTGACGATATCCGTGAGATTGGGTTCGAAGTGTTTAATCCGGTTCAACCGGGTGTTCCCGGACATCTTCCAAAGGATATGAAAGATCGTTTTGGCGACCGCTTTGCGTTTTGGGGCGCCATCGATCAGCAGGATTTATTACCCAAAGGTACCGACGAAGAACTTGAAAATGACATCATCGAAAAAATTTCGATTCTCGGTAAAAATGGTGGCTACATGATTGCCCCGGCCCATATCCTTCAGCATGACGTGAAGCCTGAACGGGTGCTGAAATTTATTGAACTCTGTTTGAAACACGGCATTACAAATAACATAGTGACCCCATAACATTTTCATTTATAATTAATTATTATTTTAAACAGCAAGCAGGTGGTTGACTTTTACAGTTCAGCCACTTGTTTTTTATAAAAATCCAGACTAAACTTCGCAACGGAACTTTTCCTTACTTTTACAAAAAATTGATTTATCATGATAAAAAAGATTTTCTCATTCATTCTGATTTTCATACTTACCTCAGGTATTTCCGTTTCCATTGCCTGTACCAACCTGATTGTTACCAGGGGCGCCAGCAGCGATAAATCGGTAATGATTACCTATGCCGCCGACTCGCACACACGATACGGCGCTATTGCTTTCTATCCGGCAACCGACCACAAAACCGGCGATCTGTGCGAAGTTTTTCACTACGAAAATGGCAAGTTGCTCGGAACAATTCCGGAAGTTTCACATACCTATTCCGTTATTCAATTTATGAATGAACATCAGGTGGCCATTGGCGAAACCACCTGGGGAGGATTAGACTCGCTGAGTTCGCAACCCGGGGCCATCCTGGATTACGGTTCGCTGATGCGCATCGGGCTGCAACGCTCAAAAACCGCACGCGAAATGATTCAGGTAATGACCGAACTGGTCGCTCAGTATGGCTATGCTTCAGGTGGGGAATCATTCTCTGTTTCGGATGCGAACGAAGCCTGGATTATGGAAATCATTGGCAAAGGGAAATACGAAAAAGGTGCCGTGTGGGTCGCCCGCCAGATTCCGGACGGATACGTGAGCGGACATGCCAACCAGGCCCGGATCACCACCTTCCCGTTTCAAAAAACCAACAACTGGAACGATCCGAAACAAACCGTTTTTCATTCGCCTGACGTGATCAGCTTTGCCAAAAAGCACGGTTTCTACAAGGGGACTGACGAATCGTTCAGCTTTTCGGATGTTTATAATCCGCTGAGCTTTGGAGGCGCCCGTTTCTGTGATGCCCGTGTTTGGTCGTTCTTCCGGAAAATCAACAAAGAAATCAGGGAAAGTCAGGATTACACCAATTATGCGATGGGAAAATTCAGTAAGGATGCCCGCTTTGCTGACCAACGTACAAATCCAAACGGTTTTGTATCAAACCGCCTGCCACTGTGGGTAAAACCAGATTCGCCGGTTACGCTCCAGCAAGTGATGGCCGGCATGCGCGACCATTACGAAGATACCCCACTCGATATGCGCAACGATCCTGGCGCTGGCCCATTCCAATCGCCCTATCGCTGGCGGCCTATGGAATTTGTGGTTGACAGCACGATGTACCTGTGCGAACGCGCCATTGCGACCCAGCAAACCGGGTACAGTTTCGTGGCCCAATCCAGAAACTGGCTCCCTGCTCCTATCGGCGGTATTTTCTGGTTTGGTGTTGACGATACCGACGGTTGCGTGTATGCCCCGGTATATTGCGGCATTCAGCGGGTTCCGGAGAGTTTTGCGCTGGGAAACGGTTCGATGATCAGTTGGTCAGAAACTTCGGCTTTCTGGACTTTCAACCAGGTAAACAACTGGACCTATTCGCGCTACAACCTCATCCATCCCGAAATTGAAGGTTATCAGGCCCAAATCGAAAACCAATATGCCAACGAGGTAAAAATAATTGATCAGCAGGCTGCTGAACTTTACAGGCAAAATCCTGCTTCAGCAACCGATTTTCTGACCAGTTACTCCGTTTACACCGGGAATAAGCTGGCCGCCGACTGGAAAACCTTCTACCAGTACCTGTTTATGAAATACATGGATGGGAATATGAAAGTTACCGAAGGCCGGAAATTACTCGATAACGGAAACGGCAAAAATGTACCCCGAAGGCCTCTTCACCCGGGTTACGGAAAAGAATGGGAAAAGATTATGATTCAGGGAACCGGTGACCGGTTAAAGGTTCCAAAAGCAAATTAAAAAGCCAACTGAATCGAAACGGACTTTCAACAGGTCAAAAAAAACGGGTCAAAGTTTTCTGCTTTGACCCGTTTACTTGTTTTATTCGTCGCCAAACGAAACTCCCATTTTTCGGCCTTTAATAACCAAGTTATTGTCGGGATTAACCAAACGCAGTTTACCTCCCACTTCTTCGAGCGGAACAGTTGTCAGATCGTTATCAATCAAGGCGACCATCGTTCCAAAATTTCCTTCAGCAATACATTGTGCGGCATAAGCGCCATAACGGGTTGCCAATATGCGGTCCATCGGCGAAGGGCTTCCGCCACGCTGGGTATAGCCTAAAACCGTCTCCCGGGCTTCCACATCAACCCGGGCCTGAATAGATTCGGATAAATACCGCGCTGCCGACATGGTTTTCGGATGATCAATTCCTTCAGCAACGACCACAATCGAATAGGGTTTATGATTATCGTACCGTTCCTGAATTTTATTGCAAACCGCATCTATCGAGTATTCAATTTCAGGAATGAGGATAATATCCCCACCTCCGGCCATTCCGGCATACAGTGCAATCCACCCGGCATTGTGCCCCATTACTTCCACAATCATTACCCGACCATGCGAGTTGGCAGTACTGTGCAGGCGGTCAACGGCTTCGGTTGCAATATTTACGGCCGAATCGAAACCAAAAGTCATATCGGTTCCCCAAACGTCGTTATCAATGGTCTTGGGTATTCCAATTACATTCAGCCCAATTTTAGAAAGTAAATGAGCCGTTTTCATGGTACCGTTACCACCAATACAAACAAGGGCATCCAAACCCAAATCGTGGTAATTTTGCTTGATTAATGCCGGTTTATCATTGTCTTCTTCAGTAACAATTTTGAATGGTTTTTCGCGTGAGGTTCCCAAAATAGTTCCGCCCAACGTCAAAATCCCAGACAAATCCTTCTCTTTCAATTCCATGTATTGCTTATAAATCAAGCCCGTATAGCCCGATGAGAATCCAAGAATTTCCATCCCGTATTCTACAATTGCTGTTTTTCCTACTCCCCTGATCGCAGCATTTAAACCCGGGCAATCGCCACCTGCGGTTAAAATACCAATCCTTTTTGCTTTGCTCTGATTCATACCAATCTTTTTTTTACTAATCCAAACTAACTTTCAAGAAAACTTACCGAAGTTAAAAAAACTAATCTATTTACGAGTTATAAAAAATCAAGGTTTAACGAATTGGCAATATTCTAGCCCGTTCTTTTTTCCAAAAAAATAGTCTATGTTTTTGTAATTCAAAGCTTCAGGCACGAATAAATCAATCTTTCCTCTGTTTTTTCAGGAACAATCAAAAAGGAACTTAACATTTTTTGCTGAAGTTTTTTAACTTTGTCAACCGCAACTTAAAACCACATTAAATTATCAATAAACTTAAAATCATTTCTCATGAAAAACATCTTTTCACTTTTACTGGCTGGAATCGTTGTATTTGGCGTTTCATGTCAAAGCGGTCAGAAAAAAGCTGGTGAAAAATCAGCGACTGATTCAACTGTCGTAGCTGCTCCTGAAGTTAACAAATTAACTGCAGACGAAGCTAACACAGGCTGGCAATTATTATTCGACGGAACGACCTCAACTGGTTGGAGAGGTTACAACAAAACCGAATTTCCAAAAGGCTGGGAAGTCGTTGATGGTTCATTGCATTGCATCGGCACAGGAACCGGAGAAGCAGGTGCCGAAAACGGTGGCGATATTCTTTACGACAAAAAATTTAAAAACTTTCATCTGAAAGTTGAATGGAAAATCGGAACCGGCGGAAACTCTGGTATTTTCTACCTCGGACAAGAAATTCCGGAATGGCCCATCTACAAAACTGCTCCTGAAATGCAGGTTTTGGACAACATTAACCACATCGACGCTAACATGGGCAAAGACGGAAACCGTCAGGCTGGTTCGTTATACGACCTGATTCCTGCGAAACCACAAAATGCAAAACCAGTTGGCGAATGGAACTCGGTTGAAATTATCGTTTACAAAGGAACTGTTGTTCACAAACAAAACGGAGAAACTGTACTCGAATACCATTTATGGACCGACGACTGGAAAAAAATGGTTGCTGAAAGTAAATTCCCGAACCTGAACGAAAAATGGGCCGATGTTGCTACTGAAGGCTATATCGCGTTCCAGGATCATGGCGACGACGTTTGGTATCGCAACGTAAAAATTAAAGAATTGCAATAAGCAATATTCGAAAAGCGAAAAAAGGTAGAAAGAAGAGATTTAATATCTCTTCTTTCTACCTTTTTTATTTGATCAATTTCCGGATTACCGGATAAAGATTCTCCGACATGCGCAGGAAACCAAGATCGGTTAAATGGATGCCGTCAACCGTGGGTTCAAAATCGGTCCCTATCAGTTGGTCGGCTTTCTGGTAATAAATATGCTTGTCGTTCTTCTTTTTCTGCTCGGTGTAGATCTTTTTCAGCAAAGCATTTTTTTCATGAAGCAACGAATACACGCTTTGGTCAAAATACATGTGCGGAAAAAGTATCGTTTCAACCATTAAGATGGGCGCATCCGGATTTTTTTTGCGGATAATCTCCAAAAACCGGGCATATTTTTCGTTCATCTGGGCAATGTTGACATTGGGCAAACAGTCCATTACAAAGCACGAAGCATCAATGTTGGCCAATGCTTCAGCAACTTCCAGGTCGAGTTGTCCGTTACCACTGAATCCCAGGTTGATAATCTGCCGGTCGAGCATGCGCGATAAAATATTCGGGTACGACATTCCGGCGCGCGAAGCACAACCACCCTGCGTAATGCTGGTTCCGTAAAACACCACCGGCTTTTCTTTACGGGGCGAATCAACTTTCGGATTACCGATTTCTGCCGTTGCCTGAACGCCGATTTCGAGATTGGCCAGCCCATCGTAAAGAGGTAAATACAGCATGTACTCCATATCAGTTCCGGCCATGTTGCTGATGATGGTTGCTGTAGTTGCTTTTCCTGAAGGACGGGCAGAATTAACGAATTGCCATTTGCCGTCTTTCAGGCCATACAAATCCAGACCTTTAATTCCGGAAGGGGCAAAGTGATTCATAACCACATCGCCGGTCACTTCCCATTTGGCAGCAATTACTTTCGAGTTTGTGCGAAAACGAATGGCCAGTCCACTGCAGTTTTTCGACAGCGACCATACCGGCGGCCGTGTTACGCCTTTCAGGCTGACAGGCAATCGGTCGTACAAATTTTCTGTATCGGTAAATCCTTTCCCGATCAGCTCAAAGTTTGTTGCGTTGATGTACTTCAGGCTGTCAGTTTTGGCTGCCCATCCTGCCTGGGTTAATCCCAGGGATAAAATCAAGGTTACTAATAAAAGTCTCATGTCATTATTTTTTTTGCCACATACGTTCAATGTCTTCAAGCGATTTGCCGGTAGTTTCAGGAACGAGTTTCCAGGTGATGTACAGGTATGGAATACACATCAGTCCGAACAACCAGAAGACGCCTGCTGGTGAAAGGGTAGTCATCAGCCAGGGAGTTAATTGGCCGATGAGGTAAGTTCCGATCCACAAAGAGAATCCTGCTGCTGACATGGCGAGCCCGCGTACCTTGGCGGGATACATCTCGGAAAGCAGCACCCAGATGACCACACAAATGGAGATGGCGCAGCTGAAAATGTAAAACATGATCAGAATCAGCAAGGTAATCGGAGGAATCACGTTCGAGGTTTTATTCATGGTAAAATAAATTCCGATCAGAACAAGAGATACAATCATGCCCGAAACGCCGTAGTAAACCAGCTTCTTGCGGCCGATTTTATCTATTACAGCCATGGCCAGCACGGTTGAACCAAAGTTAACCAAACCGATAATAACCTGATAAAGCAGTGAATCTCCTTCGGAAAGACCGGTTTGCTGGAAGATAGACGGACCGTAATAAAGCACTGCGTTTACTCCCATAAACTGTCCAAGAATGGCCAAGCTGACACCGATAAACAGGGCAACACGGAATCCGGGTTGAAACAGGATTTTCCAATCCGATTTTTCTTCCGACCGAACCAGGTTTTTCAGGTCGGCTACCTGCTCGTCAGCTTTTACTGATCCGTAAATACGCTTCAGGGTTTTCAGGGCCGATGTTTCTTTTGATTTCAGAACCAGCCAGCGCGGACTTTCTGGAATGAAAAACAGGATAATGAAAAATAACAAAGCCGGAATGGCTTCGGCGCCCAGCATTCCGCGCCAGGTTTCGGTTACCATGAATTTTCCCCACAATCCGCCAACGTTGCCAATTTCTTTCATGTGGACGGCATGTTCGCTGATGGCGTAATTAACCAGGTAAGCACCGACAAAACCAATGGTAATGGCCAGTTGGTAAAGAGAAACCAATGTTCCGCGAAAGCGCGAGACGGATATCTCGGAAATATAAAGTGGTGATATGACTGAGGCCACCCCAATACCTACCCCTCCGATGATGCGGTATAATACCAGGTCGGAAATACTGCCGGAAACCATACAGCCAATCCCGGAACTGGTGAAAAGCACTGCCGAAAACAGGAGAACCAGCTTACGGCCAAAGTAATCGCTCAGTTTCCCGGCAATGGCAACCCCGGCAATGGAACCAACCAGGGCACAACCTACGTACCAGCCGGTGCTCACGTCATCCAGGCTAAACTGGGCAGCTACACTTCCGATTGTTCCGGAGATTACCGCAGTGTCGTAGCCAAATAAAAATCCACCGAGGGCAGCAACTGCGGCCAGAAAAATCACATACAAAAGATTTTCGTCGTTTTTTTTATTAGTCATGAAGCAGGTTATTTGATATTAAAATACTCTTTGTAGCGATTATACAAATGGCCGGCCTGAGTGTACGACGATTGCGGGCTCATGAAATGCGAGAATTCGAATGTGATTCCTTTGTCGTAACCGGCGCGTGCAGCGGCTTCCAGCTTCATGCGAAGTTTATCGAATTTGATCGGTAAAAATTTGATCGGCATATCGCGGTCGATGGTTTCGGCATTGGTCCAGCATTTCATGCCGTACTTGTCGGCCATTTTTTTGTTTACCGTAAAGAAAGCATCCAGTTCATCGTAGTCGATGTGCCCATCCTGAAAAGCAACGGCATCAACCACATCATGAATTCCGGCGAATATTTCGCTCCATTCGCGTTCGTGTTCCTGAACCGAAACTGCATTTTCTTTCGACAAGCTGCTTCCCGCTGCCTGAACCGCTTTCTTGCCATCGATCCAAGGCGAGATGAAGGTTGGCAAACCTCCTGAAACGTCTTTACACTGTTTCCCCATAGCATGGAAAGCGCCAATGGCACCTTTCGTCTGGCGGCTGATTTCGCCGCTGATGTACCAGCCCTGGAAACTCTTGTATTTGCTTCCGTAGTTTTTCCAGATTTCGTCAATCACATATTTGTTATCTTCCACTTCCCATCTCAAATCGCCGGTATCCCAGTATTTTCCGGAGTCGTAAAGTCCAAAATAAAATTTCATTTTGTATTTGTCAGCCAGACGGAGGTACATGTCAACCAAATCCACCGAAGGGCGGTAGCACGCGTGCTTTTTCATCAGGTATTCCGAAGGATAAGTAATGAATTTGCGGTACCCGGAGCGGATCATGATCACCGTGTCGATACCGATGGCTTTCATGTGGGCGAAATCGCGGTCCCATTCCTTTTCTCCCCAGTTCTGGTGAGGGATATCGTGCGAAATTTCGTCGAGAAAAGTTCCGGTAATTTTGAGTCCCTGTGCTTTGGGAACGATGAGTTTGCTTTCAACACCTGAAGCCGGTTGTAAAATTTCCGTTTCACTGCTTATGGAAACTATAGGAAGCGCCATTGCTGCCATTCCGGTAATCGAAGCTTTCTTGAAGAAATCGCGTCGTGAGTTTTGCTCGTTTGACATGGTTTATATTTTTTTGTTATTTGATTATAAGTTAACTTGATAGGTTTTTCCGAAACGGTCAACCGCTTCGATCCTTATTATTGCCGAAGGTGAAATTGGTTTAGCCCTGAACAGGTGTTCCGTTTTGCGGGCCGAAATCCATTGGTATGCCAGTTTGCTTTTGTCGGCAAACGATTTTACTGTTTCCGGGTCAAGTCCTGAATAGGCTTCCATTTCTCCCATCCTCTGGTCGTTTTCGTACCAGAACACTTTCCATTCCGGGTCCCAATTCCAGATGTTAGCCGTGATGTATTCCGGCTGTTCGGGGTTTGCACCTACGGGATAAACCCTCAACTGATGGTCCTTTTCGTGTCCGATGCTTTTAAAGTACCACGAAATCTGATTCCCATCGGCTTCAAATACCCCGTATCCTTTTGGGGTTCCGTCTTCGGCATAAGGTCCCTGCCACCAGGCTCCGCAAACCGACGACATGATGTGTTCGTAAATGGAAGGTGAAATGACAATGTTTCGGGTATAATGCAAGTGCCCCGAAATCAGGTGAGCCTGATAGGGCTTCAGTAGTTCGTATAATGCTTTTTTGTTGGTCATTGATCCGGATATGTTGGCATATTCGAATGTTTTGATGTCGTTTTCGTTGAGTGCCGAAGGAATGTGGAACATGACCACCACGGTCGATCCTTCAGGAACAAACGACAGGTCTTTTTCGAGCCAGGCCAGTTGCTGTTCGGGTAAATAACCAATATAGAAATAGTCGCGACCAATGTAAAAAACATCGTTCAACACCACGTAGTGGATTTTCCCTTTGTTGAATGAATAATAGGTGGGGCCAAAATGTTTTTCGAAAACAACTGGTGCGGTTTCGTTCGACCGTCCGTAATATTTCATGTCGTGGTTGCCCATCGACTGGTAGAAAGGAATTCCGATTTTGGATAGGGTGTGTTTGGTGCTGTCGAACAGGGCCGGATTATCACCCACGATGTCACCGCAACCGATGGCATGAAATGAAATTTGCGGGTTTGCTTTCAGCAGATTATTCAAATCTGCTACTGCTTCCTTGTATAGCGGAAGTTCTTCGTTGGCTTTGATTTGCGGATCGGCCCAGGCAATGAAACTGTGCCGGTTTTCATCGAATTTGCTTTCAGTCAATTGAAAGTCAATTTTTCCGGAGCGATTGTTCTCATTCAGATTTTTGTAAAACTGCGGGACCGAGTTTTCAACGGGGACGTTGTATCCGGCAGGACTGGAAATATAGACGAACGAGGCTGACGGACTGACTTCGAGTGAATAATTTCCTTTGCTGTCGGTTTGGCAAAAGTTTGTTCCATCAGTTACAACAACTCCAGAAAGCTTGGTGCCGTTGCACGAAACGGTGCCTTTGCAGACTGTCGTTAAAACTTTTCCCGAAGAAAATACCGGGTTCCAGATGCTTAAAAAAATCAATATTAAAAAGATATTTCCCTTCACCGCATTTTGTTTTTCAGATTTGACTTATTTTGTTGTTATAGCCGCATCAATTCCGGCTTTTACAAACTCCCACTGATTTTTTTGTTTCAAGTGAATCATGTCGAACAGGAAATATCCATCGCTGGCATTCATTGCTGCATCAACCGATTGGGTGATGGCTTGATTGACTACACTGGAGCTTGCTGTAGCCCAATCTCCGTTTCCAACATCCGGGCCGCCGATTACTTTGGTGTCGCCTTTTATTTTGTCAACTGCTTTGGAGCAAAATCCTTGAATGGTCCACTCGTTGGTTCCGTAAACTTTTGTTGGTGAAGCATAAGCGCCAATCAAAATAACATCCATATGGTCGGCATAACCGTAATTCTGATATTTAGCAGTAGCCCAGGCCGGGTAAGCCGCAGCCGTATTGTATTTGGGACTCGCCCAGTTTACTCCCACATTGTAATATATAGAGTACCAACCACCTACATAGACTCCAAATTGAATATCCTTGTTTGTTGCTTTCACCCGGGTGCGGGCTTTTTCCATAAAATCATGTATAGTTTTCGCCCTGAATTCGAGCCATTGTTTAAAATAAGGAGGCAAAGTGGCCGGAAGGCTGCCTGCAGTTGTTCCGGCAGTCATCACATCTTTGGGAAAATTGGGGATTGAATAGCCCAGATATTCTTCGAATTTCTTTTTGGTATAAGGAGAAAAGTCGCTGTCCAAATCATCGAAGCGGCCCCGATCGAGGACAATACCATCCAACTCTTTGTAAGCAGCCAGATCTTCCAACATATCGAGCAAATAACTCTGAACATTTTCGTTAACCGGATTAAAGAATTTGGCTCCGGAACCACTTTTATCCAAGGTATTCACAATTCCTGATGTCGTCAATAATTGAGTAGCCCAATCCTTTTTGTTTGCATCTCGGAACAAAATACCTTCAGAGCCTAAGCTGGTTGTATTTCCGCCAACCATGGTGTTTACTCCGGCATGGATTTTTAATCCGATGCTGTGGCCTGCGTCGATAAATGCCTGAAGATAATCCCAGGTTGCCGTACGTTCAATTTTGGTGTAGCCCGCAGGCATCCAGGCTCCAAGCCATTTGACCTGATCGACCACATCGGTTTTGAACAAAACATCTCCGGTTGTTCCCCGGACATCAACCACCACATTGGTAAAACCAGCATTTTTGGCCAAAGTCAAATCGCGGAGAATGTTTTCTTTGCTGTTGGCAAAATCAGGAAAGTTGGCTGCCGCATCCACCCAAATGTACCTTGGTTTTTCAGAGTTGGGAGTTTTGTCATTATCCCATTCCCACTCTGGGGTTGAGTTTTTATCCTTACTGCACGAGGTGGTTACCAGGCCTGCAGAGAAACAGATCAGTATGAAAAATAAAAAATGATTGAGTTTCTTAGTCATATTCTGTTTTTTATAAATATTGGTGCCCCCCGTAAAAGGAGGCACCAATATAGCATTGTTTTAATGGTTTACATATCAATACAGTCGAACTGGTATCCGACCACATAACCGTTGGTGAACATGAAGTACAGATACATGTAATATCCGTCGTCCGAAACCCGTAGCGCAACGTCTCCAGTAGCATTGGCATTTATAACTGCCGGAGTAACTGATTTGCCGCCATACACGTTTCTTTCGCATTCCCAAACAACTGATTTGCATGTTTTTGTTTCGAGGTTACCTGCAAAGTCGGTATCTGCACTAACATCCAACAACCATACAGCATCAGCAGAGCCCCAACTAAAGCTGTTTACCCAGTTTAGTGAAACATATTTAGCATTGTTAAATTCGATGTGATCTACAGCATTTGGAATATAGTTGGTGCTGATTACATCCAGTTTCTTACTTACCGTGTTGGTGGCTCCGTTAACCCATGCAAAGGTATTGTCGGAATATGAGGCAACAAAATAATCGCTGTTTATATCATTGTTTGATGAATAAATCACGTCAGCATTTGTAGTCCAGCCTTTTGCCAGACCGGTCATCGTAACAATTTCAGGAGTCTGAGAAGTCAATACACCTCCGACGACAGTCCAGCGGGCAATTTTCTGTCCGGCCGCCAGTATGGGGGCAGTAATGATAGCATTCCCGTTTATACTTCCTTTAACTGATAATTTCCGTCCAATTGCGACTTCACCGTTCCATTCAATCATGAGCTCCGGAGTAGAGCTTACTGAAGTTAGTTTCCAAACTTTAAATGTACCTGCATTAGGTGCCAAGTTGCAAACCAGCACATTCCCATCAGCATCGGCAGTATTGTAGAAGTTGGTCAGGGATCCTTTAATGGCTCCAAGATCAATTTCTCCGGCTTTTTCACCTGTTTTTGCATTGATATAAACACTGTTTGCATTGCGGGTGTTTAAGACAACATAGTCACCTGTAACAGCAATACCTCCGGTTAGATTATCGACGCTAATACCCAAATCAGCTTTCAGTTTCTTGGCAAACATCAGTTTCGCACTTCCCAGGCGGATACCATATTTCAACTTTTGAGGAACTTCTTTTTTTACCGTGTAAACACTTTTTGTTACGCCATCGTGAGCAGTCACGGTAAACTCCACTTCGCTGTTGTAATCCAGAGCGACAGCAGTTGGATCCGGAGAAATACTTGCGTGATATGACAATGAAACCTCTGCCAATGCTGGCTCCAGATTGCTAACAGTAACCAGTGAAATTGTTTTGGTAGCTTCGTTAATCACACCTGTAATTCCTAAAGAGGGCAATTTGAATTCTTCAAGTAAACAAGCTGTACTTTTACGAATTTCTCCTTTGATTTTGTATTGCTTCTGCGTTTTTATCTGATCTGTCAGCGTAATGATATTTTCCTTAGTTAAGTCCAGATACAAAAGAGCCGGGCTTATCGTCACGTTGTCATCCAAATTCGCAGTTACACGCATTCTGGATATCTGAGCTTCGGTAATCTGGTTATTGCTGTTCTCCGGGAAGTAGTAGGGAATTGCAATAACAATCTCGTCGCTACCTTCGGTAATATAACCTTTAAATCCACCCGTCCCGTCTTCGAATGTTGCAGTAATGCTGTTAATACCATCCGCAGAAACAGATGGGACCAGCTCCTCCGGATCATGACATCCGCTCAAAATGGTGAGCAGAGCTACAAATACGAATAATATATTTTTCATAAAATTATATATGTTATGGTTGGTTATTTCCATTCCGAATATTGCTGAATGGCTGAGTTATTCATTAATTCAGTTTCGGGAAGGGGAATCCGGTACATTTTTTCCGGGAATGAACGATCCTGTTTATCACAATCAACATAGCTATACATCATGTTCGCACCTTCTTTGACAATCTTAAACCCGTGAACGCGGCTCCCTGGGCCGGAATAAGCTGTGTGAGCCAAATGCCAGCGGCGCATGTCCCAATAAAGGTGTCCTTCGTATGCAAGCTCAATTTTACGTTCCTGTCTGATGGCAGCCATCAGGTCTTCACCACTTTTGTCAGAGTATGGCAGGCCAACACGCTCTCTGACCTTCCGAACATCAGAGTTTGCTGTAGAAAGGTCTTTAAGCATATAGGCTGCTTCGGCACGGTTCAGGTACACTTCGGACAAGCGGATAGCAACCCATGTTTGTGTGCTGGGAACGGAGTTCAGATCGGTGTGAGTTTCATCAACCAGTTTCCGAAGGTAATAACCGGTAGTTGTTCTTCCCGAAGGGTTCGGGTCATCTTTAAATGACGCCCAACCATCAGTTCCGCCAACAAAAGTTTCAATTTTGCGGCCTTTCCAATCGGCGCCGTTGTACAGAACAGAAGCATGAAACCTGACTTCGAGCTGGCTGTATGGAGGAACTACTGTTGTTCCTGCTTCGGTATGCCATGCCGACCAATCAACGAAACCACCGCTAGCTTTCTCATACGATTCAACCATCTCCTGAGTTGGAGTGGCACGCCCTCCAATACCGGTAGCATCTCCTCCGGGGGTAAATAACTTGTCAAAGCCGTGGTTTGGTCCGGCGATCAGGTAGTTGTACTCCAAAATAGACTCTGTATTACCTGCAAGGGATGATTTGAATGACTTATTGTAGTCGGCAACAGTGGTTCCGGCCGGCAATGTATAGAGGTTCAGTTTAATGACTTCATCAGCTGCCGCTTTAGCTACATCCCATCTTTTGGCATAAAGCATAGCTCTTGACTGCATCGCGAAGGCAGCTCCTTTGGTAACTTTGCCTCTGTTTGCAACAGGCCATTCAGCGGGAAGGTTATTAGCTGCAAATTCAAGGTCTTTTTGAACCATATCCCAACCTTCAGATTCAGGGCTTACATCTTTATCCCGGCTAATTGCCGAGAGGTCTTCGTCATAAAGGATTACATCGCCGCTTCTTTTAATCAGTTGGAAGTATAAAAATGCTCTGAAGAAACGAGCTTCTGCTTCAAATCTGTTTTTTGATGTTTCGTCTAAGGCTGTTCCGTACTTTTTCAGACCGCTGATGAATTCATTCACCCTGCGGATTCTGGTATAAAGGTCGTCCCACATTCCGAGGTTCCACGAAGCTGTAGGCGCTGATATGCCACCGCTGCCATAGGCAAGAATGTTGGCAAAACCAACATGTGTACCGGGAGTCATTGAACCATATTTCAGCGTTTCGGTGAGTCCTTCGGTAAGTCCGACCTGTGATTCGCCGGAGCCAAAGCTGCCGTATGACGCAATGTAAGGATAGAAGCCATTTACATAAAGCTCAACAGAAGAGGCATTCTGCCATACAACTTTATCCGAGAGCTTATCAGTAGGAGTAAGATCCAGGTATTTGTCACAGCTCGATAGGCCTAATAAGCTGATAAATAGTGTGAGTAATGCTATTTTTGTTTTCATATTATACCGTTTTAAAAAGTAATTGTAAGTCCAGCCATGAACGTCCTTTGTTGTGGATAATAACCGTTCGTTACTCCCGGTCTCTCAGGGTCAATACCTTCGGGCAGGCCGCTGAGCGTAAACAAGTTGGTTCCTTCAATGAAAAATCTTAGATTTTCACTGCTGATTTTGCTGGTCAAATTCTTTGGTAAAGTATATCCGATCTGGGCCGATTTCATACGGAGGTATTTGCCGTCCCTGAACCAGAATGTAGATGCATAAGCGTTATTTGTGTTCGGAGCGTTTATTGATAACCTTGGGAATGAAGCATTCGTGTTATCAGGTCTCCATGCTTGTTCAACTAAATATACCGGAGCATTTGCACCTGCTTTGAATGGTTTTGTGAAAATGGTATTATCGTCAGCATAGTTGTAGTAAGTCCCGGTTAGTGATATTTCACACATCGCACCTGCAGTAAAGAGCGTCGAGAAATCAAATCCTTTCCATGAAGCATGCAAGTCAAGTCCTGCAGTCAACTCGGGACGGTTTGATTTACCAACCAATGCGCGGTCCTGTGCATAAGAAATCACTCCGTCACCATTCAAGTCTTTGTATTTGATGTCGCCGGGACGAGGTCTGGCACCCACGATGTATGCAGAGTTGTCAATTTCTTCTTCGCTTTGGAACAATCCTTCAGCAACAAGTCCGCCCATTGCCCATGGTGATTTTCCTGTACGTTTGGCATAGTCGGGAGTGTTGGGGCTATCCTGATACTTAAGGTATCTGGTACGAGCCCAGCTGAGGTTCAATTTCGCTCCGTACTGAAAGTCTCTGTAGCTGTTTTCATGGCTCAGCATCAGGTCAATCCCTTTGGCATCAACACTGTTGTTGTTGATGTAGGTGGTATAGTAACCGCCCATAGACCCAGGCATGCCTGCTTGAGCTCCCAGAATATCGTAGGTGTAATTGTAGAAAACGTCAAATTCAACACCCAGTTTTCCTTTCCAAAGAGATGCATCAAAACCGGCATTGTAAGCAATCATACGTTCCCATGTCAGATTCGGGTTTGAAACTGCCGTTGTCATCAGTGCATTTTGTGGTTGGCCATTCAAAACAACCTGAGGGGTTGGATTTCCATTTGAACCAATGAAGTTCATTGTACTCAGGAACGCGTATGGAGAAACGGGATCAGAACCCAAGACTCCAATCGATGCCCTGATTTTCATGTTATCAACAAAACTAGTGGCACTTTCAAAAAAATCTTCATTTGAGATTCTCCATCCTAAAGAAAGAGAAGGGAAAAAGCCCCAACGTTTGCCACCGGTATTTCCGGAAAATTTGTAAGAACCGTCATATCGTCCGGTGAGTTCGGCCAGGTAGCGGCTGTCATAGTCGTATTTTAAACGTCCGACAAAGCCTACGCTCCTGTTGGCATCACTTGAGCCGCTAATGGGGTTATCCGCAGGCACACGGGCCATATCCAATTCCGGAAGTTCGGCGAAGTAGAATCCTTTTCCGTATGCAGCGAATTTATTGCTGGTATAGTCCCTGCTTTCCATGAGGATCATTGCATCGATATTATGCTTTCCGAAGATGTTTGCATAGTTAATACTCGATTGAGAAACCAATCTTCTCCATTGCGAATAGCCTTCGCCCAAAGATCTGTCAACCGCATTACGGGCATCCGGAGCCAAACCGTAAGTAATGTCAGTTGTAGTTGAGTTTGGTATAGTTTCAAGCAAAACATTATAAGGAGTACTGAAGTTTTTTGATACGGTACCCGATTGGTCGTAAGCTCCGGTGAATTTAAGATTTAATCCGTCAACCCAGGGAAGATCCCATTGCAAGGTTATGTTAGTTTGAATCGCAGTAGTGACAGATTTATTTTTACCGGATAAACTCGATGCAGCAATTGGGTTGATGGCGTTGTTGTATGCGTTGCGGCTTGCAACAGGAACACCGTTAATTTCTTTAGGAAGATAAGGGTGAGCAAAAACAGCCTGTTCGGCTACACTTAACCAAGGTACAGATGATGGTGTAACTCCGGCAGCAGACGATCCGCCGGCACCATAACCAGGCGTGCGTGTATCGCCAATGTTACCTGCAACACCGAAAGTCATGTTCAGATTCTCTGCGATTTTGGCATCAATGTTACTACGCAGGTTATATCTGGTGTAGTCGAAGTTTTTGACGTTACCTTGCTGACCCATATAGCCGACAGAGGTAAAATACTTAATGCGGTCATTTCCTCCGTTAACAGTTACGCTATGTTGGCTGGTACTTCCTGTTTTAAAGGTTTCTCCGATCCAGTCGGTATTTCCCCATCCGTCGTTAGGATCATCATTGGTCATCTTAGCAATTTGGTCTTGGTTAAACACTGGCTGATTGCCATCTAAAACACTTGCTTTATTGTACCAGTAGGCATATCCAGGGCCATCCAGGAAAGTCGGGAAATTGGCATTTGCCGAAATACCGTAAGAACCTTTGTAAGTAATCTTGGCTTCGCCGGTTTTGCCTTTTTTTGTGGTGATGATGATTACCCCACCGGCACTCTGAAGACCATATACAGCAGAGGATGCAGCATCTTTCAAAACCGAAACAGATTCAATGTCACTTGGGTCAATCTCATTAATTGAACGAGGCATTCCATCAACAATGTAGGTAACACCAGCTCTTGATCCGCGGATTCTCAGCCCTGCATTGTCGGCTCCGGGCTGTCCGGATTCCTGAACAGAAGAAACCCCAGCAACACGTCCGCCAAGGATACTGGAGATGTTGGTTGATGGTGTTTTCAAAAGTTCGGAACCTTTGATCTGGGATATTGAACCCGTCAGGCTCGACCGCTTCTGAGTTCCGTAACCAACAATGACTACTTCGTCAATGCTTTTGGTATCTTCTTCCAAAACAACATTGATTGTTTTCCGGTTAGCCACTGGTTCTTCTTTCGGATTATAACCGATATAAGAGAAAACCAGTGTCACTTTTTCATTGGCAACCTGTATGGAATAGTTTCCGTTTAGGTCGGTAATGGCTCCGGTCTGGGTTCCTTTAATCATTACGCTGGCCCCAATTAATCCTTCTCCTTTTGTGTCTTTTACGCTTCCGGAAATAAGCGATTGAGCACTGATAGGTTGAGACGATAAAGCCAGACTGGCAAGAATCAGAATGCATAAAGCTATTCCCCTTATTCTGCCTGTACTTCGAGATAGCACTTTTTTCATAGACCTTTTGTTTTCATTATTTTTATAAGTTACATTTAGTAAAAAGGACATTATTTATCGATAGTTTGTATTTTTCCTTTAATTCCTTCTTCCAACTCCTTCCACCAACTGTTATTAATGATATGTACCACATCAAAAATCATAACCCCATCTGTTTTTTTTCGGCACATTTTCATCGCCCGTACAAATTGCTCCGGATGTTCTTTGTATTGATCAACATACAAACCGGCATAGAGCGGAACAACACCTTTCGTCACCTTCATAGCTAACTCTGCTGAGCCTTCAACCGTATTTTCCGGATCTTTGGTTGCCCGCATTCCGGCTTCGGTGCGCGTGATTTTCTCCTCATTGAGTCTTTCAACTTCTTTGCGGCTTATTTCGGTGAAATAGCAACCCACCGTAAACAAGTCCAGAACTTCAGCATATCCGGTGTTTTTGTATTCGGGTGTTGCCCAACTGTAATCGGCTGCCGGATCGTAGGTTTTGCTGGCCCAGTTAACGCCCACATCATAGTAAGATGAATACCAGGCACCGGTATAATCTCCGTAAACGATATTTGGATTGACGGCTTTTAGTTCTCCCTTTAATTCAACAAAATAGTTGGTGATGATAGTTGATCGCCATTCGAGCCACTTTTTGAAATATTTTCCTTCCTTGATCTCGGGTTTTTCTTTGGCTCCACCCCATTCATAAATATCTTCAGGGAAACGGGTTACTTTTTCTCCCATATAGGTTTCAAAAACTTCCCGGGAAAGAGGCGAAAAATCAGCCTGAATGCCATCAAAACGACCACGGTCGAGCATTACTCCATCAAGTTTCGGGTATTTGCCCACCAATTCTTTCCAAAGTGAAATCAGGTATTGGCGTACTTCCGGATTCGCCGGATTCATCATGGCCGAATACTTCTTCTTCAATTGAGTTATTGGAATTATTCCTTCGGGTGTGTAGTTGATGGATTGCCAACTGGAATGAGAGGAATAAACAATGCCACGGTCGAAAAAATTATGTCCGCCTACGAAGTTGTTCATCGAAGCATGAATCCTGATTTTCCGTTGGTGTCCTTCCTTAATAAAGCATCCCAGATAATCAAACTTGGGATCACGGTTAGCGCCTTGCCATTCGTTCATCCGTGGTGCAATCTGGCTGTCAAAGAGTACCTCACCGGTTATCGGGCGCACATCAATCACAGCATCAGTAACCCCCGCCTTTACACATTTATCAAGGTACTTTTTTACAGAATCAGCATTGCTGAACCGGGCAAAATTTGCAGTAGCGTCAAACCACAATAAATTCTGTGTTTGGTGTCTGGTTTTTTTTGCTTCGCTGTGAAGCTGAAAACCGATCAATAAAATGATTAATAAGTGCCAATGTTTCATAAAATATATTTGTTGGTTATAGATTTATTTCTTATTCAAGTATTCTCCATATTTCGTGCAACCCACGAGGCACATGGAAACAGCCTTTCCATTTTCCGCCTTTCAGTTCAAGGAGGGGCTCACCTTGTCGGTTGAGGTAGCCAAACCATTCCGGATATTCCGGATCTTTAAAATGGGCCCAGGTGTATTCGTGAATGGTTTCGAACCAGTTTTTGCAGGCTTCATTTCCGGTAAGTTGATATCCTTTGGCCAGCGAAATGAGGGTTTCGATGTGCACCCACCAAAGCTTTTGATCCCATTCGAGCTGTTGAACCGGATGACCTTTTACATCAAGGAAATAGAAAATTCCACCATACTTCTTGTCCCAGCCTTTTTCGATTGAGCGGAGTAAAATCTCTATGCACCGGTCGATTAAAGCTCGGTCGTTGTTACGAACAGCCAAATCCATCATAAACCACATCGACTCGTTGGTATGGCCAGGATTCAGCAGTCTTCCCTCGAACGAATCGCTGAATTTTCCTTCAGGGGTAACGTTTTCGAGTATCAAACCCGACTCCTCATCATAGAACACTTCCATTACTTCCTTAATCAGTGGCTGAATCGCTTTGTTTACCTGTTCGGTGCCAAGAATCTCTTCCATAATCAGCGAAAGGTTGCACAGGATCATGGGCAACGAAAAGCTTTTCAATGGTCGTGTTCCCGGGTAAGCTTTGTTATACAATCCTTTGGTATTATTCTGACGCTTTTGGATGTTATTGAACGTATTTAATGCAAGTTGCTTGTGTTCTTCGAGTCCGGTAGCCTTGTACAGTTCGCTGAAAGCCATGGCCGCAAAGCAATCTGAGAAAATATTATAGGGTTGAACCAAAGGTTTTCCCTCGCGGGTAAGCGAAAAATACCAATTCCCCTGTTCGTCCATTCCATATTTTTTCATGAATTCGGCGCCGTGCAAAGCCATATCAAGCCATTCCTGTTTATTCTCAACCTTGTTATACAGCATCGAAAAAAGCCACACTTCCCGACCCTGAAGCCACATAAATTTATCGGTGTCAAAAACATCACCTTTGCGATTCAAACAAGTGAAATAACCACCCATTTCGGAGTCTTTTGATTTGTTCATCCAGAACGGAACTACCGATTCAAGCAATTCTTTCTTGTATTGTCCTGCGTATTTCTTCAACTCATTCATTGTATTGTATTTAATATTTAGGGGATTAATTTTGCTTATAGCGTCTGTTCGCGGTAGTTACCGTCAAAGCCAATGGTCTTGGTTTCAAAGGGGCGAATCAGCTCGTCGATCCAAATACTTAGTTCTCTTTTTGTTATGGCCAATTCAGGATCGAATTTCCGGCCCATCCGGGCTTCCCACAATTGTTGTATCTCTCCGGAAATATCTCGATTTAAACAGGCCTCAAGTAAATCACATGCTTTTTGTGCGGTTAACACCGCTTGATCGTTGCTTACCTCTACTTTTGGCTCAAAAGCATTCAACCCTTCCGAAAATTCGGTCACCGTTAGTGTAGTATCCGGATAAAACCAACTCCGGTTGGCCCATTGGTGTGGTTCTCCTTTAAATTTCAGGATTCCGGAAGCAGTTACCCGTTGAATGGCCTGAAAATCTTTATCAGTCGGGCCAATATCAACCAATGGCATCAGGTAGACACCGGCATTGAGCAGGGTTTGCTGAACTTTTCGGATATTGATTTCCCTGGGATTCTGATTGTTCTGAACACTTAATGCCGCAAGTACGCCAGCGGCCTGTCCGGTCAGTAAAACGCAGGGCTGCAGGCGTGTCGATCCGTTGATGATGTTTGAAACTGAAATAGCTTTGTCTGCCACAATCAACCCGTCTATGGTTTCGGGGATAAGTGCACCCAGCGGAATATTAAAAGATGGCACTGCCGGAAATAGGATTTCGGGAGCATCGGGGTTATAATCGTGATGATGGTCAACCGGATAATCGCCAACAGAGATTCCAGTGCGGTACAACGGTTTTCCTTCGTAAATGCGGAGCGCGTGGTTGATTGTCATTCGCTCGATCCCGCGTAGCCGGCGGCCTTCGCGGTGATAGGCAACCAGTGCCAGTTTATCTTCAGTCGGGAACTCGTCGTCAGCCAGTCCCAGGTTTTTATAACCAAGCTCGGTTTGGATGTAATAAACAAAATTGAGCGTTCGTTCTTTGGCTTTCCGGAGTTCGTCATTGCGTTGTTCCCAGTTCAGCTCAACCACATTTAGGTAAATGTCGTTCCCGTGCTTGGGCCAGTTAATCATATATTTATTGTTTGGCAATTTGCCGTAATCCAACATTTTTTTACAGTCAATTGCGATCGAATCTACTGTCATGGCACATGATCCTTTAAATAATTCAGGATCGTAACTGATTGGTTTTTCTATAGTTTTATCGGCATCGGGTCCAAAATCCTTAAGTATTGCGGCCCATGTCAAATCCTGAACAATGTCATTTGCCACTTCCGGAGCATTTGCTTCACCGGTAACCGATCGGGCCTCCATTCCCAAATCGTATGCAGCGCCAGCCATTGCCAATCCGTCGCCTAAGTCGGTAGCGTCAATCACCAATCTGGCCCGAACGGTTAATTGTTCCCTCTGCCTGTTCTCGAAAACCGCACCTGTAACTTTATTTCCTTCTTTCAGCACTTTAGTAAGATGATAGCCATAAATGACCGAAAGTTGCTTCTCTGAGGCGGCCATCAGTTTAAAAATACTGTCGCCAACATGTGGTTCGAACTGGGTATTGCTAACCCATCCCGTTGCAAGAGCAGCTTCTCCGCCATAATAATTCCGGAGTTTATCCCTGAATTCGTTCCATATCCCTGAATGAAGACGATGGTTGCCATCGGTGGCACTCACGCCGGCGGCAGTAATCATACCACCCAGCCAGGGTGTTTCTTCAACAATTAATGTGGGGGTATTCAGTCTGGCCGATTGAAGTCCGGCAGAAATTCCGCCGGTGGTCCCACCAATAACCAGCACGTCAGTCTGACGGGTCTGTTCGTTTTGGCGGCAACCCGAAAAACTCATAAAAAGGCTACAAGCCAAAACAACCGTGTAAATTCTATTTTTCATACCTATAACATTGAACTTAAAACTTCGTTAGGTTCTCCAGAACCATTTGATTCGCGTAAAAAACAGGGTGATCATCGTAACCAGTGCCAGATACAATCGTTCCGGAAGTACCATGGTGAGGATCGCATATCCCCGCAATGCATCGAGTGCTGAAGCACGTTGAATGATGGCGGATGATTTTGAAATCATCACCTTATTTGTGTCTGTAGTCATAGTACGTTGGCTAATCAGATTTAATAATCAACGATGCTAAATTAATTTAATTTTTTAAATATTTATTAATTTTTAAATTAATTTAATAATTAAAGCTAAAACCAGAAATAATTTAAATTAATAAATTCGAAACATGTGGAACTGCAAGAAATTCACCCATTTGGAAAGAATGTATAGTGACATTCGCGCGCAACAATCCAGCACTTCAATACCAAAGAAGCACAACGACCTTTTTTACAAGCAAATAGGATTTTACAGAATGACCTTAGGAAATTAACTTAAACCCGATTAAGGAAAGCTTTATGCACTATAAAAGAGTTTATCACGAAGAATGTAACAGGCACCAATTACACCTGCCTTCGAACCCAATGACGACATTTTTAGATCCATATCGAGACTAACCAAACTAAGTGAATACTTATGAATGCTCGCGCGGACTGGCAATCTCAGGTACATTCCTGTTTCGGCAAGCGCCCCACCAAGTATGAGGAGCTCCGGATTAAAAATATTGATTAACATGGAAAGATATCTACCCATTTTACTGCCTATTTCATCAATCATTTCAATAGCCAATGTATCTTCATTTTCGGTGACGGCAGACAGGATGTCATCAAGCGTAATATCGTCAATAGCTTTTTTCCCTGAAAGAATTGATATGGAACCTTCCTGAAGCGATTTTTTAAACTTCCGTTCCAGTGCAATTCCCGATATTTCGGTTTCGAGGCAACCTTTTTTACCACAATGACAAATAATCTCGTTGTCGAAAACCGGACTATGACCAAACTCTCCGGAATAGCCTGATTTTCCATAATATAGTTTTCCATTGCATACAACACCAATTCCGACTCCCCATCCTATATTGACAAATATAACATCCTTCTCATTCTGCACCACTCCGCAATTATATTCACCATAAGTCATGGCACGAGTATCATTTTCGATAAATGTTTTAATGTTTATCTGCGATTCAATTATTTCACTCAGAGGTTTTTCTTCGAAGAAAAAATAGCTATAACTAAATCCTTTGCGCGAATTAATTCGTCCGCTGAGATTAACGCATGCCCCAATGATTTTTTCGTGAGGCACTCCGCTGTCGGCTACAAATTGGTTTATAATAGAACACAATGAAGAAAGAGATTCTCGTGTGTTCTCGAGCGTATAAGTAATGTTTTCTGAAAGTTTAACAAAATTATTATTGAAATCCTGAATTCCGATGTTGATCGAGTTTCGCTTCACCTCAACACCAAGATAGTAACAGGCATTTGGATTTATTCCATATTGCGACGGCCGTCTTCCTCCTGCAGTCCCGACTTTTCCTGCCTCGAAAACAATTTCCTCATCAATCAGTTCCGAAATAATTTTAGTAACTGTTGGCACACTAAAGTCAGTTTCTTTGCATAGTTCAGCAATAGTTGCCTCTCCCGACAAAGTTAACCGCTTAATAATGCTCTTTTTCAGTTTAATCAGTCTGAGTGCGGAAAGTGAAATATCCTCAGGATAATCGAGCAGAATAGAAAGGTTCATATGTACTATTAAAAGAATTTAAAAATTCAGCGCAATTCATCGAATTTCGAAAACAAATTTGATGAATTCTTAAATGCAAATGTACCGAATTTGATCTGAAACGAAAGGATTAAAGATAATATAAATCATAGCCCAAATCAGGACGTTTTGAACATACGTTTAGGTAGAAAAACGCATTGTGCTGGAATTTTTACTCCTTTTCGAATAAACTTCACCTGAAATTTTAAACTGGTAACGGCTCTATGGCTGATACTCCGATTGATTCAAAATTCCCTGGAAGTCCTTGTTATCCATTAAATCAGTCAATTTTACTTCAGGATGTTGTTTCATGTACGAACGAACAACCTGCCAACCAAGCCAAACACCGGTTCTAGCAGGCGATTCTTCGGTAAATGAAGCGGTAAACGGGCCATCATCTATAAACCGTTTAATGCTCATCCTATCCGTCGAATAAAGTTCCTTGTGTTCGGCCAGGTAAGTCCACATCCGTGCTTCGTTTTCTTTGCAAAAATCAAGCTGTTGTTTGGTAAAGCCAATTTTTATCGAATCATGTAGCTCTGGTACTATGGCATCCAAAAAATACATCAACTTTCCTTCATGAATCATATGGCTAAGCAGGTTATTGGAATTATCGGCTTTTGTCCATTCTGTTGCTGCCCAGGCATACATTACTTCCGGGCAAATTCTTTGCGGATGCATGTTACGGCGCTTGTAGGTGGGTAATCCAAGTTGTTCGTAAAACGGGCTGTCGGTTCCCATATACTTATCGAGACTCACCCCGATCAGGTTTGTTGAAACAACCACGGACTGATTGAACCCGGAAATACAGGTATAAATAGCCGGAATTTCTTTCTGCGGAAAATAATGCTTGTAGTGTTTGAAAGCATTGGTTAAATCACTCCGAAACCTTATGGTGTCCACTTTTTCCGGAACAATTTTTACCAGTTTCCGGACAAGCAGCGTATCGGAAATAAACGAATAAAGCAATTCAGGAAAATTTTCCTGTTCGGTACCTCCAATTGAAATCATACGGTAAGTAAACACATCAAAGAATTCGCCATACGAACGTTTTAATTCCGGGATAGCCGCCCCAATTTGATCTTCATTTAACTTCAGCAGGTCAACATCCAGATGTTTAATTTTCAATTCTACTGGAACGTCTGATACATTTACCTTCAATGGATTACGGATACAGGCAATCAAAACCAAAAACAGGAACACAAAGAAAAAAAATCGTTTCATTCGGAAAAGTTTTGAGTAAGTACGCATGACGTTCATTTTTATTGTCATTTTAAATATAAAATTCGAGATTTGCAAAAGACAAAAATAGACGATTCTTGCGTTATGAACTACTCCGGCAAACAAAACTAAAAACGTATGAAACCATTCACTTTATTTTCTTTATTCATTTTCTTCCTCACAGTTACAGCATACAGCCAGAAAAATATACAACTCTCTTTTACCGGGAGTCCTTCGGTAAACTGGATGAGCACGACCAATCCGGATGCTGAAAACGGGAAAGCGATGCTTGGATACGATTTTGGCCTGAATGGCGATTTCTATTTTTCCAACAATCAAAGATACTCGCTGTTAACCGGATTGCAGATTTCGAACATCGGGGGAGAAATTTCATTTAGGCGCAGTTCTGATTTTTTGTTTTCAGGAAGTATATTGCCTGGCATAAGCAAAATTAAATACCGGCTGCGCTATGTTGAAGTACCGCTGGCTATTAAACTAAAAACAGATCAGTTTCACCGAACCAAATACTGGGGACAATTCGGGTTGGCTACCATGATAAATATTGACTCCAAAGCCGACAGTAACGACGGAACCCTGAAGAAAGCCAGCATTAACGATGAAGTGCAATTGTTTAATCTGGCCATGATTATTGGCGCGGGCTTCGACTTTGATTTGGGAGGAAGTAATGCAGTAACTGCCGGACTGGTTTTCCAGAATGGACTTATGGATGTGACTACCAACAACGCCTTTTCTGATAAAACGATAATCAATTCGATAAAACTGAAAATCGGCCTGATCTTTTAAAACAAGACATATGAAACGAGCCATGAGAATTACTTCTCACACAGGAGGATGATTATTGGCGAGTTCCATCTGGCAATTAAAAAACAAATTATAAACAGATGAAACGAACATGCCGCGAAATTAATTTTAAAGGTGGCAGCACAAAAAGAAATGAAAATAGTGTTCGAAGTGGAGATCTCCTGACATGAGAGTTCCATGTGAACGTACAGACATTCAATTTATTAACACCATTATTTTCACATGAAAATTGCAATTGCACAACTCAACTACCATATTGGGAATTTTGAACTCAATTCGTCAAAAATTATCGATTGCATTCGGAAATCGAAAACCGAAGGAGCCGAACTGGTTGTTTTTTCGGAGCTTTCGGTAACGGGCTATTACCCACACGATTTGCTCGAACGTAAAGAGTTTATTGAACAAGCGCACCAAACGCTGCAACAAATCGCCACGTACTGCAACGGAATTGCAGCAATAGTCGGAGGGCCAAGCATCAACCCCGAACCCCGGGGCAAGAAACTCTTTAACTCGGCATTTTTCATGTACAATGGGGCCATTCAGCATGTGGTAAACAAATCGCTGCTTCCTACCTATGATATTTTTGATGAATACCGCCATTTCGAGCCCAACAAGAATTTTTCGGTTATCGAATTTAGCGGTAAAAAACTGGCCATCACCATTTGCGAAGACCTTTGGGACGAGCAGGAAACGCAAAACGAGTTTGGCCGCGAAAAACTTTATCAGCTCTCTCCGCTTAAAGAACTTTCAGCCCTTCAGCCCGATTTGGTTATCAACCTTTCGGCCTCACCGTTTTCGTACAACCAGGAAAACTGGCGGAAAAATATTCTGGTTAAAAATGCCATCAACTACCAGCTCCCTATATTGTATGTCAATCAGGTTGGGGCGCAAACCGAACTGGTTTTCGATGGCGGATCTTTTTACCTCGATAAATCAGGCGAAATTCACGAAGAGTTGAAGTATTTCGAAGAAGATTTCCGCATAATTGATACGGAAACCAAGGTTCAGAACCTTCAGCCCAAGACCGAATACATCGAAAAAATATATGAAGCACTGATTTTGGGAATTCGCGACTATTTCGGCAAAATGGGCTTTAAAAAAGCTACACTGGGTTTATCCGGGGGAATTGATTCGGCATTGGTTCTTGTGTTAGCTGTTGAAGCACTGGGTAAAGAGAATGTCCGGGTGTTGCTGATGCCCTCGCGTTATTCGTCTGACCACAGTATCGATGATGCGGTACAACTGGCAAAAAATCTGGATATTCAGTACGAAATTATCCCTATACAGCCAATGGTCGATCGTTTTGAAGAAAGCCTTTCCGGAGTGTTTGCAGGCTTATCCAGCGACATTACCGAAGAGAATATCCAGGCACGCACCCGGGGGATTTTGCTGATGGCCATTTCGAATAAATTTGGAAATATTTTGCTGAATACCACCAACAAAAGCGAATGCGCTGTGGGCTACGGAACTCTTTACGGCGATATGAACGGAGGCTTGTCGATACTGGGAGATGTTTATAAAACAGATATTTTTAAAATGGCGCGCTGGATTAACCGCAACCGCGAAATTATTCCGGTTAATACCATCGTAAAACCACCTTCGGCTGAACTAAGGCCCGATCAGAAAGACTCCGACTCCCTACCCGACTACGACATGCTGGATCGGATTCTGTTCGATTATATTGAGCTAAATCTTTCGCCTGCCGAGATTATCGCCAAAGGGTTTGACGAAACCACTGTACTGCGAACGGTGAAAATGGTGAACAACAACGAATATAAACGATTTCAGGCACCACCCATTCTCCGAATAAGTTCCAAAGCTTTCGGATTTGGCCGCCGGATGCCTTTAGTGGCAAGATATTCCTGATTTTTGATGAAATTTTGACGAATACATTCAAAAAAGGTGATGATTTTGCCGGAAAATGAAAATAAATGACCCAAATTTTCTTATTTGGCAAATTTACTTAACTTTGATGCTGCAGAACATGTAAATTTATTTCTATGCCGAGCCATGAAATGGGAATGAAAGAAGTTTTTGAAAATCCAAAATCAATTTTCAGCGCACTAACTTCTGAAGAAAAAGAGGATTTGCAGAACCATCTGAATTTAGCTTATTACAAGAAAAATGAATTCATTTTCAAAGAAGGAGAAAAACCAACTGGTTTTTTGTTCCTTTTCGATGGAAAAGTTATTATTTACAAAGAAGGCGTAGGCGGCCGCGAGCAAATCATCCGCATGACCAAACCTCTCGGATTAATCGGATACCGGGCTCTGTTGGCCGAAGAATTGCACATTGGTTCTGCAATCGCACTCGAAGATTCAACTGTTGGCGTAATTTCTCCGGAATACCTGCACAATAAGCTACTCAAAAACCCCAGTTTCTCGTTTCGGCTGATTCAAAAATTAGCCCGCGAACTTGGTTTTTCGAATATGCGAACGGTAACACTTACCCAAAAACATATCCGTGGCCGGTTGGCCGAGTCGTTGCTTCTGCTGAAAGAAAAGTACGGGTGGGAAAACGATGGGGCTACCCTGAAAGTTTATCTTTCAAGGGAGGACATTGCTAACCTGTCGAACATGACCACATCGAATGCTATCCGTACATTATCGACCTTTGCCGGCGAAAAAGTGATTGCCATTGATGGCCGAAAAATCAGGATTCTCGACATCCACCGTCTGGAAAAAATCAGCAAACTGGGATAGAAAAAGTTACGGGTTCAAGTTTCGGGGTTACCCTGAACTCACTTCTCGTAACTCACAAAAATTCTTCTGAATTCTGAGACTGACCACTGAAAACTTTCCTATTCCTGCAAATACACCCGTTTCACCCGTTGCGAGATTCCGGTAAGTATTTCGTAGGGAATAGTCCCAATTGTTTCGGCAATTTTGCTCACCAAAATATGTTCACCCATCAGTTCCACTTCATCGCCAACAGCAGCATGCAAACCTGTAACGTCAATCATGCACATGTCCATGCAAATATTTCCAATTACCGGAACAATCTGCCCCTTTACATATACCCAACCAACACCATTGCTTAAACGTCGGTCGTAACCATCGGCATAGCCAATAGGTAAAACTGCAATTTCGGCATCATTATTTACCTTGCCTTTACGCCCATAACCAACCGTTTCGCCAGCCTTAATCCGGCGGATTTGCGAAATACAGGTTTTTAACCGGCTAATGCTTCGTATCTGTTCATTTCCGCTGGCGCTTACTCCGTACAACCCGATTCCCAATCGCACCATTTCGAACTGGTATTCCGGGAAACGTTCTATTCCGGCCGAATTCAAAATATGCCTGAAGGTTTTGTAAGGCAGCTTTGCTGTAATAATTGAAGTAAGCTTGAGAAATCGTTCGATTTGGCTAATCGTAAAATCATCATGAACGGCTTCGTCAGCTCCTGCAAGGTGCGAAAAAACGGAACGGACGACCATCTGTTCCTGCATCAGCAACTTTTCAGTCAGTCGTTCAACTTTATCAGCCGAATCAAAACCAAGCCGGTGCATTCCGGTATCCAGTTTCAGGTGAATCGGATATTTAATTACCGCATGTTGCTGAAGCACTTTCCAAAATGAATCAAAAATATCTTCGGAATAAATATTGGGTTCGAGCCGGAATTCAATCATGCTCTCAAAACTATGCTCTTCCGGATTCATGACCACAATAGGCAAATCGACACCCGCCTGCCGAAGTTCAATGCCTTCGTCGGCAACGGCTACTGCCAAATAATCGACCTTATGAAACTGAAGAATCCGGGCAATTTCGGCCATTCCGCTTCCGTACGAAAAAGCCTTCACCATCACCATTATTTTGGTTTCCGGCAGAATGGCTGAACGAAAGAAATTCAGGTTCCCGATCAGTACATTCAAGTCGATCTCCAAAACCGTTTGATGATATTTTTTCTGAAGTACCGAGGAAATCAATTCAAAATGAAAATCACGTGCACCTTTCAGCAAAATGCACTCCTGTTTATAATCAGCCGCCTGAAACGATTCCAGGAACAACTCGGTTGATTCGTAAAACGAGGAAGGCAACCCGAAGAATTGGGCATACGTTTTAATTTTTGATCCAATGCCAATCAAACGGTTGGTTTTATTTAACTGAAGCAACCGTGCCACTTCCTGATACAATTGTTCGTCGGGAATACCTGCCTGCTGAATATCTGACAGGATCACTGTTTTTTGCAAATACGGCAGTCTGGCATGGTTATTTAAAAATGCCAGAGCAATTTGAAGCGAGTTGATATCCGAATTGTAATAGTCGTTAATCAGCAAACAATTGTTTATACCATCCTTCATTTCCAAACGCATTGCCACGGGCTGCAAGTTGCTGAATAATTCAGGCATTGAAGGCCTGGCATAATGCAGAGACAGAATAAAAGCCAAACAATGCCCAACATTTTCCAAACTCGCTTCATCCTGAAATGGCACCTTGATTTGGTAGTTCAGCCCATCAAATTCGGCTAAAATCTCCACCCCACCATCAATTTCGTTTTTCCTGAAATACAAATCAGCCCGTTCGTCGGTAAACGACCAGGCCCAGAGTTTCGTTTCAGGATGAATTGAATTGCGAACAATTTCGGAAGCTACCAAAGCCTGATCTTTGCAATAAATGAGTGATTTACACGAGCCAAATAATTTCAGTTTTTCAACCAGCTTTTCCTCTTTCGATGTAAAATTCTCCTGATGAGCTTCACCGATGTTTGTTAAAATACCAATCGTTGGCTTAATAATCTCATACAAATGAACCATCTCGCCCGGTTTCGAAATTCCTGCCTCAAAAATGGCCAGTTCGTAATCCCGACTTAAGTTCCAAACCGAAAGCGGAACTCCCACCTGCGAGTTATAACTTTTCGGACTCCGGATAACGGCCCAATCGCGCAACAATTCGAAAAGCCATTCTTTTACGATTGTTTTACCATTGCTCCCGGTAATTCCTACCACCGGAATATCAAATTGTGCCCGGTGCCAGGCCGCCAGATTTTGCAATGCTTTCACGGTATCGGGCACGACAATAAAACAGCAACGGTCAAACTTGCCAAACTCATTCGAATAATCGGAAACCACGAAAGTCTTAACGCCCAGGTGAACCAAATCGGCCACATAACGATGACCGTCGTTCCGTTCGCTTTTCAACGCAAAAAACAGCGTCGATTCCGGATCAAAAATAGTCCTGCTATCGATCGAAACGGAGGAAATCAGATGTTCGGTTTGCGTGTCGGAAAAGTAAAGTTCACCGTTTACAATTTCTGAAACCTGACGGATTGAAAGAATGGGCATTATCGGATAGCTTTAGTGTAACACGAACGACATAAAGGTTCATACTCATCTTTTTCTCCCAGGAGAACCAATTTGTCGGCTTTCGAGAACCGATGTGAGAACTGGGCGACATCGCCACATCTCATACAAATTGCATGAACTTTGGTAATATGATCGGCAACGGCCATTAATCCGGGAATCGGACCAAACGGTTTACCTTTAAAATCCATATCCAATCCCGCAATAATCACCCTTATGCCCATGTTGGCCAGCGATACGGTTACATCAATTAACCCGTTATCAAAAAACTGAGCTTCATCAATACCAATTACATCCACATCGCCGGTCAGGAGCATAATATTACCCGAATTCTCGACCGGAGTACTCAAAATCGAATTTTCGTCATGAGAAACAACTTCGGCAACCGAATACCGGGTATCCATGGCCGGTTTAAAAATTTCGACTTTCAATTTGGCAATCTTAGCCCGCTTCAGTCTTCTGATTAATTCTTCTGTTTTACCTGAAAACATTGAGCCTGCAATGACTTCAATACTGCCGGTCTTTTTTTGTCTGTCGATGCCCCTTTCAATAAACATGTAGGTTATATGCTAAAGATTTTTGTACTTTTACCTGCTTAAAATATACTGAATTGATTGAGAAACCAGATGTTTCGGAAATCGAATACCAGTATGGAAAGCAAAGATAAATTTAAATCTTTACCGAAATAAAACAGCTTGAATTACCGATTAAAATCAAAAATAAAAATGAACAAACTTAAATTGGTGCAGATCATTGTAAAAGATCTGGATGAACTAAAAATCCTGACTCAGGAAATTGCCGAATCGGAGAACGATTCACCCATATTTGTTGATCTTGCCTTGAGCAGGGCAAATCTGATCTGTCAGGAAATTAAATTGCTTCGCAAATTTTCGGAGAATGCAGACTCACTGGCAGAATCTGATGACGATGAGGAAGATGAAGTTTCGGATCTTCATTTCCCGGATCCTGAACTTGAAATTTTAAATCCGGAAGCCCAACCGGCCGTTCCTGACGATGAAAAAATACTTCCCGAAGCGATTGAAGAAGAGGTGAACGATGAAGCCGACACTGACATTCCGGAGATCGATTATCCAGAGCCTGAATTTGAGATTTCGGAACCAGAAGAACATCTCCCGGAAAGCGCTGATGATATTGAAGAAGAGGAGGATGTGGTTTATGACTCAGATCTGGACGAAGAAGAGGAGGAGGATTTTGATGAGAACGTGGAACTTGAAGAGGAAGAAGAATCCGCTGCACCTGAAGAAACAGAATCAGACGATTTGATTGAATTAGACGAGGAGGCAATTGTTGAAGACAGCGAACCCGAGGATAATGCAGAAACAGAGAACGAAAAAGCTCATGAAATCACTACGCAGCAAACAGCGGCACAGTTTAGCGAGCTAAAAACAGAAATGGCATCCGGAATTCGCGAGATTCATATGGAAGATTTGGATGATGAAGAAAATGATCCGATGCAGTTTTCGCCCATTGAAAATAGAACCACCCGTCCGGTAATGCGTGAAATACCCAAGCCCGAAATACCCAAACCTGAAATTTTGGAGACTGAGAATGCTGCACCCGAAAAATTGGTTGTTGGTGAAACGTTCCAGAAAGAACGTTCGCTCAATGATGCGATGGGCGAAAACAAATCGTCTGAATCGAGTTTAGGTAATGGTCCGATAGCTAGCCTGCGCGCAGCAATCGGGCTCAACGACCGGTTTCTTTTCATTCGCGAAATCTTCGCTAACAATACCGACAAATACAATACGATTATCGACCAGCTCGATAAACTCGAAACGATACAGCAGGCGGTTGAATATCTGAAAGCCAATTTAACCCTGGAGAAAAATCAGACAAGCTTAAAATTTGTTGAGCTATTAAAACGCCGTTTCAGTAAATAAAATATGTTTAAATTTCCTTCGGGAGCAATGCCCGATTTCTTTGCTCCCGAAGGGTATAAAACCAGTTAACAATTACCACAAGCTGGCTCATCAACGTTAAACCTCAAAAAATATGGGTAAATTATTTTTAGTTCCAACACCTATTGGCAACCTCGAAGACATGACACTCCGTGGTATCCGAATTCTCAGGGAAGTTGATGTAATTTTAGCCGAAGATACCCGTACCTCGGCTAAGCTACTTGCTCATTTTGAAATTAAGAATAAACTGACCTCGCATCACAAATTCAACGAACACAAAACGGTTGAGATGATTGCCCGACAGATAGAAGAGGGCAAAAATGTAGCACTCATTTCAGATGCCGGTACTCCCGGAATTAGTGATCCGGGCTTTCTTCTGGTTAGAACATGTATCGAAAAAGAAATTGAAGTGGAATGTTTGCCCGGCGCTACCGCATTAATCCCCGCGCTGGTAAACTCCGGTTTTCCTACCGACCGGTTTACTTTTGAAGGATTTCTTCCGCAGAAAAAAGGACGGCAAACAAAAATTAAGAATCTGGCCACTGAAACCCGGACCATGATTTTTTATGAATCGCCCTACCGGTTAATTAAAAGTCTGGAGCAATTTGCCGAATATATGGGGCCCGACAGAAAAGCAAGTGTTTCACGTGAGTTATCGAAATTTTTCGAGGAAAACCGCAGGGGCACGCTGACAGAATTGATCGAATATTTTAGCTCTAAAGCCATAAAAGGCGAAATCGTAATCGTTCTGGAAGGCTATCAGTTGGATAAAGAAAATACGGATGACGAATGAGAAAATACGATCATCTTTTTTTTGATCTGGATAATACCCTCTGGGATTTTGATACCAACTCAAAACTTGCCATGTTCGAAACATTAAAGCAGAGTGAGGTACTCCGGAGATTACCTTCCTTCGAACAGTTTTTCGAAATTTACGAACCAATCAACCAAACACTTTGGGATGAATACCATGCCAAAAGAATTACCAAACAAGCATTAATTGTTGAGCGTTTCTCCCAATCATTTCAGTATTTTGGCATTTCCGGATTAAATTGGGCCGAGCTAAACAGCCTATATCTTACCAATATGGCCTTTCAGACCAGATTATTCCCTGGCACCATTGAAACACTCACATCCTTGAAACTAAAAGGATACAAAATGCACATTATTACCAATGGATTTATTGAGGTACAGCATGACAAATTGAAGAATTGTGGGTTAGATGGATTCTTTTCCAAAGTATTTATCTCAGAAGAAATCCAAACCACTAAACCGCACCGGCAAATTTTCGAACATGCCTTAAAGTCAACCAATGCCCGAAAAAATAAAAGCATTATGATTGGTGATTCATGGGAAACAGATATTGTTGGTGCCCAGAATTTTGGAATCGATCAAATTGTATTCCTAAACCACGGCTCAAACCGGTTACCAGTTGACATAAAATCGATTAGAACGACACCAACCAACTCATTTTTGGAGCTCTCGCCCCGAACCAAAACCTGGTTTATAGATGAATTAAAGGATTTAATTGCAATATTGTAATTTAGAAAAATTCTTAATAATCTGTTCACATTCGGTAATAAAAGTCCTTATTTAATTCAATTACAAGCCATTGTATAAACCCTACATGGAATAAAGAACTTACCTGCTTTTTAATATTTGTTAACAATGTTAAAAAATGTATTTATTTTTTCTGTACATATCTACCTTCCTACATACATTTTTCTAAATTTGTAAGATGAATCAATATTCGTTTTTCTACAGATATTGGTTTCTGAAAGGGGGGTCTTAAAAAGTCTGATTGAAAATTCCCATTAAATTTGATTTGGGGGAATCAAATTTATGATGAAGAGTAGCTTTAAATGGGGGAATTTAGATTTGATTTTACTTACCTCGTTTTTCATTTGAAAATGATGCTGTTTAATTTAAAACTATTTTACATGAAAAAAATCGCGTTATTACTTGCATTTTTTGCAATTGGTTTGCAGGTCCTGTTGGCCCAAACCAAGGAGATCTCAGGCAAGGTAACCTCCGCTGATGATGGAGGTGCTATTCCTGGAGTTTCTGTGTCAGTGAAAGGAACGACATTGGGAACTATCACCGATATGGATGGTATGTTCAGATTAAAAGTTCCACAAGATGCCAAAACGTTGATGTTTACGTTTGTGGGGATGACAACTCAGGAAGTTGTGATTGGCAACCAAAACATCTTAAACGTTAAGCTAGCTTCAGAAAACATCGCTGTTGATGAAGTTGTTGTTACGGCGCTAGGTATCACAAGAGAAAAAAAATCATTAGGTTCTGCAGTGCAGGATGTAAAAGGGGAACAACTTACCCAATCAGCACAATCCAACGTAATTTCCTCGCTAAACGGTAAAGTTGCCGGGGTACAGATTAATCAGGCTGGTGGTCAGATTGGGGCATCATCCCGCATCGTTATTCGTGGTAACAGTTCTTTTGGGGATAATCAACCATTAATTGTAGTTGATGGTATTCCGATTTCCAATAGTGGGTTAACACAAAACAATGTTGACTTCGGGTCAGGTTTATATGATATCAACCCTGAAGACATTGAATCTGTTTCTGTGTTAAAAGGGGGTTCTGCGGCCCTGTATGGTATGCGTGCCGGTCATGGAGTTATTTTGGTCACAACCAAATCTGGGAAAAGCAAACAAAAAGGTGTTTCTATCAGCTATGACGGAAACTTCAATTTTGATCAGGTTTATAGTTTGCAGAAAATGCAGAACAAATATGGCCAGGGTTATCTAGGAGATGAGTCATTCTACGAAATGGCTAAAGAAGATGGCTTCACAGGAACTTATCAGGAGTTTGCTCAAGGTGATTATGATCCAGGATTTGGGTTCAGCTATGTTGATGGATTAGGCAATGGTGTAAACGATGGTGTTGACGAAAGTTGGGGCCCACGTTTGGATGCTGGTTTAAAACTGACTCAATTTAATAGCCCACGCGATGCACAGGGAAATCTTATTGCGACACCGTGGAATTCAAACCCAAGCAATGTTGAAGATTTATATCAGGTCGGTTACAGCACCAATCACAATATTGCATTTACTTCTACAACCGACAAATCAACTACCAGAGCTTCTCTTGGCTACCGTAAACAAATTGGCGTTCTCCCCAATACAGACATGAGCCGGTATTCAATGAGTATCAGTACAATGATTGCTTTAAGTGATAAATTCGATTATGATTTATCAGCAAATTACTCAAGAAACGAAAGCGATAATCTTCCAGTAACCGAATACAATGCAAGTAATCCTATGCAATCTATGGGTCAATGGTTCGGTCGCCAGGTAGATATGAAGGATCTTAAGGCTAATTGGCAAAAGACCATGGAGAATGGCTATCCCTACAACTGGAATAGCAACTACCACAACAATCCATACTGGAGTATGAATAAGAATACCAACTCGATGGAAAAAAACAGAATGTTTGGAAAGACCTCTCTGTTTTTCAAACCAGTTAGTTTCTTTAAAATTGAAGGTCGTTTAGGTATGGATTATTACAATACCAAAACAATGCCTATAACTACATACCGGTCAAATGAAACTATGGTTGGAAGTTCATGGCATGGAGGCTGGTTCAGATTGAATGACACGAAGAGTTATGAATTCAATGCTGATGTGATAGGTTCTTTTGTCAAAAAATTTAAAGATATTGATATTGACGGATTGGTAGGAGCAAACTACAGAAACCTGAAATGGGAAAATTCAACTCTTGGTGCAGATCAATTAACCGTTCCTGACTTGTTTACTATTGCAAACGTGAAAGGAAATCCTGTAACTGCAATGGACCACTCATGGATTAGAAGTAACAGTGTTTACGCCTCTGCTAATGTTGGTTACAAAGGCATGGCTTATATCGAAGGAAGTGTTCGTAACGATTGGAGTTCAACAATTAAAGATCCATTCTTCTATCCTGCAGTAAGCGCTAGTTGGATCCCAACAGAAACATTTGATATTAAATCCAATATTTTGAATTTTCTGAAAATTCGCGGAGGTTGGGCAAAAGTTGGTTCTGCTACAGGAGCATACCGGACTGATCCCTATTTTTCAGCTGCGGCCAGTACCATCAATGGTGTAACTCAATATTCTCAAACAACAGAATTCCCCCCTGCAGGATTACGCCCTGAAGGTGTTGTAACAACCGAATTAGGTCTTGAAACCAGACTGTTCAAAAATAGATTATCATTGGATGTTTCGTTGTATGACAAAACAACTACTGATCAAATCATGAGTGTCGCTATCTCAAAAGCAACTGGGTACAATACAACTCTTGTAAATGCTGGAGAAATAAACAACAAGGGGATTGAAGTCCAATTAATTGGAAACATCATCGAGAAAAGAGGTGGCTTCAATTGGGATATGACTATCAACTGGGCAAAAGACAAAAGTGAAATTATTGAACTCTATACCGACCCGGTAACAGGACAAGGCTTAGCCTCATATAATATTGGATCACAATGGAGTACTTATGTTCAGGCACGTCCAGGTGAATCTTGGGGTGTTATTTATGGTACAGGAATGGTGCGGCGTGCTTCAGACAATGCCATCATTGTTGGAGCTAATGGCATGCCAAAGACTAAAACAAACATGATCCTCGGAGATGTTACTCCTGAATGGCTTGCTGGTATTAATAACGAATTTAGCTACAAGGGTTTCAAAATGGGATTCTTAATTGATATCCGCAAGGGTGGCGATATTTTCAGTATCTCTCAGATGTTCGGTGCTTATTCCGGAGTTCTTGAGTTTACAGCCGATGGGGAAATTCGTCGCGATGGGTTAGTTATCGGTAAAGATTTCCTTGCTGACCAAAAAGTTGTCAAGATCGTAACTGAAGACAAAACAGACATTCAGAAATCAACATTTGCGGATAATGATGTTACTGTTGGAGCACAAGATTTCTTTGAATCTTTTTATAGCAACCGTGAATTATCGGTCTATGATGGTTCATATGTAAAACTGCGTGAATTCCATTTATCTTACGATCTACCAAAATCATTGTTTGGCTCAGCTAATCTAATCAAAAACGGTACAGTATCATTTGTTGGATCTAACCTTGCAATCCTTTGGAGACACAAATCAAACATTTCAGGAATTGATCCGGAAACTACGGTTAACAGTGACAACGGTGGTGTTGGTCTTGAAAGCACAAGTTATCCTCCATCACGCAGTTTTGGTGTCAAATTAAGTTTTACTTTCTAACATTTAAGAAATTAGGAATATGAAGAAATATATTATGAAATTTATCATCCTGACTTTTCTTGCTGTTTTCGCTGTTATCAGTTGTACAGAAAAGTTTGAGGAAATCAATACTGATCCAGATCGGGCAAAAGATGCTCCTGCCACTAATGTAATGGCCTTTACTTTAAGGTATTTTGGAAGTACCTTCTTTGATGTTTGGGCCGACATGAACGAACCATCTACTTATGCAGGTTATCTGGCAAAAATTCAATATATCGATGAAGCTCGGTATGTTTACAGACCAGGAACTGTTGAAAACAATTGGTATTATGGCTACATTCTATTGAACAACATCAATGAAATGAAGAAAAAAGCTATTGCTGATGAAGCAGATAATTCTTTGGGTGCAGCTAAGGTGCTTGAAGTAATGGTGATGCAATTGATGACTGACAGATGGAGAGATTTACCATACAGTGATGCAATTAAATTGGATGATGGTGTACTTCTTCCAAAATACGATAAACAAGAAGATATCTATCCAGCCATGCTGGCTACTCTCGAAGAAGCTGCCAACCTCTTGGCATCGGGCGATAATGACGTTTTGGGTGAAGGTGATCTATTGTACAACGGTGAAATCGATAAATGGCAAAAGCTTGCAAATTCGATGAGGTTACGTTTAGCTATGCGTATTTCTGGAGTTTCTCCGGCATTAGCAAAATCTACAGTTGAAGCTGTCTTAGGAAATCCATCTCAATACCCAGTAATGGCAAGCAACGAGGATAATGCAATGTTTGTTTGGCCCGGAGTTACTCCATACGAAGAACCTTGGTATTCCGATTCTAAAGGACGCGATGATCATGCAGTAAGTGATGTTTTGGTAAATTCACTAAAATCATTAGAAGATCCACGTTTGCCGATTTATGCTATTCCTGCTGTTTCTGACAATGAATACAGAGGTTTCACAATTGGTGCTGTTGCTCAGCCTGCTTTGCCATCAGTTTCCAGAATTGGAACTCGCTTCAGAAAAACAGCAGCAGGATTCTCTCCTTTAATGAGATATGCTGAAGTCATGTTCAACATTGCAGAAGCGTCGAAAAAAGGATGGAATACAGGTACAACAACAAAGGTTGCTTACGATGCCGCAGTTCAGGCATCTATGCTTGAAAATGGGGTTGCACAAGCAGATATTACCGCTTATCTGGCAACTGGAGGCAAAGGTGCATTTGCTGATACTTACGAACAAATCTATCTGCAAGAATGGATTTCCTTGTTTAAACAAGGAATGGAAGGTTGGTCTTTATACCGCAGAACTGGTATTCCTTCAACTAATTATATTGCACCAGGTTCTAAGTACACAGGACACAACTCTCCTCCATTCAGATATCCTTATCCGCAAAATGAACTTACATTGAACGGCGCAAATGTTAGTGCATTTGCAGCTGAGGTTAAAGATGATTTTTGGGGTAAAAAAATGTGGTTTGATCAAAGAACTGGAGTCCAGTAACAAACAATAGCTTAATTCTACTTCTTTCCAAGAATTAACTTAACAAATAATAGAGGCCGTTTCTATGTGAAACGGCCTCTATTTTATTTTATAACGTCCATTATAACAAACTATTAATATAAAATAATCTAAATATATTTCTTCGTTGTTTGGCGCTTTGTCCCCTGAAAAATATATTTAAAATCATGTTTTGTAAAAGTATTTTAACATTTATTTACATTTGAAGGCAGATTCCGTAACTGAAGTGATTCGCTTGAAACTCAAAGCCAATGCATACTTATTTTGGATTGGTTCTTTTATCAGAATATTGGGGGAAAATAGTGTTCTGAAAAAATAAATCTGGCATTCTGAAAGCTGTTTAATTTAAAATAATTATCTATGAAAAAAATCGCGTTATTGCTTGCATTTTTTGCAATTGGTTTGAATGTCGTTCTGGCACAAACCAAGGAAATTACGGGCAGCGTTACCTCCGCCGATGATGGAGGTACTATGCCAGGGGTATCAATTTCGGTAAAAGGAACCTCGTTGGGGACCATTACCGACATGAATGGGAAATACACTATAAAGGCACCTGTCGATGCCAAAACATTGGTTTTTAGCTTTGTGGGTATGACTTCAGAAGAATTAACTATTGGCAACCAGTCTGTCATTAATGTTCAGTTAAAAGCACAAGACATTTCGGTTGACGAAGTGGTTGTCGTTGGTTATGGCACCCAGAAAAAAAGAGATGTAACTAGTTCTATATCAAAAGTCAAAGGAAATGATTTGGCTGATAAAGCTAGCTCTAGTTTTATTTCGCAATTAGCAGGCCGTGCTTCCGGAGTTCAAATTACTTCAAGTTCTGGCGATTTAGGAACTCCACCTAATATTCGTATTCGTGGAGTAAATACCATTTCATCAGGTTCTCAGCCCCTAATTGTTGTAAACGGGGTCCCATCAACTTCAGGAAATATTGGGGGTACATACACCAATAACAATCCTATGGCTGATATCAATCCTTCTGATATTGAATCTATTGAAATTCTGAAAGATGGAGCTGCAACAGCTATTTATGGTTCACGTGCCTCAAACGGCGTTATCCTCGTGACGACAAAAAAAGGCAGTGTACAAAAAACAAAAGTGACCTATGATGCATGGTACGCAAGTTCAAAAGCATCAGACCTTTACGATTTATTAGATGCAGAGCAGTTTGTAACCATTGCAAATGAAAAATACAAAAACAATGGATCAACTGTTATTCCTGCGGTTATGGATGCCGATCGTACCAATACAAACTGGAACGATTATGTATTCAGAACCGGGAATCAGCAAAGTCACAATTTGTCAGTTTCAGGAGGTAATGATGAAACTCAGTTTTATCTTTCTGCCGGTTACAGCGATCAAGATGGTATCGTTGTGAACAACAGCTTTAAAAGATATACCTTCAATGCAAATGTTGATCAAAAATTATTCTCTTGGTTGAAAGCTGGTTTCTCTTTTAATGGTTCTTATCAGAACAATACTGGTCCAATAAAAGGAACAAACAGTTTATCTGATAATATGTATGCTGCGACACGTATGCTCCCTAACGTAAAAGTTTATGATGAAACTCACCCAACCGGTTATAATATTGATGTACTTAGCCCTAAAAGCTTAGGTCGCGGATCAAACACAATTCCTATCGATTTAACTGTTCCCAACATCATGTGGGTTTTGAATACCAACGTCCAAAAAAATGAATCCTATCGCATAATGCCTACTGCCTATGCTGAGATCTCTCCAGTTAAGGGATTATTAATAAAAACACTTGTTGGGTCAGACATCTCACTGCTCGATAATCTATATGCATGGTATCCTGAGAGTGGTGATGGACAAGGTTATAAAGGTTTAATAAGCGAAACAAATTATACCCGTAAACGTTGGACATTCCAAAACATTGCTTCATACAAAACCACCATCAACGAGAACCACAACATTGACCTTACTGCAGTTAGCGAGTGGTCGAAATACGAGTATCGTTCTGTAAACGCAGGAGCTCGCGATATGTCCAGTTCCTTCTTTATGCCTTATATTATATCTAGTACTTATAACACACAATCATCAGGGGGTGATTACACGCATAATGGTATCGCCTCATACATGTTCCGGGCCAATTACAATTACAAAAATATTTACTATTTGGGCGGTTCTATTCGTCGGGATGGTTTATCAAAATTACCTTCAGCAAATCAATTTGGTACATTTTACGGTGCTTCTGCTGCTGTACGTTTATCCGAATTTAGTTTCTGGGAAGGTATTAAAGATGTTGTAAACGATTTCAGAATACGTGGTAGTTTTGCACAAGTAGGAAATGATGACATTGGAAACTTTACCTACCTTGACACGTTTACCTCTCAATTGTATGGCTCTCAAACCGGGATTTCATATTATCAAACCGGAAATCCAAATCTGAAGTGGGAAAAGCAGGATATTGTAGATTTTGGAGCTGATATGATGCTATTTAACCGCGTTAACATAACTTTGGCTTACTGGAAAAAGGTAAATACCGACATCGTATTGGATTCTCCTACTCCGCCATCACTGGGAATTCCATGGAATAGAATCAGCCAGAATGTTGGTTCGGTCGAAAACAATGGTACTGAAATTGAAGTAGGCGGTCTGGTATTTAAAAATAAAGATTTTAGCTACAACGCTTCTCTAAACTTTTCAACTCAACATAACAAGGTAACCAAATTGTTGAGTGATATGAAGTATGAACATTATATCATTCGTGAAGGTGAACCAATGCGTGCACTTTACGGATATCAATACGAAGGTGTAAATATGGCCAATGGATTTCCGATGTATAAAAAGGCTGACGGAACAATCATTCAGGGTAACCCTTCTGATAGCAAATATTACCAATACGACGCAGCAAACCCGGGAACACTTGGTGCTGCAAGTAGTTTAACTGCTGACGATAAAACCATATTAGGAAACACTATTCCGACTTGGTTTGGAGGATTTGACAATACACTTAAATACAAAAACTTTGATTTAAATGTATTCTTCCGCTTCTCTGGTGGTAATAAAATTGCAAATGTAACACGCCGTGACTTATTAAATATGTACTTCCAGAATAACGGTACTGAAATTTTGGATCGCTGGCAAAGTGCATCAAACCCAGGCAACGGACAAGTTCCAATTATTATTTACGGTAAAGGCAACTTCCTGAACCTAGAATCAGATGGTTCTTCTCGTTGGGTAGAAGATGGAGATTTCCTGAAGCTTCAAAATCTTGCAATTGGGTATTCACTACCTAAAACAATTACGAATAAAATGACTTTAAGTCAGGTAAGATGTTACCTTCAAGCACAAAACGTATTTACCATAACAAAATACACTGGATTAGATCCTGAAGTTTATACAACGGCTCTTGGGATTGATTGGAATGGAAATCCGCAACAAAGAAGTTTCACCTTCGGTATCAGTGTAGTATTTTAATTACTTTAAAATAAAATATCATGAAACAAAATAAGATAGTTAAAATATTTAGTATCGGCGTTATTACGTCAGCACTATTTCTAACAGCCTGCGATAAAGACGTTTTAGAATTAATGCCGCTAAATTCAGTCGGATACGAAGATGCTTTTAAAACACCGGCCATGTGTGAACTCTCTATGGTGGGATGTTATGATGCCGCTCAAAGCGGTTATTATCCAGGCAATGATCAGCGTCGTGGTTATCCGTTTGGAGCCGCTTCAATTGAACAAGGCGATATGCGTGGCGAAGATATGCTAAACGTACAGGCTTTCTTTGCCATTACCTATGGTAGTACCTACGGGACTTCTTCTCCCAATGGACAAGCTTTGTGGGAATGTACCTACCAAATGATCAATAAAATAAACATTTGTATCGAAGGGTTTCAGCTTGCTGCAACAAAAGGTACTTTAACTGAAGCCAAAGCCAAAGAATATGAGGGAGAAGCCCGTTTCTTAAGAGCATTGGGTTATCATGAATTACTGATTCATTTTGCCCGTCCGTATAAAGAAACTGCCGACGCATCTCATTTTGGTGTCCCATTAAATATTGTTCCTATTAATTCTATTGACAAGGTTGAAGCTGCAAAAAGCGCCGGACGCGCAACAGTGAAACAGGTTTACGACCAAATCATTCAAGATCTTGATTATGCTGAAGCTAATTTGCCGGAGACCAGAACCGGAGGCTTAAAGATTTCAAGGGCAACCAAAGGTGCAGCTATTGGCCTGAAGACAAGAATATACCAGCACACTGGAAATACTGACAAGGTAATAACGGAAGCGGCTAAGATTGTTGGTGCAACTTTTGAAAGCCCAATTGGCGGCTATAAACTTACTGCCAACCCTGATGGACCATTCCTAAGTAATAGTGGCAATACCGAGTCCATGTTCTCGATTGAGAATACTGAATTGGATAATGCAACTGTTAACGGTTCATTATCTCAATTTTACACCAGTGTCCGTTCGCTTGTTTCCTTAAGCCCTGTTATTTACAATGCTGATTTCTGGTTAGCTACAGATAAACGTAGAACACTTTTAATCGCAAATAGTACAGCATACAATGCCAAAACTCCATATTGGACCAATAAGTATCCGGGAAAAGAAAAAATGACCGATTGGTCGCCAATCTTGCGTTATGCCGAAGTTTTGTTGAATTATGCTGAGGCTGAAGTTCGCAAAAATGGAAATACCCAATTAGCTGTTGATTTACTAAATAAAGTAAGGAACAGATCGGTTACTGAAGCTGCAAACCAATATACCCTGGCAACCTTTCCTGACACCCCAAGCTTAATGAAGGCAATCCTAAATGAAAGAAGAATTGAATTCCTGGCCGAAGGTCGCCGTTGGGCCGATATTCATCGTTTAGCTAAAGATCCCAATTACTTTGTTGCAGGAAATCCAGGTGTTTCCGGCGTTCCGGCAAAAGCTAACTTTGGAAACCTTGCTGTTTCTACATGGAATGCGGCAAGTGGAGTAGTTGCAGCTTCTGTACTTACTGTAAAAGCATATGACTACAGTGACAAACGTTTTGTATTTCCAATCCCTGATTCAGAAACTTCAACGAACCCAAAATTGAAGGAACAACAAAACCCAGGTTGGTAGTATATACCTTGGAGATTGCATAAAACCAATTTCTGTTAATCAAATAGGCCGACTTACCAAAAGTAAGTCGGCCTATTTTCGTTTAATTTTCCCGCAAAATCTTCAGAGATCTTAATTCTTCGTAATTGCAGCATTGAACCTGAACCCAATTCCGTGAAGGTTCAGAATTTTAATGTTTTCGTCGCTTCCCAGGTATTTTCTCAGCCTCGAAATAAACACATCTAAGCTTCGCCCCAGGTAATAGTCATCCGAACCCCATACCTGTTTTAAAATATCCGAACGACTTAAAACCTTGTTTGGATTGTCGCAAAAATAACGAAGCAACTCTGCTTCCTTGTATGTTAACGTTTTCCGTTCGGTATTGGCTTCAAGCACCAGGCTATCGAAATAAAAATTAAACTGGCCCACTTTATAATAATTCTGGTCGGTAGTCGGCTCGCTGCTCGCCAGGCTTCGTTTCAGAAAAATCCGTATTTTCAACAACAGTTCTTCCATGCTGAATGGTTTGGTGATATAATCATCTCCACCAATGGTTAGCCCGGTAATTCGGTCTTCCGTCATCGAACGGGCAGTCAGGAAAATGATTGGAACGTGGTCGTCAATTTCCCTGATTTCTTTGGCGACAGAAAAACCGTCTTTTTTGGGCAACATAACATCAAGCAGGCAAAGGCTATATTTACCTAGAGCAAAATTCTTTACGGCCGACTCTCCATCTTCAAACGAAGTAACCACATATCCGGCTTGTTCCAGATTATCTTTAACTATGAAATTGAGGGTTTGATCGTCCTCAACCAACAAAATTTTTTCGCCTTGAAAGTTCATAACACGGATTTCTTTATTTTCAGGATAAATGTACTGCCTTTCCGCGAATTATCGATCACATTTATTTGCCATCCATGCCTGTGTGCTATTTTTTGCACATAATCTAATCCCAGGCCAAAGCCTTTCACATCGTGCACATTACCAGTGGGCACCCGATAAAAACGATTAAAAATCTTCTTCCGGTAATCTTTAGGAATCCCAATGCCATTGTCGTCGAACGAAATCAGGTATTGATTTTTAGATTCTTCAAGCCTGATAATGATATCAGGTTCAACATCACAGTATTTAATGGCATTGTCCAGAATATTGAAAATCAGATTGGAAAAATGAAGCTTGTCGGCAGTAACTATTGCATGGTCAACCAGAGATTCAATCCGTACACTGTAAACCCTTCCGTTCTGGCTATTTTTAAACTCTTTAACCGACTCGGCAATAAACAAATGGAGATCAGTTTGTTCCAGGTTTAATTGCAACTTTGTTTTTTCGATGGTAGCCATTTGCAATAGCTTTTCAACATGTGCTGAAAGCCGCTTGTTCTGCTGCCCCACAATGCGAACATATTCGGCCAGTCGTTCGGGTTGCTCGCATATTTTGGGATTCGACAGAACTTTTGCTGCCAGATCAATAGAGGCAATGGGCGTTTTAAACTCGTGAGTAAGGTTGTTGATGAAATTTTTCTGAATCTCGCTAAGTTGTTTCTGCTTAATAATCACATATAAAGCATACCCAAAGAAAATGACGACAAAAAACAATATTCCGTTTAAAAAATACCAAGCCATTAAACGGGAATTATAAAACTGCGAACGATCCGGGAAATGAACCCCAAAATAATACGTGTATTTCTCGCAGGTCGGCAAATTACAGGCCTTTTTCTTTTTTTCTACTTTATTTTGTTTGTTGTAATGCTTATCATACATCAACTCTTCGGCGCTACAGCAAGTCGAATCGGTTTTATCTGTCGATTGGGAGTAATAATGAGCAGGATCCCTGGTTACATTGCTACCACCATGAACCATTTGCTTTGAGTTGCAATCATAAATGGCATATTCAAAAGCAAGATTGAGGTTCCTTTTCTTGAATTCAACAGTCAGAAAATGTTCCAGTAAATTGGGGTCAATTACATTATTGACATTCACCACGTAGTAATTATTTGAAATCTGTTCTACCTGACATTGATCCATCGGTTTCGAAGGATGATCATAAACTTTATTGTTATACTCGTTAATCTGGCTGGCTACACTGCGCAGGGCGCTGGTTGTTTGCAGGTGAAATTGTTTTTCATTCAGATCGTATGAATTTTTCAGAAAGAAAAACTGGATTAACAGGATTCCCAACACCGAAACAATAGCCATAATTATTACAAACCCAATCGATTTCCTCTTCATAAATCAGCAACTATTTTGCATTTCCCACACGAAACTACTTAAAAAATACGTCTGATTTATCCATTAACATCTCATTAACAAAAGTTTATTGGCATTAACAGCAATTCAGAAAAAGGTTTTTTAGTTTTGTGTTCGTTGTAGAACAATAAAATAAAATTGAGTCTTATCTTTGAATAAAAATTCAATGTCTTACTATATTTTAAAAAAATTATATGAAAATCAGTATTTCATTCTTGTTGGCAATTCTCATTTGCTTTCCAGCTTTAAATCAGGCACAAACAGCCAAATCACGCATTGCATTCGAAAAACTTCAGCACAATTTTGGTTCTTTTAAAGAAGAGTTGGGCGTACAAACAGTATCCTTCAACTTTAAAAACGACGGTTCGGTTCCGTTAATCCTGAACAATGTGCAGGCATCATGCGGATGCACTACTCCGGAATGGACCCGCGAACCAGTTGCCCCGGGAGCCAAAGGAATCATTAAAGTAAGCTACGACCCCAGAAATCGGCCGGGAGTTTTTAACAAAACGATACGCGTAAGTTCGAATGCTGAAAATGCAGATGTTGTACTAAGCATTTTAGGCGATGTAACCCCACGCGCCCGAACCATTGAAGAAGATTACCCGAACCAGATCGGGCCGTTGCGCGCAAAAACAAACCATGTTGCGTTTACATCAATTAAAGAAAAGCAAATCAGGAAAGATAGCGTTGAAATCGTTAACAACTCGGAACAACCCGTGCAGTTGAGTTTTAAAACTCCACCTCCTCACCTGAATGCGACCTTTAAACCATCCAAACTTGCCCCCAAACAAAAAGGGTATATTGTAGTAACTTTCGATGCCAATAAAATTCAGTCGTTTGGTTTTGTGATGCACCGCATTTATTTGAATATTGACGGACAGGATGATTACCGCAACTCGATTGCAGTTAGCACTACGCTCGAAGAGGATTTTTCAAAACTCACCCCTGCTGAATTGGCGGCAGCGCCCGTTGTAAAATATGATTCAGAATCGTTTGATTTTGGCGATATAAAACCAAGCACCAAGGTGGAACATACATTTAGCCTGAAAAATGCCGGAAAACGTGATTTGATTATCCGCGATGTAAAAAGCTCCTGCGGATGTACAGCCGTTTCACCGTCAAAAAATATGGTTGCAGCAAACGAAAGTGTTCCGTTAAAAGTAGTATTCGATTCAACCGGCAAAAGCGGACGACAGAACAAAACGATCACTGTTATCACCAACGACCCCAAAAATCCGACTACTATTTTAAGAATATCCTCAAACATTTTAACGCAATAATAGCCCCATTATCAGATAAAAGAAGCCGGTTCACTACTATGAGCCGGCTTCTTTGTTAATAAAAAGCACCTGTTCCGAAAATAATTCCATCCATATTTCCAATAATTCTGCACTGATCACTACATTCGCATAAAATAATTTAACATGATTGGAGATCAACCACATCACCATATTGAGAACGCACCCGAATACTCGGGGTTAAATGTAAATCAAGGTATTGAAGCACCGCCATCGGTCAGCGAAGACTCGGTAAAGCGATTCCTGAAAAATAAGAAAAAACGGGTTTTATCGGTACAACAATATGTTGACGGTATTTTGAACGGCGATATTACCATTCTCAGTCAAGCCGTAACTTTGGTCGAGAGTTCGAAACAGGAACACCAGGAAATTGCCCAGGAAATCATCGTAAAATGTTTGCCATTCTCCGGAAACTCGGTCCGGATTGGAATAACCGGTGTACCCGGTGTCGGAAAAAGTACATTTATTGAAGCGATGGGAAAACACATCACCGCACAAGGGCAGAAACTAGCCGTATTAGCCATCGACCCCAGCAGTGAACGAACAAAAGGAAGTATTTTGGGCGACAAAACCCGTATGGAAGATCTGTCCATTGACCCGAATGCCTATATCCGCCCTTCCCCATCGGCAGGATCGCTTGGTGGAGTTGCCCGTAAAACACGCGAAACAATTGTACTTTGTGAGGCCGCCGGGTTTAATCACATCTTTATTGAAACGGTTGGAGTGGGGCAAAGTGAAACTGCGGTGCATTCGATGGTTGATTTTTTTCTGCTGCTGATGCTTGCAGGTGCTGGCGACGAATTGCAGGGAATTAAACGCGGTATCATGGAAATGGCCGATGCCATAACCATAAACAAAGCTGACGGTAACAATATTGAAAAAGCAGGTTTGGCCCGTGTTCAGTATATGAATGCGTTGCATCTGTTTCCGGCTACCGAATCGGGTTGGAAACCCAAAGTGCTCACCTGCTCGGCTTATATGAAAACCGGAATTAGCGAAATTTGGCAAACCATCGACGAATATTTAGGTCATGTAAAAAATAACGGTTATTTTCAACACCGCAGAAACGAACAATCGAAATTCTGGATGTACGAAACCATCAATGAGCACCTCCGGAATAACTTCTATCAGGACGAACAGATTAAAACGCTGATGGAAGAATCAGAAAAAAGAGTCCTGAAAGAAGAAATCTCATCGTTTGTTGCCGCCAAAAAATTGCTCGACTTATACGATCAGATCCGAAAAAGAAATTAACACACATTAAATAACCCATTCATGAGAAATGTTATCGCAATTTTAGTACTTGCCCTGGCGGTTTTTTCGTGCCAAACGGCAAAAGATGAGTATTCGATTAAAGGATCAATCGCCGGAGTTGAAACCGGTAAAATTTACCTGCAGAAACTGGTTGACGGCCAACCACAAAGTGTTGACACCGCCGATGTGGTTGACGGTAAATTCAGTTTTAAAGGTAAAATGGAAATGCCCGATATTCGTTTCCTCCGATTGAATGAACAAGATTATTTTGCGCAATTCTTTCTTGACAATGCCAGCATTACCGTAAAAGCCAATAAAGACAGTCTCCGTAACACCAAAATTACAGGCTCGCCATCACAGGATGTTTTCCAGGCCTACGTTGCTGAAATGGAAAAGCTGAACAAAGATGTTATGGCACTTCAGGAAAAATACCAAAATGCCATGACCACCGGTAATACCAACGAAGCCGATAAAGCGAAGATCGATTACCAGGCTATGATTGACAACAATAAAGTTTACACTAAAAACTTTGTGAAAGAACATTCCAATTCTGTGGTTGCCGCTTACATTACTTTAGTGCAATTGGCGTCTCAGGTTGAGGGAGCCGAATTAGACTCCATCACAAGCAAATTTGCGCCTGAAATCAGCACTTCGGAATATGTGGTAAAGCTAAAAGAGATGATCGCTGAACAGAAAAAAACAGCGGTAGGTGTTGAAGCTCCAGACTTTACAATGAATGATCCGGAAGGTAAACCAGTGCAGTTGTCGTCGTTGCGTGGCAAGGTGGTTATGATTGACTTTTGGGCCTCCTGGTGCGCTCCCTGCCGTCAGGAAAATCCAAATGTGGTAAAACTGTATCAGCAATACCATGACAAAGGGTTCGAAATTATCGGCGTTTCGCTCGACCGTGCCAAAGAAGAATGGGTGCAAGCCATCAAAGACGACCAGCTAAGTTGGATCCATGTTTCAGACCTTCAATACTGGCAGAACGTTGCGGCCCGTTTATACGGTGTAAATTCAATCCCTCAGACTTACCTGCTCGACAAAGAGGGCAAAATTATTGCGAAAGGTTTACGGAGCGAACAACTTGCCACTAAACTGAGCGAATTATTTCCTCAATAATGCCTGAATAATAGTAAAAATATCTACTTGCGAAAGTCGCTACCGGGCGGCTTTCGTTGTTTTATTAAGTCCTGAAATATCATCCCCGGGGGAAAACTTTTCAGGATGCGGAATGTTATTATGCTGTTTGATTTTAATCTTAAGAAGCTATCATTTATGAGTTACGATTTAATAGTAGTAGGTAGTGGTCCTGGCGGATATGTAGCTGCCATCAGAGCTGCGCAATTAGGCTTAAGTGTGGGAGTTGTTGAAAAGGAAAACCTTGGTGGCATTTGCCTCAACTGGGGTTGTATCCCAACCAAATCGCTACTAAAAAGCGCACAGGCGCTGGAATACGCCAAACATGCTGCCGATTATGGCGTTTCAATTTCGGGAGAAGTGAAAGCCGACTTTGAAGCCATGGTAAAACGTAGCCGTGGTGTTGCCGAAGGAATGAGCAAAGGGATTCAGTTTCTCTTTACCAAAAATAAAATTGAAGTGCTAAACGGATATGGACGACTTGTCGATCCGAATTCGGTTGAAGTAACCGATGGAAGCGGGAAGCGCACCCTTCATTCAGCGAAAAATATTATTCTGGCAACAGGCGCCCGCTCGCGCGAATTACCCAACCTGGAACAAGATGGTGTGAAAATAATTGGCTACCGCGAAGCTATGACTTTGCCTAAACAGCCCAAATCGATGGTAGTTGTAGGTTCAGGAGCTATTGGCAGCGAATTTGCCTATTTCTACCAAAGCATCGGAACCGATGTTACCCTGGTTGAATATTTACCCAATGTTGTACCGAACGAAGACGAAGAAGTATCGAAAACACTGGAACGTTCGTTCAAGAAAATGAAAATGAAAGTGCTGACAAATGCTTCGGTTGAGTCGGTTGATACCAGCGGCGATTTGTGCAAGGTAACTGTAAAAACGAAAAAGGGTGAAGAAGTTATCGAAGCAGAAATTGTACTTTCTGCGGTAGGCATTATCCCGAACCTCGAAAATATTGGATTGGAAGATTTAGGGATCGTGCTTGAAAAAGGTAAAGTTAAAGTAAACGAGTTTTACCAAACCAACGTAAGCACCGTTTTTGCCATTGGCGATATTGTTGCTGGTCCGGCGCTGGCTCACGTTGCTTCAGCCGAAGGAATCACCTGTGTTGAAAAGATTGCAGGCTTAAATCCACATCCGGTTGACTACTCCAATATACCCGGTTGTACCTATACGAATCCGGAAGTTTCGTCGGTTGGAATGACTGAACAGAAGGCCAAAGAAGCCGGATTTGAAATTAAAGTAGGCAAATTTCCATTCACGGCCAGTGGTAAAGCCAGTGCATCGGGTCAGAAAGAAGGCTTTGTAAAACTTATTTTCGATGCCAAATACGGCGAATTATTAGGCGCACACATGATTGGTGGCAATGTAACCGAGATGATTGCCGAACTGGTGGTGGCTAAAAAGCTGGAAATTACCGGCCATGAACTGATTAAATCGATTCACCCCCACCCCACCATGAGCGAAGCGATTATGGAAGCTGCAGCAGCTGCATACGATGAAGTGATTCATTTATAGTTCAATCGAAGAGCGAAGCTATTTGCTAAGTAATTTTATAAAAACGAAACCCGACTCCACAAAGTTGGGTTTCGTTTTATTCGAACATTAAAGTTTGTTGTTTGATAATTCATAATATATTGATTTTCAGGTTCATTATTTTTCATACGTCATAAATATTTATATTTTTGCTTGATATAAACTTTAAAAAACCATTATGAAGAAATTAGCTGTGTTGATTACCGGAACTCTTTTGTTGATGAACGCTGCATTTGCTGGCGGAATTTTAACAAATACGAACCAGAGTGCTCAATTTGTGCGTATGCTTTCCCGAAATGCTTCAACCGATCTGGACGCTGTATATTTTAACCCCGCAGGATTAACTCAACTAGATAACGGATTCTATTTTGGCCTTCATAACCAAACAATTTTTCAGAACCGAACGATTAGCAGTGAATTTCCACTCTTGCATAATTCCGAATACAAAGGAGAAGTTTTCGCTCCTGTTTTCCCTTCAGCTTTTGCTGTTTATAAACTTGACAATTGGGCTTTCTCTGCCGGATTTGGACCCAATGGTGGTGGCGGTAGCGCAAAATACGATACCGGGCTGCCAAGCTTTGAAAAACAGATTGCCAGTTTGGTTCCCGCACTAGCTGGCTTAAGTGCTTTGGGATATCCTGTTGCCGATTATGGTGTGGATATTTCCTTCGAAGGTACATCTGTATTCTGGGGAATACAGGCTGGTGCAACCTATAAAATCAATGACATTTTCTCGGTTTTTGGTGGAGCAAGATATTTACCTTCGGTGAATACATATAACGGAGGTATTGCCAACATTAAAATTGGTCCGGCTGGTGCTTTGGTAAATGCACAAACTTATTTAACAAGTGCCGCACAAACTGCCAACCAATATGGCCAGACTGCACAAGCAACAATGTTACTGGCTTTAAGTGCTGGTTTGGGCGACAAAAGAGTTGATGTAAAACAAACAGGAGCTGGCATTACTCCGATTATAGGTTTCAACATACATCTTGAAAAACTGAATGTTGGTTTGAAATATGAACACATGACTACATTAATTCTAACCAATTCCCCATCCGAAAATGACAATTACTCTGCCCAACTTTTCCCTGAAAAGTTTGGTAACGACATTCCTGCAATTATTTCTGTGGGAGCCGATTATATGATCACTGATGCGTTGAAAATTTCAGGCTCATTCAATGAATATATGGACAAATGGGTTGGATGGGGCAACAATGTGTATGGCCAACATCGCTCTATCGATAAAAATTACATGGAGTTGGCACTTGGGGTAGAATATAACCTGACTGAAGAATTTGCGGTAAGTGCTGGTTATATGAACTCAAATACAGGAGTCAGCGAGCAATACCAGAGCGATTTTAGCTATAGCAACGATTCTTATACCGCAGGCGTTGGATTTCAGTGGAATATGAACGACCGTTTGGTCCTCGACGCCGGTATGATGCTCACAACTTATAAAGACGAAACCAAAACATTTGATGCAAGCTTTGACGATCTGGCTAAAAATTTTGGTCCCTACACCGAAACTTACGGAAAAGACACATTTACTTTTGCTTTTGGACTCGGATATAAAATTGCCGAGTTCAAATCGAAAAGAAAAAGAAGATAACATGTAAGAGACTAGCCGAATGGATTATCAATTCTATTAATTCTCTTAGTATAAATTATTTAGTACTTGATTTTCTCTTTTAAAGGGTGCTTATTTCTGATAAGCATCTTTTTTTATTTTTAGTATGTACCAATTGCCGGAGAATTTTCGTCCCGGATTCAATTATATTTGCTACAGAAATACGGATAACCATTCACCAAATCCACACAATGGAATTCAAGAATTTTACCTACCTAATTTTATTGATTGTTTCGGTTATTGTGCCGCTGGCTCTAAGTTTCGATAAAAAAGTGCAGTACTATAAGAACCTGAAGTATATTTTTCCGGCCATTTTAGTTACAGCCGTTATTTTCTGGATTTGGGACATCCGGTTTACAGCCGCCCAGGTTTGGAGTTTTAACCCCGAATACACCATTGGTAAAAGCTTTAAAGGACTACCCCTCGAAGAATGGTTATTCTTCCTTGTTATTCCATACGCCTGCGTGTTTATTTACGAGGTTCTTAAATTTTACCTGAAAAAATACGAATATGCCAATCCTTTTCTGGCCTTTAGTCTTTTTCTAATGGTTGGCTTTGCACTGATAAGCTACTTCTTCAGGCAACAGGCCTACACCTTCCTGACTTTTTTGTTTTCTGCGGTATATTTGGGCTACACCGTTTTCCGGAACAAATTTAAGCCTCACATCACCAAATTTTATTTTGCTTATTTAGTATCGTTACTCCCGTTTTTGGTTGTTAACGCCATACTAACGTCGCTGCCAGTTGTCGAATACAATACGGCACATATCCTGAATATCCGAATTATTAATATACCTATCGAAGATTTCTCGTACCTGTTTCTGATGTTGCTGATGGTAATAACCATCTATGAAAACCTGAAAGAAAGTAAATACTATTAGTTCGCATTGACTATCAGAATTTTACTAAAAGTGAGTCCTCAAGAAAAAGGGCCACTTTTAAAATGAGAAAAGGCCAGATATTTAGGCAAGCTTGTATTTTTGAGAAAAATTAAAAAAAATTGAATATACAAAACGAAAAAAGGCTTATATTTAACAATTGAGAAATTAATTTTTTTAGTATGAAAAAACTTATCCTAGTTATTGTCTTATTTGTTGCTATTCTATCAGTAAAACAGGCTAATGCCTCGTCTTATTCGGTAAATGAACAAGCCGTTGACCAGCTTTTTGAGAATGCTATTGAAACAAGTATGATTTCGCTTAACGCCACAGAGCTAAGCTCAGGAGCATCAAGCGTTTCGTCAGCAGTTATGGCTTCTAAAGAGAAAAATGCTGTAGTTGCAATTGCACTCGACTTCTTTCTTGGAGGGCTTGGTATCCACCGTTTTTATTTGGGAACTGAAACGCTTACCGGATTAGGTTACATTTTAACTTGTGGTGGTATCTTTGGTATTGTTCCGTTAATTGACTTCATTGTTTTGATAATTGACAATGAGGACATTAGCGCTTACGTAAACAATCCCAAATTTTTCATGTGGAATTAGGACTATAGAATAGTGTAAACAAAGGTGTCTGTTTTGTTGTATAAACAGACACCTTTTTTTTAGCAATTTATGAACTTATTTTTTCAAAGAATCTATATTTTTTGCTGTCTTTTACTCCTGAGTGTTTCACTTCAGGCACAGTCAGGAAACTATATCTCGTTAAAACAGCGTACTGAAATTCTGGAAAACAAAAAGAAGATTGCCAATGAGGTTGATCTGTTTTTTGACAACAACAAACAGATTATCACCAAATATTACCACTCCTCCACTGAATTTATCATGGTTACAAATTCCCTGGGAGAAATTAAAACTTATTATCCGGAAAGCAATGAGGTTGGTTATAAACAAATCACTGAATTGTCCTCGAAAAGAAATCTGATCTATTATTTTGCAAACAATCTGACTGACCATCTGGGACTTGCGGACGAAGGATTTAGCTTAAGCTCAAATACCTTTGAAAACCAGTTTTATGTGACCTTATGGAAAGCTCCGTCGGTATTAAAAGGTATCGAAACGGTCAAAATGGTTTTCGAAAACGGGCTTCCGGTCTATTCGGAGTATCTGGCAAATAAGAAAAAAATATTAAAGAAGATCTATTACACCAACTATAAAGATTTTACGCAATTCAGACTTCCCCTGAAAATTATTGAGATTAGCTATATGCCTTCAGGCGATTCCATAATAAACCGGACTCTTTTCTCGGATGTTAAGGTATCTTCATCTGCCGATAACAAATATTTTAATTTCAAAATTCCTGATAATGCAAAGCCTCTTGGTGCGGTTAAAAACAAGTAGTTTGGGACTGCTTCTTATCTTCATTTCGTCAGTAAGTCTGGCTCAACACATTGATTTGAAGGCTGATTTATTGCTTACGGATTCGGTGTCGAAACAAAAAATCCATCACCACGAAAAACGACCTTATATCTTTAAAAATCAACGCAAAACGTTTAAAAATTGTAATCCAGTCAGCTTAGCCTATGGTGGTTCGTTGTATGTGTATCAGAATGTCATTTCACAACACCTGTCTGCCGACTGCCTTTACGATCCTAGCTGCTCCGATTTCAGCAAGCAAGTTGTTAAAGAATATGGCCTGTTTAAAGGTGGTCTGTTATCGGTTGACCGTTTAAACCGATGTAACAGGATAGCTGCAACCGACCTCGATCCTGGAACGATAAATAAGAAAACGCACCGGTTTAGTGATTCAGTAAAAAGGTATAAATGAAGTACGCCAGTCTTGTTGTTTTCATGTTAATGGTTCGTTTGGCTTTAGGCCAGAATAAAAGCGAACTACCCTTTATTGAACATCTCATCAATAAGGGGTTTTACAATGAAGTTGTACATTTAATTGACAGAGATTCTCTCAACCACGGGCAAGCTCAGCAGGATTCATTAAATTACTATAAGGGCTGGGCTCATTATTCACTTAAAAATTTAGAACAATCAACCATTTCTCTTTTAAAAGTAGAAAAAGAGTCTCCATTCTATTTAAAATCCAGATTTTTTGCGGGTTACAACCAAATATTTCTTGAAAATTATGCTGAAGCCAGCAAAATTATTAGTCAGTTAAATGTTCACGGCGAACCTCATTTATCACTGGTCAACTTTGAACTGAGTGGAATTGAAATGTTGCAAAGAAACTGGCCAAAGGCTAAAGAACAACTGCAACAGGTAAATCCCGATATAGCAACAATAAACCAGCAAGTGGCGGCATTAAGTCAAGTTTGCAAGGAACAAGAAATCCATCGCCCCAAATCACCATTTTTAGCGGGAATGTTTTCAGGAATAATCCCCGGTTCAGGAAAGATTTATGCCGGGAAAACAGGAGAAGGAATTGCATCGATGATTGCTACAACCGGCTTTGGGCTAATAGCCTGGGAAAACTATCGAAAACTTGGCATTGATCATGTGAAAACCATTCTCTTTGGAGGTATTTTTGCCGCCAGTTACATTTCAAACATTTATGGATCAGTTATTTCTGTAAAAATTATTGAAAACGAATATAATGATGCCACCCATAACCAAATTCTATTTCAGCTTCATATTCCTTTGCGGAATTTTTTTGAGTAGCCAGGCGTCAAGCACCTTGAAATGCGATAGCTTATATGCCTCAGGAAAATATTTTGAAGCATCTATCGAATATGAACGCATAATTTTTAGCGTCAAAAGTCAGGCCGAGCTGCGTTACTTTCAATATAAAAAAGCGCTGTGCTACAAAAAGTTAATGGAATTCGACCGCGCTTTAAATGAACTTCAGCCGATATATTTCACCAATTCCGGTGATTCATTATTTCAGCGCGTTTATTACGAACAATCGCTTTGTTTTTATCTGAACGGAGAGCCAACAAAAGCATTGTGGAAAATTGATGAATATTTGCGCCGAAGTGCTGATACCGCATCATTTCATGTTTTTATGCCAGTGAGGTTATTCTGTCTTAACGAAACCTTCCAATGGGATGAAGCACGGGAATGTTTTATGCGTTTTATACAAATGCAAAATTTTGCACCTGAGAAAGAAGCTGAAATGCAACAAATGGTGAATAATCTATATAAAAAGAAAAATCTGCCACCGATCAAATCAATTAAACGGGCCGAGAATTGGTCACGCTTTGTTCCTGGTTCAGGGCAGATTTATGCGGGTGAGGCTGGCGAAGGGATCGTTAATTTTCTAATCAATGTATCCGTTCTTGCGTTCAGCGCACACCAGGTTTACAATGGGTTCTATATAACCGGCTACCTTGCAGGATTGGGATTCTTCAATAAAACCTACCATGGAGGGATTAAACGTTCCGGGATTTTAGCTTCTCAAAAAAACAAAGAACTAATTGTCAATTTTAACAGCAAAATAAATGCGTCAATTCGTTCCAGTTTTGAATTAAACTAACCTTTCTGGAAACTTTATAATCAACTTAAGATCAAGTAAAAAGATTGCGACTAAGACATCTTTCGGGGAAGAACAAATTTACACCGACTCTTTTTCGCAAAAAAACAAAACCGCTTATGAAGTTGAAACAAAAAGCTCAGCGAAACGATACTATTACAACTGATTGAAGACGAATAAAAGCAACACTTTGCCAATTGAACCCTCCATGAAGAATATCTTAAATTCAGGATTAAGGATCGTTCTTTTCCTTTTTCTTGTCCTCTCATCTCAGAATTTATACAGCCAGCCCCATGTTTTATTTGATGAAATAGTTTACAAAATATACAATCAGGATTTTAGTGATGTGGAATCAAAGATTAAAGAACTTAAGAAAATATCGCCTCATACAGCCAACTATTTGCAAATCGATTACTTGTGGTGGAAAATGATTAGCCTTTATACCGATTCGAACAAATTGAAATTTTTAACCGAACTTAATGAGTTAAACTCCGGTTCTAAAACTACTGATTTTAAGAATTACGATCGCCTGATTTACTTTACCTATCAAATCCGGTACGAAAATCTGACCAACAAAGGTTTCTCGAAATACCTGACCTCCCTGAAGTTTCATTTTTTTCTTGAAAGTGCCAATTGGGATGAGCTAAAAAATTCCGATTCATTTGCATTCAGCATGTTCGCCTTAATGAATGAATTAAACGAATTCATGAGGAGTAAATTTTTGAATGAGCATGGACTTAAAACAAAAAACAATATCGAAAAATGTCGTTTAAGCCTGCAAACGATTGATCGGATGTACAATTCAGAATACAAATCATTTGACGTCGTGAAAACCTATCTCCTCGCCAAAATTTATAAGGAAATTGAGCGAGATGACGAAAAAGCACTCGATAAATTTATGAAATTAGCACTCCTTTTTCCTGAAAATACAATTTTCGCAGAAGCTGTTGCCGATTGTAAAAAAAACGGATTGCTCCACTTCCCCAAAGTTGATAAATGAAAAGTTGTGAAAATAAAAATCAGCCAACGGCTAAACAAAATTGGTATAAATTGCGATATTTATATTTAGATGAAACGAACATGCCACGGTAACAATATTCAAGGTGGTGGCACAAAAGGCCATGTAAATCTTGTGGAGAAAGCTATTTTTATGGCATGGAATTCCGCATGTACGCATTTAAATTTCAACAAATTAACAACAATATTTACGTGTGAAAAAATTAAAGATCGAAATACAGGTTACCATTTTAACCATTTGCATTGCTGCTGCGGTTATTGTTTCGGGGTATCTGGCTTACCAGAGCCTTTCCAATATTGTTGATACCATTCATAAAGAAGCCCGCCCAGACCTCAAGTTACTGCTGATTAAAGACATCGCATCTGATTTGAATGAGGTGGAAAATACCATCCGCTTGTACAGCCTTACTGGCGACAATTCATTCCTTCGTCCATATAAACAATTGGATATTGATATTCAGGAAAAGCTGGAGGCGTTGGCCAGCTATGCCATTCCCGGTTCGGAAGAAATCCTGCACATCGATTCCATTTCGCTGCTTGCCAACCGCAAACTGATGATCTGGGACGAAATAAGGGCGCTTCACCAGTCAAAAACAAATGCCCACAAATCATTCTCAAGTCTTTATTCCAAAATCGACACCGCCATCATTCAACCCGATACCATCAGGTTTAAACCCGAAGAAAGAAAAGGGTTCTTTAAAAGGCTTTTCAGTAAAAAGGATACAACGACCCGAAAACCCATCATTATTGATAAAAGCAAGGAAAAAGAAATTATCAAAAAGGAGATAGCAGGCGTCGAGAAATTGATTTCCAATCAAGCCCAACGGCTACAGGCCAAAGAAATGGCTTTGCTCGAACAAAACATTCAACTAACCCAATCGCTTAACCAGCATATTATTAGTATTGAGAGCAGTGAACAAAAACGACTCGAAAGCAAAACTCAGGAAGCTGATTCTATGGCCGGAGAAACCTATCGGAGAATGGCCATTTTCACCATTGGCGCTGTAATCCTCCTGATCATTATTCTGATCTTATTTTTTCGTAACCTTCAGAAAAACAGAACCTACCAGCAAGTGCTGAAAAAAGCGCGTGCCGAAGCAGAAAGTCTGGCTCAGGCTAAAGAAATGTTTGTGGCTACAGTCAGCCACGAAATGAGAACTCCGGTAAACGCCATCTACGGATTAACCGAGCAAATGCTCCGTAAAACAGATTCCGACAAAATGATTGCCGACCTGGAAGTAGTGCATAAATCAGCAGAACACCTGATTACATTAGTAAACGATACGCTCGATTTCTCGAAAATTGAATCGCAAAAGTTAAAGCTAGAACAAATCGATTTTTTACCTGCCGAAATTACCGAAGAGGTTCACTCGCTGCACAAAGATTTGGCTATCAAAAAGAATATCAATTTATTAGTCGTCAGTAAAATAGATAGAAACCTCGTGCTTCAGGGCGACCCAATCCGGCTCAAACAAATCTTGATTAACCTGATTACCAATGCCATTAAATTTACCAATCAGGGCCAGATTACTTTAGTAATCGCCAGCGAGGAAATTCAGGATACATGCGTTATGTTGCTCCTCGAAGTTTCGGATACAGGTATTGGCATTTCACGGGAGAACCTGCACAAGATCTTTGAGGAGTTTGTGCAGCTTGATTCCGACCCTACCCAAAAACAACGCGGCGCCGGATTGGGCTTGTCCATTGTCAAAAAACTGGTAAACCTCCATAACGGAAAAATTGACGTAGAAAGTGTCGCCGGAAAAGGCACCCGCTTTATTTTGCAAATACCCTATCAAAAAGGAAATCCTGACCATATCAGGAAAAAATTTACAGAAAAACTGACCATACCTTCCTGGTTCAGCCAGATTCACTTTTTGATTGTTGACGATGAAGAATTTAATCTTTACCTCATCAAAAACATACTTAGAAACTGGGGCGCAGCTTTTACCGAGGCCCACAACGGGCAGGAAGCGGTTGAACTTGCCCGTAAAAATTCGTACGACCTGATCCTCATGGACATCCGGATGCCAGTGATGGATGGGTACGAAGCTGCAAAACTCATTTTACAGGATAATCCGTCGTCCAGAATTATTGCATTAACCGCAACCGGGAATTCGTCGGATATTCAAAAAATTGAGCTGGCCGGGATGAACGATTTTTTGCAGAAACCATTTACCGAATCGGCTTTGCTCAACAGCGTCATCAAATTACTTCCTGATCAACCAACAGAACCCGATACGGAAAGTCCGCCGGAGGATGCAATGATCAATCTGGAAGAACTGCTACGAATTTCAGGAGGCGACACTGCGTTTCTGAATGAGATGTTGAGAATATTTATCCGGTCGAGCGAAGATGCGTTGGCCAAATTACGCCAGAACCTGCAAAACACCGACCGGAAAGCCCTGACAGAAACCGCCCATAAACTTGCCGCCCCAGCCAAACATTTACAAGCAAACTCGCTTTACAACCACCTAAAAACACTTGAAGCCATTGATGCCAACAGCAGTCCGGAAGAAATTAAGAAGCTGATTTTGATAATCGGTGAAGAAATTGAACAAATCAATTCCATTTTAGAACAAAAACTTCAGGAATAATGCTCCAATTTTTCCGTTCTTCTTGCGGCCGGTTAGAATTTTATCAAAATGAGAATTTAAGAATCCATTTCAGGGAAAAACTTACTACCTTGCGCTGCCCGATTGAAGTTTAAACTAATAAATTGACGTAAATAATGGCAGAAAAGGCCTTCAAAATATTTGTGGTTGAAGATGATGAATGGTACAGCCGTTTGCTGGTTCATACACTGTCGTTAAATCCCGACTACGAAATACAATCTTTCGCCAACGGAAAAGACTGCCTGGCCAATCTGCATCAGGAACCTGATGTTATCACCCTCGACTACAGACTTCCCGACATGAAAGGGCTTGACGTTCTGAAGCAAATCAAAGAAATTAATGAAGACATACAAATCATCCTGATATCGGAGCAGGATGATATTGAAGTGGTGGTAACTTTACTCCAAAATGGAGCTTTCGATTATATCGTAAAGTCAAAAGATATCAGGGAACGGTTACTGAATACGGTTAGCAACATCAGGCAGGGCAGTAACCTGAAAAAAGAAATTGTGACGTTGCGGCAGGAAGTCAAAAAAAAATATAGCGAGCCAAATACGATTATCGGGAACAGCGCTGCAACGCGAAAAGTATATGAACTGATTGAAAAAGCAACACGAACCAATATTACCGTGACTATTACCGGGGAGACCGGAACCGGTAAAGAATTGGTTGCCAAAGCTATTCACTACAATTCCAATCGCTCGAAACAACCATTTGTACCGGTTAACGTTGCCGCAATTCCGAAAGACCTGATCGAAAGCGAACTTTTTGGGCACGAAAAAGGTGCTTTTACCGGCGCAGCTTTCCGCCGGATTGGCAAATTTGAAGAAGCCCACGGGGGAACTTTATTCCTCGACGAAATGGCAGAAATGGATATTTCATTGCAAGCCAAGTTGCTGCGCGCCCTTCAGGAAAAAGAGATTATACGCATAGGCAGTAACATTCCCGTAAAATTTGATTGCCGCATCATCATCGCAACCAATAAAGATCTTCAGGACGAAATTCAAAAGGGAAATTTCAGACAAGACCTTTATTACCGTTTGTATGGGCTTCCGATTGAATTACCACCTTTGCGCGACCGCGAAAATGATGTAATTATTTTAGCCCGGCACTTCATACATGTTTTCTGCCAGGAAAACAAAATGAAAACCAAAACATTAACTCCGGAGGCTTCGTCGCGCCTGCTTTCCTATTCTTTCCCAGGTAATATCCGTGAATTAAAGTCGGTGATTGAATTGGCCGTCACCCTGGCCGATCGGGATGAAATAACAGCAGACCATATCGTTTTGGGCAGAGGACAGGATTTACTCAGCGATTTATTCAGCCAGGAACTTAGCCTTCGTGAATACGACATCAGGATTGTAAAAAAGTTCCTGGATAAATACGAGAACAATGTCAAACTGGTAGCCGAAAAACTGGATCTTGGAGTAGCAACCATCTATCGAATGCTTAAAGAAGACCAAAAAGAATAGCCATATTCAATTCTCAATTGTATCATTTCCTGATTCGGTTTGATCATTTTGAGAAAATGCAATGCTATCCACAAAACCACAATCAATTAAAATACAAATCATTACATCCATTCCTTACGAGTGGCACAGGCATTGCCATTCCGGTTACCGAAATCGAACAGCACCAGAAAAATTCTGATTGAAGTTCCGGTTCGATCTTCAGACAAAAATTTATTAACACTTAATAAAAAAGGTATGGAAAGTACAAATAAAACTCAGTTAGCAACAATCATTGTTGCAAGTTTCCTTTTGGTTGTTGCAATTATTGGTGGCGTTTATGTTTATAACCAAAAAGAAGCTGAAATCAACGCTTTGATGGTTGAAAAAGCCAACACCGAACAAATGATCCAACAGAAAGATTCTATCATGTTTGACATGGATAACTCGTTTTCTGAAATCGAAAGCAACCTGAAATCGATCAAGGAAAAAAGGAATCAAATCTCGTTAATTCAAGCTGAAGGTGGTAAAAGTAGAAAACAAGCCATTGTTGACGACATCAAACTACTCGACAATTTGGTAGAAGAGAACAATAAAAAAATTGCTGATCTGGAACAGAAATTAAGAAAATCGGGTCTTAATCTAAAGACTTACGAAAAAAGACTTCAGGCTTTAAACGAAACCATTGAAAGCCAAAACCTCGAAATTGCTGAACTTAAAAAAGTAGTTGAAAGCAAAAATGTGACATTGGCAGAGTTGGATTCAAAAATTCAAAACCTGAACACCGGCATGCAGCAACAGTCCGATACGATTAACTACAAACAAAAAGTAATTATCGACAGAACAGACAAGCTGAATACAGCCCATGTCGTTCTGGGAACTTACAAACAGTTGAAAGAAGAAGGCATACTCGACCGGGAAGGTGGACTCCTTGGAATCGGCAGCAGCAAGGCCATTCAGGATAATTTTGATCCGAAACATTTTACTGACCTTGACATCCGCCAAACCAAAACAATCCCGTTAAACACTAAAAAAGCGGTAGTAATTTCAGAACATCCAAACAATTCCTACTCGCTGGTTGAAGAAAACGGACAGATTGCCTACCTGGAAATAAAAGATCCACAGGAATTCTGGAGAATATCAAAATATGCTGTTATCCAGGTAAAATAAATTTTCCAACTGAAAAGAAATAGGACGAGATCGTAATAATCACGATTCAATCCTTCAACAAAGTACCCCACAATTCAATATATAATAGCTTGCAAGGCTGTTCCGATTTACTTCGGAGCAGCCTTTTTTCTGGTCATATTATTCGGTCAACCGGGAACTTCTCCGGAATCAGATAATCTCCAGCGCTTTGCCAACCTTGGTAAATGCCTCAACCGCCTGATCGATTTGCGATTTGGTATGGGCAGCCGACAACTGCACCCTGATCCGGGCTTTTCCTTTCGGGACTACCGGAAATACGAATCCGATCACATAAATGCCTTCTTTCAGCAATTCATCGGCAAATTTAACGGCCAATGGGGCATCATAAATCATAACCGGAACAATTGCAGTTGTACCTTTTACAAGGTCAAAACCGGCAGCCTCCATTTTTCCGCGGAAATAATTGGCATTATCCATGGTTCGTGCCGGAAGTTCAGCCGATGCAGTCAGCAAATCGAGCACTTTTAGGGTTGCGCCAACAGTAGCCGGAGCCAACGTATTCGAGAATAAATAAGGGCGCGACCGCTGGCGAAGCATGTCAATAATTTCTTTCCGTCCCGAAGTACAACCGCCGTTTCCGCCACCTAAAGCTTTACCAAATGTCGTGGTTATAATGTCAATCTTTCCAAGCAACCCGAAATGCTCGGCCGTGCCTCTTCCTGTTTTCCCGATGTAACCCGACGCATGCGAATCGTCAACCATAATCAGGGCATCATATTTTTCGCACAAGGCCACAATCTCCGGAAGTTTAGCCAAATCGCCATCCATCGAAAAAACGCCATCCGTTACCACCATCCGATATTTAGCCGATTGAGCTTCTTTCAGGCAATTTTCCAGTTCGGCCATGTCGGCATGTTTATACCTGGCACGCTGCGCCTTACAAAGCCTCACACCGTCAATAATTGAAGCATGGTTCAGCTCATCAGAAATAATAATGCTGTCTTCGCCCAATAAAGGTTCAAAAATTCCACCGTTGGCATCAAAAGCGGCACAATACAAAATGGTATCTTCAGTTCCCAAAAATTCAGAAACTTTTGCTTCAAGCTCTTTATGAATTTGCTGAGTTCCGCAAATAAACCGGACCGACGACAGTCCAAAACCCCAGTCATTCATGGTTTCCTGCGCCGCTTTAACCACTTCCGGATGGTTGGCCAGCCCCAGATAATTGTTGGCACAAAAATTTAAAACGGGTTTATTTCCGGCAACCGTTATTTGTGAACTCTGTGATGATGTTATGATCCGTTCAGTCTTATACAAACCTTGTTCTTTCAATTCGCCAAGTGTTTGCGCTAAATCCTGTTTTATTTTTCCGTACATAATTAAAAAGTTTAAATTTTGAACAAAGTAATGGAATCATCCATTTAAAAAAAGTGATAAAAAACAGTGGTAAAGATATGGGGGAATTCTCAAAGTTATCCGGATATTTCATCCCGCCTGCTCCGTTTTTTTTATTCACTGCCAACGAATTCAAAAAATTAATACCGTTTTGTGCCTATATCATCTTTTTTTTTCATTAATTGGCTCAAGTATTTTATCGCGCCCTAAACTACCTAATTATGAAAACATTAGTTTTAACCGGAATTCGCGAAATTGAAATGATTGACAGCCCCGAACCTATCCTGAAAAATCCGGATGATGTATTAATCCGGATAAAAACCGTTGGAGTTTGCGGCTCGGATATTCATTATTTTACCGAAGGGAAAATTGGGAGTCAGGTGGTTAAATTTCCTTTTACTGTTGGGCACGAATGTTCCGGGATTGTAGAAAAAACCGGCAGCGCGGTAACTCGTGTTAAACCGGGAGACCTGGTGGCTGTTGATCCGAGCATCCATTGCGGCACCTGCGACCAATGTTTGGCCGGCAGGCCGCATACCTGCCGGAACAACCGTTTTCTGGGTTGCCCGGGGCAAATAGATGGTTGCCTGACCGAGTACATCGTAATGCCCGAATTCACCTGCTTCGCATTAAGTCCGAAATTTGATGCCACCACCGCAGCACTTATCGAACCACTTACTATTGGAACCTATAGTGTTGAACTGGCACAAACCGATTTCAGGAATAAAACAGTTGGAATATTTGGTGCCGGACCAATTGGCCTGAGTGTTTTAATGGTACTTAAAACGATGGATCCGGCTAAAATTTTGTGTTTCGAACCCTTGGAATACCGCCGAAAAAAAGCATCCGACCTCGGAGCCAGTTCGGTTTTTAACCCAATTGAAACAAGTCCGGCAAAAGTCACCCAGGAAACAGAACCCCTCTTGCTTGATGTGGTTTTTGATTGCAGCGGCGAACAGCAAGCCATTGACGAGGCCGTTCGAATAATTAAGCCCGGCGGAAAACTTATTTTAGTTGGAATACCCCCGGAAGGAAAATATACGATTAATATGGATATCTTGCGCCGAAATGAAATTTCGATCCATAACGTACGCCGGCAGAACCATTGTGTAGAGAGAGCTATTCTTTTGGTCGAAAATGGTTTACCAATCGATCAAATGGTTACCCATCATTTTTCTCCGGAAGTCACACAACAAGCCTTTGAAATGGTATCAGGATATCAGGACGGAGTGATTAAAGCGATGATTAATTTTAGCTAACAACAATTCTTTGGTAAAAAAATCAAAGATTACCGAAAAGTGTTGCAGGGAAAATTGTTTTTCATTTATTTTCGCCGCTGAAGTTTTATTAAATTTTTTCATATAATTGCAGTAAAAATATCTATCAATGAATCCAAATAAGCCCAGAGTAATTAAAGATTACGATAAACTTGATCCGGAAATTCAGGAAAAGATTAAACTTGAATATCCAAGCGGATACAGTGAAAACCTGATCTATTTTACCAACAAAGATGGCAAGCGGGTAAGTGCATTGCCTTTTGAAACTGAAGACAAGTACTATCTGGTTCGTATGACTGTTTACGAAGCTGAAAAAATCATCGAAGATGATGATGATTACGATAGCACCGGATCGCTCAAGGATAGTGCGAAAGAAGAGTACGAAAGCAAATATGCTGACGATGAATTCCTTGCAGCCGAAACTGAAGTGGAAGAAGCCGACGACGTGGCCGATGATGACTATGATGATGACGAAGAAGATTTTGAAGATGACGGCGCTGACGAAGATTAATCGTTAGAACCAAAATCAGAAGATAAATCGATTGGCTATTCTGTAGAGGATACCTTAGATTGACTAGCTGTAAATATTTGCTTACTTAAAGGTTTTGAACTTTTAAATTCTGCAAATATTTACAGCTTTTTTGTTTCCGTTTTTCAAAAGTCGAGCAGTAGCTGATCGCCCAGGTTGGCAAAAGATTTTCGGTGGTAGGAAGTAATGCCGATTTCCCTTACGACCTTCCGGTGATGCAGGGTTGGGTATCCTTTATTCTTTAACCAATCGTATTGTGGATATTCCTGATGAATGGTATCCATATAGTCGTCGCGATAAGTTTTAGCCAATACCGAAGCTGCCGCGATGGCTAAAAATTTACCATCGCCTTTGATGATGCAGGTATGCGCAATTCCGGGGTAAGCTTTAAAACGATTACCATCAATCAGCAAATGCTGTGGTTGTATTCCGAGTTGCTCAACGGCACGGTGCATTGCCAAAAACGAAGCATTTAAAATATTGATCCGGTCAATTTCATGGTTATCAACAATACCAACGGCAAAAGCCAATGCTTCACGTTCAATCACCGGACGAAGCGCATACCGCTGTTTCTCGGTCAGCTTTTTCGAATCATTCAGCAAATCGTTTTCAAAAGTTTCAGGAAGAATAACCGCGGCGGCAAAAACAGGTCCGGCCAAACAACCGCGTCCGGCCTCGTCGCAACCAGCCTCAATCCGTCCTTGCTGTAAATATAGTTGTAGTTTGTCTTTTGCCATTAAATTCAATTTTCGGTTTCTGTATTAAGTTCTCCCTTCGATACGCTTCGCTACTCAGGGAGCGAGGCTCCTATCTACATTCGTTAACCGGCTCCTGAGCTTGTCGAAGGATTAGGTATTTACGCAAATCTGAATACTTCCCCAAAGTAACTCGGCGGTTTTGTCCCAGCTAAATTTATCTTTTTGTTCGAATCCTTTTTCAATCAGCATGTCCCGCAGTTCTTTCTCCTGATAGATTTTAATCATCGCTTCTTTGATCTGGCTCAGCGAGAACGGATCGACATATAAAACGGCATGGCCCCCAACTTCGGGCAACGATGTGGTATTCGAACAAATAACAGGTACGCCTGCATTCATCGCCTCAATGATAGGAATGCCAAAACCTTCGAAAAAAGGAACAAAAGTCAGGGCCAGCGAAGCTCCCAACACCTGATGCAACTCTTCGTTGCCGAGCCGTCCGGTAAAAACTACATCATCCTTGTAGCGCATCCCTTCGTAGGCCAGTTCAATCTCAGCGGTTTTAAACATACTTTCGCCTACAATCAACAGTTTCACATCAGTATTCACCGATGTGCGAAAGGCATCGTAAGCCCGCAACAATCCACAGATATTTTTACGCGGATGTAACGACCCGATAAACAGAAAATATGCCTTGCCACCGGAGTACCGTGCTTTGGCGTTCAACTTTTCTTCGTCGGAAGTGGGTGTGTACATGGAATTTACACCATTATAAACCACATCAATTTTATCGCTGTCAATTTTATACGTACGGTTTATGTCTTCTTTCGAGAAATACGAAACGGTAACAATCCGTTTGGCTTTACGGGCAAATTTCGGAAAATAATGATTGTAATACCTGCCTTTCAGCCAAGGCAAATCTTTCGGGCGGTGCGCAAAATTAATATCATGAATAGCAGCCAATTGTTTAATCCGGGTATTTAGTGACAGGTATCCGTCGGGCGAAAAAAACAGGTCGGCTTTGTATTTTTTCAGGATTCGCGGAATCTGCAATTCGAACCAAATGTACCAAAGTATCGGATGCCGGGTTGGAGGCGACAACACGATCGGGGTAACATTATCGGCAAAAACGAATTCATCGGCAAACGGGCGGTCGAAAATAAACAGGAATTGATGTTCGGGATGGTCGCGGGTAATGCGCGATAACGTTTCGCGGGTAAACCACCCGATCCCTTCCAGCTTCCCTTGTATCAGCAATCGGGTATTTACGGCAATGATCATAGCTTTTGGTTATGGTATCGAAATCTAATCAAATGTACAAAGTCTGTTCAAAAAATTGCTACTTTTGAACCACTTTAAATCAAACCGGAAAAAGATACCCGATTGAAAAGGAAGTTTATTACAAGTCTGCTGCTGCTCCTTTTTCTGAATGTTTTAATCAAACCTTTCTGGATATTCGGAATCGACCTCACCGTGCAAAACCTGGTGGGCGACGAAAGCTACGGATTGTATTTCTCGCTGCTGAACTTCTCGATGATCCTGAACATTTTGCTCGACCTCGGAATAACCAGTTACAACAATAAAAATATTGCTGAAAACAGCCAGTTGCTGCATAAACACATCAGCAACATTGTTGGATTAAAATTTTTGCTTGCCGTAGTTTATGCCGTAGTAAGTATCGCAGTGGCCTTACTTATCGGTTACCGCCAGGTTCAGCTCCACCTGCTTTTGTTTTTAATCCTGAACCAGTTTCTTATTTCATTCACCCTTTATTTGCGGTCGAACATTAGCGGGTTGCACCTCTTTAAAACCGACAGTTTTCTCTCGGTACTCGACCGTACTTTAATGATTATCATCTGTTCGGTCCTACTATTTACCAACATCACCAATCACCATTTCCGGATAGAATGGTTTGTTTATGCCCAAACAGCTGCCTACATTATTGCCAGTCTCATCACGTTCGCGGTAGTACTTATTCACACTGGAAAGCTAAAATTTTACTTCGACCGTATTTTTTTCATGGTCTTCCTGAAAAAAAGTTATCCGTATGCGTTGCTGATTTTACTGATGTCGTTTTACAACCGGATTGACTCGGTAATGCTCGAACGCCTGCTTCCTGACGGGAAAGAACAGGCCGGGATTTACGCCCATGCTTTTCGTTTACTCGACGCGGTATCCATGTTCGGCGTTTTATTTGCCGGCTTATTGCTGCCCATTTTTGCCCGGATGATCAAACAGAAAGAAGAAATTGGCTCTATGGTTCAGTTTTCCTTTCTCTTGCTTTTCGTACCGGCCATTATACTGAGTCTCTCATCCGGATTTTACGACCACGAAATCATGATCCTGCTTAATTACAGCAACAGCGCGTTATCGGCATCCATTTTCAGGTTACTGATGATCAGTTTTCTGGGTATTGCCACCACCTATATTTTTGGCACCTTACTTACGGCAAATGGCAGCATCAGGCAACTAAACTGGATGGCCCTTACCGGAATGGGAATTAACGTAGGCCTGAATTTAATCCTGATACCCGAAATACAGGCGCTCGGTTCGGCTTGGGCCAGTTTGGTTACCCAACTTTTTACAGCCCTGGCGCAAACCATACTTGCCGTACATTTTCTGAAACTGAATATCAATTACCGGTTAATTGCCAAATTAATTGTGTTTGTGGGTTTTGTATTTCTGGCGGGGTTTCTGAGCAAACAAATCAACAACTGGATTGCAGGATACCTGATCATGGTTTCGGTTAGTGTCCTGTTTGCATTTTTTACACGACTCATCAACCTGAAAGCATTGTCGGAAATCATCCAGAATAAACAATCGGTATGAGTAAAAAGCTTACCCCTGAAGATTTACAAAACGAAAATGAATTCGAACTTTTAGCAGAAGTTTCGCATCAGGAATTGCGCGAATTTGTAGTTGAACAGATTACCAAAGAAAAATACCTGATCCGAAGCTATTCGGTTTACCAGGTCGTTATGATGATGTTATGGATATTTCTGCTGACGCGAAGTATCGTTCTCGCAGTTAAAGGTTATGCCGAACCAATTATCGGCATCGGTCTGGCGCTTTTATTTTCATTTTCGGTGCTCATTGTTATTCACGAACTGCTTCATGCCCTGGCCTATTTACTTTTCGGGGCTCGCCGCATTTCGTTCGGACTTAACCTGAAAAAATTTGTTTTTTACGCGCTGGCCGATCAACAGGTCATTGCATCCAGGGCCTTTCATTGGATAGCGCTTGCTCCTTTGGTGGTTGTTAAGCTAATCTGTATTGCCGGTGCCATAACTTTTTACAACGAACAACTGATGTATTTTTTCCTGACGATAATGTGCCTGCATTCGTTATTCTGTGCGGGCGATATGGCGATGCTTGCCTTTTACCGGCTGCACCACGAAAAGGAAATTTATAATTTTGATAACCGAAGTGAAGGAAAAACTTATTTTTACACGCGAAAATAATTAAGACCAGAAAACATGACATTATTTGAAGCCATTGTTATTGCCGTAGTGGAAGGAATCACCGAGTTTCTGCCCATTTCCTCAACCGGGCACATGATTATTGCCGAAGCTCTGCTGGGGACCGAAATTAACGAGTTTACCAAAGCTTTTACCGTGAATATTCAGTTTGGCGCCATCCTCTCGGTGGTTGTACTTTACTGGAAACGGTTTCTGCAAAGCTGGACTTTTTACCAGAAATTATTTGTAGCCTTTTTACCCGCAGCCGGTATCGGCTTTTTAGCCAGCGATTTCATCGACAGCATGCTCGAAAATGTAATGGTGGTAGCTGTTATGCTGCTGGTTGGCGGCGTCCTTCTGTTGTTTGTTGATAAATGGTTTAAGCAGGAAAACGAAAATCAGGAAATTACCTACCCAACAGCGCTAAAAATTGGCTTTTGGCAATGCGTGGCGATGATTCCGGGAGTTTCGCGATCGGCAGCAACGATTATTGGAGGGATGCAGCAAAAACTAAGCAGGAAAAACGCGGCTGAATTTTCGTTCTTTCTGGCTGTGCCAACCATGGCGGCCGCTTCGGCCTACAAACTCCTGAAAGATTACAAACATTTCAATTCTGACAATATTGATGTTCTGATTGTTGGCAACATCGTTGCTTTCGTAGTAGCCATGATTGCCATTAAAACGTTCATCACCTTCCTTCAGAAACACGGGTTTAAAGTATTTGGCTGGTACCGCATTGTGGTTGGGCTGGTGCTGATTATTCTTCTGCTAATGGGAGTTGATTTGAAGGTGGTGTAACCCACAATTTCTGCTAAAGGAAAATGGTCACTCGAAACAATTTCGAGTGACCATTTTTTGTATTTAATGCTAGTATTTTACAACTTTATTTTCTCACAAGCTTTCCGTATCCTCCCAATCGTTTCCTCTTTGCCAATCAATTCGCAAATTTCGAACAGGTCGGGGCCACTGCTTCCGCCAACCAAAGCCAGGCGGATGGGAACCATTACGGCACCAAATCCCCATTCTTTGGCGGTCATGAATGCCGAGAAGGTTTCTTTAATGGCTTCGGCTTTCCAATCGGTAATGGTTTCGAAAAGCGCTGAAATAGACTCCAGCTTTTCGTTGGTGTCGGCTTTCCATTTCGATTTAACGGTCTTTTCGTCGTAGCTTTCCGGAGCCTGAAAAAAGAAATGTGCCTGTGCCCAGATGTCTTTCACAAACTCACAGCGCTCTTTAATCATGCCAACAATGCGTTCGAGTTTTTGCGGATCGGGATCAATCCCTTTTCCGTTCAGTTCGGGTAGAACCAATGCGGCCAGTTCGGCAGCCGATTTCTGCTGCAAATAATGGCGGTTAAACCATTTGGCTTTCTCCGGATCGAACCGTGCACCCGATTTCACAACCCGGGTCAGATCGAAACTTTCGATCAGTTCGTCCATCGAGAAAAACTCCTGCTCGGTGCCTGAATTCCAGCCCAAAAGAGCCAGCATGTTTACAAACGCTTCAGGGAAATAACCATCCTCACGATAACCCCGGTACGATTCCCCGGTAACAGAATCTTTCCAGAGTAACGGAAATACGGGGAACCCCATTTTATCGCCATCGCGTTTGCTCAGTTTCCCTTTCCCTTCAGGTTTCAGGATAAGCGGAAGGTGCGAAAAACGCGGACGTGTTTCAGAAATGCCCAGCGATTCGTACAATAAAATATGCAGTGGCATGGATGGTAACCATTCTTCGCCGCGGATGACATGGGTAATATTCATCAGGTGATCGTCAACCACATTGGCCAGGTGGTAAGTGGGCATACCGTCAGATTTATACAAAACCTTATCGTCGAGCTGATTGGTATTAAACGACACCCGGCCGCGTATCAAGTCCTCTTCCACGATATCACGGTTTTCGGGCATTTTAAACCTGATTACATAGGGTTTGCCACTTTCCAAGCGTTCCTGAACCTCTTCTGCGGATAGGGTCAGCGAATTTTTCAACCCGTTGCGGGTGTGTAAATCGTATGAAAAAACCTCCTTTTTCGCCTCAGCCTCTTTCCGGAATTCATCCAGTTCTTCAGCAGTATCAAAAGCATAATAAGCGAAGCCGTTTTCAATCAACCTATCCGCATATTTTTTATACATCGGTTTACGCTCGCTCTGGCGGTACGGCCCCAAATCACCGCCGAAACCAACACCTTCGTCGGGCACCAAACCGCACCATTTCAACGATTCGATGATGTATTCTTCGGCTCCAGGAACAAACCGGTTCTGATCGGTATCTTCAATGCGCAACAGAAAATCGCCACCGTGTTTTTTCGCGAATAAATAATTGAATAAAGCAGTGCGGACACCTCCCATATGCAGTGGGCCGGTTGGACTTGGAGCAAACCTAACCCTCACTTTTCTTTCCATGATTTTTGCTGATTAAAATTTCGCCACAAAGATAACATTTCTGAAGGTCGGGAATAATTTTTAGATTACAGTAAATCAAAATCAGGGTGAATTGTTCTGCTTCAACCCACTGTTAACTGATATTAACATGATTTTTCCCATGCTAATGAAGAAATGATTTGTAGATAAGCATATATCCATATCTTTGCCTGCTAAATGTTCTAAATTTTTATCTTTTTTTAATTTTTCTAATGAAACGATTTTTAGCAATAGTCGCATTCATTCAGGTTATTACACCTGCAATGGTAAAAGCTGACGAGGGAATGTGGTTACCGGCTTTGGTTGAGAAGCTGAACATCACACAAATGAAGGAGAAGGGATTGTCGCTGGATGCCGAAGAAATATACAGCATTAACCATTCGAGCCTGAAAGATGCAGTAGTGGCTCTTGATCACGGATCGTGTACGGCTGAACTTATTTCAGCTGAAGGTTTGCTGTTAACCAACCACCATTGCGGATTCGACGAAATCCAGGAACACAGTACCGTTGACCACGATTACCTGAAAAATGGGTTCTGGGCAAAAACCAAAGAAGAAGAATTGGCAAATCCCGGGAAATCGGCTTCATTTTTAATTAAGTTTGAAGATGTGACCGAAAAGATCATGCCCGAACTGAACGAACAAATGACTGCCGACGAACGCAACAAAAAGGTTCGTGAACTTTCTTCGAAAATTGAAAAAGAAGCCTCTGCCGATACCCACTACGAAGCTCGGGTTCAGGCGCTTTACAACGATAATAAATACTACCTGTTTGTTTACGAAACATTCCGCGATATCCGGCTGGTTGGAGCTCCACCGCAATCGATGGGAAAATTTGGTGGTGACACCGACAACTGGATGTGGCCACGCCATACCGCCGATTTTAGTATGTTCCGCATTTACTGCGGTAAAGACGGAAAACCGGCCGCTTACTCAAAAGATAATGTACCGTACAAACCCAAACATCATTTACCTATTTCGCTGAAAGGCTATAAAATGAATGATTTTGCCATGGTTTTAGGTTACCCCGGAAGTACCAACCGCTATAAAACATCGCACGGGATTGAATACACCATGAACGTGACTAATCCGATCAGGATTAAGGCCAGGGGCGAAAAACAACGGATCATGCAGGAATTTATGAGCACTTCGCGCAAAGCCCGCATCATGTATTCGGCTAAATATGCCCGCAGCTCGAACTACTACAAATACAGCATCGGTCAAAACCAGGGCCTTGAAAACCTGAATGTACTGGAAAAGAAAAAACAGCTTGAAGATAAATTTACGCAGTGGGTAAATGCCGATGCACAGCGCAAAGCGAAATACGGCGATGCCCTGAACATGATTGCCGATTCCTATAAAAACCTCGATGATGAAATCGCATTCGAATACATGATTGAGTCGATGGTTCGCGGACCCGAAATTTTCTATTTTGCCTACCGCACCCGCCCGTTATACGATGCGTTAAAATCTGACAAAAATTCGGAACACATCAATTTAGCCAGCGAACGGGTTAAAGGTGGACTGGACGAATTCTTTAAAGATTACGACTCGGAAACCGACCAGAAAATTGCAGCAGCGCTTTTTAAAACGTACCAGGAAAATGTTGCCCCTCAATACCATCCTCCATTTTTCAAAATCGTGAAAGCCAAATATGGCAACGATTTCGAAAAATACACCAAAGAATTGTACGCCAAATCCATTTTTGGAAGCCAGGATCGTTTGGTCGATTTCTTCGAAACACCCAAAGCTAAAGTGCTCGAAAAAGATCCGCTGTTCCAGGTATCACTCGAAATTTTCAGGATGATGGGACTTATTGGCGACGAAACAAGCAAAACTGCCGAAGCCCTTGCCAAAGGAAACCGTTTGTTTGTAGGTGGCTTACTCGAAATGGAAGCCGACAAAAAATTCTATCCGGATGCCAATTCAAGCATGCGTTTAACTTACGGAACTGTGGGCGACTACATTCCGCGCGATGGCGTTAAATACAGCTATTACACAACCTTGCAGGGTTATCTCGAAAAAGAGATTCCGGGCGACGACGAATTTGATGTACCGGCCAAGCTGAAAGAATTGTATGCAGCTAAAGACTTTGGCCGCTATGCTGATGCCGACGGAACCCTGCGTACCTGCTTCACCACCAACAATGACATTACCGGCGGTAACTCCGGAAGCCCGGTGATTAATGCCAAAGGCGAACTGATTGGTGTTGCCTTTGACGGGAACTGGGAAGCCATGAGCGGCGACATCGCTTTCGAAAACGAATTGCAAAAATGTATCAATGTGGATATCCGTTTTGTGCTGTGGACCATCGACAAAATGGGCGGCGCGCAAAACCTGATTGATGAAATGACCATAGCAAACTAAGATTTGATTTTTATTATACCCGAAAGACTCGTATTTTTACGGGTCTTTCTTTTTTAAATTCACAAGGTACAAACAGAAGCCGGGCAAATTAATACCAATCGGTTATAACAGGACGTTAAGATTAACCACTAAAATAAACTCAGGATGATCAAACTAAACACGACAACTAAAATCACCTGCTACATCTGCTTATTTGCAGTGATCGTATTATTTACAGGTTGTGCTGATGCTGTTTCGATTAAAGATTGTGTGGTGGACGAACCCTACGGTTTCTGGGGTGGATTGTGGCACGGATTTATTGCCCCGATAAGCTTTTTCGTTAGTTTATTCAGCGATAAAGTGGCCCTGTATGCCGTGAATAACAATGGAGGCTGGTATGATTTCGGATTTGTATTAGGTGCAGGAATCATTTTCGGCGGCGGAAGCCGGGCAGGTAAAAAATAGCATCAAAAAAAAACGGTACGTTAAAATACGGAATGAACATTACAATCTATACTGATGGCGCCGCCCGCGGGAATCCGGGTCCGGGCGGATACGGAGTTGTCCTTTTATCCGGCCAGTTCCGGAAAGAATTGTCCGACGGGTTTGAGTTGACCACCAACAACCGCATGGAGCTGCTGGCCGTAATTGCCGGTTTAGAAGCCCTGAAAATGGAGAACTCGCAGGTTACCATCTATTCCGACTCGAAATACGTGGTTGATGCCGTGGAAAAAGGCTGGATTTGGAACTGGATAAAAATCCGGTTCAAAGGCAAAAAAAACGAGGACCTTTGGCTGCGGTTCGTGAAGATCTACCAAAAACACCAGGTCAAATTTGTCTGGGTGAAAGGCCATGCCAACATTCCGGAAAACGAACGCTGCGACCAACTGGCCGTTGCAGCCTCCATGCAGCCCCGTTTAAAAAAAGACAGCGGATATCTGGCAAGCCTGTAATCGGGCATTACCAAATCCGTGTCAAAATGCTACTTTTACCGATTCAAAAAAAAGAACTGAATGAACGCCCTTTACAATCTATCCATTTTCCTGTATTCGATACTGATTAAAATTACGGCACCGTTTAATATCAAAGCCAGCCAGATTAATAAAGGACGCCGGCAAACCTTTGCCATACTTCAGGGCAGCATCAAACACGACCGCCCTGCCATCTGGGTGCACTGCGCCTCGTTGGGCGAGTTCGAGCAAGGCCGCCCGATTATCGAAACAATCCGCAGGCAATATCCCGAATACCAGATTTTACTGAGCTTTTTCTCTCCTTCAGGATACGAGATCCGCAAAAATTACGAACTGGCCGATTGCATTTTTTATTTGCCTGCCGATACCCAAAGGAATGCTAAAAAGCTGATTGAGCTGATCCGCCCGGAAATGGTTTTCTTTGTGAAATACGAATTTTGGTTCCACTACATCAACGAACTGAAGAAGAAAAATATTCCGCTTTACCTGTTTTCTGCCATTTTCCGCGAAAACCAATTGTTTTTCAAAAATACCCCGTGGGCCAAATGGTACAGGCAAATGCTGCATGGTTTTGCGCATTTTTTCGTTCAGGATCAAAAATCGGTTGAATTACTGGCTGGGCTAGGATTCCGGAATGTGACCAAAGCCGGGGACACCCGGTTCGACCGCGTAGCCGAAATTGCCCGCAATGGAAAAAACATTCCGCTGATTGAAAAATTTAAAGGAAACAGTCAGTTGGTGATTGCAGGTAGCACCTGGAAACCCGACGAAGAACTGCTGGCCCGGTATATCCACAGCCATCCGGATACGAAATTTATTATTGCACCACACGAAACCAAGCACGGAAATGTGGAAAGGTTAATAAGTCTGTTGAAAACCCCTGTTATTTGTTATACAGAAGCTACCGAAGAATCGGTTATGAACAAACAGGTACTGGTTGTTGATACCATCGGATTGCTGTCGTCGATTTACAGGTATGCCGATTTAGCTTACATCGGAGGTGGCTTTGGGGTAGGAATACACAACACACTGGAGGCTGCCATTTTTGGTATGCCCATCGTGTTTGGCCCCAATTACCTCAGGTTTAACGAGGCCACCAGCATGGTCGGATTGGGTGTTGCCTTCCCCGTTTCTGACTACGACACACTCCAGGCTATCCTTAGCGATTTGCTTTCTGACGACACCAAACGCGCATCCATCTCGCTGCAATGCACGGCATATACTAATCAAAATCTGGGAGCAACAAACATTATTTTAAACAAAGTTTTTAACAAGTTTTAAAGACCGCATTTTAAAAAGAACACCCTCCGGAACAATCATTCCTAAACATCTTTCATTCAGTCCATTTCCGGGAAACCACAAACCGAAAATTCAAATTCTAATTTTCATTTTTGGGAACTTTTTCTGTTCATAAAAATGTTAATTTATTGATCGTCATAAAATTAACACTTTCAAGTTGATAACTTTTAGAATATTTCCCTGATTTAGTATTCCATTTTTTAAACACAGCCCGTATCTTGCATACAGCAAAAACAAACAAACGTGAGTCAAAAATTCTATCACGTTTACAATCGATTACCAATTATTAAAGATCAAAATTTTTTGGGTTATGGCATTCAAAAACGTGGCAATTGAGCCCCAAACAGGCACGAAAACGTACTCCCAGGATGAAGCCTTTCAGGCCTCGCTGGAATATTTTAAGGGAGATGACCTTGCTGCAAGGGTCTGGGTTAACAAGTATGCATTGAAGGATTCGTTCGGACACCTGTACGAACAAACTCCTGATGATATGCACAGACGACTCGCTTCGGAAATTGCAAGAATCGAGAAGAACTATGAGAATCCGATGACCGAGGATGAGATTTTCGCACTCCTGAAGGACTTTAAATACATCGTCCCACAGGGTGGCCCAATGACTGGTATTGGAAACGATTTTCAGATCGCATCGCTATCCAACTGTTTCGTGATTGGCAACGAAGGCCATTCCGATTCGTACGGCGGCATCATGAAAGTTGATCAGGAACAGGTACAACTGATGAAACGCCGCGGAGGTGTGGGTCACGATCTTTCTCACATCCGTCCCAAAGGCTCGCCGGTTAAAAACTCAGCTTTAACCTCAACCGGCATTGTTCCGTTTATGGAACGCTATTCCAATTCGACCCGCGAAGTGGCTCAGGATGGCCGTCGTGGCGCTTTAATGCTTTCAGTCTCGATCAAACATCCGGATGCCGAATCGTTTATCGACGCCAAACTCGAACAGGGAAAAGTAACCGGGGCAAACGTTTCGGTGAAAATTCACGACGACTTTATGCAGACTGTTGAATCCGGAGAAAAGTACATGACTCAGTATCCGATCGACGCCAAACACCCGAAATATACCAAAGAAATTGATGCCGACGGACTTTGGAAAAAGATTGTTCACAACGCATGGAAATCGGCAGAACCTGGAATTTTATTCTGGGACACCATTATCAGGGAATCGGTTCCTGATTGTTATGCCGACCTGGGCTACAAAACAGTTTCGACGAATCCTTGCGGCGAAATTCCGTTGTGCCCCTACGATAGCTGCCGCCTGATTGCCGTAAACCTGTATGCCTACGTCGAAAATCCATTTACGCCAAAGGCTAAATTTAATTTCGACCTGTTTAAAAAACACGTGGGTTACGCACAGCGCATGATGGACGACATCATCGACCTGGAATTGGAAAAAATTAACGGAATCCTCGGAAAAATAGACGAAGATCCGGAAAACGAAGACATTAAACACATCGAACGTTCGATGTGGCTGAAAATACAGACCAAAGCCAACGAAGGACGCCGCACCGGTGTTGGGATTACGGCTGAAGGCGATATGCTGGCCGCATTAGGCCTGCGCTACGGTAGCGACGATGCAACCGATTTCAGCGAAGAAATCCACAAAACAGTAGCGCTGGAAGCCTACCGCTCGTCGGTAAATATGGCGAAAGAACGTGGTGCCTTTGCCATTTACAGCACCGAGCGCGAAAAGAACAACCCGATGATCAAACGGTTACGCGCCGAAGACGAAGGATTGTATCAGGACATGGTTAAATACGGCCGCCGCAACATTGCGTTGCTGACTATCGCGCCAACCGGAACCACCAGTTTAATGACACAAACCACTTCAGTAATTGAACCTGTATTTATGCCCGTTTACAAACGCCGCCGGAAAGTAAACCCGAACGATAAAAACGTGAAAGTTGACTTTGTTGACGAAGTGGGCGATTCGTGGGAAGAATATGTGGTATTCCACCACAAGTTCAAAGAATGGATGGAAGTAAACGGATACGAACTGAAAAAGAATTATCCGGAAGCCGACCTCGACGAATTGATTGCCAAATCGCCTTATTACAAAGCCACTTCGAACGATGTGGACTGGATGAACAAGGTGCGCATGCAGGGAAAAATCCAGAAATGGGTTGACCACTCCATCAGCGTAACCATCAACCTGCCGGCCGAAGCCGACGAAGAACTGGTGGGCAAACTGTATTTTGAAGCCTGGAAAAGTGGCTGTAAAGGAGTTACCGTTTACCGCGACGGATCGCGCTCGGGAGTACTGATCTCGAATAAAAAAGAAGAAGCTGAGGTAGAAGAAAAACACGACAGTGTTTTCCCAACCAAACGCCCTACTGAACTGGATGCCGATGTGGTTCGTTTCCAGAACTCGAAAGACAAATGGGTGGCCTTTATCGGCACTATCGACGGACGCCCGTACGAAATCTTCACCGGGTTGTCTGACGATGAGGATGGAATCCTGTTGCCTCGGTCGGTGCAAAGCGGCAAGATCATCAAAAACGTTAATCCTGACGGAACCAAACGGTACGATTTCCAATACACCAACAAACAAGGTTACCGCACGACCATCGAAGGATTGTCGTACAAATTTAACCCGGTTTTCTGGAACTATGCCAAGCTGATTTCAGGAGTATTGCGCCACGGAATGCCTATTCACAAAGTAGTGGATACCGTTACCAGCCTGCAATTCGACAACGACACCATCAACAGTTGGAAAGCCGGTGTAGCCCGCGCCCTGAAAAAATATGTACCCGACGGAACTGTTGCCGAAGGTATTGTTTGCGGCGAATGTGGCCAGCGCCATGTGATTTATCAGGAAGGTTGCCTGATTTGCCCCGACTGCGGCTCATCAAAATGCGGATGATGCCTGAATAGTTGACCAATTTTTTCACAAAAACCCAATAACCGGAGGCTGTCCCTAAAAAAGACAGCCTCTTTTATTTCAAACAACTATACCGCCAAACAACTGATAATCTATCTAAAAATAGACTTGCAAGTTATAGTTAAACTCTGAAAAGTAGGTTATATTTGGGGATGGGTTTAAGTTATGGGCAAGGTTAAGAGGACATCTCTATTATCAACAATTTCAATTGAATCATATGAGTGCATTCAAATATAAATTAATCGGATTTGGCTCAATCGTATTCTTTATTGTGTTAATTATTTCTCTGATTTATTTAAGAATGAAATATATAGACGAAAATGGAATTAAGCCAAAAGAACCACAAACGATAATAAACGACCAAACGACTTATGAACAATCATGGCGAAGTCCAAGAGGTTCTGAATACGCAGAAATTGGTAAATTAATAGTTCAAAACAACATTACAATCTGTGGAGAATATCATGTAAAAGAAGTATCGCCTGGCGAATATGTTATTGCATGTTCTCCCGATGGAACTAATTGGCAATATTTTGTTGCTTACACTGCAATTGGTAAATTTTATCGTGCATCAGACGAAATGGTTACAAAACTTACTCCTCCGAGATAATTAACTAAGAATCTGCAAAAATGAACTATAAACATGGTTGAAAGTTAACTTGAACCGTTGTATATATAAACTAAACTTTGACCTATGATCGACAAACTAAACGACCTCATTGATCTGAATTTAACTTTCCTATTGACTGAGCATAAATTTAGTTCGCATCACCTTCTTAACTTGGACAAAAAGTCTTTCAGAAAATATGACCATTTGCAATTAGCAAATTTAATGGCTGAAAGAGGATTAGTTACTATCAATGGACAAAATTGCACTTTGACAGAAGAAGGACTTCTTATCGCAAAAAACGGTAGTTGGCTAGCACATTTAGATAATGAGACTAAAACCAAATCAGAACAGCAAACCAAGGCTGATAAGAAAGTACAACTGGAGTCTAAAATTGCAGAATTGACTGAAATTAATCTTACTCTGCAAAACAAGCAATTAAGGACTAAAATGTTATTTTCCATAATTGGGTTCATTTTGGGAATTATAGCAACCAACTGGAAAGAGATTTTAACAGTTTTGAAAATAATATCCCCGCCAGAAACGAAGTAAAAAAAAATTACAATGTTTTGAACATAGTCGTTTTTAATAAATATACTAAATCTCATAATAAATTGATTTTTAGCTCTTTAATAAAAACATAATCATGAGATTTATAATTGGTTTAGATTTAATATTAATCATTGCAATAACAATCTGGGGTGCACATAAAAGAATTGACGAATTCGGTGCATTCTTATGGTCATTTTTCCTAACCCCAATTGTTGGGCTTTTAGTTGTTTCTGCATCAAGTACTAAAATGTGGGAGTGCGACTTCTGCGATTATAAACAAGAAAAGGAATTTATTATCTGTACAGTAAACCGAACGGAATAGTAACTCTTAAAAAATAAAAGATGATCGTTGTAATCGCACAAATAATGACCGCTTTAGTCGCTATCGAGCATTTGTATATTTTATGGATTGAAATGTTTGCATGGGAAACCGCAGGCAAGAAAACATTTAAAACGATTCCGGCAGAATTGTTTAAACCGACGAAAGGACTAGCCGCCAACCAGGGACTTTACAACGGTTTTTTATCGGCAGGATTAATTTGGTCATTTTTGATTTCAGACACAAACTGGGCCGTAAATATTCGGTTGTTCTTTCTGGCTTGTGTAATAATTGCCGGAATATATGGAGCAATAACTGCTTCCCGAAGAATATTTATCGTTCAGGCTTTGCCCGCAATTATCGCATTAATTTTGGTGTTATTTGCCTCTTCATACAATTAACTGCCGTGTGCATTATACTTTTCAACATGGATAATAAAAACAGCAACCGAACCGTCGGTTTCGGTTATACCCAACGCGTATTTCAATGGTTTTTGGTTTTAGCGCTGCTTGATTTTAGTTGTGCCAGACCCAAAAACCAATCGGTGAAGTATTCATTTCAACAAATGGAATACAAGAAGCTCAACGAATCATTTGATTCGACATTTGTACTAAAAGGGGACACGGTAAGATTATTATGCACCACAGAATGTTTCAACGATTTTTCTGTTGCCGATACGATAAATGACACCATGATCAATTTATATCAGGATCGGTTTCTGAAACTGGAACTAACAAATAATAAGATAGATACGCAGATTGTTGTAACCAAAGAAATAATCAAAAACCTTTACAACGACAATTCCACGTATAAAAGTTCGGTTTTAGCTTTTCCCCGGATTGAAAAAGTTAATGCGGCAACCAATTCCGTTTTTGTTCATACCCTGTTTCTTTATCCCGGAAGTCTTGATGCTACCAATTTCCTTGAAGAAATTATTTTTGAAGTTACAGCGGAAGGAAAAGTATCCTTTTCTGAAGTTATTCAGCCGCCTGAAGAGCCGGATAGCCTGAAAACAAACAACCCATAACGACAAATGGCCTGCATCATCCTGAGTAACCGGAAAATCGACTTCTGAAATCTCGATGAAACATTAACCGCCACGTCCGAATTGACAAGAAAACTGGTGACCAACGGAAATATTAGATAATTTAGAGGCGAAATTGGAGTATCGTACCAAATGGAAAGAATAAAAATATTTGTTATTGGCTCCGGAAAGTTAGCAACGGCCCTGTTATCGGCTGATTTATTGTTTCAATCAAGCGAAATCTTGAAATGGGAATCGCGCTACCAAACCTCTGCCGAAAAGGCAATAATCGTACATGCAGGTTCGGGACGGCAACTAGCGGAGTGCGTTGAATTCTGTAAAAAGACAAAATCCCTGTTAATAGAACTTTCTACCGGACTGGAAACAGAAAAAATGAATCCTGATTTTCCACTCATTATTTGTCCAAACACCTCCGTTTTAGTGCTGAAAACGCTAAGTATGTTAAAAGCCAATGGCCGGAATTTCGAAAATTATCACATTTCAATCACCGAATCTCATCAATCAACAAAAAAGACAGAACCAGGCACGGCTTATGCTTTTGCCAATGCATTAAAATTTCCCACCGATAAAATCAAATCAGTAAGAGTTCCTGAAATTCAACAAACAAAAATCGGGATACCCAGTGAATTCCTGGGCAAACATGCATATCATAAAATAGTGATTAAAGATGGGAATGACGAAATAACGATAGAAACAAAAGTTTTGGGCCACGATTCGTATGCGAATGGCATGAAAGCAATACTTGATACCGTCTTAAAATCCAGCTTCGAAAACAAGAAATATACGATTTTGGACTTAATTGATAACAACATGCTCTGAATACACAAAAAACAATGACTGATGCAAAATAAAAACGATAGGTCAAAAGTGGTTACTGAAATTCGCCAACAACGAAGCACCAGCAAACCACAACAAACAATAAAAAACATAACCCTTTAACAGTAAGCACAATGAAAATCTTAAACTTAGCTTTTACACTTTTAGCAATAATTTTTCTGGCAGGCTCAGTCTCAGCCCAGGATTGGCCCAACACAGCCCGTTTTAAAGCCGACAACGAAAAAATCGGACTTCCGCAGAACGGCGAAAAACGTATCGTTTTTATGGGCAATTCCATTACCGAAGGTTGGATCAGGCTTTGTCCAGACTTCTTTGCCAATAAACCGTATGTCAATCGGGGCATCAGTGGCCAAACAA
>JAIBEY010000018.1 GCA_019459525.1 Prolixibacteraceae bacterium
CTGTCTTTGTGTTTTATTACCAGTCGTTCAAAGTAACGTTTCGGGAGAAACTCCACAATCTGTGCGAAAACATATTTGCCAACGTTAATACCTGTTCCAATTTGTACCTGTATACAAAGGAACAAAATTCAAAAGGGCGACAAGGTTTTGAGGGGTTAGGATGCTGTGCATAAAATAGATATGGGCCATTTTAACAAAAATTAATAGACACTAGTGAAAAACACAAATGACTCAAAAGACCGAAATCAAATTTCAAGAAGAACTTTTATAAACCGTGCCACTACCGGAACTGCATTTCTGGCATTGGCACCGGTAACAAGCCTGATGGCCGGTGATTTAAAACAGGCTACTCCCTGGCCCGCCAATGCTCCTGATTTTAAATTTCACATGATTGGTCATGCACACATTGATCCGGTGTGGTTGTGGCCCTGGACAGAAGGAGTTTCCATTGTACACAGTACCTTTCAGTCGGCGCTCGATCGGATGAACGAAACGCCGGGTTTTTGCTTTATCAGCAGTTCAGCTCAATTCTATCATTGGGTGGCTGAGAACGATCCGGAGATGATGAAGAAAATACGCAAGCGCATTGAAGAAGGCCGCTGGTGCATTATAGGTGGCTGGTGGGTTGAGCCTGATGTGAATATTCCGAGTGGCGAAGCCATGGTTCGGCAGGGTTTATACGGCCAGCTTACGTTTCAAAAGCTTTTTGGACGAAAGGCAACTATTGGCTTTAATCCCGATTCATTTGGGCATACCAGCACTTTGCCACAGATCATCAAAAAGCAGGGAATGGATAATTACATTTACATGCGTCCCGGACCTCACGAAAAAACAGTACCTGCCGATTTATTCTGGTGGCAGGGCGCTGATGGAACCCGTGTTCTGACCTATCGCATAGAACAAAGTTATAACGATAGCGGAGTGGTGCGGAATCGTTTGGAAAGAGTTTTTGCCCAGGTTCAGAACCAACCCATGAAAAGTTTTATGTACTATTTTGGGGCAGGAGATCATGGAGGTGGTGCAACCAAGGAAAACATCAGATCGATAGAAGAATTGAAAGTAGAAAAAGGCGCTCCCGAAGTCTTCTACAGCACTCCGGAAAGGTATTTCAAAGAAATCAGGGCTGATAAAAACCTGAAACTGGACATCGTGAATGACGATTTGCAGCACCATGCGGTAGGTTGCTATACGGCTGAAGGTGAGATTAAAAAAGGAAACCGACAATCCGAAACGGCTTTGATTACAGCCGAAAAGATAGTGGCTTTAGGTTCGCTGGTCTGGGGTGCCCATTATCCAAAGAAAGAATTGACAACAGCATGGCAACGGGTGCTTTTTCTGCAATTTCATGATAGTTTGGCCGGTTCATCGTTAATGGATCATTCTCAGGCGGCCCGTGAGGGTTATGGATTTGCGCTCGACATCGCACATCAGGCCAGTTACCTGGCCATTCAAAAACTCGAATGGCAAATTGCTGCTGAAGATTCCGAATCGCAATACCTGGTGGTCTTTAATCCACATGCCTGGGAAGTACGGTCAAATGTAGAATACGATTTTAACTGGAACCCTTCGGTACATAAAACTTCGCGGGTGGATGACGAAAAGGGAAATCCGCTTCCACATCAATGGACGGGTGGATCATCGGAGACCGGATCGCGCCGGAAACTAATTGTGAATACTGCAATTCCAGCCATGGGCTATCGCCAGATCAGGCTTTGGGATGGCGGCGATTACCATCATCGGGTAACCGCCGGCGCCAAAGAGAATAGCCTGGAGAATGAGTTGATCAAGGTAAATTTCTCCTACAACGGATCGTTGGGAATCGTTGATAAAAAGACTGGTAAAGATGTTTTTTCAGGAAGAAATACCGGTTGCCGTGCCATTATTATTGATGATCCGAGTGATACCTGGAGCCACGACATTAAAACCTTTGATAAGGAAATGGGCGCATTTGGAAACGCAACGCTGAAAATTCTGGAAAATGGGCCTTTACGTGCTACCATGCGGGTAATTTCCACTTATGGCGAATCGAAACTAACGATTGACTGGACGTTGTATGCAGACTCGAATAATCTGGAAGCCAAGGTAACCCTCGACTGGCATGAACGCCTGAAAATGCTGAAATTTTCATTTCCTGTTGATGTTGAAAATCCTGTTCCAACCTATGAAACGCCTTATGGATTTATTGTTCGCGAAGCCAATGGTAACGAAGATCCGGGTCAGCGTTGGATTGATGTGACCGGAAAACGCAATGAAAGTAATTGTGGACTGACTGTGATTAATGACGCCAAGTACGGCTATAATGTGCAGGGAAACGATATGCGGATTTCGGTCGCCCGGGCTGCTGTTTTCGCTCACCACAATCCGAAGGTGCTTGATCCAAAGAACGAATACCTCTGGATGGATCAGGGAATTCAAACCTTCAGGATGATGCTTGTTCCTCATCAGGGAACATGGCAGGAAAGCAATATTTTACGAATTGCTGAAGAATTCAGCGCCCCTTCATTAGCTATTTACCAGGGAATTCACGGTGGTACATTGCCAAAATCCAATTCATTGCTCTCGGTTGATGCGCCAAACGTAGTGGTAACAGCCATTAAGAATGCCGAAAATGGTGATGATTTAATTGTTCGTTGCGTGGAGTTGGCCGAAAAAGAAACGACAGCCAGCCTGACCTTCGGTTTTAACAACCGAAACTGGAACGGAACTTTTGGTCCTTGCGAGATAAAAACGTTGCGGATTAACCGTAAATCCGGAGCAGTTAAGGAAGTCAATCTGCTGGAAGAATAGAGTGAATTTACCTCCCCAAAAGTGATTAATTTCAGATAACTAAACAACTAAAACCTTACTTATGAATAGTTCAAAACTCAATCCCGGCAAAGTAATTCCAGTTCTGTTTTCTTTTGTAGTTATGGGATTTGTAGATATCATTGGCGTAGCAACCGGATATGTCAAGCAAGATTTTCAGCTAACTGATTTTATTGCCCAGTTTTTACCCATGATGGTATTGCTATGGTTCTTTGTTCTTTCGGTTCCTGCCGGAGTTTTACAGGATAAGTTTGGAAAACGGAACATGCTGAATGTGGGTATGGTTATTCAGGCTGTTGGGCTGGGTTTGCCATTCGTTCACTATTCGTTTCCCATGATGTTTGCCTCGTTTATTCTTTTGGGTATTGGCAATACAGTGATTCAGGTTTCGGCTAACCCGCTTTTGCAGGATGTTACGCCATCCGATAATCTGGCCAGTTTTATGAGTACATCTCAGTTTGTGAAAGCAATCATTTCATTTTCAGGTCCGCTGATTGCCACTTTTATGGCATCGTTTTTCGGTAACTGGAAATTGGTTTTTGCCGTGTACGGAATTACTTCGCTTCTTGCTGCATTCTGGCTGTCGGTAACACCTATTCAGGAATCGAAACCCGAACGGAAACCGGCTTCATTTTCATCGTGTTTTGGTTTGCTGAAAAACCGTTTTGTTGCGTTAATGGCTTTGTCAATTTTCCTGATTGTGGGCGCTGAGGTATCCATCAATACCAATATTGTCAGTGTTTTAATTGCGAAATACGGATTGACTCTCGAAACTGCGGCCATAGGCATCAGCTTTTTCTTTGCCGGTGAAACCATTTCACGGTTTCTGGGCGCCATTATCCTGAATGTGATTAAACCCCGGCTATTCCTGTTTCTTACTACTTTACTTTCGTTATTGGGGGTTGTCGGAATCTTCCTTGCTCCGACAAATGCCGTTGCTTTTGCCGCCATTTTAATTATTGGACTAGGTGCCGGTAATATGTTCCCGATCATTTTCTCGCTGGCACTTGAAAAAATGCCCGAACGTGCGAACGAGATATCGGGTTTGCTCATTATGGCCGTTTCCGGAGGAGCCGTTATTCCGCTGGTTATGGGATTTGTAAGCACTACTTTCGGGCCAATTGTTAGCGTTTCGGTGGTTGGGGCCTGTTTGCTTTATGTGCTGTGGGTATCCCTGTACGTTCAGAAAAATTAGAATATAATATTGATAACACTTAAACTATTCCCTCATGAAGAAGGAACAACTTAAAAAGATTCTTGAAGATATCAGTTCGGTAAAAATTGCTGTTCTGGGCGATTTTTGCCTGGATGCCTATTGGTTTATCGATGAATCAAAAAGTGAAATTTCCATTGAAACCGGTCAACTGACACGCCCCATCCGGCAACAAAAGTATTCGTTGGGTGGAGCCGGTAATGTTACCAATAACCTGGCAGCCATGGGAGTGAGAGATGTGCGCGCTATTGGTGTTATTGGTCCCGATCCGTTTGGTAACGAGATGGTAAATATCATGAGTAAGACAGGGATCAACACCCGAAATATATTGGTTCAGGCCGATCAGTGGTCAACTCATGTTTATACCAAGCCCTATATAGCCGATCAGGAACAGAACCGCATCGATTTTGGAAATTTTAATCACTTGTCGAACGAAACAGCAGACCGTCTGATTGAAATTCTGGAACGTGAAGCTGCCGAGGTGGATGTGACGATTATTAACCAGCAAGTGGTATCGGGTATTCATACCGAATATTTAAGGCGGAGGATTGTTGAAGTGATCCAAAAATTCCCCGAGAAAATTTTTATTGTTGACAGCCGCAATTTCAGTGATGTTTACACTGGTGCATACCGCAAAATGAACGATAATGAAGCCGCTAAACTCTGTGGATTGAAGAAAGATCCGGATGACATGGTGTTGTATTCCGAAGCTCTGGATGCTGCACGTATGCTGTATAAAAGATACCGGAAGCCAGTATTTATAACCCGTGGTAGCCGTGGGTCCCTGATTGCTGATGAATCCGGGGTTTCTGAAGTTTTCGGACTGATGATTATCTCGAAAATCGATTCGGTGGGTGCAGGCGACAGCTTCCTTGCCGGTTCGGCGTCGGCATTAGCAGCAGGTTACCCAATGAATGTGGCAGCCGAAATCGGTTCGTTTGTGGCAGGGGTGACCATCCAGAAATTGTTTCAGACCGGAACTGCTTCGCCCGATGAAATTCTACATCTGGGGCAGGATCCCGATTACATTTATTCTCCGGAACTGGCAGAAGATATCAGGCAGGCCAATTATTTACCGGATACTGAAATCGAAATTGTCAGCAAATGGAAAGGCCAGCTCCAGCTTAAACATGCCATTTTTGACCACGACGGAACCATTTCGACACTTCGCGAAGGCTGGGAACTGATTATGGGGCCAATGATGATGAAAGCCGTGCTGGGCGATAAATACAAAGATGCTGACGAAGCTTTATACCAGAAAGTACAGACCCGGGTGAACGAATTTATCGACCGGACAACAGGAATACAGACTCTGGTGCAGATGAAAGGGCTGCTCGATCTGATTCGGGAATTTGGCTGTGTTCCGGAAGCCCAAATGCTGGATGAATTTGGCTACAAGAAAATATATAACGAAGAGTTGCTGAAGATGGTGAAAGAACGCGAAAAGAAATTGTTGCGCGGGGAATTATCGCAGGACGATTTCTCCCTGAAAAATGCCATTCCTTTTCTTCAGAAACTGTACGATGCCGGAATTAAGCTTTATCTGGCCAGCGGCACCGACGAGGAAGATGTGAAAAATGAAGCGCGAATTATGGGGTACGATCATTTGTTTGAAGGCCGGATTTACGGTGCGGTGGGCGACGTAACCAAGGAGGCAAAAAAAATGGTGCTCGACCGTATTCTGGATACTATTGGCGAATCAGCCTTCGGAAAAGTGGCTACATTTGGTGATGGGCCGGTAGAAATCCGCGAAACGCATAAACGCGGTGGCGTAACCGTTGGAATCGCCAGTAACGAGCTCAAACGGTTTGGCCTGAATGAAAGTAAACGTACCCGGTTAATCAAGGCCGGGGCTGATGTTATTATTCCTGATTTCTCGCAGATCAATCAGTTAATCAGTTTGTTAAATATCAAAAGATAGATTTATGCCTTACCCAAAATTAGACCGAGACTTGTTAGCTGTTAAAAAGCTGGCCGATCGGAAAAATAAGGTTTATATTGAAAAAGACCACATTCCCGTAACTCAAAAACCCGATCATCTTTCGGAATTAGGCGAAAACCTGATACGGAAAACGGCGGAACGAATCCGGCTTGCACGCCGTGAAGAACGTTCGGTAATGCTCACTTTTGGTGCGCACACCATTAAAAATGGCATGTCGCCAACGCTCATTGCCCTTATGGAAGAAGGCTGGGTGACCCATCTTTCGACCAATGGGGCCGGAATTATTCACGACTGGGAGTTTGCTTTTCAGGGAAAATCGAGCGAAGATGTGCGTGAAAACGTAGAATTGGGCCAATTTGGAATCTGGGATCACACCGGGTTTAACATCAACCTGGCGCTGATTGTTGGTGCCTACGAAGGGTTAGGTTATGGCGAATCTGTTGGTAAAATGATTTCGCTGGAAGGCCTTCAGATTCCTGAAATCTCCGTATTGTACGATGAGGTTACAACCAAAATGAAAAATGATCCGGATCTGGCTGCCGCTGCCATTAATCTGGCCGGTGTCATTCAGAAATATGACCTGAAACCGGGATTCATGAGCATTCCTCATCCCTTTAAAAAGTATTCGGCTCAGGCGCGCGCCTACGAATTGGGTATTCCGTTCACCGGTCACCCGATGATTGGACACGACATTATTTACAATCACCCGATGAATCACGGTGCTGCTTTGGGACGTGTTGCCCTGAATGATTTTTTGTGTTTTGCCCGAAATGTGAGCAAGCTCGAATATGGCGTTTACATGTCGATTGGTTCGGCAGTAATGTCGCCCATGATTTTTGAAAAGGCCTTGTCCATGTCTCAAAACCTGATCATGCAAAAAGGTGGTCACATCGATAACCATTTTATGCTGATTGTTGACCTAGCTAAATCAGACTGGGACTGGCAAAAGAATGGCGAACCGCCGATGGATAATCCGGCTTATTACCTGCGTTATTGCAAGACTTTCAGTAGGATGGGCGGCGAGATGCACTACCTGACTGCCGACAACCGCGATTTTTTATTGGCCATATATCAGGAATTAACAGGAAAATAAACTAACCAACTATGGATAAACATACCATTTTAGCCTTGAAAGCTGAGGCCGAAAACCACTTGATTAACGAATTGCTGCCATTTTGGACAACCCGGATGATTGACAATGTGAATGGTGGTTTTATTACGCATTTCGACAAAGACGGAAATGATACCGGCGAAGACGAAAAATCGCTGATTGCACAGACGCGTTGCCTTTATACGATTTCGTCGGCTCACCGTGCCGGATATGGCAATGGCAAATATGCTGAACTGGCCAGGCATGGCGCCGATTTCATCATCAATAAAATGTGGGACAAGGAGTTTGGTGGTTTTTACTGGATGATGGACCGGAAAGGAAATGTTAAAATCGACCAGAAAATCGTTTACGGGCACAGTTTTGCCATTTATTCGCTGAGCGAATATACGCTGGCTACAGGCGATCTCCGGGGGATTGAATATGCCGAAAAAGTATTCGATTTGCTTCAGAAATATGGGGTCGATTCGATGTATGGCGGCTACTGGGAAATGTTTCACCGCGACTGGACACTCTGCGGGCCTGGCAGCGCCGGTGGCGACCGCAAAACGCTGGATGTTCACATGCACCTGATGGAGGCTTTCACCACGCTGTACGAATGCACCGGTAAGGAAGTCCATCGCCGTAAATTGCTGGAAGATATTGATTTGCTCATCAATCGTATCATCCATCCGGTTTACAAAACGGGCATTCCACAGTTCTTTAAAGATTGGACTGTTGCCCCTCAAATTAAATTTGATATTATTTGGGGTTGGGATCGTTTTTCGGAAGAAGGTCAAAAGGGGAATGCTACCGACAATACCTGTTACGGTCACAACGCCGAATTTGGCTGGCTGTTGCTTCATGCCCTTGAAATCCTGCAGGTTTCGCCTGAAAGTTACACCGGTTTGTTCCGCATCATTTATGACCACACGGTAGATAACGGAATTGATACGGAGTTTGGCGGTGTTTACGTGGAAGGCCCACATTCAGGCGGTGTTTACGACAAGGAAAAGGAATTCTGGCAGCAGGCTGAAGTGCTGATTGGTTTGCTTGATGCGGTTATTCTGTTTGGTGGCGATAACTATCTGGCTGCTTACGAAAATGTACATCGTTTTGTGATGGACAAAGTTGTAAATAAAAGGGTGGGTGAGTGGTGGCCACTGCTTTCGCGCCGCGGCGAACCCATTTGGACACACATGGGGCATTCGTGGAAAATCAATTACCACACCGTCAGGGCAATGATTCAGAGCATAAAACGCCTCGACATTCTGGCGAGAACGGATTAAATCCCAACACTTAAACTACACTAAACTAACGCTACATGGATTTATCACTAACTATTCTCGATTGGGTTGTGCTGGCCGTTGTTATGGGAGGAAGCCTTTCTTTTGGACTGTACATGTCGTATCTTAAAAAAGCAGGGCAGAGCAGTGTTAATTTTTTCCTGGGGGGAAGGTCGATTAAATGGCCGGTTATTGGGGCATCACTTTTCGCAACCAACATTGGCGCCGAACATTTGGTCGGATTATCAGGAGATTCCTATCGTTACGGATTGTCCGCAGGTTCCGTGGAGTTAACTTGTGCCATTACCCTTGGTTTTGCCTGCGCCATCCTGTTTCCTCATTACATGAAAAATAAAATTTACACCATTCCTGAATTTCTTGAAATCAGATACAACCGAAGGGCACGGACCTTCTTTTCAGGATTGATGTTGGTTATTAGTGTAATGACCAAACTGGCTTTTACCTTGTTTGCCGGGGCACTGGTTTTGAACAGTATTCTGGGTTGGAATGTGATGACTACCGTTTTTTATATTGGCATGGCTGTGGCAATATTTACCATCATCGGTGGATTTACCGCTGTAGCTTATTCTGATGTTATTCAGGTTGTTATTATGATTTTTGGATCGGCCATGATGCTTTTTATCGGGTTAGATAAAGTGGGCGGTTGGGATGGCCTGATGACCAAAGTTCCTGACATGATGACCATCGGAAAACCTTACGACGATCCGGTTTATCCGTTCTGGGGAATTCTGGCCACTGCTTTTTACGCCGGAATTTTTTACTGGGGGATTGATCAGGTAAATGTGCAACGAACCTTGGCGGCGCCCGATCTTAAGAATGCACGTTGGGGCTCTATGTTTGCTATTTTGCTGAAATTAACGCCCATATTTATTTTTGCTTTGCCCGGAGTTATTGCCTTTGCCTTGTTTCCTAACGAGTTGCAGGGTGATGAAACCAAACAGACCTTTGTGCTTTTGCTCAATAAGCTTTTACCCAGTGGCCTGCGTGGTTTGCTTTTGGCTTCACTCATGGCAGCCTTGGTAACCTCGCTGATAGCCGTACTGAATTCGGTTTCAACGTTGGTGGTGCGCGACTTTGTGGTGGAATTCCGTCCGGATATTTCAGAAAAAAAACAGGTAAAGCTGGGTCGGTACATTATCCTGTTGGTTACTTTTCTGGGGATTGGTGCAGCCTATCTGGTTTATAAAAACGAAGAGGGCTTGTATAAATACCTCCAAACCATTACGGCCTATCTGGTTTTGCCTGTTTTTCCGGCAATTTTTTTCGGGATTGTAAGTAAGAAAGTTACTCTGAAAGGGGCTGCTGTTTCGGTACTTGTTGGCATTGTACTGGCTACCATTTTTGTAATTGACCAATTGCTGGGTCCTGATGCCGGGCGCGAGTTATTCCCGTTTTTACACCATAAGCTAACGCTTAACTTTGGTTATCGCGGGCTTTGGGCCGAGATCTTGATTACAGGAGTTTTATTTTTAGTTTCAGCATTCACCGAGAAAACGGATCCGGAAAAGCTTATCCATACCACGATTAATTTCGATAAAGGTATGGCCAAATTTGAAGGAATCACCGATTGGCGGTTGCATTTAATCATACTTTCATTCATCACCCTGGGCTTGTACATCTGGCTTTATTAAATCCGGAAATCCGGATTTCGTGTGAAAACCGAATGTGACGGCTCCATAAAGGAGAATGGTTTGCAGCATGGAGAAACCTTAAAAACAAAGGGGAGTCTTCCGAGCTCCCCTTCATTATCTGCTATTTAAAGAATTGATTGATTGTCAGATTATTTACTGGTTGATTAGCCAATTTTTAGTTTTATTTCGCTTTGAAAATGTCGAATTCAACCCGGCGGTTTTGCTGGCGACCTTCAGGAGTATCGTTGGTTGCCACTGGTTTATTCTCGCCAAACGCTTGTTGTTTTTCAATTCTTTTCGACGAAATGCCATTGGTAGTCAGGTAGGTAACTACAGACTTTACACGATTTTGAGAAAGTTTGTAATTTAGGTCTTCAGGTCCCTGGCTATCTGCGAATCCGGAAACATTTAAGTTGAACGACGTGTTTGATTGGAGTGTTTTAACCAATTTATCCAAAGTGCCCTTTGATGTAGTGGTTAATGCACTTTTGCCAGAGTCGAAAAGTACAGGTTCAATATTGATGTTTTGCTCTTCAACCTGATCATTTTTCTTTTCTACTTCTTTTACCGGGCAGCCTTTATTGTTTTTAGGTCCTGCTACTGTCGGGCAATCATCTTCAGAATCTGCTACACCATCTTTGTCCTGATCGAGTGGGCATCCTGTAGCATCCACTTTCCAGCCCTTGGGAGTTTCGGGGCATTTGTCGTCTTTATCTGCAACCCCATCGTTGTCTGTATCAGGGCAGCCTTTAAGCGAAGTTAATCCGGGGATAGTCGGACAATCGTCGATATAATCAGCTACTCCGTCCCCGTCAGAATCAATAGGGCAACCTTTTTCGTCAACGGCCACTCCGGTTGGGGTATTGGGGCATTTGTCTTTTTTATCGGAAACACCATCCATGTCAGAATCCAATGTTTTTCCGAAGTCGAACTCAATCCCAGCCGTTACTTTCCATAAGTTATCCCTTACTTGTTTTGCTGCTTCTGTAACTTCAATTCCGTTCATATAGCCAGCATCTACGTAAAGAGCGGTATTCGGGTTGAAGTAATATTTTCCTCCCACACCTAAATCAAAGTTCAATCCGGTTTCCATATTATCTTTTAAAAAACCAGGTCCGGCAAATAAATAAGGACGGAATTTTTTGTTTTCGTCAGACAGTTTGTAGCGCAGGTTTAAAAAAGCATTGGCTAAATCGAGATCATTGGTGAGTGCCGAGTTAAAAAGTCCCAAATCTCCTTTCAGCATCAAATCCAAACGGGGACTAAGATATCTGCTTAAGTATAATTCAGGCATCAGTCCAACGCCATCCTCGTTCCATGTTCCGTAAGCTCCAAGGCCAGCACCGATTCCCCATTTTTTATCTGAGGTTTGTGCAAATGCAGGCTGCAAGAGCATCATTGCAATGAAAAGTAAAAATAGATTTTTCATGATTTTAAAAATTGAGTTAATTTCTGATTCGTTTCGTTTTGTGATTATATGAATTTTAGAAAATGATGTTGAAATTTCACTATAGTTTAAAGGTTAAGCCAAGTTTTCCACCTGAAAACGCATTTCCGCCGCCAAATTCCAGATTAAGCCCAATTTTATTGCTAAACGAATAGCGACCGCCAACCTGGCCCCCAAGTCCTAATCCTGAAGAATTACTGCCTGCATAATTGTCAGGAGAATTCCAGATGTAAAACCCAAGGTTTAGCCCGGCGTAAAAGTCCCATTCACGTGGAATTTCCAGAATTCTGTTAAAATGATAATTGCCGTTTCCTGATATTCCGGTTACGGAATGATTGTAACGAACATTGGCATAATTATCGTGATAAGAGCGGAAAGAAACCTCGCCACCTATGGTAATGTCAGGATGTACTCCGTAGTCAATTCCGATGTACAACGGAACTCCCCATGAGGATAACCCTATTCCGGCATTCAATTGCGATTCGCCCTTTGAAATAGGTGATTGGGCAAAACCTAAGCTGCAGAGCAGAACAAAAAATAAAATAAATAGCTGCTTTTTCATCTGTATAATTTTAGAATGGTGTGTGGGTATTTATTTCAATGTACCCTGTTCGGCCTGGTTAATCATTTGTTTATTTGCTGTAATAAAGATTTCGACCCGGCGGTTTTTGCTGCGGCCTTCTGCGGTTGTATTGTCAGCCACAGGTTCGTCATATGCTTTGCCTTCGGTGGTCATTCGATCTGACAAAATGCCGTTTTGATTGAGAAATTTAGCCACTGCTGTTGCCCGGTTTTTCGATAATTGTTCGTTTACTTCCCGACTTCCGGTATTGTCGGTATGGCCATAAATGGTAATATCTGTTTCCGGAGTTGATTGTAGTGAAGTTGCAAACTTGCTTAAAGCGTTTTTCGATGTTTGGTTCAGGTCGCTTTTCCCGGTGGCAAATAAAATCCCACTATCAAATGTAACCTTGATAGCCTGCAAATTATTGGCATCGGTAATGGCTTCCACCTGAGCGCCCTCTATTTTTTCGAGTTCAGCTTTCTGTTTATCCATTTTCTTCCCGATGAGAATGCCCGCACCTGTTCCGACAGTACCGCCAATGGCAGCGCCAATAACGGCTCCGTTATTCTTTCCGGTAAGTGCTCCAATTCCTGCCCCGATTAAGGCTCCTCCGGCTCCCCCGATTATACCGCCTTTAGTCGAATTTTTTGTTGAAGAACAACTGGACAGCAATATTGAGCCAGCCAGTAACAAGGTCATACACGAGTTAAAAGTTTTCATTTTTTTGTCTATTTAATTGTTTGATGAAACCTTACCTGAAAGATTGGCTTTCAGAGGAGGCTTGTTTAATGTTTGTATAATAAATAGTTATTGTTTTGATAGCGTTTTGTAAACCAGCCCGGCAAGTATTGCTCCTGCAACCGGAATGACAATAAACAGCCAGAGCTGAGATAATGCCCAATCACCAACAAATATGGCCTGACTGATGCTTCTGGCAGGATTCACAGAGGTATTGGTTACAGGGATGCTTACCAGGTGGATCAATGTCAGCGCCAATCCGATGGCCAGTCCGGCAAATCCTTTAGGTGCTTTTTCGTCGGTCGAACCCAGAATGATAAGTAAAAACATGAAGGTCATGATAAACTCGGTTAAGATAGCTGCAAGCAAACTGTAATTGCCGGGCGAGTGCGCTCCGTAACCGTTGGCAGCAAAATTTCCAATGGCAGAGCCATTTCCGGTTACAATAAAATACAGGGCGGTAGCTGCTGCTATTCCACCTAATAGTTGTGAAATAATGTAGGGTGTGACCTCTTTCGAACTAATCCGGCCACCGGCCCATAATCCAATGGTAACTGCTGGATTTAGATGTGCTCCGGAAATATGCCCTAGGGAATAGGCAATAGTCACTACGGTTAAGCCAAAAGCAAGCGAAACACCAGCCAACCCAATGCCAACATGTGGAAAAGCCGCTGCCAGTAAGGCGCTTCCACAGCCACCAAATACCAACCAGAAGGTACCGATAAATTCTGCTAAATTCTTTTTCATGCGTTTTTTGTATAAGTTGTTTTGTGTTGAACAGTTGTTGATTATGATGGACAAAGGTCTTAATTTCTTTCTTTTTTATCTGGTTTTTATACCTAACAATACCTATACAACGATCTATACATTATCTGTACATTTGAAGTAATGTATTTGTTACGAGATGGTTATTGCGTTGGTTTTGTCCGTTTTTGTGATTCATTCAGCCTGATTCGTAAAACAATAGGATGACGATTCGCCAAAGCGTTAAGGGTCGGATTGTTTGATCTGTAATTTGTGGATGGTTACATCATCCAGGCCAACCTCAACCTAACAGGCGTAAAAAGAATTACTTTTGTATAGCCGAATTATTTGAACATATTTAAACTTTTTCTTCAATTAGTTTTGCAATTTTTCCCGACTATGGGTAGGGGGATACGACTGTATAATTGTATATGATATTGATATATTTTGTTTCAATACTTTTAGCTTACAACCAGGCAAAAGGTAAAATGATTAACGAATGAATAATTCAACACTACTGCTTGTCGATGATGAGCCGCTGAATCTGATGCTTTATGGGAAAATGCTTAAGGATTCAAATTCACAGATTATTACTGCTGTAAACGGGCAAGATTGCCTTACAAAAGCCAATGAACACTTGCCTGATCTGATCCTTTTGGATTGGAATATGCCGGTGATGGATGGTTTGCGCACATTGGAAATATTAAAGAAAGAAGAAGCAACTAAAGATATTCCGGTGATCATGATTACCGGAGTGATGAATTCGTCAGAAAATCTGGCCTTAGCAATGGAAACAGGAGCTATCGACTTTCTTAAAAAACCGTTTGATAAACTGGAATTGAATGCGCGGGTACGAAATGTTTTACTGCTGACTGAGACACTGAAAACACTGAAACAACAATATGGTGATCTGGAAGAAAAAAACAGGTTTATTGCTTCGTTAATAACAAGCATTCCGCACCCGGTTATCTATTACTCTCTGGAAGGAATTTTACTGATGTGTAACGCTTTTTTTGAGCAACTTTTGGGAATTGATAAGGCTGAATTGATCGGGAAATCGGTTTATCGGTATTTTTTAAGTGAGGAAGTCGGATTTCATGTTCAAAAAGATATTGAGTTGATTCAGAATAGGGAAACATTTTTTTACGAAAAAAGTGTTGTCCCCGGAGGCCGGACTTTTATTATCTCAAAGAATTTAGTTTTTAACGATCAGGATCAACCCATCGGTATAATTACCGTATTTACTGATATTTCTGACCTGAGAAAAGCCAACGAAGAATTGCTCAATGTCAAAAAAATGGAGTTGGTGTCGGGAACTTTGCAACTCATGCACGTTAACGAAATGAATAACAATCTGATTGCTGATCTGACAAAGTTAAACCCGCATACCAATAAGGAGGGGCGTGAACTGATTCGCCAGATTAGCAATAAATTTAAAATGAATATGACCGAACAAATCTGGATTGATTTTGAATCCAGATTCGAGAATGCTTTTGATTCTTTTTACAAGGTTTTACACGAAAAGTACCCCAACTTAACGCCCAACGAACGGAAACTTTGCGCTTTACTCCGGTTGGGTTTATCCTCCAAAGATATTGCAATACTCACCTTTCAGAATCCTCAAAGTATTGATGTGGCCAGGTATCGGCTGCGTAAAAAATTGAATTTAGCCTCTGAGGATAACCTGATTGATTTCCTCCTGATGGTTGCGAAATAGCTTTTTTTGCATTTGTGTATGTTTTTAACTTGTTTATATATTGCATTTTAATGGATTTGTATAGGCGAAGTATGGTTGTTGGTTGAAGAATTGTTGGAAGATATTTCCGATTTTTGAAGTGCGAATTGCGATAACAGGTTCATACAATCAAATGAGAACTAAAACCAGCAATTATTAAAATTTACCTGTTGATGAAATGGCCATCTCGCTTTAGGTGAGACCAACCGGAAGTATATAAATGGTTATCTTATTTCGCTGAGGACTTCATTGAAAGACTGAAGTTGATATGAAAATTGCAGAGCCTAAAATTGAAAATTTATACGAATGAAATTTATAATATCCAAACGCTTAATTGCAACTACCATTTTTATGTCATTAATTCTGGTGCTAATTATTATCCTGATAATTAATGTTATTAATGAAAAAAATAAGATACAATCAGCATTAATTCTGTCTCAACAAAACCGAGAACAAATACAACGCACAGAGAGTATCATGGAATCGTTGTTTCTGGTTGAGATCAGCTTTAATGAATATTGCACGACTTACGAACAATCTGTTTTCGGTAAGTATAAAGAACAGATCGGTATTTTGGTCGCGAATATTGACCTTTTGAGGCAATCCATGATTTCCGATAGCATTGATGAAAACCGCATCGTAAAAATCTTCGATGAAAAGAATAAAGAGGTTGATATATACTTGAAATTAAAGTTGTTGACTGATTCATTAATCTTTTCGTCGGTCGTTCTGGAAGAGAATCAAGCTGAAATTAAAAAGTATATAGGTAGCCGGTCGGCAAAAGGAATTGATACTTTAAGTGTTACAAAGACCACCGAATTATACCGGAAAGGTTTATTGGGAAAATTAAAGACCTTGATTGTTGGGGAAAAGATTCAACAAAACGTCAATACTAAAATGGTTGTCCAATCGTCTGGCGAACTAACCAACCAGAATCCTGATTTACATGCACTCCGTTTATCATCGGGATTGCCAGCCCCAAATGCCGGAGGCTCGGTTAATAACCAGAAGTTAATTCAAATGACTTATGAGTTAAAGCAAAGTGAATTGAATTTAATCCGGTTAAATAATCGCCTGATTGCTGAAATAAGTAAACTCATTAACGAGGTTAAGGGAAATATCCGGAGTATTGAAATTAAGCGGAATGACTCTTTCTTGAGTTCAGTCAGAAATTCGACCAACTTTCTGCAAAATATTTTGATTGTTTTGATGATTCTTGCTTGTATTCTGGCGCTGTATATTCTGATACTGGCCTACAAAAATGCCAGGTTTCAAAAAAGTATTGTCGATCTGAATAAAAAAGTAACTAAGGATTCGATTGAAAAAGATAAGTTCTTTTCGATAATTGGTCACGATTTAATGAATCCTTTTAACGCCCTTTTAGGATTTAACGAAATATTGATTGAAGCCATTCGAAAAGATGATAAAGAAGAGTCGATAGAGTACTCTGAAATAATTCGTCAGTCATCCCGACGAATATTGGATTTGCTTCAGAATTTACTTGTTTGGTCGCGCATGCAAAATGGTACCATGAAATATGTGCCAACGGAAGTTAAAATCGACGAATTGGTTTCTGATACCATGATTATTATGGTTCCAATTGCGAAAAAAAAAGAAATCAGGATTGATTGGGTGATTGAAAGCACCCTGGTGGCAATCCTTGATTACAACATGATTAGCTCTGTTTTACAAAACCTGATAACCAATGCGATTAAATTCACTCAAAAAGGGGGGCAAATTGTCGTTAAATCGTTTATTGACAGCAATTATTTAAATTTTATCGTTTCGGATACCGGTATAGGAATAAGCGAAAAACACATGGATGAACTGTTTCGGCTAGATAAGTCAACTTCATCAAGGGGTACGAATGATGAAGTAGGAACCGGGCTCGGACTTATTATTTGTAAAGAGTTTATTGAAAAACATAAGGGTAAAATTTGGGTGGAAAGCGTTTTAGGAGAAGGCAGTCGCTTTTGCTTTAGCATTCCCGTAGGGAATAAATTAGGATAATGGTTTGATTTTAATTGTTTGTGGGAGTTGTAGCGAAAAAGACTGTCAAATTAATAATTTGCGGTCTTTTTTTATTTGTTCTTCACGTTATAGCAGCCAATAGGCATTCCTGAAGTCGATTTGTTTATTGAAATTCGTAAAAAGATGAAAATGCTCGTTTTTTAACAATGTATTTATTGGCAGGATAAGTCGAAATAAAAATTTATTCGTTAATTAAGCTGTTTTTCTGATAATCGTGGTATTTTTACAAGGTTTGCTTGTAATTCAATTAAAATTAAAGAATATAATTTCAAAACTCAAATTTCATGAAGACTTACAAACCTTATTTAAGTTTAGGTAAAAGCACCAAAAAGTATGAACTTGGGGTGATTGTTTCTGCCACAAAAAATCAGACAATTACAAGTATTCGCCAGGAAGAGGTGAAAATGGGTAATGATTCTTGTTGGGGAGTTATCATTACCCTCTCTGATACTACCCAATTGGTTAATGGTCCTGAAAATCCAATTTTTTCCACGACCGTAAATGTCGCGTTGGATAAGTCTGCCAAATACAAGAAAATTCTGTGTTGTACAGAAATATCGGTTTCAGAAGGTAAATTTGGCCCTGCCGCAGGAGAGGATACATCTATTGATTTTGAAGATGTGCACCCATAAGTACGGTAGATAAATTTATCAATACTATTACAACAAAAAAAAAGGAGAATACCCACCAATTTGCTAAAGAAATTATATAAATATTGGGTTATATTTCAGAAAATATTAGATTTGTTAATAGTATTAATTAAGATTCAAAAAAATGAAAAATCTTGATTCTTTATCATCTGACATTTTAGCTGATCAAGAACTTGAGTCGGTTAAAGGTGGTTTATGTACCGCCGCCGGTGCTAATACGACCATTGACTTTGGCGATTCAAATCCATAACTAATATTTTGGGTGTCAGAGAAAAAGGTGTTTCTATAAAACACCTTTTTTGTTATAAAAAACGTGCTGTTTTTTTACTTTCAGTTGCTTAAAGTCAAGATCACAATAGATGCCGGACATGCAAAAGCTCCTCTTGTTAATGATGTTTATTTTTTGCGGTCTTATCAGTAAGGAAAGTCTCGCGCAAATAAATACGATGGGCGATACCCTTGCCATACAAAACATGCTTGGTGATTTAAAACAACTGATAGACAGAAATCTGGACAGTACACTTGTTTTAAGTAAAGAAATCGAACAAAGGGCTGCTAAAATTAAATACCGAAATGGCATTTGGGAAGCACAAATGTACCGTGGGAAAACCTTATTTAAGCTTGGGTATCCCGACTCCTCCAAAGTATTGCTCGAAAAAGTTTTAAAAGAAACGCAAGAACAAAAGTGTCGTTTAGAAGAAATAAAAGTGCATTTGGCTCTTGCTGAAATATTGCAGGATGATTACAATTTTACTTTAGCAGTTGAGAATTTACTTCAGGCAGAAAAAATTATAAAAGATAGTGATCCTTTTGACCTTAGATTTGAAATTCTAAATTCGCTGGCAACTACTCACCGCAAAATGAAAGATTACACCGGTGCATTAAAATACTTCGATGTGCTGGAAAACAGTTATTTTAACCAAATGGATGCTTTACATCGGTACGCACTTTTCCAAAACAAAGGGAATGTTTATGCCGCTATGAAAAAGTATGATAAAACAGAAGAATTTTTCAATAAGGCGTATAATGAGATTACAAAAACCAACTCCCCGTCTAATCAGGCTGCAATTACTTACAATTTAGGAGCTCTTTTCTACAGTCAAAAACGGTATAATGAAGCGCAGGAATATATTACAAAATCATTGGAAACATACCTGAAAATTGGTGCCCGGATAAAAATAGAGCGTTGTTACCGGGTTTTGGGAGCCATTTATTATGATCGGAAAGAATATTATAAGGCCAAAGAATATTATAATCTGGCCATGAAGATTGCGCAGGAAATTAAAAGCCCGAGCGCAATCATGGGGAATTATAATAATCTGTACCTCACTTATTGGAATCTGGGGTATTACAGGGGCAATATCGAAGATTTGACTACCGCACTAAGCTATTACCAGAAATACAATTTAATAAAGGACAGCCTGTACAAAATTGAAACTACAGCAAAAGTCTTAGAGCTTGAAAAACAATACGAAACCGAAAAGAAGAACACTCAGATTACTCTGCTGGAAAAGGAAAACCAACACAAGGAAGATCAAATACTGATTCAACATGCCCAGCACAATTATTTGATACTAACTATTATACTTGTCAGTATTACCCTGGGCGTTTTCATATATTTCTTTTACTACTACAAAAAAGTCAATAAACTTTTACATATTCAAAGCAAAAGCATACTCGATCAAAAAAATCAGTTGTATGAACAGAATATAAAACTTCAGAAATCGCTGAATACACAAAACAAGCTGTTCAGTATCATTGCCCACGATCTCCGAAGTCCATTAGCTTCCATTTTCAATATTTCGAGCTTAATCGGTTTTTACATTCAGGATAAAGAATATGATTCACTTGAAGAGGCTGTTAAAATGATGGATCAGAAAACCGATCAAATCCTGGATTTGACCGATAACCTGCTAAGTTGGGCTAAGAGCCAAACAGAAAACTTACAACCCTTATTTGAATCGTTGAGCTTAAGTGGTATATTTTCAGAATGTATTGAACTTTATGGTCCCATTGCTGCGGAAAAACACATTTCGATTGATTGTTTGGAACAAAAAGATCTTGTGGTATGGGCTGACCGGAATATGGTGAAGACCATTTGCAGGAATTTAGTAAACAATGCCATTAAGTTTACGCATGAAAGTGGGAAAATTATAGTTTGGTATGAGGCTAATGGCCCATTTGCTCAAATTTGCATAAAGGATTCGGGGATAGGGATTGAACAGGTCAAACTTGATTCGTTGTTCGAAATCAATTCTGAAAAGACGACTCCTGATACTGCAGGCCAAATGAGTACCGGATTAGGACTTTCTGTTTGTAAAGAATTTGTCGATGCGATGAGGGGAAAGATTTGGGTTGAGAGCGAAACAGGTATCGGGAGCCAATTTACCATCGAACTCTTATTGTACGATCCTCAAATCCATCAGTCAAGGCATAAACATACACAAAAGTCGGTCATAGCTTCCCCTATTTCAAACTGATAAAACAGAAGTCACAAAATCAACAATTGTGACTTTTAATTGGGTTTGAAACCCTATTGTGCCAGGGTACCTCCCGAATCCTTCAATTGGAGTCTTGCTATTCTATTTCGATATAGACAAACCCATCCTCAATTTTTACCGGATAAGTTTTCAGCTCGTAATCTTCGTCCGTGAGGCAGGTTCCGTCTTCGAGCGAAAATGATTTTTTATGAAACGGGCAGGCCACTTTCGGGGTCCCGTTCGAATCTCCGGTCAACCCACGCGAAATGGCCATCTCACCTTTGTGTGGACATTGATTTTGAGTGGCATACCATCTATTTTCTTCGGCAAAGTTGAATACTGCAATTTGTTCCCCGTTCACCAGAACACATGCTCCGGCATTTGCCGGAAATTTATCGACTGATGCTGTTTTAACCCATTCTTTTGTTTCCATAGTTTCTGTTTTTTGAATGTCGGTACTCTTACCCAAATTACAAATCTGCTCTTCCTTTTAACATCCGACCTTGTTCGGTGAGCCGAAAAACAAGTGAAGACGACGTGAAAAAATCTTTTCTGTTTGAGCCGTAGGCGAGTTTAAAAGATTTTAGTCGTCAAGCGCTAGTTTTTCGTGTGAAGCGAACAGAGTCTTGACTTTTTTTGATTCCTTTTTTGTGTCAAGACAAAAAAGGAATTGGGGTCATAGGGGCAAAGCCCCTTCGCATCATTTATTTGGCCGGCATTTTCTGATCGCGCAATGCAACGAACTTAATGTTCGAATCAGTCTCTTCTGAATTTACAAAGTGCCGGTACTTTTTTCTTAATTCAGGATTATTCACCACCTCTTTCCATTCGCACTGGTAAGTTTCAACCAGTTTCTGCAAATCGGCTTCCAGCTTCTCGCCAATCCCCAGCGAGTCGTTTACCACCACATCGCGCAGGTGACCCAATCCGCCTTCCATGCTGCCCAGCCATTTGGCGGTCCGGGTAAGCGGTTCTGCTGTTTTAATGTAAAACATGATAAACCGGTCGATGTATTTAATCACTGTTTCCTTGTCCAAATCAGAAGCCAGCAGGTCGGCATGGCGCGGATTTGCACCTCCGTTGCCGCAAACAAACAGGTTCCAGCCTTTTTCGGTGGCAATCACGCCAAAATCTTTACTTCGGGCTTCGGCACATTCGCGAACACAGCCTGATACGCCACCTTTGATTTTGTGCGGGGCGCGAATTCCCTTGTACCGTTCTTCAATTTCAACGGCAAACGAAACCGAATCATCCATCCCAAACCGGCACCAGGTTGAACCTACGCAACTTTTTACCGTTCGCAAGGCTTTTCCGTATGCATGCCCGCTTTCAAATCCGGCATCAATCAGTTCTTCCCAAATATCCGGAAGCAGATCGACCCGCGCGCCAAACATGTCGATGCGCTGACCTCCTGTGATTTTGGTGTACAAATCGTATTTACGGGCCACTTCGCCGATCACAATGAGTTTTTCAGGAGTAATTTCGCCGGCAGGCATACGCGGAACTACGGAATAAAGTCCCCGTTGCTGAATGTTGGCCAGAAACCTATCGTTGGTATCCTGAATGGTGTCGTGTTTGGCTACCACCTCGTTCCAGATGCTGGCCAGCAAGGATGCGGTCACCGGTTTACAGACTTCACACCCATAACCGGTTCCGTATTTTTTTAGTAATTCCGGGTACGTTTTTATTTCGTCCACTTTAATCAGATCGAACAATTCCTGTCGGGTATAACTGAAGTGTTCGCATATCACTTTCCTGACTTCTTTTCCACGTGATTTCATCGAAAAAGTCAGCAAATCATCGAGCATGGGCACGCAGCCGCCACATCCGGTTCCGGATTTGGTACACTTTTTAATCAGTGGAACCGATTCGGCGCCATCTATCTCAACGGCATTAAGAATGGTCTTTTTGCTGATGTTTTCGCATGAGCAGATCACCGCTTCGTCGGGTAGATCTGAAACACTGATTCCGGCGCCACCTCCGCCGCGAGAACCCAGAATCAGGTCTTCCGGATTTTCAGGAAGTTTAATTTTGTTGTTTACGATTTGTTTCAGGAGGTTATATTCTTCGGCATCGCCCACCAGAATCCCACCGAGCAGATATTTTCCGTCCAGCGAAACGTTCAACCGTTTGTAAACTCCCCTGCTTTTATTTTCGTAAACGATGGTCCGACCATGATGGGGTTCTGATAACGCATGGCCGAAACTAGCCACATCGGTGCCAATTAATTTGAGTTTTGATGAAAGGTCAAACCCTAAAAATTCTCTCTGTCCATTTCTCAAATTAGCGATCAACACTTCGGCCATTTCGTAGCATGGCGCCACCAGACCCCAAACCATTCCATGGACAACCACACATTCGCCAATCGCAAAAATCGACTCATCGGCAGTTCCCATTTTGCTGTTTACCACAATTCCACCGCGTGGGTGAACTTCCAGATCACACGATCTGGCTAACTCGTCGCGTGGTTTAATCCCTGCGGAAATAACCAGCAAATCAGTTTCCAAAACCGAACCATCGGTAAATTGCATTCCTGTAATCTTACCATTTCCTAATATTTTCTCGGTGCTTTTGTTCAGCAATACTTCCAGATCGAACGATTCGAGTTTGTGCCTGAGCATGGATGCGCCCAGTTCGTCGAGTTGACGTGGCATCAGCCGTGGTGCAAATTCAATGATACTCGTTTTCAATCCATCGTCCATTACGGCTTTAGCAGCTTCCAAACCAAGCAATCCACCGCCAATTACGGCCGCTTTTGTTGCCTTTGGAATGTATTTTTTAATGGCCAGAATATCGTCAAACGTGCGGTAAACAAAAATGCCTTTTTTGTCAACACCCTGAATTGGTGGAACGAAGGCGGATGATCCGGTCGCCAAAACTAAAATGTCATACGAATAGGAGTGTCCATGTTCCGAGATAACTTTCTTTTCGTTTCTGTTGATTGCCGCAATCCGGTCGCCCGATTTGAGTGTGATCTGGTTGTCGGCGTACCAGTTGGCCGGGGCAAGCAAAAGTTCGTCGGCCGTAGTGCCGGTATAAAATGAAGTTAAATGAACACGATCGTAGGCCGGAGTATTTTCTTCGCCAAAAACAAGCAACTCATGATCTGCGCTCATTCCTGATTCAACAAACTTTTCGCAAAACCGGAATCCTGTCATTCCGTTTCCTATTAGTATAATTTTCTTTTTCATCTTGAGAGTAGTTTTGTTGTTATTTCGAAATACCCCTTTATTTTTGAATGCAGTTCTTGAAATTTGTTATATTTCAGAATTGTGCCCCCTGTTTATCTCAGGAGATAAGTATATTTATATCTTTATTTCAAAAGAATAAAAAATATTGCAAATAGTTTGTGTGTTATCTATTTATTAACGAAAAGAAAACAATTACTTGATTGTGTTGTCTTATTGGTAGAATATAATTGAATATTTATAAAAATGGATATTTTAAATAGTTTGGATAATACTCTTTTACAACTTACAGTTGCACACCAAAAAGATCCGAATCGGGAAACGTGGAATAACGAAGTTTTTCCGGCTGAATGGCTTTACATCAGGCGAATAACAGAACGGTTAAAGAGTTTCTCTCCGGAAGCTTCAACTGAGTTAATCATCGCGGCCAACTGCCAACATCTTTGCCGATGGGAAATAGAACGAACGAGTTTTCCGGAAGGTCGTATTGGATATTACCAGTGGCGTAATTACCTGTCTGATTATCAGTTTCAGAAAGCAAGAGAAATTATACTTGGGGCAGGATTCGGAGCTGAATTTGCCGATCGGGTAAAATTGATTGTTAAAAAGGAAAATATCTTTACCAATCCGGAAGCGCAAACGCTGGAAGATGTGGTTTGCCTGGTTTTTATGGAGTTTTATCTGGACGATTTTATCCGTGCAAAAAGCGAATTGAACATGGCAACCGTCATTTTAAAGACCTGGAATAAAATGTCGGAAAAAGGACATCAGGAAGCTATGAAGATTCAATTTTCTGATGAAACATTGCTGGTGGTTAAAAGGGCACTTGGACTTTAAAACCGGAACACATTAAACCGGTTTTCGAGTAATGAAAAAACCAACAGTTTTCCGGATAAAACTTCGCCATGCCCAACAATGATTTTCAGTACTTCGCTGGCCTGTAAAGTTCCGGCAACTCCAGGCAAAACGCCTAATAATCCAATTTCAGTTTCAAGAAACAATCCATCCGGAGGAAGTTCAGGAAACAAATCGGACAAACACGGACCGCCCTGATAATTGAAAACGGTGACTTGCGCTTCGTAATTTAGTACCGAGGCAAAAACCAACGGAATGGCATGATGCCGGGTTTTTTCGCCAAGAAGTGCGCGTGTTTTGTAATTGTCGGTGCAGTCAACCACCACATCTGCAGCCTGAATTAATTCATCTGCATTTTCAGAAGTAATCCTGAAATCCAAACATACCACTTCGGTTTCAGGATAAATGGCGTTGATGCGCAATTGTGCCAAATGCACTTTCTTTTTTCCCAGATCGTTTGTCCCGTAAAGTATCTGGCGTTGAAGGTTTCCCAGACTGACCACATCGTCGTCAACAATAGTGATATGACCAATTCCGGCAGCTGCCAGATAGGTGAGTAACGGGCTTCCTAAACCACCGGCTCCAATCACTAGAATCCGGGCATTTTTCAGGCGTTCCTGACCTTCAGCTCCAACTTCTGGTAAAGAAATGTGGCGGGCAAAACGGATTTTATCGGATTCGGTTAGTTTTTTCATTGGTGATGACATTCGCAGTTTTCGCCCCATTCGCTGGTTCCATCGGTAAAAAATTCATGCTTCCAGATAGGCACCTCATGTTTTACCCGGTCGATGATGTATTTGTTTGCCTCGTATGCAGATGCCCGGTGAGCCGACGCGGTAATGACCACCACGGCACATCCCATCACTTCAACAGTTCCGATCCGGTGCACACAGATGGCCTTGTTTAAATTCCATTTGTCAATAGCTTCGTTCAAAATTGAAGCGATCATCGATTCGGCCATGGGGACATAGGCTTCGTATTCCAAACGGTCAACCGACTTTCCCTGGTTCGAACCCCGAACTTCTCCGCTGAATAGAACAACTGCACCCGAATTCGGATCCCTGAAATCGGCAAATAGGGTAGAGTAGTCTAGCGGTTTATCTGTAATGGATTTCATGTGTTAATAATTTGTTTTACCACATAGACACATAGGTCACATAGCTTTTTATAATTTCTATGTGTTCTATATGCCTATGTGGTTTCATTCTATTTAACCACCACTTGATGGCGGGATCAGGAATACAACCACATTTTCTGTCAATACAAAATCTTGCGGAACGAATTGTTCGCCAATGGCAATGCGGCATTTGCTGAGCATGATTTCAGCTTCCGGATTTTTAGCCAGCATCTTTTCTAGAATTTCGCCGCATGTTGCCGGAATTGTGCATTTTACTTGTTCGGTAGCTGCAAAATATTTTCGCAAACCGGCAAAGCAGCCGACTGTTATTTCTACTTCTTTATTCATTTTATCCTCCTATGTTTCTCATAGATAATATACTTCCCTGAAATTTTAACTTCTGTTTCATGGCCAGAAGTTCTTCGAGCTTTCCGATTAGCTGAGGCCAATCGTTTATGAATTCTGTCAGCCGTATTCCGTTGGCATTGCTCAGGCAACCGTAAAAATATCCCCGGCTGTCCATGCGTAGCCGGTTGCAATCGTGGCAAAACGGAGTCGATTCGTTGGCAATAATTCCAAATTTTGCCCCAGTGTTGGTTTCCCAGTATCTGGAAGTTGCTCCATTTTTCCGGGGCAATTCCTGAATGTCGTATTTACTCCGAATGGTGTCCAGTATTTCGCTTTCAGGATAAAAAAGATCTTTCTGTTGATTGAATATCGGGCCCATTTTCATCAGTTCAAGATATCGGATCGGGATGTTGCGTTCGGCAGAATATTCGAGCAAAGGAATAATTTGCGAATCGTTTTGGTTCCGGAGAACAACGGCATTTAGCTTGATTTCAATTCCACTTTTTACGGCTTCATTGATGCCTTCAAAAACCCGCTCTGTATGGTTATTCCGCGACATTCGGGCAAAAATTACCGGATCAATGGCATCCACCGAAATATTAATTGCCTGCAATCCGGCGGCGATTAAATCGTTCACTTTTCCTTTCAGGTAAAAGGCGTTGGTGGTCATGCGGATATCATCGATTCCCAATGCTTTGATTTGCCGGATGAGTGGAATTAATTCGCCGTACAACAGTGGTTCGCCTCCTGTCAAACGGATGCTTTTCAGGCTCAGGATAGCATGCATGGCAGAAATTAGCTGCATAAAATCGTCGGTTCTGAGCTTTTCACTTCCCTTTTCTACCGAAAATTCAGGTGAAAGTGAGCCTATGAACTTTTTACCTCCGATGCCAGTTTCCTCTCCCACGCAATACACACATGCAAAATTGCAATCGTTGATCAGGCTTACCCTTAATTTTTCGAACCTCCGCCCATATTGATCTGTAATCATCCCGATTTATTCCTCCTTTTACTATTCAAGCACTTCTACAATCTCTGCCGTTTCAAATTCAGACTTTTGGCTTTCGCAAACCTGGCAACTGTAATTTAGCGGGAGCATTTTAAAAGGCGTTCCGGCCTTAATTCCTGCCAACACATCTCCGTAACGTTGATCGTAAACGGTACCGCAGATGCTACATTTCTGAATCACAAACGATTGTGTTGTGATACTTTTCGCTGGTTTCATCCACGCATCACGGCCGGGTACAGATATCTCAGCGTAGTAACGTTTGGTGAGTTCATTGAGTTTTTGTGGCAAGTCATTTTTACTGATATTTTGCTCAAACAGAAGATACTGACTGCTATTTGGGTTGAAGTCGTAAGCATAAGATATGGAATAGGTTCGGAAAATATCCATCCAGGCAGGTAAATTTAATCTTCCCTCTACTTTAATTACCACATTGGTAAACAGCTCCATCGGTTTGGTTTGGATGGAAAATGAAATTCCGAAAGTGCGGATGTCGAACAGGTCGAATCGTGAAACGATGAATTTTTTAAGTTTGTAGGCTTCTTTGTCAAGCAACGGCAAATGCCAGTTGAGCTCGAACGACGAATGCCGCATATTAATGCCGAACCGACCAATCAACGCTTCCCAGAATATTTTATGTTCGGGCGATATTGCTTTAATCAGAAAGGTTTTCCAGGGCGTGATGCAAATTTTGCCCAGCCCGGTTTGATTGCATAAACGGCTTATTTCGCGCAGAAACTGTATCGGATACCTGTTATTTCGCCAATAAAATCCGGCCCAAAAGGTTTCGTCGTTTTCATTTTTGTTCAATCCTTCGTAGTATGGAAAAAATCCTTCGGGAATGCGGAGTTTCTCATCGCTTTCGAAGGTGTGAACCGGAAATTTTAGCGGTAACCCGTGGATGAGTTGCTCTATGGTGATTTCCGGAGTTTTTATCCACATCTTTTCGAGGTGAATGGCTATGCTGGCAATGTCGTTGGTAAAAATAAGTCCGGGCCATTTTTTTGCTTCTTCCTGTTCCCCAAATTTCAGGTACAAAAACCAATAATTTGGGGTTTGCGAGGCAATAAAATTTAGATTTCCGAAGAACAGTGGCACCAGGTTTTGTTTGGGATCGACAATGTTCACCCGAAGCGTGTGTTTGTACTCAATTTGATCCAGCACATTTAGGTAAGTGCCGGAATGCACCCAGGCTGTTGACGGCAAAATATCGACACAGACATACGACGAAACGACATTCTGATAGGCATATTCGCGGTCGAAAAATAGAACATTTCCGGAGTTTTCCTGAACATTGGCTGAATCTGACATTTGATTCCGATAGAAAATAATGTCCTGCCGCGAACCGAAGAAAACGGTGTCGTTGCCAGCCTTTTCGGCCACATCTAAAATGTTGTTCAGGTAGGAGGGAGTCAAAACTCCTCCTTTGGTCAAAACTCTGGAAAGTTCAGTTTTACGATTCATATTCAGGTGATTAATATGGGTTGGCTGAACTCTTTCATGATCTCCTTAATTTCGGGACGGCAACTGCCACAACCCAATCCGGCGCCCGATTTCTCGCAAACCGAATCAAGGTCGGTACTTCCTTTTTCAATGACTTTCAGGATATTTCCTTCGCCTACATTGTTGCACGAACAAATTATTTTTCCCAGCATGGGTTCGCTCGCTTTTCCTGTTCGAAGTAGTTTCTTCCTCAAACCCGCCAGCTCGGTTTTTTGCACAATCAGTTTCCTGAATTCAGTGAATTCGGCTTTGTCGCCCATCAGGATTGCGCCAACCAACACATCGCCTTTCACGATGCATTTTTTGTAATAGCGTTCTGCACGGTCCAGAAATACTACTTCCTCGTACTCACCCGAATCGTCGGGAATGGTTGACAGGCCGATTGAACACAAATCGATTCCGGGAAATTTGAGCAGATTCATCAGTACCGATCCGGAGTAAAAGCTCATAGTATTTCCGTGAAGGTATGCGGCTAAAACGCGCGCCTGTTCTTCGGCTGCCGAGGTAATTCCGTAGAGGTTGCCTTTAAATTCGGCGATTTCGCCAATGGCAAAAATGTGTGGGTCGCTGGTTTGCAGGTATTCGTTCACCAAAATTCCGCGCCGCAGTTGCAGTACATCGGTCGCGTATTCGATATTCGGTCGGGTGCCCACCGCCAACACAATGGCGTTATACCTGACGCGGTTTCCACTCTTGAAAGTTACTTCGTACGAATGTCTATTTTCAACTGGGATCACCTGACTGATTTCGTCGTTAAACAAAATAGTCAATCCTTTTTCCTGAAGGATTTCCTTCAGCATAGTACCCGATTCATCGTCGAGTTGGCGGTCCATCAAACGTGGATTCCGGTTCACCAACGAAGTGTCGATACCGAGTTCGAGCAGTGCTCCAGCCATTTCCAGGCCCAAAAGTCCGCCGCCAACCACCAAAATGCGATCGTCGGTTTTCAACTCGTGATTAAACAGTTCAGCATCTTTTATATCGCGGATGGTATAAACCCGTGGATAGGATGCCCATAGTGCTTTGGGCGAATTTGCCCGCGAACCGGTTGCTAAAATTAACTTGTCGTAGGTATATTGCTGACCTTTTGTTCCATACGCAAGCTTTTTATCTTTATCAATTTTTTTCAGTCCAACCCCTGCAATAAGTTGTACGTTCAGTTGTGCCAACTCCTCCTTGTTCGTTTTCTGAAGTTTGGTCCAGCTTAAACTTCCGGAGATAAAATCGGGCAATAAAATTCGGTTGTAAAAGGCTTCGGTTTCTTTCGACAGGATGATTATTTCGTCAGACGTATTTTTCTTGCGAAATGCGCGGACAAACTCAAGCGCAGCAGCGCCTGCGCCTGCAATGAGTATTGTTTCTTTTTCTTTCCTGAATTTCCGGACCTCAACTACAGAATATTTAAAGTCGGGTTCCTTCGATTTCGGATCGACCAGATCGAGCGTTAGATTATTGGTGCGAACCGAATTCCCGGAGAAGATTTTGCCCCAGTGCATGGGCAGAAACACTACGCCAGCCTTGATTTCGTCGGTAATTTTAAGAGGAACCTGCACTGTGCCGCGGTTCCCCAAAATCTCAACGATATCGCCATCGTTTAAGTGTCGTGAATCGGCATCTTTGGAATTCATTTCCAGAAAAGAGCCATCAATGTGCTGGCGCAGTTTTTCAACCTTTCCAGTGCGTGTCATCGTGTGCCATTGATCGCGAACGCGGCATGTGGTAAGCACCAGCGGATATTCCGATGTCGGCGGTTCAGATTCATTTTCAGGATTAACGGCCAAAATTCGGGCTTTTTGGTCAGGAGTAAAAAAACGTCCGTCTTCGAAAAGTCGTTTGGCACGTCCGTCATCTTTCCCCAAAAATGGCCATTGTGCCGTGCCTTTTTCCTTCAGGTAATTGTAATCCAGTTTTTCGATGGAAATATGAGTTCCGGCGGTTAGCTGCTTGTATTCATCAAATACTTCCTGACTGTTCCTGAATTCGAACCCGGGATAGCCCATCTGGCGAGCAACACGGCAAATAATTTCGTAGTCGGGAAGGACTTTTCCGGGGCCATCAATTACTTTCTCGAGGTAACTGATCCGGCGTTCGGAGTTGGTCATGGTTCCTTCTTTTTCGAGCCAACCAGCCGCCGGAAAGACCACATCAGCAAAAGGAACGGTGTCCGATTTTTCTGAAATATCCTGAACGACAACGAACTTCGCTTTTTTCAGGGCCGCTTCAACTTTGGCCGAATTGGGCAAACTCACCAACGGATTGGTGCAAATGATCCAGATAGCTTTCAGCTTTCCGGAGTCGAGGGCATCAATCATTTCAGTCGCCGAATAGCCGGGTTTCGCCGGAATATTTTCGACTCCCCAGAAGTCGGCCACTTCTTTGCGGTGATTTTCATTCGCCAGATCGCGGTGGGCAGGTAATAAATTGCACATTCCACCAACCTCACGGCCGCCCATCGCATTGGGTTGGCCAGTCAGCGAAAATGGCCCCGATCCGGGTTTGCCGATTTGCCCGGTAATGAGCGAAAGATTGATGAGCGAAAGGTTTTTGTTTACCCCGATCACGCTTTGGTTGAGGCCCATCGCCCACATCGAAATATAGCCTTTGGCATTACCGATGTAGCTGGCGGCAAGCCGGATATCTTCAATCGAAACACCACAGATCTCAGCAGCTTTTTCGAGCGAAGTTTCCATCACTTTCTGTTGGTAATCCTTGAAGCCGGTGGCATGTTCGTTGATGAATTTCTGATCAATGTTTCCATCTTCAATCAGGCAACGCCCAATCGCGTTGTTCAGAAAAACATCGGTTCCGGGATTGAGTGGCAGGTGCAAATCGGCCACCGAACAGCTTTGTGTGTGGCGCGGGTCGGCCACGATAATTTTGACATCCGGATTTTTCATTTTGTGAGCTTCAATTCTCCGGAATAAAATGGGGTGGCACCAGGCCGGATTGGCTCCAGTTATAAAAAAGCAGTCGGCCAGCTCAATGTCTTCGTAGGCAATCGGAACAGCATCTTCGCCAAGCTGCATTTTGTAGCCAACAACAGCCGAACTCATGCACAGGCGCGAATTGGTATCAATGTTATTTGTCTTCCAAAAGCCCTTGGCCAACTTGGTTGCCACGTAATATTCTTCGGTCAGGCATTGGCCTGAAACATAGAATCCAACCGAGTCGGGGCCGAATTTTTCAATGAGGGTTTTGAAAACCTGCGAAACACGTTCAACAGCAACCGGCCATTCAACTTGTTTCAGCGGATAACCTTTTGCAGCGCGCATTTGCGGAACAAGAAGCCGGTCGTCAGTTTTATTCACCACATAATGAAGATTCAGACCTTTTGAGCAAAGTTTTCCTTTATTTACCGGGTGATCAGGATCTCCTTTTACTGAAACTTTCCCGTTCTTATTTTTGGTTACGATTACACCGCATCCAACCCCACAATAGGAGCAAGTCGATTTATATGGCTTTGTCAAATGACTCATTGTTGCATTCGGTCTGTAATTTAAGTAAGAATGGATTAATGTTTGTGAATTCCATTTTCAACCGGAACCGGTATTATTTCGGGTTGCAGTGTGCTGTCAAGGTTATCAGACAGAGACAGGCGAGGTACAATAAAGAAAGCGGAAAGGGAAATGAGCGAGACTGCCATGCCAATGTACATGAGGCCATGCTGGTAAGTTACGCCTTCCATTTTCAGAACAAATCCCATGAGCATGGCGCCAAGGTTGCCACCTGCACCGACTATTCCAGATACCATACCAATTGCCCGTTTGTTCATGTAAGGAACTACCGAGTAGGTTGCTCCGTTGCCCATTTTAACGAACAACGCAAAAATTACCAGTGAAACAACGGCCATGACTAATCCATTCATTCTTGAGAACATGACGATTCCGAGTCCGGCGAGAAAGAGGCTGGTACCTAAAACCCAGGTTCTTCCCCGTAATCCTTTGGTCTTATTTACCTTGTCGCTGATGATTCCTCCGAGCGCCCGTGCGAAAATATTCATGAACCCGAATATTCCAGCCAGAATTCCGGCTGTAGCAAGTGATAAACCGTACGTATCTTTAAAATAGAGCGCAGCAATATTGTCTATAGTGATTTCTACTCCAAACGAACAACCATAGATGAAAAACAAGATCCAAACCCTGCGATCTTTCAATATCTCACCGATTTTAACCGGCTCCAGGTTTTTCTTCCCTTCTTCACTGTTCCGTTTTATGTCTTTGAAGTTGCCTTCAGGAGTATCCTGTGTAAATTTGTAATAGATAAAACCCATCAGAATCATAGCAGCGCCGGGAATGATCATGCTGTAACGCCATGCAAGCGAATTGGTGAATCCGAGTGCAACAAAGCCTGCAAAAATCAATGGCATAATGATTTGAGCCAAGCCACCGCCCAAATTGCCCCATCCGGCAGCAATTGCATTTGCCGAGCCGATCACATTCGATCCAAACATGGCCGAAGTGTGATACTGTGTGATAACGAACGAAGCGCCAATTGCACCAATTGCCAGCCGGGCAATGATGAAAGTCTCGTAGCTGTGCGAAAATCCGATCATGATGACAGGTATTGCCCCTACTATCAGAAGAACCGAATATGTAATCCGAGGTCCGATTTTATCGCATATCCAGCCAATCAGCAGTCGTGCAAAAATGGTAATCGAAACAGAAGCAATGATGATGTTACCAATTTGCGATTTGGTTAGATTAAACTCTTCGCGAACAACAGCCATGAGCGGGGCAATGGCAAACCAAGCGAAAAAACTGATTAGAAAGGCCATCCAGGTTAAATGGAAGGCACGCATTTGTGGAGTTTTTAGGCTGAATAAGTTAATCGCTTCAGCCTTGCCGATTGTTTGTGTTACTTTCATTGTAGTTTTTTTTTAGTGGTAATATTTAGGCTGACTAGTTATAGTGGTTTTATATTTTGATGGACTGAATGATTAACTAGATTAAATACTAAAACATCTTTTATTCTGCAATAATATTCATTCTATATTAATTGAATGTTAATTAGATATTTAATTAGTGATTTTTATATCATTTGTTTTGTATTATTAAGTAATATATGTAAAAATGATGTTTTATTATTGTTTTATGTGTCAAAATGTCATTTGTAGAATATTGCTGTGCAAAGCTGATGTGTGTGCATCAATTCTAAAACCTATAGGTTAATATGGATTTACAGAAGTGAAAAGAGAATAATATCCACAATCAGGAGTGATTATTATGTAGAGTTGCTTTGAATGAATCGGGAAATCGTCCGGAGTCCGCCCTTGCGTGTAGTTTCCTATGTTTTAGCTAACTAAAAGGGCTACGCAAACAGATGTTTAGTATAGATTTTCGGGGCTTGACAGTTCAATTTTTCATCTCGACAGAGAAATTCAATAAAAAGATTCAGCAGACGGTTTCACTGAGAATTTGTATATTTAGCTGGACAATACATTGATAAACAGAAATAAAACATGACAGGAACAAATGACCTGCGTTAACAAAAAAGATATGAAAATTAGGGTTTTGGTGCGGACAACAAAGCTAAATTTAATCAGCTTTTAAGTGTAAATTGTCAGCTTTAGTTACTTTGTAAAGTTTAATGATAATTAGTTGAAAAGAATAATAGACATTGTGCAGACTTTATATGCAGATGTTATAAGAATTAGATAAATTATTAACTGTCGTTGTAAATATTGAATGATTATTATGAAAATCTTCATTTGTACGATCGCTTTTGTAAACATATTGGTTATTAATTCGTTTTGTCAGGATACCTTGAAGGCGGTATTGGTAAAAGATATTAAGCAGGTTTCATCGTCCAATTCCAATGACAATTCTTCGTGGCCAAGAAATTTTAAAGTTCTTCCGGATAAACTCATGTTTATTGCATCCTTGGACCCCAATTCAAATTTCTATGATTTGTGGACTTCAGATGGGACAGATAAAGGAACTGTGCGCATAATTGCTGCAAACTCAAATTATCCGCCTGTTGTAATAGATGGCATGACTGTATGGGGTAATAAAATTATTTACACAGCCAATGATGGTTATTTAGGGTACGAACCGTGGATTTCGGATGGAACACCGAATAACACCAGAATGATTAAAGATATTAAACCGAACAACTCCAATTATTCATCAGTGGATGGGTCGGAACCGAGGCATTTCAAAATTTTTAAAGATAAAGCATATTTCCAGGCAGACACCTGGTATGGAAGTCAATTATTTGTAACTGATGGGACAACTGATGGGACAGTTATGTTGACGAAAACCGGGACTGGCGACAGAGAACCTTCAGGGTTTATTGAGTTTAACGACAAACTGTTTTTTTCTTGCCAAAATCACTTCGGCACCATGGCGCAATTATGGGTAACCGATGGAACTGTTGATGGAACTTACGAATTCAAGGCTATAGATAATGGGTATGTACCATCAGGGTTTCCATCAAAAGTGTATAAAAATAAACTTTATTTCACAGCAAACATTGATAGTTTAGGTTCTGAATTATGGGTTTGCGATGGAACAAATTCAGGAACCAAATTATTTAAAGATATAAATGAAACAAAAGAGAGAGGTTCAAACCCACATGGATTTACTATTTTTAGAGATACCCTTTATTTTATTGCTGATGATGGAATTCACGGAAATGAACTTTGGTGTACAAATGGAGATACAACTTATCTGGTAAAAGATATATTTTTAAATGGCGGAGGCTTGGATTATTCAGATTTGTATGTACTACGGAATAAATTATTTTTTGGTGCACGTCAAAATGTTAATGATTTAAACTCGCAATTATGGGCTTCAAATGGAACCGCAGATAGTACAATAGAAATTTTGTCAAATGATGGTAATGAAATTGAATACGCATCTTCTTTTGTCGAATGGAAAGGAAAAATTGTATTTGTTTCCGGGAGATACAACAAACAACTATGGATCACTGATGGCACCTCTCAGAATACTTACCCTGCTTTGCCTGATTCAATAACAAGATGGAATGCTTTAGAATCTTCTTCAATAGTTAATTTTAAGGGAGATCTTTATTTTAATGCCAATTATGCCGATTCGATTGGTTATGAGCTTTATAAATTGGAAGTTGATTCAAGTTTGATCCGTCCAAATATTTCACTACATCCAATATCCAGAAATACCTGTATTGGCGATTCCGCTTTTTTTGAAGTGAAAGTCTCAGGTAGGCCCGATTTTAAATTCCAATGGATGAAAGATGACAATCCTATTGATAACGCGACAAAAGCTACCTATAAAATTGCAAATGTAAGTATTGAAGATGCTGGGAATTACTCTTGTCTCATCAAAAACAGTGTTGGAGAAATTATGTCTAATTCCACATCTTTAGGAGTATATGAGCTAAGTTCTCTTTTTGAAGTGGTGGAGGATTCTAGATATGGTTTTTACGTCATAAAATATACAGGGAATGCACCCTCGACGGCTATCTACCATTGGGATTTTAACGAAGGAGAAATTATATCAGGTTCAGGCCAAGGTCCATACCATGTTGCATGGAGAAGTTCTGGACAAAAAGAAATATCGTTAACTGTAATGCTGAATAACTGTTCTTCAGAGACGGTTAAAACTATTGAAACAATACTAACAACTAATGATTTCATTAATACCTTGAGTCCCATCGTTTCAATTTATCCAAATCCTGTAAAATCAAATCTGACATTAGATTTTAATAAATCAGCAGATCGAAAAAAAGTTTCACTATTTGATTTATATGGACATCTAATAGTTGAAAAAAAAACTGATGAAATCAGTCTTAATCTTAATCTTTCAAAAATAACATCAGGCATGTACTATATTAGAGTTCAAGATGATACTTCTACTATCATTAAAAAGATTATAAAAGAATAAACTTATAAAATGACCACAATAAATAGGACTTTAAGCGGTGAGCAGCACCCTGCATGAATTCCCGGTAGAACTACATCCGCATGCCATATTTGTTGACTTATAACGAGATAGGTGTCCCGGATGTAAAACTAAAAAAGGTCACAGGATCGTTCACATACCAACTGATTTAAGTGGGTATGTTTTGATGTGATAAAAGACCAAAAAGCCACAAAATCAATGATTTGTGGCTTTTTGGTTGGGTTTGGAACCCCATTTTGTCGGGGTAGCCGGGCGAAGGATATAATCTCTTAAATATTGGTTGTCAATTATATATATGATCCTGTTTCAATCTTGGGCACCTATTAGGGCACCTAAATTTTAAACATTTATTTTCTTGTAAATGAACGATGAAAAGAACGATTTTGACCAAAGTTAATCAAACTTTATCAAAATTCATAGAAGTGAATTAAAACTATTTTTGGTCATTCAACTAACTTTATTTACGATCAATTTCCCTTAAACGATCAATTGCATTTTGCTCATAGAATAAAATATCTTTTTGTATTTCCCGGATTTTTTTCTTATCCCGGTGATAATAAAAAACATCTTCAAGTTTGTTTAGGCCTTCCCGGTTGATGCCATTAGTCGACTGGATATACCGGTACTTCATATCATTGTCCGACATCCGTGATTTTGCATTGAGCAGGCTGATGTTACCAAACAAGGAAGCCAGGAGCAAAACAGAAAGTGAAACTATTGTTACTACCACTTTTGAGGATTTAAGATCAACCACATGGTGATGACGAACATTTGAATCCGGTTTCTGACTAATGGTTATGTGTTTGAGCTCTTCCATCCGAGACAAAACACGCTTTTCTGATTCCCGGACTGATTCTGAAACCTGACCGATTTTTTGTTCTGTATTCTGCAAATGAAATGCGATCACCCGGATTAGATGCTCCGGCTTTATCATATCGGGTTTTGATTCCGGTTTGGGTTCTGTTATAGTTTCCGAAACGGGAGGTATTTCTTTCACGATAGCCTTTTCATCCAGTTTTTTCTCAATGGATTTGAGCAAACCTTTGATTTCCTCAAACATCACAATGACCATCGAATTGTTGTTACCCATAGTTGATCTGTTTTAGTTGATTTTGCTGGTTATCTTCTTAAACCCTTTCTCCTTTTGATATGAGGGATATTTTCTTTCTTCTTTTTGTTTTCTTCATGGGATGATTTTCTTAAGTGGTACAAAAAATCGTTGGCTAAACTCCCTGTAGGATTGCTTCCCGGCGGAGCCTGTCTGTGATGTGCTTCGCTGTTATTCAACTTTTGCGCATTCGCTCTTAGCTGTTGATCTATCTTGGAATAACTAAACTGCCGGTCCACTTTTGACCCGGTAATGGAATACCCGTTCTTATCGAATATTACTCCCTGAATTTCATCTGTTTTCCCTTTAAATTTGAAAGTCACCCCTATATCCTGGCCCTTTAATACACCAATAAGCTGATGCCAGTTTTTGCAATTTGGAACCGTTGTCTTCAGTGAATTGTAAATCTCGTATTTCGTTTTATCCGGCTCGCGCAGCCGGTTTTCTTTAACCTTCTCTTTTCCGGAAGCAAAGTATAATCCGTATTCCCGTGTCAACTCTTTACAAATCTTTTCACTTCGGAAACGGTCATTCCGGTCGGAAATAGTTTTCCCGTTGTTATCAACCCGGTTAAACACCAGGTGGATATGAGGATGCTCCTTGTCGTAATGACGGGCAACCAGGTATTGTGTATCCGAAATTCCCATTCGGTTCATATAATCCCTGGCTATTTGTACCATGAATTCATTAGAGAGCTTTTCCCTGTCCTGTGCCGAAAAATCAAGAGATATATGCCCGACCGGTTTGGTTAACCCCGGGTTCAGCTCTGATTGGAAAATGAAGCTATCGATTATCGTATCCGTGCTTTTTAGCCGGACTTCGTTACTGTCCAGAATTTCGGTACCCTTGGCCTTGTCCAGAATGTAGTTGACCACTCCTTTGAAGCCTTGCCCTTTGACAATCTTAGCCATCATTGCGGATATGATTGATCAGGTTATCGATCCGGTCGGCCAGTTGGAGGTATTCACTTCGCGCATTCCGGTAGCCCTGGGCATTGGCCTTGTGGGCAACCTGGTTCAGGTTGTTGGCCATTCCGCAAAGTTGACGAACCAGACCTTGAAATTCGGGAGTAAACCGCTGGCGGATGACACTGCGAAAGACAGATTGGCGGATACATTCGCTGACCGATAGTCCAGCCTCCTGTGATTTGGCTTTAAGGGTATAAAACTCCTTGGTATCCATTTTGACATTGACCCTGTAAATCTTTTTCTGGCCGATAGGCTTTGCCGGACGACCTGTTCTGTTTTGAGTTTTCATTTTCTGTTATTCTGAACATTTTCCTAATAGACCAGCGGGATGAAACAAAAAGTTTTGGTGTGACCAAAACATAAACTTGCTCTCCACACCTTTTCACCAGCTGTTCTTTAAAATTAGGCTAACGTTCTGAATTATAAAAGCATGAAAATAAACCAAATCGAACCAGATTGAATTATTTGAGGCAAATGGACGTCATATTTCCGAAGAAAAAGAAAAAACGGTCAAAAAAATAAAAAGAAGGCAAGTCAAAAAGCCGGGACAGTCGAAAATGCCAGACTGTTCCGCCAACCGGATCACAGTGTGATTTAACCTCAACAAAAAACTGAAGGCGGAACACTTGCCCAGGTCTTGCATTTTCAGGGAAACAGACCGGCTAAATTTGCCTCGCTTTTTGGATTTTGACCAAATGACAACTTATAAAAAACGATAGGTGTGTGCAGGCATAAGACAAGTGTGGTTCCTGTACCGGAATGGCGCGATAGGGTGGAATGAAATGAAGCTTGTTCCCGGCTTCGTCTTGGGGATTGCAGGTTTGGGAAAGCCGGGGAAAGCGAAATGGAATTCGGGTGGAAATCGCAAAATGGAGGAAAGGGGCCACTTTTGTCGTGGGTAACCGAGGCTGATGGCAGACAATGAACAGAATGAAACGTAAGGTGGCGGAACGAAGTGCAGCCCTGAAGTGAAATGGCGTGAAGCGGAAGCCATTGGCCGCAGGTGGGGGGAATGAGCCCACTTAAATCTTGATCATCTATGGCTTTGTATCAGGAATCTGTAAAAGGGAACAGGGTACATACAGACAAAAGACGTTCGAATATTTGTTGTATATATCAAAAAGTCGTTTGATAAAATGTATATTTGCATAGAAAAGACGTTCGAATAAATGTATTAAAACCATTTTGGTATGGAAAGAATTGCAATGAAGGAACTGGTATCCTGGAAAAATAAGCCGGGACGAAAACCCCTGATTATACGTGGAGCCCGTCAGGTTGGCAAGACCTGGCTGATGAAAGAGTTTGGCAAAAATGAATATAGCCAGACGGTCTATGTAAATTTCGAGAGTTCGAAGCTCCTGAAAACATTGTTTGTCGATAATTTCGATATTAACCGGATTATAACCGCATTACAGATTGAAACCGGGATCCAGGTTAATCCGGAGAATACACTAATTATTTTAGATGAAATACAGGAAGCTGAAGGGGCAATAACTTCATTGAAATACTTTTGCGAGAATGCTCCGCAATATCATATTATTGCAGCAGGCTCCCTGCTTGGGGTGGCTATGCACAAACACACCTCTTTCCCTGTCGGGAAAGTTGAATTTCTTGATCTTTATCCGCTCAATTATACCGAATTTCTGTTGGCGCTGGATCAACAACCCTTGCTTGATCTTTTGAAAAGCAAAGATTGGACACTCATTAAAAGCTTCAAGGAGAAATACATTCAAATCTTACGTCAATATTACTACATCGGAGGTATGCCGGAAGTTGTACTATCATATCGGACACAAAACGATTTTAAGGAGGTTCGTGTCATTCAGAAACGAATACTTACAGCTTACGAACATGATTTTTCAAAACACGCTCCAAGTGATATCGTTCCTCGCATTAGGATGCTTTGGAACTCTATTCCATCGCAGCTGGCAAAAGAGAATAAAAAATTCATTTATGGAGCCGTGAAGCCTGGCTCCCGGGCAAAAGACTATGAGTTGGCATTATCCTGGCTTATCGATTGCGGTTTGGTTCACAAAGTTTGTCGGGTATCAAAACCCGGAATTCCATTGAAAGCCTATGAGGACTATAATGCATTTAAGTTATTTATCGCTGATGTAGGCTTAATGGGTGCAATGGGAGATATTGACGTTCGGACTTTGCTTGAAGGAAATATGATATTTGAAGAATTTAAAGGGGCTTTGACCGAACAATACGTTTTGCAACAATTAACTACGATACGCGATTTGGTGATTTATTATTGGTCGGCAGAGCGGTCAATCGCTGAAATCGATTTTTTGATACAGTATTCGGGTGAAGTAATTCCTATCGAAGTAAAAGCGGAAGAGAATCTGCAGGCAAAAAGCCTGAAAGCATTTTGTCAAAAATATTCACCACAAACGGCAATCAGAACTTCCATGTCAGATTTCAGAAAAGAGGATTGGTTGACAAACCTTCCTTTGTATGCAATAGGTGAATTAACAGAATTATTATAGTCGTTACAGTAAATTGTTTGAAAGGAAGAAAGACCCAAAACTTGAATAAACGAATTGAAAATATTAAGAAAGTCGAAAAAAGAAACTCTATTTTTCTTTAATAAGTTTTTCGAGCCGGTCCATCATCTGGTCCTTTTCTTTCAACATACGCTCATAGAGGGCAATTTTTTCTTCGTGAAGTTTTATTATTTGTGCTATAGGATTAACATCTGAGTTGCAATTTATTGCAATTGCTCCATTATCAAAGTTATCAAATGTATTGGAGATAATATTAATAGCTTGCTCGTCGTCAAAATTCTGAAAAGCTTCCACCGGGACTTTCATGGCACTGGAAATCTGTTTCAGAAGAGGTAGTTCAATGGTTTCCTTTTGTTCCAGCAAGGAGATTTTCTGTTGGTTCCATCCTTCACCGAGTTCATAGGCAAGGGCATCCTGTTTAATACCCAGCATCTCACGAAACCTTTTCACATTGCGACCTTCGTGTACTTTAGTTTCCATAATTCCGATTTATTTTCAATCCATTCAAAGATAAAACAAATTTGATTAAAAAAGTAAAAGACCAAAGTTAACAAAAGACATTCGGTAAAATACAGGAATAAAAAATATTTCTAAGTCCACGGATTGCCTGTATCAGTAAGGAATTGGGAAAAGTCAGATTTTGCTTAAGCTGTAATTTACATGCCTGCCAATGATATTTTACCGTCGGGCAAAATTGAATACGTTATCCATAGGTTGGAAATTTGTGTTGTACCCCTAAAATGCAACACATGAAAACACCGATAAAACCTAATTTCTCTATTCCAGGACATGACCAGTTGACGAATAAGCTCAGACAGTTGGCCTGCGAATTTCCACTTTCCTATATCTTCTATCATCCGACTATTGCAAAGGAGGCTGCTCACATCGTTATTATTGCGAAAGATTCGCGCGATGTTGAACCCATCGAATTACGAAAATGGATTCGCAACAACAGAGATGAGAACCCGATCTGGTTTCATATTTCCTGTCAATCGAAAATAAAAGCTGAACTTCGCGCAGGGAATCCGTTCTTTGGATGGTACTGCCAAAAGTCAGCCATTATCTATCAAAATCCATCGGCGAAAAGTCGTTCAGATACAGACTGGCCTTCTTTCAAAAAGAGGTTCAAAAGATATGCTTTGGCCTACCATCACGATCGGGATAACCTCCTAGCGGCAGTCAACCGGTTTCAGGAGTTGGATTCCCTCACCGGACTGTTTGTTTCCTACCTCTCTGTTTTTGAATACACCATTCAATACCTTGAAATGCTCTATGCCGGAAGATGCTTTGAGCCAGAGAACCTGCACCAGCGAATTAAAAAGCTGATCTTCTACATCCCTGAAATTGAAAGCTTATTTGTTCAAAAAAATGGGAATGAATATTACCTGATCTTCGAACTGGAGAAAGCCAATGATTTTGCGGAAGATGGAGACGAAATAAGGCTCAATGATAAACTCATGGACAGTTTTTCCCAGGCAGAAGAAAAGCTTCATAAAATGGTTCTTTCCCGCCTTTCCGAACTAAAGGCATCGATAAAGTCCGGCCTTCTTAAACAGCCATTCTTTGATCACGTAGAAAAGACGACAGAAGAAGATGACAAGTTGAAAGAAATAGCCGCACAAATAGTAAAAATACACCCGGTTGAAGAAATCTATTTATTCCATCAAGTTCAAACCAGTCAGCAAACCACCTACTTTCTTCTTCTCATTGGAGAAAGTGTTGGCACCGAAACTTTGAACCGGATTCAACAGTCCGTGAATTCCAGATTTGAAGGAAAATATTCAGTTGTTTTAATTGGGCACAGCCGATCCTGGATACAAACCAATTTGTTTTACCAGCAGTCGTTCTTTCGTAAAATAATGAAACCGGAGAACCTCAGGTTTCAATCCCATCCCAACCATCCTTCCATTCATTGGGAAGACAATAATGCACCTGATTACCCAGACCTGGAATATTTAAACCGTTCGGCAATAAAACTCTCAGCACAGTATTTTGTATTACGGAATCATTCGGAGAAAGACAATACAGAAGGAATCTTCGATTTGTTTGGCAAATGCGTAATGAGAATATTCCGGACACTGGTTTACTCAAAGCTGAGCTACCTGCCGCACTATTTATCAGCCTATAACCTTTGGAAACTATGTGTGTATGCAGAACCTAAATTAGAAAAGCTCGAATATCTGTTTGAAAAGCTAAACGGAGTCAACTTTTTCAAAGACGTGGACCACCACACCCGGTTTCATCACGATGTCTCTCGATTGACCGAAAAGAAGCTGATGATAGCTGATGAAATCTTAAACACACTGTTGAAGGAGTTAAACATTGCTTTCAACCGCATAAAGGAAGCGAATGATGAAGAAGAGTGAAATTTAAGTTTACCTGATAATATCATCAGCCTCTAATCAGGGTTATTGGACCGGACTGTGAAGTTATTTTCAATACTTCAAGAAGCGATGGATTCATAGTAATGCATTCACTGACACTAATAACTCCAAGTTATCGTATTAACGCTCCCCTCAAGTTGAATCCCCAACTTATCCTTCAGACTTGGGAAAAGTCAATTCCTGTCAGCCTTTTATATCATAAACAGTTGCGAACTGGTCAAATGTTGGATTTTTTAGATCAAATTTTCCCAAATGTCATTGCGGGTAATTAGCTGGACAAATCACTACTAGCATGTGTTGTATAACAATAAAAATTACAAAGAGATACTACATAACTTTGATCAAGTTGAAATTGAACGAAATAAAAACAACCAGCGGCACACTGCACCTGCTGAAATACAGTAAGAAATTGTTCACTAGCTGAGATGATCAGCGGAATTCGGTCTGAACTTTAGACGGAACATGAGGATCGTGATCCTTAATTTGCCAGCAAGATTGTTTTCAGAGGAAATGCCCGTAAATACTAGATATTAAAAGTTCCATATTAAGCCAGCCTTAAACCCAAACTAATGGACATCAAAGGTGCTCACTGGAACAAAACACAAAAAGCTTTTTTGTGCTGAGGCATGTTAATGTAAAAATCAAAGTAGAAGCATTGTGGGTGCTAATGAAATTTTTCCGCCTGAATATTAGAACCTGAAGACCTCAAATAGAACGCGCATTTACGCAGGTTTAGCGGGTTGCCGAGCGGATTTCTATAAAATTAATACGACTAGTCGGGATTATATCTGCATTATATTGACCTAATTATGAACAGCTTATGATACAAGTTCGAAAAATATATCATCGTGAAAATTATCAGATTGGTTTGTTTTTTGATTTCGACGAGAATTTAATGAACAAGGCCAAAAGTATTGGAGCGCGTTGGAGCCAGACCTACAAATGCTGGTATGTGCTGTACAACAAAGAAAATTATAACCTGATTCTGCGTAACTTTGGTGATGTTGAAATTGTAAAAGACGAAAACAACGAGCGGCGCACTGAACCTGCTGTCATACGGCAAGAAATTGTTCACATAGCTGAGTCGATCAGCGAAATTCGGTTTGACATTCAGGCCGAACATAAGGAGGCAACTCCTGAAATTGCCAGCAAAATTGTTTTCTCGGGAAATGCAGGAAAATACTGGATTTTAAAAGTCCCGTTTCAGGCAAGTTTAACGCCTAAATTGATGGACATCAAAGGTGTTTTCTGGAACAAACAGCAAAAAGCTTTTTTTGTACTGAGGCATGTTAATGTAAAAATCAGAGTTGAGGCGTTGTTGGGAATCGGCGAAATTTTTCCGCCGGAATATTTCAACCTTGAAACTGTTGTTTCTGACCCAAATACCTTTATGGAATTGAATGTCTACGGGCCCGACAAGAAGTGGATGATCCTGTCGTGTCCGCCAATACCATACCTGATTGAGCAAATTAAACGGTGGGAAGGAAGCCGATACAGCAACGCCAATAAAGCATATTTGCTGAATGCTACTCCTGCAATGCTCGAAAACCTTCAACAATTGTCAGTAGAACTCAATATTCCGATTCGGAACAACATACCGGCCCGATACCTGAGCAGGAAGAAACGGGTCAACAAAAAGGCATCCCAATTTCAGGATTTAAAGGAAAAGATGCTGGAACAGGTTCCACCCCATGCCCGGATTTATACGCTTGCATTGCTCGATTACCTGATGGCGCAGAATTACAGCGCCAATACCCTCAGCAGCTATACGAAGTGGTTCAATGTTTTTATGCGGGTACATCATTATCAAAACCCGGATACTTTAACTGAAATGCAGGTAGTTAAATATCTGTCGTGGATGACCGAAAAAGGACTTTCGCCATCGAGCCTGAATATGGTTGTTAATGCGCTTCTGTATTATTTCAGAACGGTATTGAAAAAGGACAGTTTCGAAATCAAGTTGCCCCGGCCACGCAGGGAACACCATCTGCCCACCGTACTGACGATGGAAGAGTGTTTCAGGATATTTGGTTTTGTTGATAATCCGAAGCACAAATTATTGCTGTTGATTGGCTATGGCGCGGGTTTGCGGCGGAGTGAAATTTCGACACTGAAATGGCAGGACATTTTATTTGACGAGCATAAAATTCATATCAAACAAAGCAAAGGAAATAAGGATCGTATTGTGATGCTGCCCAATTCGATTGTGGCCATTTTGCAGAATTACCGAGCGATTTACCCGAGTGACGAATGGGTTTTCGCCGGGCAATACAAAGGCGAGGCTATTAGTGCGAGTACAGTTCAGGTGGTAATGCGACAAGCTGTTGCGAAAGCCGGGCTCGAAAAGAAAGCGACGGTTCATACCCTGCGACATAGCTTTGCCACTCATTTGCTTGAAAGTGGAACCGATATACGATACATACAGCAATTGCTGGGGCACGCGAATGTTAACACAACGATGATTTATACGCATATTACGCCCAAGGCTGCGAAAAACATTATCAGTCCGTTAGACAGGATGATATACGGCGCAGATGAACAAAAGAAATTGAAGTAAAATATGCTCAATACGAATATTAATCGAAAAAAGTACCATATATTTGGTAGTATATACTAGTTATGCCGAATTTTAACTGAACGTCGGTGCAATGATAAAGATTACGTGCTTTTAGGAGGGATTTAACAGAATCCTGAAAGGAATTCTGGATCGAGTATTGCGGAGAACCGCGAGAAAGTGTACTTTCTAAAGCGTTGACGCTTAGATACTCGATCAAAGTTACAGGAAATATTTGACAAAGTCAATACCTGTAATGGAAATCCCTCAAAAAGGCACTATCTTTAAATCACGTAAAAATTGACTATCGATAGCTTCTCGCTATCAGACAATAAATTTTTACTTAATGCACCGAGATTCTAACCGTTAAAACTGTCAGTTTTTTCTTCCGGTTAACACCGGGAAAAAACTCAGCATAACTACGGATACCCGTCAAGTCGGGCAACATTTCGTTGTAGCAACGAAAGTGTTTCAAAGCCCGCCCTGCGTGTATCCTTTTCCGTTATGGGCAAGGCTAAGTGCGACAACCGTTCATTGAAAATATCGTCCCAACATTGGGACAAAAGAGTCTGAGTTTAAAGGTGACATTGACTGTTGAATTTGCAATGTCCTTAGTTGGAGTGGTGACATTCTCCTCGTTGGAGACAATGATGTTAATTCAAAACTTTACGACTATGATAGACAAAATCAAAAGTGTAGTAGTTGGGGTTGCTCTCGTGGGGAGAATGGTGCCTACTCCGAACTATAAGACATTGAAAACTGCATTTAATTAACCTGGATTCAGGACTGAGAGTAAGGGGGTTCGAGTCCCCCTCTCCCCACCATTTGACATTACTAAAACAAAAAATATGGCTTTAACAATTGAGACACTAACGGTTCTAAACCAATACATTAATGGAGTAATGAGCCGTGCAGACCATCATGCACTTAATGTAAATGAAGTAGTTTTAACTCTTGCTGGAGCAGTGATCTGGCGAGCAACTCAAGACGTTGAGGTAAGAACCTATAATGAGGAAACTGCAAACATTTTATGGGTGACTATTAATGGACATCGTTATGCTTTAGCTTTTAATCATCAGATTGGTGAAATTGAGCTACATGACAGAACGCAAAATGGAATTGTGTTAGCAAAATTCAACAATTCGACAAGTGCAACTGAAGTAAAAACAATATTTGCTGGACTATGACAGGAAAAAGCCCAGCCCATAACTTCAGCTACCCGTCAAGCGCGGCAGCGGTGGTTTTCGGTGGGCATCTTTCCGCCCGGTCGGCTTTTCGGCTTGACAGGAAATCGCCCGCAATCCGCCCCTGCGTGTAGCTTCCTACGTTAGCAGCAACCATATTGAGGCATCCGCTTGACAATTAAAAGTATAGTTAATGACAAAGAAAAAAAGACTTTCATCTAATTTGACACTGCCATACAAATTCATTGTTCCATTGATTCTTATTGGACTTGCAGTATTGTTTAATCTATTGATTGACAAGGATGCTAATCAAGGATACTTTATTCCTGTGAATTTGTTTTTTCTATTATTCTTTTTGGTTGCTTATTTGCCACTCCGAGACTTGAAAAAAGTCGAATATGACAGAGAAAATTTAATAGTTTCAAACTTCATCAATACGGAGAGATTTCGACTAAGAGATGTTATCAAAATAAAACGCTGGTTGTTTTTCTTCTACAAAATTTCTGTGCGACATGACACAGAGACGAAGAAAATCAAATTTTTATCTCCGGCAAGAGAAAGAATGTTTAAACCATTCAAAAAGCTTGACTCAATAATTAAATTTGAAAAGAAATTAGATGAAACAAAGAATGGCAGCTGCTAACTTCAGCTACCCGTCAAGTGCGGGTTCGGTGGTTTTCGGTGTGTATCTTTCCGCCCGGGCTGCTTTTCGGCTTGACAGGAAATCGCCCGCAGTCCGCCCCTGCGTGTAGCTTCCTACGTTATATGCGCATATTGGTCGCGACTTGACAGAGAATTGGGTTTTAACCAATTATTGGTTTTCGCTCTTTGAAACGGTTTTGGGGTTTGATGGATTTTCGCTTTTGGAAACGCGCTGAAAAAATCGCTTTTTCAAACGCAATCGCGGCTTGACAGAGACGAGCTTTTGGAATTGTAGTTGAAAGCTTTTGGAAACGGCATCGGGTTTTGACAGGCACGAGCTTTTGGACAGGCCGTTGAAAAGTGACTTTTTGAAACGTAATTGCTGAAAATTTAGATAGAGTTTTTAATGAAAATGAATACGCGCAATAACTTCAGCTACCCGTCAAGTGCGGCAGCGGTGGTTTTCGGTGGGCATCTTTCCGCCCAAGCAGCTTTTCGGCTTGACAGGAAATCGCCCGCAATCCGCACCTGCGTGTAGCTTCCTACGTTAGCTGCAAGCCAAACAAAAAGACACAGAGCCATGACAATAAGACAAAAAGTAAAACCTAGACAAATAATTATTATTGCGACAGCTTTAATATTATTCATGTTTGGTGGAATATTTGCCGGGATTAGTGGGGTATGGAAAATGGTGAATTATCATCACCCATATTTATTTGGATTTATATTTGGAGGTATTGGTTGGATATTTGGGCTTTTCACTTATTACAAACTTTTTATAGCTCACAAAGCCAAGAATCTATTTGACGAATTCCCCGCTTTACTATGTATATCAATCGGATTTATAGGCCTTTTTTTATTTCTTAGTCCAGTGTTGAATCAAGAATTGTCCGTTAATAAAAAGTGTGACAATTACATTGTGATTCAAAAAGATAAAAACGTTAGCAGTGCAAGAAATCCAAAGATTTTTTCATTGTATGTTAAGATTAACGACAAGTCATACAGACTAATTTGCAGTTCCGATTATTGGAATAATGTCTCCATCGGACAGAGTATAGACATATGTTTACATAAAAGCAATTTGGGCTTTGACTTTTTTAGCTTAAAAGATGATAAAAAGAAGGCCAGCAGCTAACTTCAGCTACCCGCAAGTCGGGCAGCAGTGGTTTTCGGTGGGTATCTTTCCGCTCGGGCTGCTTTTCGGCTTGACAGGAAATCGCCCGCAATCCGCACCTGCGTGTAGCTTCCTACGTTATGCGTCATGTTAAGTGCCGTGCAATCGACAAGACAATGAATAATAAAGGCAATGAATAATAAAGAAAATGTAATACAAGGCTCGCTCTTTGAGGAAGATTATCTGATAAGAACATTAGGAAATCTTGGCAATACGCCAGACATAGCATTAACCGAGTTAGTTGCAAATTCATGGGATGCAGGAGCTACTCATGTTGACATATTTATCCCTGAGAAAAAGGGAGATTTATTAACAATTGTAGATGATGGAATAGGATTAACAAAGGATGAATTTTTCTCCCGTTGGATGAAACTTGGATACAATAGGTTAAAACACCAAGGTAAAAAAGTTGAGTTTCCTAATGGAATAGATTTACAAAGGTTCGCTTATGGAAGAAACGGTGTCGGTAGGCATGGAATGCTTTGCTTTAATAGTGAATACGTTGTAATTACAAATAAAAAAGGAATAGAATCGAAATTCACTATTTCGACAAAAAGTGAAAAAGAGCCGTTTCTTATAAAAAAAGAAAGTTTTAAAAAATCCACTAAACATGGAACTCGATTAGAAGTGATTGTTGAAAAGAATCTACCAAAACCGGAACAAATACTAGAAATTATTTCAGCAAGATTTCTTCATGATCCAAAGTTTATTATTTCAATAAATAATAAAACAATTCAATTAGAACAACACAAGGGACTTGTTGATTCAGTTGAAATTGAAGAAGGCGAAATAAAACTCTATGTACATCTAATTGACTCAAAAAAATCTAGAAAATCTACATTATATCAAGGAATTGCTATTTGGCAAGGAGGAAGACTAATTGGGGAACCGTCTTGGATCATTGGTAAAAATATGGTCTTAGATGGTCGGTCAAAACAAGCCAAAAGATATTCAGTTGTAGTTCAAACTAACGATTTGGCTGATTTTATAACAGAAGACTGGTCTGGGTTCAAGAAAAACTCTGATTTGGATAGCGTTTTTGACAAAATTAGTAATTGTGTTCAGACAATGTTTTCAAAGATTGCGACTGAAAATATTGAAGAAACAACAGCTCAAATTAAAAGAGAGTATAAAAAAGAGTATGCTGATTTAAGTCCATTAGCAAAATATGAGTTTAATGAGGCCATTCATAATATCACCATTTCCAATCCTACCGCTCGGCAAGATTCAATTGCATTAGCTGTAGAAACAGTAATAAAACTTGAACAAACTAGAAGTGGCAGTGAATTACTTAAAAAACTTTCGACTTTTTCTCCCGATGATGTTGATGGCTTAAATAAGATTTTAGATAACTGGAGTATAAAGGATGCTTTAACAGTACTGGATGAGATTGACAAACGTATTTCAGTAATTGAAGCAATAAGAAAGCTATCGAATGATTCAACTGTTGATGAACTTCATGTCTTACATCCATTAGTTGCAAGCGCAAGATGGATTTTTGGACCAGAATTTGATTCGCCAGAATTCTCATCGAATAACCAGTTGCAAACAACTGTAGAAAAAGTTTTCGGTAAAAAAGTCGATAAAAATATTTTCAGAAATTATAAGAAAAGACCTGATATTGTTGTGTTAGGAAATTCTACTTTCTCAATAACATCAACAGTTTCATATGACAATGACAATGGTCTTTCGACCTTAAATAAAATTCTAATAATAGAATTAAAACGAGGTGGTTTTAAACTTGGAAGAGAGGAACGAAATCAAGCAGTTGGTTATGTGGAAGATTTTATGAATTGTGGAACAATTATAGGAACTCCATATATTAATGCTTTTGTAGTTGGTGAATCTTTTAGTGAAAATATTCAACCAATACAAGCAATTGAAAACAAGAATAAAGTAGAAATGGGCAAAGTACAAATTTGTCTATTCTCACAGATAGTTGATTCATCTGAAAGAAGATTGTTTAATTTAAGAGGTAGATTAAATGATAGATACTCAGATATTCCTGGGATTGAATTATTTGAAAAACAAAAAAAATTAGCAATATAAAAACACGAACGCACAACTTCAGCTACCCGTCAAGTGCGGCAGCAGTGGTTTTCGGTGGGCATCTTTCCGCCCGGGCAGTTTCTCGGCTTGACAGGAAATCGCCCGCAGTCCCCCCCTGCGTGTAGCTTCCTACGTTAGCATTTATTTAATAAACATATGAGACAGATTACCATTATATCAAGCATTTTTATTTTACTGATCTCCGTAAATTCTTACAGTCAAGAAACTAAAAGAAAAACAGTACAGAAAGAAAGATATGTAGAGGAATACGATGTACTAAAAGAAGATAAAAAAGTTAAACATGGTCAGTATGTTAAATTCGAAAAATATATCCTTGACAGAAAGATACCAATTGAATTTGGCTTTTTCGATAATGGCAAGAGAGTTGGAGAATGGTACTTCTTTTATTTAAATGGTGGTTTAAAATCATATGGCAATTATCATAACGGGCTAAAACATGGACTTTGGAAAGAATATTACAAACCTGTAAATAAAGAAGAATCATTATCAGCTTTTCTAAATGGGCAAAGTGATGTAAGAATTGATGAAAATGGAAGCTTAACTGTTGAAAAAAATGATAAGTTAATATCTGCAATAGGAGTATACGAATCGAACAAAAAGTTAGGTTCTTGGAATTATTATGGCAATAAATCGAACTTAATTCACAAATACGACCATTCATTAGATAAATTGCTTATTTCTTCGGTCTCAGATTCCACAAATCTAAAGTGTCCTTTTTTAGGTGGTATTGACAGATTTTTTGAATATTATTTTGAAAGAGAGGAAGCTTTGGATTACAAAGATTATCCGTTGTATTTAAAAGTAGTCTTAAAAATAGGTACCATCAATGAAAAATTAACAATTGAAAGAATTAGTTCAATTGGAGATGAAACCGCTGCTCTTGAACTTGAGCAACTTATTCGATCATTTCCAAATGATTGGATAGGTTCATACATTGAAAAGCCAATTATTCTGACAATAGAACGCAAATTGGATTCAAATAAATTATTAATCAATGCTACGTTCAATCCATAAACAAACAAATGCTACCATCAGCTACCCGCAAGTCCGGCAGCAGTGGTTTTCGGTGTGTATCTTTTCGCTCAGGCTGTTTCAAAATTTGTGTGCCGTTATAAATAAACAGAGCTATGAAAATATCAAACGTACTACTGATTTTGGTTTTTATGATTTTAATGACTGCCTGCAATAATCGGGAGGTTCAACGCCCTGCCATTACCAAACACCTGAACAATATTTTTGAAAGCGGCGAATTGGACGAAAAAGTGGTATGTTCCATTTTGGAATTAACCACTCAACCCAACGATGTGGCGTTATAAAAAACAGAGCAATGAAAATATCAAACGTACTACTGATTTTAGTTTTTATGATTTTAATGACTGCCTGTAACAATCGGGATAAGTCGAAAAAGGACAAGGAAATTGTTGGACAAACTCCGATGTGGGATTACGATTGCGACAGCATTTCGAAACTTAAAAATGTAAACGCAGACACTTTGACCTACGCACAGTTGATAAAGGGTATCAACGACAAATATTTGGACCAGGTATTTCTTGAGTTTGTGAAGGTTTCGCACGACACCATTTTTGTTGCGATAAAAAATAGCACCTATTTAACCCAGCAGATGGGAACTTGCGGCGCCAACCAATACATGATTTCAACAACTTTTGCATTGACAGAGCTAAATGATATTAAAAATGTGGCTTTTGACTTTGTAGCTGGCGACCATGCATGGCCCGGGATAAATAACCGGGAATCGTATTGGTACATGGTAAAACACAAAGACAGATTGAATCATGAATGACATCCCCTAACAGGCAACCAAACTGACATTCACCAATTAATAAAAGCAGAAATGGATCATATAAAATGTACTCATTGCGGCACAGACAGCCCTGTAAGAAATAAATACTGTTTCAGTTGTGGTTATGAGCTACCGAAAATTACGGTTGCGAATTCCGAAAACACAATTCCACCACCTAAAAAGAGGAATACGGATGGCAGAAAAAAAACGCTGGCAGTTATTGTTGGCGTAATCGCGTTCGCACTCTCCTATTTTGTGGTTCAGGAACTATTTTTCAAAATGCCTTCTTTGGACAAGGCAATGATGGAGGTTGCCAGTGAGATAAATAAAACCTGCCCGATCATGGTTGACTCGGAAACACGACTCGACAATGCGATTTCGCTTCCGAAGAATATTTTTCAATACAACTATACGCTTGTAAACATGGACAAAGCATCGACAGATACTGTAGAAATGAGAGCATTTCTGGAGCCAACGATTGTAAACTTTGTGAAGACAAATCCCCAGATGAAATTTCAACGCGACCAAGAAACGACTATAAACTATTACTACAAAGACAAAGCAGGCGCTTATCTTATTACAATTTCGGTGACTCCGGAGAAATACAAGTGAAAACAATCTGTAAGACTTTTCAAGTTTACTTTTTGTTCGGTTAGGAATAGAATGTGGGTAGGATCAAAGAGGTCAAACCAATCTTTTATCCCATACGGGACAAAACCACGCAGGAAATTCAAATTTTCTGACGACATGTTTTCCCTGCGGGAAATAGCCAGGAATTAAAAGAAAGAACAACGAACCGCTAATACGCAAGACAATGAATGAAAAGAAGATCTACAATTTAAACCAGATTGAGGGAGCTTGTGTTATAGGCTCGCCAATCGTTGCCGGAATTCTTATTGCTCACAATTACAGGGCAATGGGAGAACATCAAAAAGGAACGCTTTGGATTATCATTGGGATTGTTTGGACGCTTGCATTGATTGGAATTGCAATGGTGCTTCCGGAAAACATGTTTGAAAAGTCTCGTATGCTACTTCCGGCACTCAACGGGCTATTGTTGTATCCAATTATAAACCGGCTTCAGGGGGATAAAATTCGTGAGCACTTTAAAAATAAGGGTGAAAAAGGATCGAATTGGTTGGTTGCGGGATTAACATTGGGAATGGTCGCTTTAATACTGACGCCGACTATTTTACTCGATAGAATTTCTCCAATCAATAAATATACCCGACAAGCTTTTGATTCAAATGGTATTTATTACAATTCGGGTATGCCGTTGGATGAAGTAAATAAACTCGGCGGAATTTTGCAACGGATTGAGTATTTCAATCCGGAATCTCCCGTAGAGGTTGTATTTCTCACTACTGACACCACCTACGAGCTTAAATTAATAACGGAGGAATCATTTTTCAACGATTCACTTTACCTAAACGACATTCAGCAGATCTACAAACATCTGGACAGTTATAAATTCAGGAAACCCTTGTCATTCAAGATCACTGAACCGTATCTGAAGGATGACAAGCAAATAAAACTTGACAAAGACAGCGAAATTCCTGTCTTGCTGGAATCGGTTTCTTTCACCAAAAACCCAAACTTTAAACTAATCTATCCGCTATCGGTGGATGAATCGGAGCGTGAGAAATTTCAAAGTCTTATTTTGGGTTTGAATGCAATTTTTCCCGCTCAAAATAAATTTGACTTTGTACTGGACCTTGATGACGGAAAGTATGTTTTAAGGTTAATAATACCGATGCAAAATTGGAATACTCCGCAATTATTGGCTGAGGCGAAATACTGCAAGGAGCGATTGAATAATTTTGGATTCAGGCATCCGTTCAGACTGTTACTTGTGGATAATTCAGGAATTGAAATGAAAGAAAAAGAGATAGAATAGTGTCTTGCAGCAACAGCATAATACCTGAACATCAGCGTGTCGTTCGGCTGTTACATGCAAATTTGAAATCCAATAAAAAGTAGTAACTTTGTAATTACATGATTAAAAATTGACACAATGGAAGTTTCTGTTATAAAAATTGGTAATTCAAAGGGAATCCGCCTTAGCAAAACGTTGTTGGATAAGTACAATATACAAGACTCTGTTGAGGTAATCCTTGAAAAAGGGCAAATCGTCATAAAGCCCATATCTAGTCCGCGAAAAGGTTGGGAAAAAGCTTTTAAAAAAATGGCTGAGAATGGCGATGACAGATTGTTGATAAACGATGTTTTTGAAGACGAAAACCTTGAAGAATGGAAATAAATCAATATCAGATCATTCTGGTTAATCTTGATCCTACACTTGGGAGCGAAATAAAAAAAACCAGACCATGCGTCGTTATTTCACCCAATGAGATGAATAAATTTTTAAATACTGTTGTAATTGCACCCATGACAACAAGTTCTAAAAATTATCCGACCAGGATTGAGATAAAACACGAAAATAAAATTGGGTGGATTGTTTTGGATCAAATTCGAACCATTGACAAACAGAGAATCATCAAAGACCTTGGACAATTAACCAAATCCGGGATCGATAAGCTAAAATCAGTATTAAAAGAAACCTATATTGATTGAAAACCAGTCCATAATAAACAGGAATTCATGTCGTTTGCAGTGCCAGTCTCCCTGATTCTTCCATGGATGACAGAAAATGGAAACTCCTGCCTTGTCTCTTCAAAAAAGAAACCGTCCCTTTTGCAAAGAACGGTTCCTGAAATTTTATACAACAGCTTACGCCAACATTGCTTCTGCCCTTTCGCCATTTTTATCGACGGTGACCACCACCACTTTGTCGTCGGCTTTTAATGACGTTTCAAAAATAAACGGCTTGCTTCTCAGGGTTTGAGGTTGGTGCTCAATTTCACCGGCTTTTACACCATTCACCAACACTTCGTACGATTTAACGGCTGCATCGCCTGCAAAAGCGGTGTCCCACAAAAGTTGGGTTTCTGTTTTCCGAAGGTTTCCGGGAGCAGTCAAGCCCACCTTGTCGATCTGGAAATAGTTGGAGTTGGCTTTGATCAGCATTGCCTGTTCTTCAATCCGGGCCCTTTCATTTTCAGGCATTCCGTTGGGTTCTATTTGCGCGGCATAAAAGTTTTGCGTCAACTGGCATTTCATCGGATCTTCATCAATTTGACCGATGCCAATGATGAGTGTATGAATTCCAGGAGTGGTCAGCGAATATTCAACCAAAGGGCGGCTGGGCAATTCGGACGTACCAACTTTCCGGAATACATCTTCAGGTTTCTGCGACCAGCGTGGTTCCTTGTGGTACAAAGCCGCATCGGCAAACACTTTCATGGCAATAATGCCCATGCCTTTTGCAGCAGCAACGGGTATTACATTGTGCTGCATATTGTATTTGGTCTTGTCGTTGGCATTGATCGCGACAAGCATTCCTTCCAGAATACCGTATTCGTCGCGCTGAATCATTTCAATCATGGCCGGAGGATTGGCATGTCCTGAAAAGCCGATGTGACGGATCAGCTTTTCATTTTTGGGATTCATTCCGGTCAGGTTGGTTCCGTCGCGGAGATCACGAAGCGCGACCAAAGCGCCAAAATTTCCGGCGGGATCGAGCGGTGTTTCCAGCCCTTCGTATAGCACATCAATTTCAGCGGTATTGTGAAGGGTATGAATCAAAACCATGTCGAGGTAAGCGCCTTCAGGATAAGCGCCGTTGTTGTCGCCAAAAATCTGCGTGAGCGAGCGTTTCACATCATCCACGGCACACTGTACTTCGGGCATTCCGTTCGACCAGTTGTTGACGTTTTCCCTTTCCGTCCACCCCGGTTTTCCCCAGCGCATGCATGTTTTGCTTGTCAGCCAGATTGATTTCCGCAATTTTTCATCGTAGTTTGCTTCTCCGGGAATCAGGTTCAGCGTTTTGAAAGCCTTGTTGTAATTCAACTGACTGTCGGCATAGAGGTTCGATGTATCGAAATAGTTGATTCCCATCTTGAACGCTTTGAGGATAATCGGCACAGGATCGACATCAGCAGGCGTCCATTGCAGCGAAGCCTGTCCTCCAAGGGCAAGCGTGGTCACCTCAAAATCGAAGTTGCCAAATTTGCGTTTCATGGGCGAGGGCATTTTTTCGGTTGTACAACCGGCCATTGATAACATGGAAACCCCTGCGGTGGTGGCAGCGGATACTTTGATAAAACTTCGGCGCGATAAAGGGTAGTTTTTCGGTGTGTTCATGGAGTCGGGTTTTAAAATTTGTTTAAAATTACGCAAAAATCCGCTTATATTTGTTTGAATGACAGTTTAAACAGAAGCCTATTTATTGTCGTATATTCATCCCGACTCACCCCGACGCCCGCAAGCGGACGTCCCCCCTCTCTTTTTGAAAGAGAGGGGAAAGCATCGCAGATGCCAGGGGGTGAGTTCGGATAAAAGCACAAATTTAAAAACGACATTGTTTTATTTAAATTACTTACAACTAAACTTATCCAACATGAAGAAAATCATTTTGATACTCGCGCTGTTGCTGGCTTCTGGATTCTATCAAACCAATCAGGCCAAATCGAAGCAGACTGATAAAAATTCAGGAGAGAAGATATTTATTAAACAGGCCGATCAAATCCTGGCCCTGATCGAACAGGCGGCGCAAAAGATTTCCATCAAAGGGGTGGCAGTTATTGCTTTTATTCCGGGCGATGTCACCGAATCATGGAATTCGAAAATGAAAGTAGTTGGCAATTTAACCAGCGGCAAATCAAACCTGCTCGGAATAGCCTACACCAAAGCTTCCGAAATGGCCGACACCCATCGTGACAGCGGAAGCAAAATCAGGGAAGTGTATTCCGGTGAATTGGGATATCAGGGCGGACTGATCAAAAAAGTTAACTCCGAATACATACTTGCTGTTTTTTCGGGTGGCAGCGGCGAACAGGATTTGGAAGTGGCCAAAATCGGTTTGGATTGGCTTGCAAAATTTTATGAATAAAGGGGGTGTGGCCATTCTTTATATCAAATAAGGTAATAAGGTTGTGGCCTGTGAGCAAGGATTTTCTACTGAGGTTGCCAATTAAAATAAGGTTTAAAGAAAAAGCAGAATTACCGCGTTAAAAAAAACCTTATTTTTAATGAAAAAACCTCAGTAGAAAGTTTA
>JAIBEY010000031.1 GCA_019459525.1 Prolixibacteraceae bacterium
TTTTTAAAAAAAAATTTTAAAAAAATTAAAAAAAAACACAAACCTTTACTTGCGCGCCCCACACACCGCCCCCCTATCACTAAAAAAGACCACCCCCTTTTGAGAGATGGCCTTCCTTCACTAATCTACTAACTAAACCAACCACTAAAACCTGTATCCTAATGACAGACCGAAGCCCGTATTTTTTGCTGTTGCCTGATCCGCCGAAGAATTTTCATCTTCAGGATTAATATTGAGCATTCCGAACTGGGTGTCTAACTGCAAGAATAATCCACCTGCGGTTTCAAATCCGGCAAAAATGTTAGCGCCCGCATCCAGTGCCTTATAATCCACTCCCCGCTCAAAAGTTAAATCGTTACCTTCAAATACTTGCTTACCACTAATGCCATAAGCCAGGTATGGTCCAAAACCAAGCATAAAAAATCCGTTACCCAACGAAGCTTTGTAAACCAGATTTAAAGGCATTTCAATATAGTTGATCTTAATTTCGTCGGTAAATTCGGCACCCAAAATGGTATAGGTATCTTTAGCACCTTTTGTGGCAAACATCAACCCGGGTTGAAAATAGAACTCCGGAGCGACCGGTATCTGAACGTTAACCCCGCCATGGAAACCCAATAGCATATCGTTTTCAAGTTTGTCGCCACTCGATAGTTTTCCGTTCAGGTTCTGGAAATTTACTCCACCCAATATCCCAAATGACATTTTTGATTTTTCCTGGGCAATCGCAAATGATGCCGAAAGCACAAGAATTAATACGATTGATACTAGTTTGTTTTTCATCTTTAATTTTTAAATGGTTAAATTGTTTAATAGCTGAATGGTTGCAATGCTGTTTGGCAAGAAGACAGCCTGACAACCTGACAACTTCTTTCTGAACACTGCGACTGAACACTGGATTACTTTCCGGCTTCTTTTTCAGCTTCAGCTTTCATCTTTTCATTGGCGGTGATCAGGAATTCAACCCTGCGGTTTTGCGAACGGCCATCTTCGGTAGTGTTGTCGTATTTAGGCACATTTTCGCCAAATCCTTTGGTTCTGATCCTGCTGTTTGCTATTCCTTTATTATACAAATAAGCCGAGACTGCCCCTGCCCTGTTTTGAGATAAATTCTGGTTGTATGTTTCACTCCCTTTACTGTCGGTATGTCCCTGTATTTCGATATCCGTATCCGGATAGGTATTCAGGACTGTAACCAGTTTATCCAGATTGCTTTTAGCATCAGCCGACAGGTTCGAGCTATCGAATCCGAACAAAACGTTACTGCTGAATTCAACCACGATTCCCTCGCCAACCCGTTCCACCTTTGCATCAGGAACCGTCTTTTCTATTTCTTTGGCTTGTTTGTCCATTTTATTGCCAATCACCGCACCGGTAGCACCTCCAACAGTAGCTCCTATAATGGCACCCAGACCGGTATTTCCAGCAGCCTTACCAATAATTGCACCCATTGCGCCACCAGATACAGCTCCAATAGCTCCACCCTTTTGCGTTTTGTTTAGCGAGGCGCAGCTCGAAAACAACAGCGCGGAACTTAGGATTACAACCATACTCATTTTAATTCGTTTCATGATTTCTTTTTTTATGGTACTATGATTTGTGTAATGCCGTTCACCTGTCAGCTATTTCATTGCTGTTCTATTGACAGACAAACACACATTTATATCGGTGTAAAGATCGGCTCATTAAACCGTTCAGGTGTTACATAACTATGGGTATAAGTTACATGATTCACACATTTCGGGCACCCCAAAATGAGTTTAGATGTGTGAATCATGTAAGTCTTATTTGGAATTATGTAACACGTTGCGTGCACGAATCCGCCACCTTTGTCGGGTGAAAATGATTTCACAACTAGAACAAATAAAATGAATACTACAGGATTACAAGGAAATTGGGAAGAAATAAAGGGTAAGCTCAAACAAAAATTTGCCATATTAACTGATAATGATGTATTGCTTCTTGAAGGCAAAAAAGAGGAAATGCTTGGAAAACTTCAAATCAAGTTGGGCAAAACGAAAGAAGAATTGCAGAAGATTATTTCTGAATTATAACCAGCACAATATTAACATAAAACCACTACAAGTATGAAAAAATTACTTTTACTTTCATTGATTTTAGCTTTTACGGCTAGTTTATATGCCCAGACAATCGACAAAAAATGGGGATTGGGTCTGGGTGTAGGTGCTTACGGAACAAATGCCAGGGATGGCGGCGTAGGTTTTATGCCTGAACTCTATTTAAGCAGGTATCTTTCCCCTCGATTGGATTTAATGCTAAAAGGTGATGTCGGCTTATTCCGGTCCGATCTCGTAAACAATCTTGATATGGTCAACCCTTTCATCAATTTACGTTACAAGTTTAGTGATGAAACTAAAAATTTCCGTCCCTATGTATATGCCGGGCCAGGTTTTTTATGGGATAATGCTGAAACAGGATTGAACTTCGACGCAGGTTTGGGAAGTAAATATTACATGAATCAGAATACCGCCTTTTATGCTGAAGTAGGTTATATTCACTCTATTGATGTAGTTAGAAGCGGGATAAATTTAAATGACAAATTTTTAAAAGCAACAATTGGTATCGAATTCGACTTTGGAAAAACCCCGGATAACGATATGGATGGTGTTTCAGACCATAAAGATAAATGCCCCAATACACCTGCCGGAGTTGCAGTTGACGCCAATGGCTGTCCGATTGATACCGATGGCGATGGTGTAGCCGATTACCTGGACGATTGTCCAACAGTTGCCGGGTTAACATCGCTGAAAGGGTGCCCCGATGCCGACGGTGACGGTGTGGCTGATAAAAACGACAAATGCCCCGACACGCCCAAAGGATGGAAAGTGGATGACACCGGATGCCCGCTCGACCAGGATAAAGACGAAATTGCCGATGCCATAGACAAATGTCCGGATACTCCCGATGGAATTGATGTGGACAAAAACGGTTGCCCGGTTGATACCGATGGTGATGGCGTTGCCGATTACCTGGACGGATGCCCAACAGTTGCCGGTCCTAAAGAAAACAAAGGGTGTCCGGTAGTTGAAAATGCTGCTGAGGAAACAATGACAGCGCCGGAAATGCAAGTCGAGCCGGTTTATTTTGGCTACGACAAAGCCACCTATCTTTCAGGTGAAAAAGCAAAAATCGACAAGCTGGTTAAAATACTAAAAGCTGACAACAACTTAAAGGTAAACTTAACCGGAAATGCCGACAGTAAAGGTACAGCAGAATATAACATGACACTGACCGAAAAACGAATCGATTCGGTTGTGAAAACCATCCAATCGGGTGGAATTCCGGAAGAACGCATTTCGAAAGAAAAGGCGCTTGGTGAAACAAAACCTGCTGCCACTAACGATACGGAGGAAGGTCGCGCCTTGAACCGCAGGGTAACTTTCGAAGTCATAAAAACAAAATAATAAGTCAATCAATAATCAATCAATTCAGTGTTAAAGTTCATGTCAGATTCTGGCATGAACTTTTTTTTGTCCTAAACTATTGATTTCCAAAACGTGTGAATAATGTAAGTCTATGTTCGAATTGTGTAACACTTCCCGCAATTTATAGGCTCAACTTTGTCCCTAATCATTTCTATACTTAAAAAAAAACTGAAAATGAAAAAGCTAAAACTATTAGCAACCCTTGCTCTGGCATCGGTTATTTTTATTACTGGGTGCAAAAAAGATGACTATAAGGAAAAGGTTGGTGTCTGCCCGCTGGTGGTCTCAACAATTCCAATTGATAAAGCCATTGATGTACCCCTCGACCAGGTAATTTCGGCTACCTTCAACGAAAAGATGGATCCTGCAACTATAAACCAGGCATCTTTTATTATTCAACAAGGAACTACCGCTATTACAGGAACAGTTGCCTACAGCGATTTAACTGCAACTTTTAGCCCCACAAGTCCACTTTTGCCTAATGTGCTCTATTCAGGAACGATTAAAACACTGACAAAAGATTTACTGGGACAATCCTTAATGGAAGATCACAAGTGGTCGTTCACAACCATTGCTCAGGTTACTTTATCATCCAATCCTGTTGCAGGTGGAACAACAACCGGTGCCGGCACATTTGCCAAAGGCGCTTCGGTTACAGTTGCTGCCACCCCGAGCGTGGGTTATGCTTTCGCCAACTGGACTTTAGATGGAATTCCGGTTTCAACAACGCCTAATTACCAGTTTATAATGGATGGTAATAAAGCTTTGGTCGCAAACTTCTCGTTCCAATTTGCAGTTGCACTGTCATCGAATCCTGTTGAAGGTGGTATTACAACCGGTGCTGGTTCATATACCGCAGGCACCAATGTAACTGTTACGGCAACTCCAAATACCGGATATACTTTTGTGAATTGGACAGAAGGCCTGACCATAGCATCTACCGAGGCTAATTATGCGTTTCAGTTAAATGCAAGCAGAAATCTGGTTGCAAATTTCGTATTGAATACCTACACATTAACTGTAATTGCATTGAACGGAACTGTATTAAAAGTTCCGCTACAAACAACTTACAATCACGGAACAGTGGTGAATTTAACTGCAACTCCAAATTCAGGATATAACTTTACATCATGGACCGGAGATGCAAGTGGTTCTTCAAGTGCAACAACCGTTACAATGAATTCGAATAAGAATGTAACTGCCAACTTTAATGCTATAGCCTACACCTTAAATGCAACTGCCGTAAACGGTACTGTTTTAAAAGTACCGAGCAAAACAGCTTACAATAGTGGCGAGATTGTAGTTCTTACTGCTACGCCTGCAATGGGTTATACATTTACGGGATGGAGTGGAGATGCATCCGGGTCAATAAATCCAGTGTCGGTTACCATGAACGGGAATAAGAACATCACTGCGAACTTTACTGCATTGGCTAGCACTTTTACTTTAAATGTAGTTGCAGTAAATGGTATGGTTGTTAAAAATCCGAATCTGACGGCTTACAATAATGGGGCTTCAGTGCAGCTTACCGCTTCAGCAAATTCAGGATTTACATTTACCGGATGGAGTGGTGATGCTACGGGTAATTTACCTACTGCAACAGTCATCATGAATTCGAATAAAAACGTCACCGCTAATTTTATCGCTGACGTAATACCTCCTGTAGGAATGTTACCAATCGATCTTAGTTGCGTTGAACCGTTTGCAATACTTGCAGGTTCAACCATTGTCAGCACTGGTCCTTCAATCGTCAATGGAGATATGGGATTAAGTCCAGGATCAGCATTGGTTGGTTTTCCCCCAGGAATAAACAATGGAACGATTCATATAGACCCAGTTGCCGCTGCTGCAAAACTTTGTTTAACTGCTGCTTATATTGAAGGTCAAGGCAGATCTTTAAATCGGATTTCATTGCCCGGACAACTCGGAGGTCTTACTCTTGCCCCTGGATTGTATTCTAACTCATCAACAACCGGAATATCAGGAACGGGAGCAAACGGGATTTTAACACTGGATGCACAAGGTGATGCAAATGCAGTCTGGATTTTCCAGATTGGATCTACATTTACTACAGATCCTGCTACCAGCGTTGTTTTGTCGGGTGGCGCACAAGCGAAAAACATCTTTTGGATTGTTAGTTCTTCAGCAACACTTGGAACAACCTCTGTTTTATACGGAAACATTCTGGCCGATCAAGCCATCACGCTCAATACCGGTGCGGTACTTTACGGAAGAGCTTTGGCAAGAATTGCTGCTGTTACCTTAGATGCCAGTACAATTACAAAACCATAAATTATAAAAGTATATGAAATCTATTATTAATTTCAAAAAGGAATCGTGCATTGCGCGGTTCCCTAACCTGATTGTTAAAAGTGTTATTGTCGGTACTTTAATGTTGACTGCTATTCATTCACCGCTTCAGGCACAGGAAGCACAGAAGGCTAAGTTTACGAAACCTTCCTGGTGGTTTGGAGCCGCTGCAGGAGCAAATTTCAACTTTTACCAGGGTACCACCCAGCAATTGACAACAGACTTCATCGTCCCAACTGCCTTTCATGATGGTCAGGGAATCTCACTTTTTGCTTTTCCAATTATGGAATTCCATCGCCCTGGTACAAGATTGGGCTTTATGCTTCAGGCCGGATACGAGAGCCGCAGGGCTACCTGGGAACAGGTAACAACTCCCTGTAACTGTCCGGCAGATTTAGAAACGAACCACCTTGCATACATCACAGTGGAACCAAGTATCCGCATTGCCCCGTTTAAATCAAATTTCTACATTTATGGCGGACCTCGTTTGGCATTCAATGTTGACAAACGGTTCTTATACGAACAAGGTATTAGTCCCGATTACCCAAACGTTCCTGCCAGACCGGATGTAAACGGAGTATTTAGCGACATGAACAAATCCGTTATCTCGATGCAAGTCGGCGCCGGATACGACATCTCGCTTTCTGCAGATAACAAACAGAATCAAGCTGTTCTTTCTCCTTTTGTTGCTTTTCATCCTTATTTCGGACAAGACCCGCGTTCAATCGAATCATGGAACCTGACCACAGTAAGAGCTGGTATTGCACTTAAGTTTGGCCGCGGCAAAAAGATAGCGGTACCTGAAGAGGCTATCGTACCTATAGCTGTTGTTTCAACTGTTGAACCTGATGTTACGTTTGCAGTTGCTGCTCCAAAAAATGTTCCGGCCGAACGTCAGGTAAGGGAAACATTTCCACTTCGCAACTATGTATTCTTCAACGAAGGATCTACTGAAATTCCAAGTCGTTACGTATTACTTCGCAAAGATCAGGTAAAAGAATTCAGGGAAGATCAACTGGAAGTATTCACTCCCAAAGATTTGAATGGCCGTTCAAAACGCCAGATGACTGTCTATTACAACGTTCTGAATATTCTGGGCGACCGTATGATGAAAAATCCTACTTCGACTGTCACCATGACAGGATCATCAATGGAAGGTACTGCTGATGGAAAAGCAATGGCTGAATCGACCAAAACATATTTGGTGGATGTATTTGGAATTGCTCCTGCAAGAATAACAACTGTAGGTCGAGTAAAACCAGTCATCCCATCGGAACAGCCAGGTGGGCAACTTGAATTGACACTTCTTCGTGAAGGAGACCGCAGGGTTTCTATCACAAGCAATTCTCCCGAATTACTGATGGAATTCCAGAGTGGTAACGATTCACCGCTGAAGCCAGTGGTCATCAAAACCGTTCAGGAAGCACCGCTCGACAGCTATGTTTCTTTCGCCAACACGGGTGCCGATCAGGTATTCACTTCATGGAACATGGAAATTGCTGATGAACAGGGTAAGGTTCAGAAATTTGGACCGTATTCAAAAGAGAATGTCAGCATTCCGGGTAAAACCATTTTAGGTACCCGTCCTGAAGGGGACTACAAAATCACGATGATTGGCCAAACCAAGAGTGGCAAGGTTTTAAAGAAAGAAACCAAAGCCCACCTGGTACTGTGGACTCCATCGAAAGACGAAGAAATGATGCGATTCAGCGTGCTGTACGAATTTAATAACTCAAAGGCCATTGCTGTGTATGAAAAATACCTGACAGAAGTTGTGATTCCAAAAATTCCAACTGGTGGAACGGTTATTATTCACGGGCATACCGATGTTATCGGTGGTGAGGAAAACAACCTGAAATTGTCGTTGGCCCGTGCAAATGATGTAAAAGGTATCTTGGAAAATGGTCTGTCAAAGGTTAGTAGAACCGATGTTAAATTTGAAGTACACGGATTTGGCGAAGATCAAAATTTAGCTCCTTTTAACAACAAATATCCGGAAGAACGTTTTTATAACCGATCGGTAATTATTGACATTATTCCAGCGAAATAAGATTTTCGGTCAATTAGCAACCTTATAAAGAGGCTGGACTCAGTAGAGTTCGGCCTCTTTGGCGTTTAAACAGTCCAGATCCAACCAATCCTTCCTTATCAAGGACCAACAAAAGATCTAGAAATGTGTGAATTATGTAACATATATACAGAGTTGTGTAACACTTATGATGCCAAAGTTGCCCAAATTCGCATTATCATTAATTTAAAAAAATCAAAATGAAAAACACATTCCATGTCCTCGTGTTCTCTTCCCTGATTCTTAGTTTTTCACTGCTGTCATGTGGTCCAGGCAAAAAATTACTGAGTTCAAGAGCCAACGTTGAAAATTTACGAATAGACAGCTTAAATACTCACAATCAACTGGATAAATGCAACACACTCGTTCAAAATCTGAATGAAGAGAAAACATCCTTGCTAAAAGAGAAGACATCTTTACAGAACGAAAATTTGTCGGTTGCAAATGATTTAAAGGCACTTTCGGCAGAATCGAAAATGACTATTGCCGATCAGGCGAGGCGGTTAAAAAGCCTTCAGGATATGATTCAGGCCCAAAAAGATGTGATGGATAATCTGAAGAATTCTATTGCTGATGCGCTGATGAAATATAAAAGCGATGAATTGTCGGTTTATATTAAAGATGGAAACGTGTATGTTTCGCTGGCAGAAAAATTGCTCTTCAAATCGGGAAGCGATGTGGTTGATCCAAAAGGAAAAGAAGCGCTTTCGACACTTGCAAAAGTACTTTCGAACACCAAAGATATTACCGTTCAGATTGAAGGACATACAGACAATGTGCCTATCAAGACCAATAAATTCAATGACAATTGGGACCTTAGCACATCAAGGGCAATTTCAATTGTGCGTATCCTGACAAAAGACAACGGCTTTGATTCAAATCGGATTACAGCATCGGGCAGAGGCCAGTTTTTTCCTGTTCAAACCAACGACACCGCTGAAGGACGCGCAAGCAACCGCAGAACTGAAGTTATTCTGTCGCCCGACATGAAAGAACTTTACAATCTTTTATACAAGTAGTCATGATAAAGTCGTTAAAATTTATTGCTATCGGGATCCTGTTTTTCTTAGCACACGCAGGCCAGGCGCAAATATCGGTGAATGTAAATCTGGGAGCTCCTCCGCAATGGGGCCCTGCCGGATATAATGATGTTCAGTATTATTACCTTCCAGATGTTGAAGCTTATTACGATGTTCCATCTTCGAAGTTTATTTATTACAGTGGCGGAACATGGGTGCGTCGGGCAACACTTCCAAGTCGTTACAGAACCTACGATCTTTACAACGGATACAAAGTAGTGATGACCGATTATCGCGGAAACACTCCTTACACTCATTTCAAAGAGCATAAATCGAAATATGCCAAAGGGTATCGCGGTCAGCCTCAAAAGAACTACGGTGAACGTCCTGAACACAGAAATTCTAATGAAAGAGAATATTCAAAAGGGCACGATAATCAAAAGTACAGCCAGAGTCGTGACGGTGGCGGGAAACATGGCGATTCAAACAATAAGAATTCTAGCTATGGTCATGGAAACGGCAAAAGGAAATAAAATACAGATTTCAAAAAAGTTCAACCAAATTTTATAAAAATTCAAATGAAAACAAAAATCTTTACATTGGCATTGCTTTCCCTGTTTTTGATCGTGGGGACAAATTTATCTGCTCAAAAAAGAACAGGCTCTGAGAGTTATAAAGGCTTAAACTTAGGTTTAGGAATTGGCGGATACTCAGGTTACTACGGATATGTAGGGCATACTTTGCCTGTTTTTAACATTAACTATGAATTTGATGTGGCTCCAAGTTTTACTTTGGCTCCATTTGTCTCTTTTTATTCTTATAGAAATGACAAATACTATTACAATGAAACAGTAATACCAATTGGTGTTAAAGGTAGTTACTACTTCGATCAGATTTTAAATGCCAATTCAAACTGGGATTTTTATCTGGCAGGTTCATTGGGATTCGCTGTCGTAAACTCAAGATGGGACAGTGGCTACACCCGTGGCGATTATTACGATAAAGTAAATCCATTATTTCTTGATTTACACATCGGAACTGAATATCATTTAAGCAATAAAGTTGGACTATTCCTTGACCTCTCAACAGGTGTTTCAACAATTGGATTGGCCATACATTAACCTGCAAAAATTTCATCCGACAATTTGTGGGGCATTAATAAATAAGCTCTGTAATCATTTCGATTACAGGGCTTTTTCAATGATCAACCAAACTGGTATTAATGTGCGTCTTTCAGTTGCAACAACATTTAGAAATGAACGCCCTAATTACTGGCGTTTGAAAACGAATAGGGAAAACTCTCGGGCAAGGCTCCTCGCAATGGATTAGGAGCCTGCTTCATTTCGAATTGCAATTTTCCACCTTTCTGTATATCGCTGTGCATGATATAGTTTTTATCGTACACTTTTCCGTTGAACAGAATTCTGTCAACATACACATTTTCTGAACTGTTTGCCGGAGCGCTAATCTCAAATTCCTTCCCATTCTCGAGCGTAAGTGTCACCTTCTTGAATAGCGGAGAACCGAAAACATATTCCCCGGTTCCCGGAGCTACCGGGTAAAAACCCATGGCCGAAAAAACATACCAGGCCGAAGTTTGCCCGTTATCTTCGTCGCCACAAAGGCCATCGGGGTTTGGCGTATAAAGTTTATCCATCACCTTGCGCACTTTTTCCTGAGCTTTCCAGGGCTGCCCAAGGTAATTGTACAAATAGATAGCGTGCTGTACAGGCTGATTTCCATGTGCATATTGCCCCATGTTTGAGATCAGCATTTCGGTAATTTCATGAATCTGGCGTTTATAATACGAGTAGTCGAATGTTGGTGCGGTTGTAAACACTTCATCCAGACGTTCGGCCATTTTTTCGCGACTTCCCATTAAATTGGCCAATCCCTGCGGATCGTGAAGCACGCACCAGGTCCAGTGCCAGCTTGAGCCTTCAGTAAAAGCATCTCCCCATTTATCGGGCCTGAAAGGCGACTGAAATGTGCCATCGTCGTTTCGGCCTCTCATAAAATTCACCGTGGGATCGAAAACATTCCGGTAGTTCAGCGCCCGCTTTCCAAAACGATTGATTTCGTCCTGTGGGCGACTCAATTCTTTCGCTAACTTCCAGATGCACCAATCGGCATATGCGTATTCCAGCGTACGGGCAGTGTTCTCTTTAACCCCCACATTGTAGGGGATGTAACCCAATTGGTTGTAGTATTTAACACCGTAGCGGCCAACCGAATGAAGTGGTCCTTCGCTTTCGGTATTTTTCAGGATGGCTTCATACAATTTTCCGATATCAAACCCACGGATTCCTTTCAGATAAGCATCAGCAATATTGACAGCCGAGTTCGACCCAATCATACAATTCCGATGCCCCGGACTGGCCCATTCGGGAAGCCAACCACTCTCGTCGTACGCATTGGACAGTCCTTCCATTATTTGTGAACTGAGCGAAGGATGCATCAGCGTGAAAAATGGAAATACAGCACGGAAAGTATCCCAGAAACCATTGTCGGTGAACAGGTATCCCGGTAAAACTTTTCCATTATACGGACTGTAATGAACGACTTTATTCGTTGCATCGAGTTCGTAAAATTTGCGCGGAAAGAGCATGGTTCGGTAAAGAGCTGTGTAAAAAGTACGGTTTTGGTCGGCCGTTCCACCTTCTACTTTTACCCGATCAAGCTCGCTGTTCCAAACCGCTTCAGCTTTGGCTCTGGTTTGATCGAATGTATTTTGTCCGATTTCTCTTTCCAGATTAAGTTCAGCTTGTTCAAGACTAATAAACGACGAAGCTACTTTGGCATGAACGACCTCACCCTTTTTAGTTCTGAATGAGAGCATTGCCACGACATGATTTCCTTCGGCAATTGCATTATTCGTTAATACACTGTCTTTCCAGGTCGAAAATTCACTGAATTCTTTATCAAAAACAATAACAAAATAGTTGTGGAAATTATCAGGCACTCCCCCATCGTTGTTGCGGCAATAACCCGTAATTTTTCTTTCCTGAGGTGATATTTTCACCATCGATCCCTTGTTAAAAGCGTCAACCAGAATGTGAGATGAATTGGATTCAGGAAAAGTGAATCGAAACTGGGCAGCGCGTTCGGTGGGTGTGATTTCGGTTGTTATGTCGTAATCGGCCAGATAAACTTTGTAATAGTGTGGTTTTGCAATTTCGGCCTTGTGCGAAAACCACGACGCCCGTTTATTCTCATTGACGATTGGTTCTCCGGTTTCAGGAAATAATGAAAAGGCCGCATAATCGCCAATCCACGGACTGGGCTGGTGCGTTTGTTTGAATCCCCTGATTTTTACATCGTCGTACATATACGTCCAGCTATTCTCCATTTGGTTGGTTTGCGGAGTCCAGAAATTCATCCCCCAGGGCAGGGCAATGGCCGGATAGGTATTTCCGTTCGACAATGCCCGGTTAGAGTCGGTTCCCACCAATGGATTAACCAGCTCAACCAGTGAGACTTTCGGGTTATCCGATTGCTGGCCTAAAGACAGGGACGGAATAAGCAGAATAGATAACAAAGGAATGATAGAAAAAATCTTCATTATTTATCAGATTACAAATTTAAAAAACACAAACACTAACAGATTGAACATAAACAAATTACGACAATCTTAATTCAATACAAATATTCTGGTTTGAAGGGTAGCCAAACGAATCGGAATCGCCTGATCAGTTATCTTTTGTTCGTCGGCTATTTTTCCTGTTTGCGGATCAAGTTCAACATACCGTTTCCCTTTCAGAACGTTTAACTTTCCGGTGTAGTTTTGGTCACCAGTGTTGGTCATCATATAAATGTCAAGGCCTTCACGAATAAATTTCCCGAAAGCGACCGATTCTACTGAAGGAATAAGTTTCTCATCGGCTCCAACAAGCCCAGCCTGTTCTTCCGACATTGGGCTTTCGTTGTAGTCGTTGGCATAAACCATTTTAACTCCTTTGCTCTTGGCTTCTTCCATAATTTTTGATACCGAAGCAGGCAACGTAATTCCTTTGGGAAATACAACTGACGAATATTGGTTATCGCCAACCTTAATGGTCCCGTTTGAATTCACTGTTGCCTTTTCAAGAACCAGATAATCAACCAAAACAAATGGAGTTTGCGCTTTCAACAGATTTGCACCCAATTGCCGGAAAGAAGATTCGATGGTTTTGGTTAATTCACTTTGCGTGCGCCAGGTCATTTTTTCAGCGGTTGGAATATACTCGCGCTGCAAATCGTAAATCGGATAATAAAGCAGGGTTTTCCGAACGGGACTTGCTTCCATCAGAACGGAATTTACCCGCCCGACAAAGTCGCAGTATTCCCGGTGAGCCGCTTCGTTGCGGTTCGGGTATTTATTGCCGTAAGCAACGGTGTAATAAAGCGTGAAATCAGTCACCCCAAAAGCCATCTGCCAGGCTGTCGCGGCTTGCATGTGCTGAACATCGACCGGACTTTTACCATTGATTGTTTGTTCGAAGTCGCTCATTTCGCACATCACACGGCGCTGTCCGTTCAGTACAGCCGATGAGCCTGGAAAAAATGCGGCCATCCACGAGCTTTCGCCCCAGATCGTCGGGTCCGAGCTTAGTTGATCCAGCCCGGGAATATCGAATCCGGAAGCTACCAGCAGTTTATTTCCATCCAGCGAAACATGGTTGGATGGGTTTTCTTCCCGCAATCCGTGACCTGAAGCAACAGGCCCCCGCCCGTTATTTTTATCGCGGGTTGATTTGCACCAGCTTTGTATGGCTTTGTAATAGTAGTCACGATCCAGTTCGGCCAGCAACGACCAGAATTTCTGCCTGACAACTTTATCACTTTCATCATCTCCTGAAAACAGGGAAGCAACCACTGGCATCAGTTCTTCTCCATATCTGGCTTTGTATTTTTCAGGCAAATCGTTGGCCCACGAAACCATCGGGAGATTTTTCTTTTCCGTATCGATAGGATCCATAACTTTCACATTTTTGCGGACATCTTCGCGCAACTCGCCAAGGTTAACAGCCATCATCGAAGGTTCGTCGGTAAAAAAAGCCTCCACCTGCCCGTACAATTCAGGTCCAAGATGGTCGTAATAAGCCTGATGGGTCAGTTCTATAAACTTCTGTGTGGCCTTAGGATTGAGCGGATTTGGATAACGGCGGGCCATGTAAAAATTGTTGCTTGCATGTACGTATTCGTAACAGGGGCGAACGACGAACGGAGTTTTGCTGTCTTTTTCATACACCATTTCGAGTGCTTCCAGCAACGGATCGGCCTCCAAAACTCTGCCCCCGGCGCCCAGACTAGGGTATCCATCCTCGTCGTAAATCCAGACCCGAAGCCCATTTTTGCGCATATCCTTTACCCCATCAACGAAAACCTGCCATTCTGCTTCTGATTTCAGGTAGTTTTCACCAAAAGGGACATTACAAACCACACCGCCCAAACCGCAGGAGTCTTTGTAGTAGGCTGCTTTATTCCGAATATCGGCGCCATGAACGATTTGCAGGGGGCGATAAATAACCGCAGGATTTTCCCATGCAGAACGCCAGCTTTGAGGCAACACATCGGTGTTGGTGCAGCTATTCAGCAGTGCAGAAAAAAGTATGGATGCAACTGAAAAACAGGATTTGATTCGCATGGTAAATTGGTTTAATTGGTTATTTCCAGTGAGGGCTTCACTTAACATTCCAGTGAAGGCTTCACTTTAAGTGAAACCTTCACTATGTAGATCAATTACTTCTTTTCCTGAAATGAATCGGGATATGTGACAAAGTTTTGGGGTGTGCGGTCAGTTGCCGGAGTCCAGATGTCTTTATCACGGTCGCATTCATATCCTTTCAGTGTCCATGTATCGAATTTTCGTTCGCCTTCATAAAGCTCAATGATGCGGGCTCCTTTTCCAATACTTCCATAGCATTGACGACCGGATGATTGTCCGTAAGCCAAACAAATATTCCGCAAACAGCCAATGTAATTGTTGTTGTGGTCGTGACCTACGAATGTTCCCATAACCTCCTGGCATTCGAGCAGGGCGGTGTACATTCCTGAATTCACATCGGGAGAACAAACCTGTTCAATCTGGCTTCCAACAGTAGTTGGCTTACCCACCACTTCCTTGTATTCGGGCAAAGGAATATGAAAGAATGCCAGCGCAGGGAAAGGTTTACCTCCATTTTTTCGGGTAAACTGAGCGCTTTGTTTTCTGTACCAATTGATTTGGCTGTGGTCGATCCATTCGTAATCTCCCTGGTCAGTTTTGGGTTTAAATCCGGAATGAGTATCCAAAAAGTACAGCAAAGCCGATGTTTTTGAGGATTCGGATGACCGAATTTTAAGTACATAGTTTCCGCTTCCGGCAATATTCTTTGGACCATTTACCGATAAACTGTAAGGTTTTTTGGCAAGTAGTTCCATAATTTGTTTCCCGGTAAGTTCGGCTTCAATGTCGTGGTTTCCGAGAATAACAGCCCACGGAACTTTTAAACCGGCAATGGCATTTGAAAATGCCTCCCATGCTTTCCGGGTGTTTTCCGATGTTACCACATCGCCTGTAAATACTACCAAATCGGGTTTTTCAGCTACAATCATGTTTTTTATCATCACCAACGCACTATCGGAGCGGTACGAATCGCCCCTGAAATGCACATCGGTAAACTGTATGATTCTGAACTTTTTGTCGGTATTGAATTTCAGGACAGGATTTTGCGCATAAGTTACTGATGCACAAAACAGAAAGCTAATTAGATAAACTATTCGTTTCATTATTTTAAACTTGATTGTTATTTTAATTTTTTATCATTACAAAACTTACGACTTATCAGCGCAGCTACAACACTGATCTGCGCCAAATAATAAGTTGGAAGAATCAGGAAATCCAGATCTTTATATTTCACGAATTCGCGCAAAGCGATGATGGTGTCGGAAAATAAAACCATGACAATTCCGAAAGCAAATAGCCATTTAAAGGCTGAGTGACCCGAAATTCCCAACGCAGCGCCCAACGAAAAGCAGGAAATGAGCAAATAGCACAGTGCGGCCACTTTCAGCGTTTCATCTTCGATACCCGGACTCAGCATAAAAAAGTAAAAAGCAAGGTACCCAGCCAGAATAATTACCGTGAGCAAACGATTTAGCCGTCCGTTCATCAGGGCGAAAACCAAATACCCCACATGCGCCAGAAAGAACAAAGCAATTCCCATGATAAACCGCGATGTTTCACCATTCCGGTTCGATAAAAACCAATCGCCTGCAATGGAAAACAGGAACGCGCCAAAGATTGCCCAAACATCTTTCGACTGGCCCAATTTATCGGAATAGACCCACCAGAGAATCAGAATCCCTGATGCGGCAACCCCCGCTTTGAAAGGAAATCCGAAATGATTCAGCGCAAGTAATGCACTTACAAACGGAATCAGCAAAACGGAAAAAATCCAGTTGCCCTTTAAAATCTGGGTCTTCATATGCGAATGCTTTTATTGGTTAAAAGGTATTTGGTCAGTCATTTCAAACTCAACTGTTCCGCCGTTCAATAAATCGGCGTGCGAGAATTTGTTATTGTCAATTGCTTTGCCGTTAAACCGGATGGATTTCACGTAGCAGTTCTTTTCCGAATTTCCGGGCGCTGACATTACCAACGTTTTGCCGTTACCCAATTTGATTGTCACTTTTTCGAAAACCGGTCCGAAAACCGCATACTCGGGTAACGACGGGCAAACCGGATAAAAGCCAATAGCCGCAAAAACGTACCAGGCCGACATTTGTCCGGAATCGTCGTTGCCACTCAATCCACCGGGGCCAGTGCCGTATTCGGTTTTCAGGATATTGCGCACTTCTTTCGCCGATTTCCAGGGTTCACCCGAATACGTATACATAAACGGAATTTGGTGGCCGGGTTCGTTGCCGTGCCAGTATTGCCCGTCGGCAAAAAAAGCATCGAGTGTCTGGTTAAACTTTTCCTTCCCGCCCATCAGTTCAATCAGGCCTTCCACATCCTGCGGAACGTACCAGTTGTATTGCCAGGGTGTTCCTTCGGTGATGTAGAACATTTTCTTGTTTTTATCGAATTCTTTGGTAAATGTACCATTGGCAAAACGTCCGTTCATGTTGTTCACTGCCGGGTCGAACACATTCCGGTAGTTCTGCCCGCGTTTTGCAAAATATTCGTAATCTTCTGTTTTGCCCATCTTTTTAGCCACCTGGGCTAAGCAGAAATCATCGTACGCATATTCGAGTGTGCGCGAAACCTGTTCCTTTTTGTGAAACGCTTCCTGTACCGAGTCTTCAAGCGGAATGTATCCGTATTTCAGGTACGAAGGCAAAGCCCGGCGGCCTTTTCCATCAACATATTCTTCAAAAGTAGCGGGAGATTCGTTGGCATTGTGTTTCATCAACTGGTATTCCTCTTCGGTCAGGTCAATCGTTCCTTTTACATACGCTTCAGCAACAATGGAAACGGCATGATCACCAATCATGGCGGCGGTATAACTGTTCCACTGAGGGAAAATCGGAATCCAGCCACGTACTTTACCCATGGCGAGTATCGATTTTACCATATCAGCATTGTATTCCGGGGCAATGAGGTTATACAGCGGATGCAGCGCCCGGTAAGTATCCCAGGCCGAAACGTCGCCGTAATAATTCCCGTTGCAAATCGTATCGGTCTGGTCATTTCCGTCGAATCGCGGATACTGGCCATCTACATCGTTATAGATACGCGGTTGCTGGAATGAATGGAACATGGCCGTATAAAATTTCACCAATTCATCGGTACTGTTGCTTTCCACCTCAATTTTTGAGAGTATTTCATTCCATGTATTTTTCAGATTTTGCTGAACCGTTTCAAAATCGAAATCAGGAATTTCAGCATCCAGATTTTTTCTGGCCTGATCGATGCTCACAAATGAAGTTCCGATTTTTACCCGTACCTGTTCGCCTTTTTTTACCTTGAATGAAAAGTAAGCTCCTAAGTTGGGCTGATTTTCCAATTGGTTTATTCCTGAACTTATTTGGTCTCCGGAATACATACCATACGAATCGGCAATTTTTTCCATTTTCATTACAAAATATCCGGAGAAGCCTGCTGGTTTTCCCCAGCCCTGGTAAATCCGGTGAATTGGGTTGAACCCTACGATTTCATTCTTTTCTGGAATGACCTGAACAAAACCCTGCCCTTCGTCGCTGTTGGGATTGACAACAACGTGTGCATCGCCCTCATTCTGAAAGGTAAAACGCAAAAGACCACAACGGGTAGTGGCTGTCATTTCTGAAGTAATCTGATACGATCCGAGTTCTACCTTGTAATAATCTGGTTTCGAAATTTCGGTGGCGTGGTCGTAACTTGAACCTCGTTTGGCCGGATTGCAAACCAGTTGGCCTGAAACGGGCATAACAGCCATTGAACCATATTCCTGCGTACAGGAACCGCTTAGCCAGTGCGACCCGCGAAATCCGGTGATCAGCGTGTCTTTGTAGTAATACGACGAGGTACATTTCTTTTCGGTATTGGTTGTTTGCGGCGACCAGTTAGTCATCGCGAAAGGCATGGTTACCGAGGGTTGAACCATCGCATTGTTTTCGGTTCCGCCACCGTGTTTTAGTCCCGATTCCGTAGTTGTTGGTGCTGTTCCGATAATCGGATTTACATATTGGGTAAAATCCTTTTCCGTAAGTTTCTCCGGAGTTTGGCATCCCGCCAGAAAAAGCAGTTGAATTGCTGCTAAGAAAGTAGCTTTTTTGAGCATGGTTATTGGTTTAAGTTGTATGTTTTTGTTTATTCTTCTGCATTTAATTTATCCACGGGTTATTTTTAGGACCGATTTGCTGATAAGGGATAGGCTGCAAACCGTATTTATCCAGGATTTCCGGGGCACAGAATGCGTCGGCTGTTTTTCCGTCTGACTGAAGAACCGGGTTATTGATTAAAATCTGAACGCCCATTTTATTTCGCAGAAATTGGTTCTTACAATCTACGATCAGGTTGTTTTTCACCGTATTTACATCGGCATTTTCCCGGATTGTTTTCAATTCGGGGTATTTGCTTTGATATTGAGGCGAAAGAATGTCCACTTCCTCGAATATCTTTTTCCGGATGGCCAGCGTGTCCAGTTCTTTATGCCAGCGTTCTTCGCCCCACCGGTGAAAAGTAACCGCGGCCAAACACTCAAAAAACAGATTATTTTCAACCAGGTTGTCTTTTCCCCCGTGAATCTGAACTCCGCCAAACATGGCAGAGCCAACCCTTTCGAAAATATTTCCATAAATAAGCACTCCGGAAATCATATCATCGAGCCGAACTCCAGCTGCTCCGCTGTGTGTTCCGCCCGTAATATCCGACCAATGATTGTATCGAACAACGACGCCCCGGTACGACGGATTGTACCACATATCGAGCGCTCCCTGATCATCAGATTCGTTCACCACGTGACTGACTTCGTTGTATTCGATGGTAAAGTCGTTGCCTTCCAAACGCATAGCCGACGACGATGAATACCTGAACCGGTTGTTGGCAACGCGCATTCCGCAGCCATCGAGGTAAACTGCTGGTTCGTATGTTCGTTTAAACAGCGAGAAGTGTTCGACCACCGTATTTTCAATAAAATGATTGGCAGCAACAAGGTTTTTACGGTCGCCGCCTTTCATCTCAATTCCGCGAAAACCCAGAGTTCGGATAAGGCAACCCGAAATTCCATGCCCCGAACCTTCGGCAATATGAATTCCATCGCGCCCGAACCGTTGGAAACGACAATCTTTAATCTGACAATTTTTACCGTCCGCAATTGAAACTGCACTCCCCCGGCTTTCCTGAAAAGTTAATCCCTGCAAAGTCACGTTCGAACAGTTTTTCAGCTCAACCATAAACGGTGCATTAAAAACCGAAAGTGTCACCTGTGCTTTTTCAGGATTCACCCCAACCGGCGGATACCAATACAACTGGCCATCAGTGCGATCGAGATACCACTCGCCCGGTTCATCAATCTCGCAAAACAGGTTAACCCCAAAATAGCGCAGGCTATCTTTGTACCCATAACGATGATAAGGTTCAGCCAAATACAAAGTCTTCAAAAGTGTGTCAATTTTACTGACTTTCTGAAATTCGTCAGCCCAGTCCCAAAACCAGTAACCACCCAGATACACTTCTTTCTCATCGGCCCAGCGGTTTTGGCGATTGTCGGAATATTCGAAAATACCCTCTTTGGTGCCTTTTCTGTTTTTAAATGTGGGAGGAAGCTGGGTTTGTCCTTTAACCAATCCGGCTTTCGCGAAATCACTGTTCGGCCAGCGCGCCAGGGTTTGTAAATCACCGTTACAAAACAATTCGGGCCGTTTACCGGGCTCTATCGGGTTGCCTAAATCTGTAATTCCGGCATCTTTTAATTCGGTTACATAAACTTTACTTTTCGCTCCAACTGACAATTTTTTCAGTTTTGCCTGATCTTTCAGAACCTGCCATTTCTTCAATTCGCGACTACCGGTAAAAACCGGTTTCGCTTCTCCCGAAGCTTTAATCACAACGGGATATTTTTCCGTTCCTGATTCTTTAGAAGTTAGCACAAACGGCTTGTCTAACGGATAAATTCCATCTTCAATGAAAACTGTAATTTTCGATTCCTTTTCTTGTTGACGCGATTTCAGTATTAGGTCTTTTGCTTTTTCGAGCGTTTTAACCGGTGAATTTTTCATTCCTGAATTGGCGTTGTTTCCCTTTGCTGAAACATAAATTTCAACGTTTTTTGAGTTGCATTCAAAAGTAAAAACGCATAAAATCAAGATCAATAAGGACACTGTTTTAATCATTATGTGCTTCATTTTCGGTTAGTTTGGTTTATTCATTTAATGCAGGTTAAACGGATTCTGGTCTTTGTCCCAGCAGTCTGTAGCCTGAATTTTGGCATTTGGGTTTTCAACCGTCAGCGGTTTTGGCCCCAGATATCCCCACATCCGGCAACCATACATCGAAATGGTCAGTTTTTCATTTCCGCGCACCCAAAGGTAATCGGTTGATCCTTTTACCGTCGAAAGTGCAGGATTTGTTCCTGAAAAAGCTTCAACATTCATTAGCGAAGTATGCCCTTCACCCTCAATAATAATGGGATGGATATTGTCGGTATTTTCGCCGGTATTGGCAATGATTGATCCCTGCGAAATCTGCCAGTTCCGGTTTTTGGCATTATCGCCCAGCTTATGAATTCCAACGGCAACACAATCGAAATTAAAATTGGTCATTTGTCCGTATGTGGCTGCCCCCAAATAGATTCCGCCATACGTTCCGAATGTAAAAACATCCATCACCTGAGCGTTGTCGGTATGATTAATGGAATACGCAAACGATTTTGTCCTGACTACAGCATCAATAACCTCCTTGTGGAACGACCGGCCTATGTATCTCATATTCGCCGGATTAATGTGGCAATGCAATATGCGCGGAATGTCGTAACAGTAGTCAATCCGGATAAATTCGCCACTTAACGGAAAACCATAGCAATGTTCGAACAAAATTTGCTCGCAGGGAAATTTCTTTGGCGCGTTGAAATCCATCGCGATGTATTCGCCATAAAAAGTCAGGCACGAAAGGGTAACTCCGTTTACATTCGTTGCATGGCTCACCTGAATGGTTGGCGGATATTTGATAATCCGGGCTGAATCAGCAAAAGTCTGATTGGGATACCAGAATTGGATTCCTTTGATCTGGGTTGCCCCTTCCACCCAAATAAAAACATTCGTCTCGTCTTCAATCTCGAAAACGCTGCCAACCGGGTGTTTTTTCTCTGCATCGCAGGTTCCGCGGCCAACCGGACCGTGCACCCCAACGAGCGAAACATTTTGCTTCAGAACAATGCCGCCATCCACTTTATACGGAACATCCGAAGGCTCAACAAACAAAGCAGCTCCACGCGGCGATGCCCAATCAATCGCTTTTTGTAGGTTTATCTGGTTTTGCGCCGCACTGTTTTTCGGTAAAACGCCAAAATCCTTAATGGATTTCATTGGCGTATCGTTTTTTGCCTGAAGCAATATTGGCAGGCAAATAATTAGCAAAATCAAGTTTAGGGACTTTCTCATTTGTATCAGCTTTGTTTATTTAATCCTATTTTTCTATGCTTCATAACTGTAATTTATAAATCAACGATTAATTAGTTCAATACAATCCAAGGGCAACCGCCCATCTTTTGATTCCATATAAATGGCATGTGTACCTTTCGGTAAAGCCTTTGATTTAAACACTACTGAAGAATTCCGGAACTGTTCTTTTTTCAGGTTTATACTTTCAGCCTGAATGCCATCAATATAAATAGTTACAGAACCGAAATCCGGACCTTTAGGTAAATAGAGTTCTACACCTGATCCTTCAAAGTTCCATTTAGCAAAACCTGAACTTTGTTCCGAAATGGCTCCATGACCGTACCTGAATCCTGAATCCGACACAAATTCCCAGTCGTTGTTCAGGTTTCCGGAGTTCAGCAAGGCTTCTTTACAGCCATATACCATTTTTTCGTTTGTAAACTTTCCGGTAACGTCAAAACGGCTGGTAAACAAACTACTTCTCGGATCAAGCATTATCCCGATAAAACCAGGATCGGCAGTCAGTCCAATTTCACCACATTTCTGATCATTGATAAACAAGGAATATATGCCATTCCTGTACCTGATTTGAAGCTGGTTAATTCCGCTTACCAATTGAAATTTACCGGAATCAAGGGGTTGTGTTTGTCCCCGATCGTGTTGTTTTGTTTTCCAGCTTGTTTGTGAAATTTCGATTTCGTTATAGCTGCATTCCGGCCGATCAAGTGAAAATTTTCCCCACATGTTTTCTATATCCAGCGGTCCATGAAAGTCCCAAACCAGATGCATGGTTCCGGCAAGTTCAAAATCCATACTTAAATTGTCCAGATTAATTCCTTTGTTGATGTAGCTGAACGAAGCTCCCTCTGAGGCCGACAGCGAAAATCCTTTTCTTCTGAAAAGCTTGCTCCACGATGCTTTGGCCAGATTAATCGTTCCGAAATCTTGCTTGTTTTTTGAGGGGAACATCACATAGATTGAATCCGAATTATCAACAAAGCCGGTAATCGTTTGTCCCCAAATTCCGGCATATTCAGTTTCAGCGTTTGTTGAATGCCATGCAGAACCGGCACTGAATAACTCCCACTTGTCCACGTTAAGTACATCTTCGGTTTTAACCCTGTATATCTGCTGGTAATTGCGATTTACCGCAACTGAAGTGGCCGGAAAATAAACATATCCCTGGTGGGTGAATGCCGGAAAGTATTCCATCAGCGGAGGGTAGTTTGTTTTCGTTTCAACGTGTTGCAGCAATACCGGCTCACTATACGGACCTTCCGGGTTCAATGCAGTTGATGCCGCCAATGCCCAGCTTTGGGTTGGCGACCGATCCATCATGTACAGCGCAACCCAATCGTTTTGCCTTTTCACAAGCATAGGTGCATACATCCGCCAATACCTACCCAAAAGCGGATTGTTTTTGTATTGTGTGTTAATCTTTATGGGTTCTTTGCTAACCGTAAAAGGTCCTTCCGGAGAATCGGCCACAGCGTATCCAATGCCGCTTTCTCTCATATCCTGCCAAGATGCTTCATCTGAAACCCAATCGAATACTAAATGATATTTCCCCTGATCGTAAACAACCATAACATCGGGAACCTGAATATGCAAGGAATCGTAGCAGCTCATGCCAGCAGGAAACAAATCGCCTTTCTTTTCCCATGATTTTCCTTTATCAGACGATTTATAAACGACACAGTTGAAATTTGGTGTCGAAGCGTACTTTTTTATTTCATAGCCACGGCGATATTCTCCAATGTATAAATACCAGCATTTACTTACCGGATCGTTAAACAAAAATCCGTTTACAGGCCACTCCATCCCCTCACGCCCAACATAAACCGGATTATTCGGAAAGCGTTCGAATGAATCCCATGATGGGCTACCGTAGGCAAAATGATGCGACCAATCGTTTTGAAAATCAAGCAGCGCAAAATCCTTATTCAATTTACATGAGTAAATGAATAGTGATGACAACAAGACCAGGAAGAAACCAAATTTTCTCATGTTGATGCGCATTCTGATTTATAAGTTAATGGTATTCGCCAAATCTATTTTTTCAATTCACTAACTTTTTCGCCAATCAAAGTCAATACAGCCCTATCGTTCCATTCCTGGCAATGGCCGGCCATTGGTGTGAAGGAAACTTTTGCATCCGATTTTGGATTTTCCGTTTTATCCAGAAAATCTTTCAGGAAACGGGTTGCTATATTCGAATACAGGCCATCCATATCGCCTGTCCAAATCCAGATTTTGCCCTGAAGTTTCGGACCCAATGTTGTCCAATTTCGTTCGAGTATCTTTTTCAGATCATACTTTTCCCATTGTCTGGCAATTTTAGGATCAATCTTTCCAGTAAAAGGATTGAACGCCAAAGAAGGAAGCCCATCTTTTCCCTTTGGACTAAATACCGCATTGTAGGCGCCAAATTGTCCGCCAGAAACCAAATAATTTCCTGTTCGGCTCACTGCATTTTCAGCGGCAATCCAATCTTTCATTGAGCGGGTTGGTTCGCCGTAAATGGTGCGTTTACCCGGTTGAAGATAGCCAAACCGGTTGTAAAAAATACTCTCATCGGCGTATATATTAATTAAACCGAAATGCTCAAAATCAACCGGATCAGGACTGTACGACCAGGTTCCGTCGAAAAAATCCGGATAAAATATCTGCAGCCCCAAAGCCACCCAACCACCTGTTGAATATCCGGTTAGAAAGCGTTGGTGACTTTTTGAATCGTACCGAACCAGACGTTCAATTTCAGGAATCAACTCCTCGGTCAAGGCTTTCCCGCAAGGTCCGTTATTCTCCGAATCCACCTGGTACGTGTCGCCAAAAGGTCCCTGCGAGTCAAGAAAGACGTAGATGATTTGCGCTGCATCTTTCGAGAACCACCAATCAGTAAATTCTTTTTCAGCCATCAAACCATTGATGTAAAACGAACGGCCATTCAATCCGGGAGCGCGGTAGCAAATCGGGTATGTCTTTCCGGGATTGTTGAAATAACCCGATGGCAGCAAAATGGCGGCTTTCAGGTAACGGTCATAACCGGAAAATTCGGAAAGCAAACGGCTTTTGATCACTACAGGTTTAATGAATCGATGATTTACAACTTCAATTGGCGCAATCAACTGACTAATATTCAAATCTATATTCATATTTGCTGAAATATTTACCGAATCGACCTTGCTGTACAAATTCCCCGGAATGTTTTCCTGCCCGTCATCCATTGTTTGCTTGTAAACGGCCTGAAAGTAGCACATTTCAGACTTGATCTTTCCATCTAAATTTCCCGAAACCAATACATTTTTATCTTTTGACGTGAATAGAAAAGGAGATTTGGCATCCCAGTCCGAAGTCGTTACACCAATGGTTACTTCAGCACCCATGCGGGGTTCTTTCCCACGAACTTTCGTCATGTGCAAAATCAATCTTCCATCTTTGATAAACGAACTTTTAACTTCAGGGGAAACCGAAATTTTGGTTTTGATGAAAGGCATTTCCTGTGCTGAAACGATTCCATTAAACAACACGAACCAAAGCAAACCGAATAACCTGAATTGTTTTACTCCCTTCATATCCTGATTTAATTAGTTGGTTTTCAAAAAGTCGCCCTGAATCAATGGCCAGTAATCATATTTTCGATCAACTGGCTTTCCGTTGATTGCCTGAATAACCCATCGATTTTTTGGACTGTTCACATCAAATTCAATTGCTGTTCCTTCAGGCATCGTAAACTGATGTTCTAATTTAGCCCAATCTGAATTTAAATGAACAATATGATACAGAAAAGTTGCCGGATCATGACCTTCGGAAACAGCCACTATACCAAGCTTTTCGGTAGAATAAACAGCAACCGAAACGCTATCCTTCATTAAATAAACCGACCAGCTATTTTTTTTCTGAATGGGTTTTAATCCGGCGGGGATTTTCACCGGTCCGGCGGCACAGGCAAAATGTTTGTAAACCCCGGTGTTGTTCCATTGCTTAAAATCGTTACCCGGTCCGGCCAGATGAAATACATTAGCCAGCACTGAAGCTGTATCGTTCATAAACAGGCAAATTGGTCGTGCCACAATAATTGAGTTCTCGCCCCGATTGGCACCTCCGGCCGAGAGCAGAAAATGTTTGCCGGCTGAATAAATCTCCGGGCAACTGTTTTTACCGTGCCCAAGCTGTACAAAATAGCCATTCCCCTTATCAAAAATGGTTTTAATAACCTCATCGGCTGGCTGATACGGAATGCAAACACCCATCAACGCGTGAACTTCAGCCTTAAATACATCCGCATCAAACTTCTCAACCGGAGAAAAACTTAGCCACGATTTCATGAATGCTGAATGGTAATCGGTGAGCAATTTCCGGATGTAGGCTTTTTCGTACCGGCGACGCATGGGCGGGTAATGCTTCAACTGGTAACTGCCCAACGCGTAACACCAATTCATGTAATCGAGTACCTCGCGGGCTTTGGCGCTTAACCGTTCCGAACCAAAAGCTTCTATGTTCAACAGCGCAACCAGCGTGTAACCCACATAAGGAAGCGAGTTAAATTCGTACAAGCCATTAACCCGCAACTCGTCCATAAACGCCAGCAGCTTGTCTTCCATCCCATTCCTGTTGTTGTCGTATTTTTCGGCGGTATTTCCGTGAAGCGCCAACCAGCGGTTTTTGAGGTAGCGCGAGCCTTCGGTCATTAAAATGTGGTTTTCGGTATCTTTCCAAAGTCCCAACGAATAAGGTACTGCGTAACGAAATTTACCTCCTTCTTCCGACAGCAAAGTATTGATCAGGTATTCGCGTGTTTCGGGAAACAGGATGTCTTCTTTTTCGCCAAACAACCATAAAATAGTTGTCAGATTGGTCAATGTAAAATCGTAATCACCTTTTTTGTTAAGCGCCCAGGTGGAGCCCGAAATCCCCCAAACTCTGAACTTCATAAGCGTTTGGTTCACCTCTGGAATGTCTTTTTTCAACATCATCCGGGCAAGGACAATATTCTGAACAATACCTTTACGGTTAATATCTTCTTCCCTGATTGGCTTGTTTGCCCATAAAAGAAGAATACTATCTGCAAATCCGGAGTGATCTTTCCATGCGAAAGTCCGCTTTTCAGGAACCTCCATATTCCCCGGTCTAAGCTGATGCTTTTTATAGCCATCGCCGCCAAATAAAACAATGGCAACTTGTCGGTTGGCTATCAAAAGGAACAGATAAATCAGGCCAATAGAGAGAAATATCCATTTCAGGATTCGCTTCATGTTTTAGTTGGTTTAGTATGTAAACTAGTCTGTTTCTCTTTGTAATCCGTTTATTTTTTATCAATTTCGATAATCGTTCCGGCAATGTAGCGGGTTCCGTTGTTGTGATTGAAGTAGTAAACCACTAAAACCCGGTTTTGATCCAGCATTTCAGACCAGCTATAACCCAAGTCTCCACTACCGCCATCATCTCGAACAACAAATTCAGGAGCTGAAGCGAAATCAGTACATTCCGGATTCAAGATCCGCGCACGGATACCATAAGGTTTGTGTCGGTAACCATAGGTAAGCAAAACCCGATTGTCAGGTAATTTCAGAGCGTGCAACGGATAACCATAAAATCCCAGACTTTGCCACTGAAACGATTTTCCACCATCGGTTGACCGGGCTATGCAGGAATACTCGTTGGGCATATCCGCCGTTCGAAGAAAAGCTACCAAATCACCTTTAGGTGTTCCCATGATCGATGTCTCATTAAACGATATTTTTTTGTCGATGGCAATTGGTGCTGAATAGTTCCAGCTAAGCCCCTTGTCGTTTGAAGTCATCAAATACACCGATGTTTTCGATGGCGAATCGGAATCTTTAGCTGCAACTGCCCAATATATCCGACCATTTTTTCCCTCATACAAAGCACCCCGGTTATAAGCAGGCAAAGGTTCTCCCCAAGCATTTACCTGAATATTGGCAGGCACCGAAGCCGGATAGATGGGGCCCTTCCATTTTTCGCCGCCATCAACAGAGCGAACCAAGTATCCACCCATGAACGTAAAAGCAGGAGAATGTTTCGCTTCCCCCTGAACCAAAGTTATTTTCCGGTTGAGGATACTGTCAGCATCGGGTCGAATAAGGCTCCAAACGTAACTTGTACATATCAGTGTTCCATCATTCAACTGCAACAAACATGGATCCTGTGAACCACCTAATGGATGAGCAAAGATTAATTCCGGTTCTTTCGTCCAGGCTTCTCCATCGCGCGAGCGAACCATCACCACATAACTGTTGGGATCAGTATGCGAAATACCCTGCTGGCCGAACAACCTGCGGTCAGGCGCCCTGCGGAATCCAACCAGAATCTCTCCATCCGGACGTTTTACTACCGACGGAAACGCAGAATAAAACAACGAATCTTTATAGATGATGATATCTTTAACTTTCCGGATACCCGTCAAAGAAATATTTTGCGCAGATGCTTCAATAATTTCAATCGATAAAAATGCTGCAATGATAAAAACTGTCCAGATCTTCATTTTCAACTATTTGAATTAATAACTATTGGATTTTTTTGATTTCCAGTTTCCCGATTCCAGCTTTGGCCGGAAGTGTAATCATTAAAGTTCCTTTACAAATTTCAGTTTGTTGAACCGCTTTCCCATTCCAGAAAACATGGTAATGAAAGTCGGGGTTCATACAGGCCACTGCCGAGCAGGTTTCAGCCTGATCAGGAAATAGTTTCACTTCGGAAACCAACGCACTGTTGTCAGCCGAAAATTCTTTTTTTCTGACCCAGAAATTGAGCCCACCGGTTAAGGTTCCGGGTTCGAAATAGGTTTGAAACCACGATAAAACCGGGGTTGACAGTCCGCCGAATTCGTGCCAGCCGGCACCTCTACCCGATTCAATTACAAAATGTTCCATGCAATTGTACGAAGCTTCAGTTTCCTCTTTCCAAACATCGAGTCCGGTTTTGGCAATTTTCCAGGCAAATTCTCCTTCTCCCAAATCGAGCATGGTTTTCCAGAAAAACCACTGGTGAGGCATCCACACGGTGCCGTTCCAATAGCCACTGTTGGAATAATAAGGCGCTGTTTGATCGACAGCAGAAAGGCCCACTTCCGACCAGATTTCGCCTGGAGTTTTTAGGTGCGATACCATTTTTTCGGTTTGCTCTTTGGTCGTAATACCGGCAACCAGTGGCGACAATCCGTCGAATCCCATATCCAGGTTTACTTTGTCCTGATAAAGTAATTTGCCATTTGGTTTCTTATTTTCGTCGTACAGCACATAAGAGAAATAGCCGGAAGGAGCGTCCCACGAGTATTTTTGCAAAGCTGTGGCAAAACGGGCAATGTCTTTGTCATAAAGCTTCTCATCGTCTTTCAGGCCTAACTCATTGGCAGCCATGCACAAAATTTTGGCGATCCTGATGGCATGTGAAGTGGTAACCACGGGAGTAGCTTTATCGTCCATTGCTTTATCGTGCATGTATTTCTGCGGAGGATAATCGTCCCAGCCACCTGAGTTGTAGAAATAATCCCAGGTGCTTAAAATATCTGAATTGAATTTGTTGGTTGAAGAGCTTTCTCCTCCAGCCAAAAACTGGTAATAGCGTTTAAGTTTCGGATAAAAATAGGTGAGCATCTCACGTGACTGCGTTTTGTTCCACAATTCGAGGAACAGATAATGCTGAACCGGCAGCGGCGTTCCGTGGTGAATGAAAGCCGATTGTTCGTCAGGTTCATTCACGTAAGCATTTAGGTTTTCGATGGCGCTGCGTACATCGTCGGTCAACAGGCCAATGCCAATAAATCCTGAATCCCAGGTATAAAGGCAATCCCACCAGCGGCCAGGAGCCCGGTGACGAATGTATTGTTTTTGGGTATAAACCGGATAAACTACGTTGCAAGCTACAACCGCTTCCATTCGTTTCTGGCTGAAAACATATTTTTCTCCTTCCGGATTAACCGGATTTTTAGCAAGGAAAGTTCGTGCGCTGGTGTAATATTTTTCCCAGTCGGTAGTTTGGTTCGCTTTCAGGAGTTTGGCTTCTACCTCGGCTTTGGTACCGGAACAAACCATTCCGTAAACTACCTGGGTTGTCTTTGGATCGCATTTTATTGGCCTGAAAAACACATTGGTAAAATGTCCGTCTTTCGATCCGTTGTGAAATTCTTTCTGAACATGTTCATTCACCTGATGCTTAAAATCGTCGCCCAGATCGTTATAGAACCACTGACGAAGATCGGTTTGTGGATAGTTCCAGTAAATGCCGTAATAATTGTCAAACTGTTCATATTTCAGAATAAGCGAATTAGCGACCGAACCATTTTCAATCTTGGGAATGTAATTCCATTGAACTACTGATGTTTTTATCTTCGAAACGTCAGCAGATTCAATCAGGGTAAAACCATCGATCAAAATTACTGATCCTCCTTCCGAAGTAAGTTTAAGCTGGTAATTTCCTGCATTTAATTTTCCAACCGGAACCTGAACAGTACTTATTTCGCCAGTACCTTTCAGTGTGATTTTTTTGTTTGTTAAGCCCGAAAAACTAATCTCAAGCTGGGCATCTTTGTCCAATTGATAACGCAACCCAATCGTTGCATCCGAATAGTTTCGTTCGGCAGAAACGTTGTAATTCAACCAATCACCTTTGTCTTTTCCAAAACCGGTTCCAATGGCCGTTCCGTTGATGAAGCCGTTCATGCGAACTTCGCCCCTCATTTTGCCGTCATAAACCAGGTTATCGGTTGGGCGGGGTTTTGCATAAACCAGATCGGTATAATCGAGTGCGTCTGTCCATTTTGCTCCCTGCGGCAGATCAATGGTACCAGGATAAACCGGTGTGTTGGGCGCATATTCTTTTATTGAGGGGAAATGGACTGAAGCCATGTAATGTAAGGCCAAACTTTGTTCCAAATCGGTATTGTTCACGAACTCGGCGCGAACCAATCGTGAACTTTCGTCAATTACCGAGTACGAAATATCAGTATAAACCTGGTCCTTCCATTCCAGCTCGTGACGAAACGAAAAATATTCAAGATTAGGCGATGCTTCCCAAGGATGGTATCCCGATTCGTAATTAACAGCCGGAACGTCAACCCTTCGCCGGTAAATACCAGGAAACACACTCAAATCAAAGCGGATGCCTTTTTTTACATCAGGAACATGCGAAACCCCAATGTAGTTTTTGGTATATGGTCCCCATTGGGGCAAATTCAGATCGTGACTGTACCGAAGCGATTCCAGATACTGTGATGTGATCGGCTGCGAAAATGCTGGAATGGTTAGTACTGCGACAAGGAAAAGGGAGAATATGTTTTTCACGGCTAAATTTATTTTGAATTTGTTGAGTATTGTTTACACTTTTGTGAAACCCAAATATATTGAATCGCGGTTATCACAAGATTTACATCGCCTTTCGTGCCATTATTTTATGGTTTCTACACCTAAAGCAATTCCTTTTGGATCAATATTCGTGTTTTTGGCGCTTTTGAGAATGATTTGTTTATGGTTCCCGTTTTTAGTTAACTGTGGATTTTCAATGTTCAGGTTTTCCACATCATCAAACACATAAGCAGCCCTGAAATCCGGCTTTTTAAGCGACAAACTGATGTTTTTTAATGTCAGTCCTTTGGTATGGCGCACATACAAACCCCATGCAGGAAGTTCGCCAAAAGTTGAAAATTCAGGATATTCGGCAATTTGCTCCGGAACCTCGTCCAAACGGTAAAGCGGTAAACAGGCATATCCTTTATGTGCATTACCCGGATAAGTTATTTGCATATTCTCGATCACCACATTTTCTACATAGGCTCCAGGAATTCCTGTTATTGAAGCTGGAATCGTATTGTGAAAAAATGGCAGGGCTGGCCCCTGCATGATGTAGTCCTTATCGGGTCGGCCGGCTGGCACTTCTACCATCACATTCCGGATATGAATATTCCGGAGTTTTCCAACCTGTCCATCCTTGTTGCGACGTCCGAGCCTGATAAATAAAGCATTGCCAGTATTCTTTGCGATGATGTCCGAAATCTCTATATTTTCCAGAACACCACCATCAACCGATTCGAGGGCAATGGCAGATCGGAAAGTATCGTATATTTTAATATTTTCAATTTTAATGTTCCTGAAACCTCCGAGCGATGAAGTTCCAAACTTTATGGCGCTTGCACTCGAACGAACGGTGCAGTTGGCAATGTAAATGCTGTCGTTGCAATGATCAGGAGAATGTGATTTCAGGCAAATCCCGTCGTCAGCCGAATTGACCACACAGTTGATAATCTTTACGTTCCGGCAATCGCTGATATCAATTCCGTCGTTATTCCAAAACACATCGCTGTGCACGTTGATTCCGTCAATAACCAGGTTTTCACACAAATCGTAGGTTTGAACCCAGCACGACGAATTCCGGATGTTAACCCCGGTTACGGAAACTTTTTTGCATTTGACCATTTCAATAACTTGCGGACGCTCGTATTCACTTACCCGTTTTCGGCGAACGTTATAGTTTGGATCTTTAAGTATGCCAAAGTGATATAAACTATCAGCATTAAGCGCTACCTGAAGTCCCTGCCCGTCAATAGTTCCTTCGCCCGAAATGGCAATATTATTCTGGCCATCAGCAAGGATTAGAGCTTTCCAGCGATTCAACCCGTGATAATCCAACGGGTTTGTGCTTCCGAGCAAAACAGCTCCCTTTTCCAGATGAAGTCCAACATTTGATTTTAGTTCAATGCTACCTGAAAGATAAGCTCCTTTTGCAAAAACGACGGTTCCGCCACCATTGGCTGTTGCTTTATCAATAGCCTTTTGTATAGCTGTGGAATTTAACGTTTTCCCATCAGCGATTGCTCCAAAATCGGCAACGGGAAAGATGGATTGGGCATTAACTGCCAGGGACAAGAACCAAAACAAAATCAAAAAACCAACTTTTATGGATTTGAATAAATTCATTGATAACTATTTAATGGATTTTCAGAATAACATTTCAGAAATAGGAACATAAAAGAAAAACATCACCCACTACCACTTAAAAAAGAGTTTAGTGGTAGCTTAGTGCATGAAAAAAGAACAATACTACAATAGCTATTGCAGTATTGTTCTTTATTTTTTGAAGAAATTATTGTTTATATGCCAGATTCTGCTGTTGTTCTACCAATGGAACCTGCCAGTAGTAGTCGGAATACGGAGGCAAAATAGGCGAAAATTTAGCCGGATCCCTATCACCAATACCAATTGGTTTGCGCATGGCAATCAGGTAATAAATACGGTCGGCATGTTCGCCAGCCAATTCTTTGATGCGTTCGTTTTCGATTGCAAGCTCGGTAATATCAACTGCAGCAATGTTTTCCAGTCCTGCCCGGTGCCGAACCACATTTAAATCTTCGGCAGCGCCAGCTTTATCACCCTCTTTCAACCGGATGATTGAACGGGTCAGGTACATTTCAGCCAAACGCAACATTGGTCGGTTTGAACGACGTCCACTGGTAATCGCCCGATAGTGCTTGTCTTGCCAGATATGCGGGGTTGTAATCGGAGAATAGCGTGTTTCGTAAGTATTCAGATGTTCGTAATATTCAACTGGGTTTGCAGTAGCATTCCATGGATTTGCTTTGTATGCTTCCAGACGGATAAATGTTTGGGTATATCGCTTGTCGGCAGCCGCAGTTGGACCGACAGAAAGGTCATCATTCATCCAACCAATCTGTTTTGTTGCATGATATGAAAGGGTGAAAGCACCCCAGGCAACATGATTCCAACGTGTACCACGCCCTCCGTTAGCGGTATAGTTATTTTTGGAAAAAATAGTTGGGATACGGTCGAATTTAGTTGAAGTTGAGGACAATGCGATTTCCCAGATAATCTCGCCACTGTTTCCTTCGCCAGCTATCCGGTTAAATGCCTCAATCGGATCATCATTCAAATTGTACATTTTGCTGTTGATCACATCGTCAATTTGAGCTTTTGCGAGAGCCGTTTTGCCCATGTAAAAGTAAACGCGGGCCAACATAGCCTGGGCTGCATATTTATTTACACGTGAACGCTGACTCAATTCACTGGTTACATACGAAGTAGGAAGCGCATCAACGGCATCTTTCAGGTCTTGTACAATAGAAGTATAAACATCTTCCACAGTTGCAAGTGTTCCATTTTTAATATCATCGGCCCCATTCACATAATCACGGCGTAAAACGAAATATTTACCGGTGTTGTTGCCATCAGGATTGTAAGGCGGAGCCCATGTCCTGGCCAGATACCAGTAGCAAACAGCACGCATAAACAACAATTCTCCTTTGTAACGTTTTACTGTTTGGCGGTCGGTTTCAGTCATGTTCTCGAAAACATCCGTCCCTGCTTTTTCAGCATCGTTAATCAACTGCAAAGGTGCATTGGTGGCCGTTGAAATCTGGTACAGGTAGCTGAATGCCAATTCCATCTCTTTATCACTGCTGTTCAACGTAGTGGTTTTCCACAAACGGTTGTAATATTCGTAGAAATAACTTGAACCGGTAATACCATTCAGGTACTGGCTAATGTCCGATTCGGCATAACCACGCAAACCCAAGGCTCCAACAGGGCTACCCCAGGCATTTCCCATCAATAACAGGTAGGGCTGCCTTACTGCCAATTCGAGTTCTTTAACTGTTGCCCATGGGTATTGGTTGGGTCTTTCCAATTCGAAGAAGCCTTCATTATCGCACGAAACACTCATTAAAAGGAGGCTTAATGCTACTATCGTTTTAAAGATTTTTTTCATCGTTAAAGAATTTTAAAAGTTAACATTCAACCCAAACATAAACATGCGCGAAGCTGGCAAGGACGTAAATGTTGAATAGCTGCCACCGCTTGCCTGGTCGATTTCAAGTTCAGGATTGTAGCCCGAGAATTTCGTGAAGGTCAACAAATTGTTGGCAGCAACATAAACGCGAAGGTTGTTGATTTTGTACTTGTTCGTCAGGTGGCCCGGGACTTTATACCCTAAAGTTAAATTACGAAGTTTCAGATAATCACCTTTTTCAAGATATTGCGAGGAAGGTGTATTATTATCGGAGCCATATTTCACCCCTGTTGTAGTTGGGTTTCCCTGGCTATCGTAATTGTAAAGGTTACCGGCAACTACTTGTGGCCAATAAGCATTGTCGCCAGGTTTTGTCCAGCTTTCCGTCAGCAATTTTTCGTTGGCCACCAGCAAACCTGCATTCGGGATCATTGAACTCTGCAACAACCTGTTATAAATGTAGTTTCCGGTTACGAACGACCAAACCATGCCTAAATCGAAGTTTTTATAAGTAAGTGTTGCGTTAAATCCGCCAATCAGTTTGGGAAGAGCTGTTTTATCTTTAAGGATCATTTTGTTGTTGCTCATGTTCTCGTCGGTAGCAGGAATGATGTTGCCTGTATGTTCCGTTGTTCCATCGTCCAGTTTTTTGACTTCGTAAATGAGCGGAATACCTTTTTGAGCATCAACCCCGGCATATTCGGCCATGTAATAAGTACCCCATGCCAGACCCGCTTTGGTAATGGTGCGAACAATACCCGCTTCGCCCGATTGAAGGATGCCCACGTGGTTGGCATCCGATTCCGGATCCAATGCAAGTACTTTATTTTTATTCGTCGAGATATTGAACCCTAAGTTCAAGGTGAGGTCTTTTTTGCTTATGGCTACTGCATTCAGGTTAAACTCGAACCCTTCATTTTTCATATCGCCGATGTTCTGCCAGGTGGTATTTCCACCAAAAATACCGGCTGAAGGTGGCAAGGTTACCGCAAGCAACATATCCGAAACTTTTTTCTGGTAGTAAGCCACCGACCCGTTTAATCGGTTGTTGAACAATCCGTAGTCGATACCCGCATCAAGCGAGTTGGTAGTTTCCCATTTAATGTCGGAGTTTCCGATACTTGCCAGTTGGGTGTTATTAAAACCTTCCAGCGTTGAGGTTCCGCTATTGATGCTCCAGAGATCGGCAGTGATTCCTCCCGGAATATTGGTATTCCCGGTTTGACCATAACTTCCTCTCAGTTTCAAAAGACTAACGGGTTCAAAATTGAAGAACTTTTCTTCGGAAATAATCCAGCCGAGTGAGCCTGACAGGAACGTTGCCCAACGGTTTTCCGGAGTGAATTTAGAAATACCATCGCGGCGAATGCTAACCCCGGCCAGGTATTTATCCAGAAGTTTATAGTTAGCGCGGCCGAAAAAACCTCTCAGATAAGATTCACCTCCGAGTTGAGAATTACCGCTCAACGTATTTGGAGTTCCTACCTCCGGAAATGTACCAACCAAACCTTCACCTTTCATCGTCATGTTATGCATAAACTGGCGTGTATTTTCAACACCGGTTACCAAATTCAGCACATGGTTTTCGTTCAGCGGAACATCGTAGTTGAAATAAGCATTGTAGTTAACTGTATTCGTTTCGTATTTGCTTTCCTGGGCAACAGCTCCATTTATCAAAAGCGCCCCGCTTCTCCACGAACGCGCGCGGTTGGCCACGTAGTTTAAGCCAAATTCGCCTTTTAAGGATAATCCTTTAACTGGGGTGAGCCATGTTGCATTTAGCCCGGAAAGAACGTTGATGGTTTTCAGGTTCGACTGAGCATTGACCGGATCGATTCCGGCAAGTGGATTTACGGCCGCCCTGGAGTTCCAGAAGCCATTTAATCCTGCGGGGTCGTAAACTTTCATCCAGGGCAGGGCATTCGAGTTGACCTGCGCCCAACCACCGGCTCCGGCTTTTCCGTCTCCCGATTTTAAACGGTCATTATCAGTAAATGAAGCATATAACCGATAACCTAAATCTAAGTTTTTCATCAGGTTATAATTGAGGTTCACATTGGCCGAGTAGTTTTCCATGCTGTTAAACTTCAGGTTGCTGTCATCGCTCCGGTATTTCAACGAGAGGTAAGAGTTTCCTCTGTCGGTTCCCTGACTTACGGCAAGATTAGCTTCATAAAAACTACCGGTACGCGAGATAACGTCAGCCCAGTTGGTATCGGTAGCCAGCGCCTCTTCGCGCGTCATGGTTTCGGTTGCTCCATCTAACTGTTTGATTGAGTTTTCTATACTGTATTCGCCAGCACCACGGTTTTTAAATGCCAGATCCATAATGGCGATATAGTCTTTGCTGTTGGCATAGCCAATGTCCGATTTAGCCCAGTCGCTGATCCCGGTTTTAATATCCACGTCAACCTTGGTTTGTCCCTTTTTACCCGTTTTGGTTGTTACGAGAATAACACCATTCGATCCGCGTGAACCATAAATAGAGGTTGCTGCGGCATCTTTCAGGATTTGAATCGATTCAATATCGTTGGGGTTGATCATTGCCAGAATACTCTGACTGGTTTCGCCATCATAACTCCGGTCGATAGGTCCACTCACAACCGGAATACCGTCAACAATCCAAAGCGGATCGGTACCCGATGAGATGGAGCCAACACCACGGATTTTGATTTGTTGCGGGGCTCCGGGGATGCCTGCCCCCGAGTTTACCTGTACACCGGCTGCCATTCCCTGAAGGGATGATTCGACTGAAATGGGAGATGTTTTTTTAACATCGTCATACGATAACGAAGCTATTGACCCTATCATGTCCCTCTTTTTCTGCGTGCCATAACCAATAGCAATAACTTCTTCAATACCAATAGTTTCTTCTTCAAGCTTAACATCAATTACCAGTTTTCCCTGCGAAGAAATTTCCTGAGCCTTCATGCCTACAAACGTAAAAACCAAAACGGAACCTTCACCGACTTTTGGTATCGTGTAGGTTCCATCGGCCCCGGTTATTGTTCCGTTACTGCTACCTTTAACGGCAATGGTTGCTCCCGGAATCGGTTCTCCAGCCATGTTGGTCACTTTCCCTTTAATCTCGCGTAACTGTCCGATCTGGAAATATTCGTTGGCATTGTTGCCGTTAAATAAAGCGATTTGCCGTCCAACAACACGGTACGAAATCTGGGTACCTTTAAATATTTCGTCAAGGACTTCGTTGATCATTGTTTTTCGAAAATCAACAGAAACCTTTTTTTCAGTTGACACTTTTTCCGTATAGAAAAACCGAAATTCGCTTTGATCTTCAATATTTCTTAATACATCACCAATCGTAACATCATTCAGAGATAGGGATAATTTTGTCGATTGCGAATATGTTTCAGTTGCTACAGCTGAAAATATCGATAGGCATATAAAGAAAAAAACAAGTCTCATAATGAATAATAGTTTAGCCAAAAGTAACCTGAGTCGATCCTTTTGCAAGTCGTTTTTTTTCATAAATTTGAATGATTAAAATGAATAATTTTTAACAGAAATTATTTGCCTGAGTGGGGAAGTTGGAGGCTTTCCCACTTTTGTTTTCAGTTCTTTCTTCAGCAAACGAAAAGTTTAGTATTGAGCTTTTTTACATAGGCTAAGTTTTTTTTGTTTGTTACTATTTTGATCGAATTTTGAATATTTGCTTGTCTTTATCGTAAGTGTAATTGATTGGCGCCGTAATCTGGAGCAGATTCAGCACATCAGTAATTGTTTCATATTCAATAGTTCCGTTTACCTTAATATCCTTAACAGCAGCACCTTCTATATCAATAGCCACATTAAACCATCGTTCCAGGCATAAAACAACTTTTTCGAGTGGTTCTTCAACAAACGTTAACCGGTTGTCTTTCCACGAAACAAAAGCTTTGGAGTCAATATCCCGCTTTTCAATCCGCCCATCTGACTTATCGATAACAACTTGTTGCCCCGGGGTTAAATCCACCATAGCCTTTGCATTCGTTTCTACCTGAACTTTACCATGTTCAAGAGTTACTTCAGCATTCTCGCCCGGATAAGCAAAAACATCAAAAGCGGTTCCCTGAACTTTTACCGAAAAATCTTTGGTTTCGACACGGAATGGGGTTTTATCTTTTTTGACATCAAAATACGCCTGGCCAACCAACCTGACGGCACGTGCATTTTTCCCAAAGCGGTTCGGGAATGATATTGTTGATCCGGCATTTAACCAGACTTTTGAACCATCAGGTAAATCGAAACTCGTACGGGAAGCCAAAGGAGTGGTAACTGTTTGTGCAAATTTCAGTTCCGAAGAACTTGAACCCCACTGATAAAACAATGCTAAAGCTACTGGCAGTACCAGGATTGCTGCAATCCGTGTTAAGTACCATACAACCGATTTTTTCTCAGTTGTTTTCTTCTCTGTTTTGTTTATTTTATAATGGATTTCATGTAAAACGGGAGTAAGATCAGGAACGGCATCTGCTTCCCGCCTGTTTTTCCAGTCCAGATACATTCTTTTTTCCAGTTCCCCACCCTTCTCTGCCTTTAAAAACAGATCAAGAAAATGGTTAAAATCTCCTTCGCTACTCTTATTATTTAGATATCGGTCAAAAAAGTCGTTCATTTCTGTGATTTAATAACTGTTCAACGCCTAAGTTAGTCAGAACCCCTGCTCTGTTTTCATCTTTTTTGCACTAAAATGATTAAATATCAATTAAAGACATTAAAAAGCAAAGTACAAACACCCCCCGATTAAAACATTTTGATATTTTTGCTTGTCAAGTAAGTCAATCGTAACCGATGAGAACTTCCGAATTAAATAAATTGCTCCAACAAATAAAGCTAAACGACAAAGATGCTATCGACAGTATTTTTCAGGCTTACAGCAAACGGCTTTATCATTTTGCCCTTGCCTATCTAAAAACCGAGGGCGACTCCAAAGATGTAGTTCAGGATGTTTTCATTAACTTTTGGAACAATCGGAACAGCTTAAAAGAAGATACCAACCTGGAAGCTTATCTTTTTACAATTACTAAAAATTCGGTTATTTCGATATTCAGGAAAAAAATAACGGAAAAGGAATATTTAAAACATTTACGCGAAACGGCAATCTTTCAGTATGCCGAAAATGACGAACAATACGACTATGAGCGCCTTTCACTGAAAATTAAAGAGTTAATTGACCAATTGCCCGAACAACGTAAACTGGTATTTAAACTAAGCAAAGAAAAAGGCCTGAGCAACAAAGCCATTGCCGAGGAGTTAAATATTTCGGTAAAAACAGTAGAAGACCACATGACCAAAGCCAGGCGATTCCTTAAATCCCAGCTAACCGAATATGGAATAATAGCCCTGCTTTTTTACGAGTTGTTTGTATAGATCAATTTAGATATCTGCTTAAAATTTGAGACTATGCCCAAAATCAAAAAAATTACCCCGGCCCTGAAGGGTGATTTTTTGATTTTTCGGGCTCCCTTCAGGGTTCGGGGTAATCCGAAAAATCAAAATGAATGAAATTTAAACAGTTAGATATCTGGTGCCTATCTTGTTTACTACTACTTACAATAAAACCCTGACAGCGTTAGCCATCAGGGTTTTCTGTTTACAGGGGAGTTTATTGATGCTGTTTATTTAATGATCCACATTTCAGCGTTTATATCATCGGTTTCGGCGCCGAACTGACTTTTTAAGGCCGCATTGTAATTGGCAGCATTGGTTGTCCGTTCCGAACTTGGATACTGCCAGCGTTTGGCTATACGTCCGCTGTTGGCTGTACCTGGCCCGGTAAGGAATGTTGGAACGCCGGTGCGGCGGTAATTGTGGTATGCTTCCCATCCCGAATTCTGGAAAAATGCCAGGTATTTCTGGGTCAGAATCTGGGTCAGAGCAGTTGCAGCCGTACTGCTCAATTTTACCGAAGTTTGTGCAGAATAGGCTGTCCATTTGGTTTCAACATCGGTCACCCCATGGAATGTCCACGATGCTTTGATCCCTTTGGTGTAATAATCTTCGGCATTTCCGGTAATCCAACCACGGTTAATGGCTTCGGCGATGTTAAAGCACATCTCGGAATAACCGATCTGAATGGTAGGCTCTCCAAAATACGAACTGTAATATTTGTCTTTGCTGATGGCAGAATATTCACCATTTAGCATTTTGGTTGACATATCATCGAGACTTTCGCCCGAACTTGCTCCAACATAAGCTTCAAAATCGGCAGCGGTTAATCCGGCCTGAATTTTAGCGGAAGCCGGATCGGCAACAATAAATGTTCGCGGATCTTTCAACGCGACCAGCGTGTTCAGGTAAGTAGCCGACATGTTGTTGCGTGTGGCGGTCTGTCCGTAATTGTCCTGATTAAGTGGATATTTATCGGTTGAAGTGTTGTATGTGAATTTCAGGTTATCGTCCAGCGAAGTCAATACTGGATATTTAGCCGGATTGGAAACCACATCGGAGAACAGTTTCTTGATGTTCAGATCAGTGTCGGCCTCTTTTTTGCTCAGGTTGATCAGTACGCGCAATTTATAGGTATTTACCACTTTTTGCCATTTTGTCAAATCGTTATCAAGCATAAAGTCGCCGGCCAAGGTATTGTCTCCGTTGCTGATAAGCGCCTGAAGGTCTGTATTCGCCTCTTCGAGCCAAACAAGGGCTTGTTTGAATACTGCTTTTTGCGTGTCGTATGCCGGAGCAGTATTTTCCAGACTTTTCAACGCATCAGTCAAAGGTACATCTCCAAGACGCATACTCATATCGACAAAAAAGTAGGCTTTAAAAAATTTCCCAACGGCAGAATAGGGATTGTTATCGGGCAACCCGATGCGCTCTGCTTCTGCAACCATCTGGTTAACGTTTTTCAACTGTTCGTAGTTGAAACTTGTGGTTGTCCAGTCGTATTCCTGATCATCATAGTAGGCGTAATTGCTGCACCAGAACTGGTTCCATCGCTGTACGTCGCTCCAGGGCGAATAATAAGTGCCGTAAAGTACATTGGTAAAAACCATTGATGGCGGAACATTCCCCGGACGGTTTGGATCTTTTTCAAGTTCCTCGAATTTCTGACACGATGTAAATGCTACAGCAAGTACCATCATGAATAGGATTATTTTTTTCATTTCTATAGAATTAAACTGATTGATGATTTGAATTAGAACGTAATATTCAGGTTAAACCCAAAACGTCTGGTTGTAGGAGTTTGCAATCCTGAAGATCCGTTTGTTCCGGCATATTGCTCGATGTCGATGTCGCTTCTTTCAGCAAAATACAACAGGTTACGGCCTACAAATGAAATATTGGCCTGTTTGACAAAGGAATTCTGAAGGAATTTTTGCGGTAGGTTGTAAGTCAGCACCACTTCACGAAGTTTCACATAGGTACGACTAATAGCATAAGCCGAATTGGTTCCGTAAACACGGCTGATGTAATCCTGTAAAAAAGTCGCGGTTGTGTTTGGTGCAAATTGCAGTTGGTCGTAATTGGTAACCTTTCCGTCCGAGTCGTATTCAATCTTGCCACTTGTCAATACCACCCCTTCGCCAACGTACGATTTAATTCCTTTGGTATCGTTTATCCTGGCTTCGCCCATCTTGCCTATAACGGTGTTGATGTGGCGACCGCCCTGATAGGTTTTTTGCTCCACATAGTCGAGAATGGTTCCGCCAAACCGGCCATCGAACTGAAATTTCAGGCTTAAATTTTTGTACGAAAGGGTGTTGTTAATTGCGCCTGCCCAATCTGAGTTGGCATTTCCGAGGTACTGTGCAACTGAGTTCCTGATCGGACGACCACTTTCGTCGTTGATTAGCTGGCCATCGGGAGTGCGGACAAAATCAGATCCGTACATTTTATCCATCCGGTCGCCTACTTTCAGATAAATATTCAGTTTGTCAACTCCGGGGTAAATTTCTTTCAGGTATTGCTGGTTGGTTGAATAGTTGGCCGAAACCTCCCAGCTAAATCCGTTTTTAGTACGAATCGGTGTTCCCGATACCGACACTTCAATCCCTTTTCGTTCAACCTTAATCCCGTTCACTAAGGCCGAACTGTACCCGGTTGCTCCTGAAATAGGTAATGAAAAGATTTGTGGTCCATCAATACTCGAAAAGTAAGTCACATCAAAGTTGAGCTTGTTTTCGAAAAGTCCAAGGTCAGTTCCGACTTCCCATGCTGAACTCGAACTCGGTTTCAGGTCAGGATTGGAGATGGTGCCCGTATATGAAGCCGCTGAATTTCCCTGAATCAGGCTGATGTTGTATGATGAAGAGTTTTGATAAGTTGGTCCATCATATGGAGAATTGTAACTTCCGCCATAACCCAAAACGCTGAATCCAAGGAACTGGTATGTTGGTCCAATCATCGACTGGGTGAGCGCGCTGCCCACATTGGCGTAAGATCCTCTTAATTTCCAAGATTTAACGTGAGGGATGGTCACCAGTTTTGACAATTCGATACTGGTTGACACCGAAGGATAGAAATACGTGTTGTGACTGGTTGGCAAGGTCGAGTTTTTATCGGTACGTCCGGTTAACGACAGTGTAAGAAAATCGTCGTAAGTGAGGTCGGCGGTAGCATAAGCGCTGAGTACCTGCATCGGGGCATAGAAATTATACGATTTTACCGGGTCTTTGGAATTGCTCAAATTGTACCAACCCGGAACGTTTAAATAATCGGTGGTGGCAAAGCTGCTCCTGAACGAATACGAACGAATGTTGCCACCTACCGTGGCGTGCAGGCTAAGTTTTGGAACCACGTAGCGGTCGTACGAAACTAGAACGTCGGTATTGTTTTCAAACAAATTACGTTTGTCTTCGCGGTAGTCGCCCATTTCTCCTTCGCGTCCATAAGGATGCGCCGAGAACGGCAGTTTTTCCGACCGGAACAAATCGTAGGAAGTAATGGCGGTTCGTGCCTGAAGATTCAGGTAATTATTAAATTTATAATTAACTGAAGCATAGCCGGTAAGGTCGTTTTTGTAATGTCCGCGTAGCCATTCGTACGACATGAAATACGGATTGTGGTAGCGTGTATATTCGGCATAAACCGACTGAACGCCTTCTTTTCCTGGTTGCCAGTAGTTGCGCATATCGTCGATATCCCAGTCGGCCCCACCCCAGGCTATCATGTTATAAATGATGCTGTTCGGCCCGTACTGAACATCGGGTACATTGGGCGTATATTGGCGGCTGTAAGCCATATTGGCATTCAGGCTAAGCTTTTTTGATATTTTATAACCACCTGATAAACTGAAATTGGTAATGTTCAGCGAAGTATTGGGTATAATACCCTTCTGGTAACTGTGCGATGCAGAAAAGCGCAAATCGTATTTTTCATCAGAAGCAGCCACCGAAAGGCTATTGTTTGATAGAAGGCCGGTTTCGAGGAACCTTTTCAAGTTATCTTTCCCACGTGCCACATAGGGTGTGGGTTTAATATTTCCAGTGAATGTACGTCCGTTGGGAAAAGTTGTGGTATATTCGGTTCCCGGAGTTACTTCTCCATCGTATTGTGGTATAAGCTGACCCTCGAAACGCGGGCCCCAGATGTCGTAGTCAGCATCATTTAAACCGCCCCCTTTCCCGTCGCCAAAAGCATAAACACCGTGGTCGCCGGGGCCGTATTCGTCCTGAACTTCAGGAATAGCCAGGAAACCACTTTCGAGCATGGTGCTTGAATTAAATTCAACTGAAAAACCACGTTTGTCTTTTGTTCCGCGTTTGGTGGTTATCTGGATAGCTCCATATTGCCCGCGTGAACCGTACAACGCAGCGGCGGTAGGACCTTTGAGAACCGTATAACTTTCGATATCATCAGGGTTAATGTTCCAGGTATCGGTTTGAACCGGAACTCCATCGATCACATATAACGGGGTGTAGCCACGTAGCAAAACCGACGGAGCCCCCAGCAGTTCGGCAGAAGCACCTACGTTTAGTCCGGCTATTTTACCGGTAAGGGCGTTGATCGGATTGGGCTCCCTGGCTTTTACCAATTCACTTCCCTTCACATCCTGAACCGAAAAACCTATGGTGCTTTTTACTTTTTCGATGCCTAGTGCGGTAACAACAACTTCTTTAATCTCCTGTTTCGAATCTTGCAGGATAATATGGATTACGTTTTGATTTCCAACAGTTACTTCTGCAGTTTCGAATCCAATATAAGTGGCCACCAAAACATCTTTGGGTTCGGCTTGCAAAACAAAATGGCCTTTATCGTCGGATAAAGTTCCAATAGAGGTTCCTTTTACCAGAATGGTAGCACTTGGCAGGCTTTCTCCATTACTGGTTTTTACCGTTCCCTCAACAGTTGACTTTTGGGCAAACGCCGTTGCCCCAAGCAGAAAGAACATGATAATTAAACAGAAAGATTTTCTCATTTTAAAGTGGTTAGAATGAATACTTATTTTTTTGACATAGAAATGGCTGTTCACAGCTTTTTTGAGCTGTAAATGCGAATAAAATCAGCGATGGTGAGTGTGACTAGAAAACCAAATTTACCCGCTTGGTAAACAGGTTAGTCAGCGAATTGACATCTTTGCTTTCAGTAATAGCTTTTTCAAAATCCCCCGTTTCGGCGGTTAATACATTAAAGGCAACGTCTAAAACCTTATTAAATTCAGCCGAGGCAACTTCGGCAGAAACCTCCCCTTTCTTAACCGACTTTTTCAGGTAGCGTTCAATTTTTTTAACCGCATCATATACTACAGGTTTACGAATCATAGTTCGCATTTGCGGATTTCCCGGAACAATCGGGATTTCATAGGTGTATTTTGATTCGAGCAAATACAATTTCCCGGAAACCAATTGACCGAAAATATGTTCCCCGATCAAATCTTTTGAAACGGAACTTACATCAATCTCGGCTGATGATGCCCTGAATTCAAATACAGGTAATGCAGGCATATTGGATTTGGTAGTCTTTGTATCGCCTGGAAAAGTCATTGCCAGCTCCTCCTGAGCTACTAATTTTCCCGCAGCAAGCAAGAAAATAATTGTGAATAAAACCAGATTTTTTTTCATCTTAGAAACTTCGTTTTGTTGTGGCAAATTTGGTGCTTGGTAATTAGACCATGATTGACAACCGATTAATATTCTATTAAATATCAACTCGGTTTTACTGCCAAAATTAAAGTTCAGTTGCAGAATTGGGCATTGCAGCCGTTTAAGTTCTGAAATACGGATTGCCGACAGGAAGCACTGCGTTGGAACCGGCACAACAATTCTTTATTGTAAGCCCTGATGAACCAATCGAATCACCCATTTGTTTACCTTTCGTTCGCTTGTATTCAAATCTAGTGAGCGGGTTCCCATCAGGCCAAATAACGATTACAACGCATTGCAGAAAAATTAAAAAACAAAATAGAATTGAAACAATTAAGTTCGTTAATTGGAGCGTAGCTATCAGATGTTTATTTTTTTCATACAACCTTAACGCAAATTTTTATACCCTCAATCATGGAAAGTTTAGATAAGATTACAGAAAGTGAAAACGTACCAACCCATCAGCATGATTCAAAAAAAGAAAGCACAAAGCCTAGGCTAGTAAAAAAGCAGAAAACTGGACAGGAAGAAATGCCCAACACCGCAGAGGTTACTACTAGTACCGATGAAATAGTGATTGCGGTGGTTGATACCGACACAGAGGATAAACCTGTAAATGAGAAAGATAAAAAACCGATAAAAAAGAAGAAAACTGAAAATGACATTCCAAAAGATGTCATTTTAAAGGAGTTACAGGAAAATCCAGAACCGAATAAAAAGCTGAAGAAAAAAGTTAAGGTTATAAAAAAGAGTGCTGAAAAAGCTGAAGAAAAGGCTGATAAACTGAAAAAGAAAGTTAAAAAGGCCAAAAAGAAAGAAGTAAGACCCAGTAAGCTTAAGGCTCTGAAGAAAAAATTAGAAAAAGCCCTTGATAAGCTGAAAACGAGACTTAAAAAACTCAAAAAAGCGAAAAAATAAGATTACATATTCGCCTTGTTGGTTCTCTCCTATAGAACAAAGAGTACGTTTGGAAAATGACAAAATAAGGGCGTTTACAAAAATCGTCAGGTATCCGAAGAAGAGAAAAAATAAAGTGAAATCTGAAGAGGAAGAGAATCTAGATTAGCGATCATTTACATGGTTTATATTTATGTTAGGGCAATTCCTGACGACACGGGATTTCGACTTCTATAGTGAAAAAAAAATTACTATTACTCTCATAATTAGGTGCATATTTTGACACCTTGCAGAAAATAAAAAAGCGCTTAAACCTTTGATTTAAGCGCTTTTAGTGTCAATTGATGTCTTTTAGTGTGACCCAGCTGGAGTTTGGCGGTGGCAATATATAACAACCTACTTTTGAAACAAATTGAATTTAAATATCTCAACATCTTTTACTTACATCTGTTTTTACTAATATTATCAAGAGTGTCAAAATCCTCAAATTGCAGAATATTTCAATACAGTTGCCCGAAAGTTGTCCGGAAAATTATGTTGTATTTTTTGTCAAATTCACACTGAACATGAAAGAGAGATCTTGGACACCCGTTGTTCAACAAGAAAAAAGTGAGCATATTCTATCTGTCGTGAAATTCTTTCAGGAAATGCGATAAATGATCAATCTTATATCTATATAATACAACTTCACATACTGTAAGTTGCTAAAAAAACAAACCATTAATATATCATATAAGGTAACCTGAATCTTCTATTTGGTCAACACCCTGACTTCCCGCGGAGCGTCAACTTCTGTCCTGACGCTTCCGTCAGACATTTTTTTGTGTTCAATTTTCATCACACCATACGGAGTTGGGAAAGTACCTTTCACCCATTTCAAATCGCCCAAGTGTGGCTTTATCCTGATCTTTTTGCACCCTGGTTCCAGCACATTCACACCCAGCACATACTGGGTTAGCCATGCAGTTGGACCCGATGCCCAGCCATGACAGAAACTGTGACGAAGCTCTTTGTAACAATAACCTCCGTATGAGGTATGAACGTCGGTCTTTCCTTCCGGAACAATTTCGTCGATGCGGGCGGCATTTTTCATCCAGTCGATGTCGAAATCTTCCCAGAATGTAGTTGCGCCAAGATCGAGCATCGCCCCCCAGTATTCGCGAATATTGTCAATTGCTCCCTGATAATCACCTGCCTGGGCACGGGCTTTCAGCATATAATATCCGTAGAAAGTTGACATTTTATGAACGCCGTCCTTAGCCAAAACTTCGACATTGGCTTTTTCCGGAGCAAGCAAGCCCGACATGGCCATCAATGCCGCTGCCTGTTTCGAACCTGCCATTCCGGGCACATGCTTTTTTAGTTTTTCGACTGTAATATTACATAAATCAACCGTTTCCTGATCGTCTAAAACTTTACTCAATTCGGCTCCGGCTTGAAAGGCCATCACCATCATCGACTGCAAACCGGCATGAATTGCGTCCGTATTTTCGCTCGATGGCCAGTCAAGGAAACGATTACCATCCAGCATTTCCTTTCCTGAATGATCAATTTTTGTAGCCAACTGACGTAGCAAAGCAGCAAGATATTCTTTCTGTTCCTTCAGGTAATCCAGATTGCCGTGATAATAATACCAGTCGCGGTGAATCAAAATCCACCACATGGAATACGAGCTGATGCCGTTCATCCAATTGGGCAGTGGAGTCAGATCGCGCGCTAAATCAAGACTTTTAGGAACAACTTCGTTATTACCAAACACCGAATTGATGGTCATCACTTCTGGGTGCATATCTCCCACCCAAACCAAGCGGTCGCGTTTCACTCCATCCCACAAATAATCCTGCATATTCAGGTGAACCGTGTAGGCGCCGGTCATCCAGATTTGGTTCAGGCGTTCGTCATTGCAACTGAATGAGCCCAAGTATGGAATATCGCGGTAAGAAAACGTGGCGCTTATTTCCTTAATTTCAACTTTGGTATCGGGATCTACCAGGTCGATACGCACAAAACGAAAGCCCGAATTTCCCACTTCCAAACGTCCCAACCAAGGCAGCGAAACAACAAAGTCGCGCATCGCATGGTCGTTGGTTGCGCCATTTACTCCCACATCACTCATGGTTTCGCTTACCGATTCGCCTAAACGGATACGTACTCGTCCGACCGGATTTTTATTACTGATGGTAGTCACAATTTCAATTCCACCCTGTATTTCTTTCCCAAAATCAAGGATTAGCCCCGGTTTTGAAGTTTTATCACTGATCAGAGTCAGGTAACTGCCCTGATTCAAATCGGCCTGACCAATTCCTGGGGTCAGGATATTTTCAGCATTCTGTACTTGCTTTCCGGAGGGGTCTGAAACCCAAACAATACGCTCAGCAGTCAGGTATTTTCGGGTCAAGGCCGTAGATCGGACCTTCGAGGCATCTGTATTTCCAAAAACAGGCGGAAGTTGAGCTACTGCCGGCATAGTGGCCATTATAAAAATGGCAGCAGTAAAAAAGCGCGATAAGCTATTCATTCTTTCTTTTTTATTGGTTTGTTATTTCTATTTTTTCTGATATCCAGAGAGGCAATGTTTAAAATCACTCCCTCACTTGAATATTAAAATTTCCGGAGGGGAATTGATACAAGTTAAATTCATCCTCACTCCGAACCGGGGCATATTTTTTTTCATCCAGTTTTTCTCCATTGACGGTTGCATTCGCCCCTTTAGACAAAGCTACCAGACCGGATGAATTTGGCGGGATGCTGATCTGCCAGTTCAACACACCGGCATCCATTTTCCAGTCGCTCATAATAGTACCGTAAGGCGACTCGATACTGCCTTTGGCCCACGAAAGTTGTTTGATAAACAACGGCTGAAACCGAATGACCTTAAATCCTAAACCAGAATCATCGGGACGGATACCCGCCACATCTTCATAAAAAAGAACATCATAACCTGCCTGCATCGGATGATTATGCGAGGCTTCGGCTGCAATTTTCTGACTCTGTTTATTGACCGGCAGCGTTTCCCACAGCGAAGTTGCATCAGCAGACGACCACATCTGTTCGAAGCTGTTCTCTCCTTTTTTAGCAAACAGATCCCAGGCTACCTGGCTGTTTCCGTTGCGGGCCAGCATGCTACCGATCCGCCCAATTCCAAAGATTCCGCAATGCATAAAACCGGCGCTCTTTTCATTCATGTTTCTGACCACCGCATCAGCCAGTGCTTTTTTGTCTTCCTCCGGAACCAGACCAAAGTCAAGGGCCATCACATCGGCAGTCTGACTTCCAAAAGTCTTCCCACTGGCATTGTACATATTCTCGTGCATCTCTTTTGCTATTGCCTGTTTTTCTTCGGCGTATTTTTTTGCATCATTCGTGTTCTTAAGCAAAGAGGCAACCTGTTCCATGATGCAAACATCCAGATAGTGAAAAGCTGTTGAAGTAAACTCGACAGGCGTATCAATTTCGTCATTCCCTCCGGGAGGACACCAGTCGCCAAGCCCCTGATAAACGATGTGATTGGTTTGCCTGCCGTATTTGTTAGTTCTCGCAGTATCCAAAGCCAGAGCCGAAACGTAATCTGTCCACTGTTTCATGACCGGATAAAAATCGGTCAGAACATCTTTGTTGCCGTAGTAAACATACAAACACCAGGGAAGCTGCACCAACGCTGTTCCCCAATCGGGTGAAGCTACTCCGCAAAGCCGTTTCCCCGGAGCAATCATATAAGGCAATCCAGAGGGTTTTTCTGTAAAATAAAAGGTATTGTTGTAGCGCTCATGAAACAGCGTCTTTTCTTCTGAAATGCTTGCTCCGGAGCGGATATCTTCCAGATATTTCATCCAGAAATTATTCATTTGCAAATTGAGATTAGCCATCTTTACGTACGCATGGGTATCGCCCAGCCAACCGCATTTTTCGCGATCGGGACAATCAGTCGGGATACCATGCAAATTACTGAGCACCGTACGCACCGCCAGTTCATGAAGCCGGTTAATCTGCGGGTCAGCACACTCAAATGTTCCGCTGACGGGCAAATCACTGTGTACCACAACCAGCCTCACTGTTGAAAGATCTGGCTTACCCACCATTCCGGAGAGTTCGGCGTAACGAAACCCGTGGTAATTAAACCGGGGCAACCACTGCTCAACTCCTTCTCCTTTACAGATATACTCGTTCGTGAATATTTTCCCGTGATGAATCCAGCCCAACGTAGAAAAATCGAGGCTTCCGTCAGTTTTCTTTTCCTCTGCCATCCGAACAGAAAGATGAGTACCGGCAGCTTGAGTCACCTTAATGCAGGGAATTCCGGCAACATTAACACCGAAATCAAAAATCCAGTTTCCCGATGGGTCCTGCCACATCTGCACGGCCTTTATAACTTGTTTGGTGCGGATAGGCTCCATGACTTGCGGGATCAAGCGGGGAGGAATTCCGGTCTGTGCCAAACTCGCTTTCTTCCAATCGGCAAACCGTGTTTCCGCAACGCTCCAGTCCTTTACTTCCCGACGGGCATCGTATTGTTCTCCCAGGTAGATATTGGTTTTGATTACCGGACCTTCCTTCCACATCCAGCTTTCATCGCTGCCCAAAACACTGCGCGAGCCATCGCTGTAAAGCGCAACTAGTTGAAGCCGCAACATCGGAGCTCCATAACCAAAAGGAGCGCCCTGCCATGCAGCATCCTGCGAAAACCATCCATTTCCAAGCATCACGCCCAGGCAATTATCGCCATCCTTCAAACGGTCGGTCACATCGAAAGTGCTGTAAAGCGCATATTGCTCGTAGTTGGTCTGTGCCGGATCGAGAAAACGGGTCGAATCAACTTTTTGTCCGTTCAGATAAAGTTCTCCGGCGCCGAGTCCGCAAAAGTAAACTGTTGCTTTCACCGGACGCACACCTTCTTTATTCAGGTTGAATACTTTCCGGAAGTATGGAAGCGGACTGTTTTTGGGCGCCTGACTGGTTATCCATCGGGTTGTCCACGACTGTTCGCTCAACAAGCCAACAGAGAAATATGCTGGTTCACTCCACGGACTCATTGTTCCCGAATTATTCCATATCCGTACACGCCAGTAGTAACCGGTCGCCTCCGAAAAATTAACACCTTCAGGTTTTATATTGAATTGTTCACCTGATAACTGCTTCCCTGATTTCCAAATATCCACGTTCCCTTTTTCGAATAGCTCTTTGTTTGTTGCAATTTCAACCTCCCATGCGATCTGCGAAACGCCTTGTTTGGTGGTTTCTATTTTCCAACTCAGTGAAGGAGAAGCAATGCCCTCCGGGTTGATCGTATTGCAACATCGCAAATCATTTACTTTCAAACTTTTGTCAGTGCAGGCTCCAAGTAATAAAGCAATAACCAGGCAGACTGAAGCTCCAAAAAATATTCTGTTCATAGCTGGCTTCATTTTTCTGCGGAATAAATGTAATTGAATCGGGCGCCGGGTGCCGCATCGCCGTTGACATACCAATCAAGCGGATCATCGTCAACCTGCATGTTATCCGACCATTTGAATTCCAGATTAAGGGAAGTGCTATTTAATCCGAGATACTTAACGGGGACTGTCACCATCAGCTTTTTGCCGTTCACAGTACAATCGACCGACTGACTATCGATCCATTTCCCATCCTGATATTTTTGCAACTTATTTCCTCCGGCAATTCTGAAATCATATCCGGCCCAACCAGTTTTGGGATTTCGATCAACATCAAGGTAAAGCCTCATCCAGTTGCTTCCGGAGTTCTCTGTGATGTTCCCCGCCGTTTCGGCATAGAAAAACAGATTGGAACCATCACGGGCCACTTTCATCTGTTTAAAATCGTTTTGTCCGGTAGTGTTGGTGTATATTCTGGCCGGCTTCGATTCAGCTCCGGGATGATTTCGGTCCTTTGTATCACCAGTGTAATCGGAATAAACGGGTAAAACATCGCTCCAGTCGTTGAATGTCTTGATTGTTTTTGCGGCACTGGCTTTCGGGTTGGCCACAATACCTTTATATCTTCGGATATTGCTGACCATCTGCATGTAGTAGTTATCTTTCAGTCCGGCAGTAAGCGTAGGTTCAGCATCGCGACTGTACTCCGGACTGGCCTGATCACAAAACCACGAATGCTCGGGATTGCCGTCTTTACTGTCCCAGCGTCCGGCCACCCATTCATTCCATCCGGTAATATAAACAAACGGAACATTTTGCTGTAGGGCAAAGTCCCATTGTTCCTGAAAGTTATATCCATAGAAAATATCCGTTTGCGGGTTACCGTGCGAACCGTTGCGATAACTCCGCCCCCAGTTCTCCATATTTCCGTAGAAAGCAGAACCTCCCATTCCGACCGTTGGATTCGGATGCTGGCACACAGAGACATTTACAATCTCGCGTTCTCCGCGATGATTCGGGAAAACATGCTGCGGACGGGTAAATGAAATCCACGGCCAACCATTTACCTTATTGGGTTCGTTGGGCCACTGTGATTCGCGGAATGTAAAAAATGACTGGTAGTTCTTACCTTCCGCTTCTTTCGAAATCCCAATAATCAATGGTTTTCCATCGAGATAATACCAACATTTGGGATGATAATAAGGAGCTCCGGATTTATAAAAGTTGTCGTAAACCTGCTGCATGGACTCGCCTGACCGGGTGTTGGTGTAATACACAATCTTCGGTGGATTTTTACCTTGCGCCCGAATGTCGTCCATCGCACTCATCAAGGCCTCCGATTGCTTGGGATAAACCAGGTTATTGGTAGCATCAATTACCAGAAAGTCAACTCCTGCATCAGTCAGCAGTTGTAGACTCCGGAGATGTACCCAGTAGTCGTCACCACGGTAATAACCATAAATGGGCTTGCCCCAGAAATACATTCCAACTGGCCCGCCTGGCTTGTAAACCGGTGTTCCCCAGTACGGATTGTCGTAATCTTCCAATACCTCGGGATGATTGGTTACGATCTCGCTTAAATCCCAATAAGTCTCAGCAGTAGCATCGCCCTGCCATAAAAAATAAAAGATACCAACCTGCCGGTTGGCTTTAGGATTTCCAACACTTTCGTTCAACGGCAAAGTGCGCCCCAGGTCGTCGGTTCCGGCCAACGGATCAGAAGAAGCAGAGGAAATAACAATAGTCTGAGGCCCGTCAGGTTGAGATTTTTTACACCCACCCAGAGAAATTGAAGGGACAAGAATTATCAATAAAAGTATGAGTTGTTTGTTCATCGCTTTTTAGTTTGTTAGATTTTCGAAATCAGGAATTTCCACTTCGGTCTATCCAAATTGAACGAGATCTGGGTTTATTTTTTCACTTCGTCAAAATTGGGAATCTTCAAAAGGACTCCTCCTTTTAATGCTGACTGATGCGCAACAATGCCAGGTGCTGTAAATGCCAAAGCCTGATAAATATCGACCTCCGGTTTCTGACTATTAACAATCGAGGTAATAAAATCGTGCGTAATAAACGTATGAGAACCTTCATGCCCACTATCGTGACGCATCGTTTCCGGCATCAGATCGGTTTTCCACCAGTCAGGCGCATCGAATGCTTCAACAGCATTGTCGGCATAATTAAAGCCACCATCATCTTTGGCTAATTTATCTCCGGATTTCACTATTACACTGCTAGACAGCGGACCATGTGACAAAATCAAACTCATTTTATCGCCTTGCCATTCGCCCCGTTCGGTTCCACGCAAAGCGCCTTTCCAATTAATTTCAACCGGGAATGATATTCCCCGGCTTGTTTTAAAAAAAGCAGATTCGTTCCAGAACGGATTATTATATTGATTATCCTTACAAACCACATCGTCGTCGCCCCATCCTACACAACAGACTTCAGTTAAACGTTCGCCGGTGAGGCCAACCAGGAATGAAGTGCAATGTGTCGGATAATTCATCGGCGCCAACCCCCAGCGCCAGGTCCGCTTGCCGCCTTCTACATACAAAGTTTCCAGACCTGGATGATTATACTGAGCTGCGGCATGAAAAATATTCCCGAATAATCCTTCGTTATAGAATTTTTTTGCTGAAATCATGCTCTGCCGGTACACACTTGTTTCGGCCATCATGTAAACCAGCCCCGTTTTCTTTACCGTTCTCAAGATTTCATGGCATTCGTCGAGTGACATGGCTGCCGGAACTGCGCACAAAACGTGCTTCCCGGCATTCAGAGAAGCGATTACATGCCTGGCATGATCGGGTGCCGGTGTTGCTATAAATACGGCTTCAACTTCCGGATCTTTCAAAAGTAATTCGAGCGACTCATAACTTTTCGAGCATTGGTAAACATCCATCAAATGCTGACGACGCTCCGGAATTAAGTCGCTAACCGCCTCAACTGTACAATTCGGATGTTCATTAAAATGGAAGCCGGCACCAAATCTTCCTCCAATAATACCCACTCTTACTTTGCGCGAGGAAGTTGGTTCGCCGGCAAAAGCAAAACGAGGCGACAAAGCCATTACTGAGATTCCTAAGGCTGCCGAACCAATGAAATTACGTCTGGTATATAGATTACTCTTTCTCATATTCTGATTGTTTAGCGATTAGTATAGTTAATTCGTTTTCTGAAGTCTGGCATCTATTTTTTCCAGATGCAGCGATAATTGAAGCGTCGGTTAGGAGCCGTGTCTCCGTCGGTACAAAAAGAAATCGAATCGTTGAGTTCGGCTGCATTGTCGCTCCATTTGAAGTCAAATGTAAACTGATCGCCCAATAGCCCAAGCAATTTCCGGGGAATAGAAAGTTCCAGTTCTGCCCCCGAATAGCGGTATTTCAGGTCAGCCACCTCAACCCATGGATTCGCAGCATTAGTAGCATCATAGCGCATCAGGGTTGTGGTCTTTTCGCTTTTTACATTTTGGTTGATCAGATAATCGTAGCCATACCATCCGGTATTGGGGTTTTTATCGGCATCTATAAACAGCAGCATCCAGTTCTTTCCGGTGTAGGAGGTCAGGCTGGCTGATGTCTCAGCATAAAAACTAACATTATCTTTACTGACTGAAATCTTGCTGGTAATAACATCATTTCGTCCTGAATTATTAATTAATTTAATTCCTGCATAACCGATTGCATCGCGGTGAAAAGTATCACCTTTGGTATCTCGAAACTCATTCTTAATTTCTTTCCAGTCCGAAAAAGTGCCGTCGATTTTAACTTGCTGAAATCCGATCTGCTCCTCAATTGATCTGACGCCCTTATATTTACGGATATTCTGCGCCATCTGCATGTAATAATTATCCGTATAACCGCCTTTCATCGGATGAATACACCGATTAAACTCAGAATTATACTGATCAACAAAGAAGAATGGATTATCCCGCCCAAGCCATGGCGTTGTTTTACCATTTTCCGGCTGGTATTTTCCGGCAGTCCATTCGTTCCAATCATTGACATAAAGGAATTCAGGATCGGCGGCAATAGCCTCGTCCCATCGCTCCTGGAAATAAATACCATATCCTTCCGGATTTTTAACGGTTTTTCCGAGCCACGGAACGTAAGTTGGCTCCGGCAGATCGTATTCATTCAGCTTGGGCTGACCATTCTGCCTCGACCATGACTTACCAACCCCCATATTTTCTTTGGTCATCGTAACCGGATGCTGAGCAGGGGTAACAGCAGCCTGCTCGCGTTTGCCGTTATGTGTGGACAACAACTCCTCAGGTTTCATCGCTTTTACTTTGGGGTCGGCCATGCTGTATCCGAAACTCCAGTTATCTTCTGTCCCGACGAAACGTTTTCCGGCCCATTCGTAGTAGCCCCACCACATAGTACGAAGAGTAAAGAAATTTTTCACTTCTTTGGTATAGTCCGTATAAAATTCTTCCGAATAATCCGGATTTCCGTAATGCGAATTGTTTTTATCGGTTTTGGCAGCTGCATCGTAATGCGGATTGGGATTTTTTACTCCTTCTCCATTGGCATCAACAGTCGGGTTGCCATTGTACAGCAAAAGTGGTCTGCCGTCCCAGTAAAACCAAAGGTCTTTATACTTTTCCTGCTTGAAAATCCGGTCGTACAGATCTTGTACAACAGTTATCACCGGTCCGTTGAATGCCCAGAATATAAATTTGGGAACTTTATTTCCTTCGGCTTTCATTTTTTGCATAGTACTGAAAGTTACGTCCCATTCGTCCCAATATCTTACGGCATTGGTCACGTCCATTACGAGTACATCCACGCCGGCATCGGTGAGCATTGACATATCCTTGCGGATCACATATTCATCCTGACTGAGAAAATATCCCATTTCCGGCTCGCCCCAATGATACGAACCTTCCGTCCAGAGCGGATGTTTGGCGTCCAGACGGGCAGACGGGTCCTTTTGAAGAATTTGGGTCACGTCTGCCTGATATGGTTGCGGCAATTTTGCCAGCCCCTGCCCATGCCAGGTGATGTAAAAAATTCCGACAACCCGGCGCTGATCATTTTTCACCGGACCAACCTCTTCAAACGAAGGCATTTTCCGGCCCAACGCATCATTTGCCACCCAGGTATCTGGATAAATATCGCGGTAATCATTCTCAGAACTGGCACTGTTTTCCTGAGAAAAACACAAGCTAGCCGGAAATACAATCAATAGCAGGGCAATCAGCAAGCTGTTTCTGTAAAACATTTCTTTATTTTTCATAATTCAAAGTTTAAGCTTAGTTAGAGCACTTTTCTAATATTCAACGCCTGAAATCGCTACAGGTCCAAACAAACCTGAAGGCTGAAGCGGGCTTTGAGCGTTATAGGTATTTACCGGACACCAGGTAGGCCGTTGATCAACAGGTAATTTACTGTCGCCGATCAGACGATTCACCCAGGTATTAACCACCTCGATCTTCAGCTCGTTTTCGCCAGCCTTAACCAGTTTGGTGATATCAAGCTGGTAAGGTGCTGTCCAGACTCCACCGGCATACGTGCCATTGACCATCACTTTGGCCATTGCTGTTAAGTTGCCTAGGTTGATTACAACTGCTTTTCCTTCGGGCAACTGATCCAAACTGAATTTACAGGTGTAGAAAGCCGTTCCTGAATAATATTTGATTTGCTCGTTGGAAGAAGTTGTCCAGTCCTGAAGTGTTTCAAAAATCACCGGATCCTTCGGACCTCGTTTCGATGCGTCAAACTGAACAGTCCACGGGCCTTTCAGGTCGGCCAGAATTGTAGCTTCAGGATAATTCGCTTCGACTCCACTCGCTGCTGCTTGTCCACCTTTTCCACGGAAGACGATAAATACGCTTTCGTAAGGCGCCAGTTTTAACGGAACGGCAGTCGCATTTTCTTTCTGTTCGTACGCCGGGAGCTTCCGCATATTTCCGGTGGTGGCTTCCCAAAGTTCGGGCAGTAATCCTTTTACCCTGAATTCAGGAGTGATCAGTTTGGTTTCTCCGGTTTGGTTCGTCACAAAATAGATCTCTCCATTTTTCATGGTGCGGTGGCCGTAATGGATCGTACGATCTTCAGGTAATTTACAGTCAGCAATGCAGTTGATTTGCGCAAAAGCTTCTTCCATGCTCAGGCCGTTCATCACCCTTCCCTTTCCAACATTCCTGAATTTTACGTTTACGCCATCCACTTCGCCCCATAACTCGGATGCCAGTTTCACGACTTCCTGATCGGCCGTCGGTTGGTTCTGCAAGCTGGGCGAACGTTTGGGGGCGGGGCCCAACACAACAGCTCCTTCATTGACCAGCTGCTTAATTTTGCCCAACAGTTCAGGACGCATGGTTTCAAGTTTGGGCAAAACCAAAATCCGGTACTGGGTTCCGTGCGGCAAAGTAATCAGGCCGTCTTTTACGGTCATGTATTTTTCGATCACTTCGGCATTCATGTAATCGAACTGGTAACCTACCGGAAGCGCCGGATCGGCAACACCGGTCATTTTGGGGGCATCTTCGCCAATGAAATAAGCCACATCCGCCACATTCAATCCCTGCTGAAGCATAAAATTCGAACGTTTCAGGTATTGGGTATATACATCCATCTGCGAAAACCAGGTATTTTTCCGGTTGAATTCATTTCCAAACCAGGCATTCATCCCTGGATTTTTATCCTCGTAAGGCTGGGTGATGTAAACGTGAAGCAGGGTATTGTTGATTCCTTCGGCAAAAAACCGATCTCCGCGCTGCTTAATTACCGCGGGATAACGCGCAAACGGAGACCCGGCGCAAGTATTGGATTCAGCTGAAATTTTTGTTTTTCCGTAGATATGACCACATGAAGTAGCTGCCCGGTTTTCAATGTCTCCGAGCTCGCCTTCGCTCCAGAATTCGCCGCCAATTTCGTCGGATTGCCCGCCATACATCAGGAATTCGCCCGGGAAACCCCAGTGTCCGTAGTTTTCGAGCCAGGTATGCAGCCCGTGTTTGTGGCTGGCTTCGCGCAAACCACCCACATAATCGTAGGCAACCTTGTCGGCAACCATGCGGCGAACATCCCACAAAAAGCGGTCGGACTCCAGTTGGCTGTTTACCACAAAACCTTTGTAAACCGGCAAATAAGGAATCGGATCGTAACCATACCGCTGTTTAAATTCTTCCAGAAAACCATCCGTAAAGTTCTGTCCTCCGGTTTCGTAACTATCCTGAACCACCACTTTAAAACATTTGCGGTCGGCTTCGGGAATGCGTCTGAGTATTTCGCCCATGTGCCCGTCGAAATGCATGGCCGCATGTTTTTTGCTCATCTTGTCGGCTTCGTACCCGGTAGCTTCAGGCGATGCCGGAGCATTTTTCGTTCCGGTCGGTGTCATTCCGGTACGCAAAATAACCCAATCCCCTTCGGGAACGTCCCAGTTTAAAGTTCCGTCGGCTGATAAATGCTGCGAAATATCCATCACTTTCGCAGCGTCAATAACGGTGGCCTGATCATCGGGTTCAGGCTGTTGCGGCCATTGATAATCGTGCCAGTAAGGCAGTGGAGTCGGATGCATTTTAGCCAGCGTTTTTTCGACATAGCGTTCAACACACGGAGATGCTGAGAGCACCACTTCAGCCAAGCCGCTGTTCGGATTGGTATTTTTGATGATCAGGCGGAAATGGCTGGCAGTGGTTGCCGGAAACGAAACCACGACCGGCGCAAAGGGATCAAACCCAACATTGAGCGCCGGATTGGAACGGTTGATCTGAAACTCAGAAAGATTGCGGAATGTCCCGTCAGCTTCTTTCACCTGAAGGACAGCGTTTGTCAGCATCGGGCGTTCAGTCGGACGAACAGAGAGACTGCGCGCAGTAAACGGCACCTGGGCTTCCACATCAATAGCAAGTTCACCTCCTACCGGAAAACTGATGCCGGTTTTAATATCACCGTCGGCAACTTTTGTCAGATCAGTCACACGCGGTGTTGACGTAACTTTTCCGTTTTGGATATTCAGAACAAGCTGATCGTCTTTAGGCGCCGGATAAGCAATCACTTTAACATCCTGAAATATTTCGATTGGTTTTTCCAGTTTCTGACTGAACTTTTGTGGCCCCTTCACACGAAGTTCCGAAGTGGCCAGGTAACGCATGGCGGCATCGGCGCCCACCCACGGACCTCCCGACTGGCTCCATCCGGGAGAATTGAAAATCCCGATTTCTATATTCAGTTCGGTGGCTGTTTTCAGCGCAGCGTGAAGGATATCCCACCACTCTTCGCTGAGCATTTTTACCTTTCCGTAGGGAACATCATCCAGCCCAATATTTCCGATGAACGCCCGGTTGATACCGGCCTGTTTCATCGAATGTAGATCGTTGATCACTCCTTCTTTTGAAATGTTGTCGGAAATCCAATACCAGTAAACGCTGGTTTGAATCGAATCGGGAGGCGTGACGAAGCCCGATTCCAGAGATTTCCCGTTTATATTACCTCTCTCAGCATCACATGCCGCCAAAAAAAGTACAGCAAAAAGAAATATTACTAGTTTATTTGTCATTCTCATGGTTTATAGTTTTGTAATTTTTAGTATCGATCGAGATTACTCAGAATAAACGAAGTTGAAACGTCCGCCAGGAGCTGTATCGCCATTGACGTAGAAGTCCATAATATTTCCGTTGTCCTGCATGTTGTCGTTCCATTTAAATTCGATATTGACTGCTTTTCCGGAAAGCCTCAGTACACTTTTGGGGATTTCGAGCTCCAGCCGGTTGCTATTAACCGCAAATTTTGTTTCTGCTGCGGATGTCCATTCCCAGCGATTGCCCACATTCTTTTCCACCATCACCTTTTCACCCTTCGGACTGACCCGATTAACGATAAAGTCATAACCATTCCATCCGGTTGATTTATCACGGTCGGCGTCGATGAAAAGCATCATCCAATTGCGGTCGGTCTGTGGGGTAAGTGCTTCGGCTGTCTCCACATAGAAATAGACTTTTTCGGCATCGCGCGCCACTTTCGCACCGACTATATCGTTTCGCCCTGTAGTGTTTTTATAGTATTGATCGTAGCGTCCGCGATGATCGCGGTGCATGGTGTTCCCCTTGTAGTGTTTGTATGATGGTGTAACTTCGGCCCATCCATCGGCTTTCCCGATTTTAATTGTTTTAGCTGCCGAGATTTTTTCCGGAGCAGTCATTCCTTTAAATTTCCGGACCTGATCGATCAACTGAAGGTAATACACATCACCTTTGTCGCCCCAGCCTTTGTTCGGCTCAATGTCGCGGCTGTGTTCCCAGTCGAACTGATCGACAAATGAAAATGGTTTTCCGGTCCAACCATGCTCCGGAAGCCATTGTCCGGCAATATATTCATTCCATCCGGTTACAAAAACCAGCTCCGGATCAAGTTCAAAGGCACGATCCCATTGTTCCATAAAATTCCATCCATAGAGGTAACCGTCAATTCGGGGATCGAAACCGTTCCTTTTAGTGAAACTACGGCCATAAGATCCAGGCAGGTTGAAGGCGCTGCAATGTCCGTTGGTTTCGGGACTGGCATTTTGTGCGATACCCACAGTAACCTGTTCAAATTTTCCGTTGGCGCCTTTCACGTAACCATGCTGCGGGTAGTTTTCGAGCCATCCCCATTGGTCGTTCCGTTTCGGACCATCCACATAGTCAGGCTGCCCCGGACGGAAAGTGAAAAAAGCCGCAATCTCCCGGTCTTCAGCTGAATCGGTTAAATTATCCGGATAACCCATGATGCAGGGTTTTCCTTTCCAGATAAACCACAAGTTTTTATACCGGCCGGGTTTATACACATCGCGGTAAAGCTGACGGAGCGAAACCAACGCATGTGGAGCCGGGCCGAAAGGAAGCATGTAGGCAATTTTTGGAACATTCACCCCATCTTTTTGTGCCTGATCCCAGGTTTTCATGAGCGCTTCGTACGAATCCTGCCAGGTAAGACTTCCGTTGGTACAATCGAAAAATACAGCATCAACACCAACATCAGCCAGCATTTCGGAATGTTTGCGCAACACCCACGTATCAGTGGTCTTATAATATCCCAGTAAAGGTTGTTCCCAGAAGAAAAATCCCGGTTGTTTGGTTCCCCATGCCGGATGATGATAATCTTTCATTGCTTCAGGGTATTTTCGCACAATTTCGGTAATGTTCTTTACCTGATAAGTAGTATCATCGTTGCCCTGATGCCAGGTCCAGTAAAACATAGCGATGAACTTGTCTTTCTTTTTGTCTCCGGTGTCGCGGTATTCACGCACTTTTCGACCAAGAGCATCGGTTGCAGCCCACTGGTCGCTGACAATAGGCTGCCCCATGGATTGTCCAAAACAGAAACAAACGATTGTTGCTGCTGCAATTGATTTCAATAGGTTTTTCATAATCATAGTTGTTATTTTTAGTTGGTTTACTATTTTTTCAATATTGAACTTATTGTGTTACTACTTCCCAAACTTTCCAGCGGCTGTCTTTGCCATCCGGTCCTTCAACCGTAAGTTTCACGGTCCATTCACCTGCTCTTGAATACTGATGTACCGGATAAGGTTCTGTTGATGTTGTTCCATCTCCAAATTCCCAAATCCTTCGTTGCACTTCACCAACAGAGTGATCTTCAAAACGAATCAGGCGTTTGTCCCGGTCAATCTCAGCAAAACTCCAACCGGCTTCCAAAGCTGTCTGAAATGTTGATTCCTGAGGCATCAACCGAAATGCATTTAAGAATGAAGCGTCGCGGATCATCCGAAAATCGTGTGAAAGGCACAATACCTGGGTAGCTTTGGGCTGACCGGCATCAAAATCAATAACACACCAGGAGAGGCCGATCAGTTCATTTTCCTTCAACTTAGTCTCAACGGATCTGGAATATCCTTCGACATTAGCATGATCGAATGGTGTGATCCAAAACTCCATCTTTAGTTTACCCTTTTCTCCATGCTTAAAATTATAGCTGTAAGCATAATTAGAATATGGAAAGTCTTTAATCCACGGGGTAGATCCCCAAATCATCGCCCAATCCTTTCCGGGCTGAACAGGTGTAAAAACATGATAATTCTGAGCATGTGCGCCGTGCCCTTTAAAATGCAATTTTTCTTTGGGAAGCTTATTGAGGTTGCCATTGTCTTCTTTAATGAAAAGTCCGCCAGAAAGATCACCATCTACTACCAGTTCAAAAATATCCTGTCGTAGTGTGGCATCCGAAAAGTCCCAGCAATCGTCTGAAGCGTCGATGTAAAAATAAAGCCGATTGAGCCCTTTCACCCAACCTACTTTCACGTTTATATCATATTCTTCCGGATTTAGATTGGTACCTCGCCCGCCGTGAGTATCCTTCAATTCCGACAAACCAACAGAATAACTCTCCGGAACGATATCCCAATCGGAAAACTCTCCGTCAATCCGGGGCATTTTGTCTTTGGGAAATTGAAAAACCTGATATTCTTTTTCCGGACGGGCAAATGCCAATGCCTCTACCATGCAGAAAACCAGCAAAGCCGCCAGAAACATCATTTTTAGCTGCCCTATTTTTGAAGGATGTATCATTCAACGTATTTTAAAACCTGACTATTTCTTTGTTTTCGTTTCTCTATCCATAATGAAATAGATATTATCGGCAACAGCAACAGGTGGAATAAACATTCCGCCATAATTTCCGGTCACACTGTTGTGCGTGTCCGGAAAACAATAGTCGAATGCCCCTTTCGTGTAACTCTCGTAAGTTTCAGGAATATTGTGCGGACGCCAGTTCTGGTCGGTATGTACATTCAGCCAGCGTATAGCCGCATGGGTAATTCCTTTGTAATAGCGCATCCAGTCAATTTCCGGATCAACTTCATCCCAGAAAATTCCGTTAGCCGACGACTGATTAAACACCGCCAACACTTCCCACTGCACATGATCCCTCACCCAATTGGCAAAATACCAGTCGCTCGAACTTAAAACCGGCTTCGTATTGTAGAGCATCGGTATATTTTTAGGTTCCCAGAGGTGTGTAAACGCCAATAAAGTACGAATCCAATAAACAGCCTTTTCTTTGTATCTCAGATCTCCAAATTGTTTGTAGGCCAGATAATTTCCGACAGCGGCATGTCCGGCAGCAAACAAATTAGCGGCATGTAAGGGGCATTCCCAAAAATCGCCAGCCTCGGGGCGCTGCATGGGCATACAGAAGTCGAAGGCTTTTCGGGAGGCATCCAGAAATCGCTGATCACCGGTTTTTTGACCGATATTCAGTAAATCAATTGCCGGCAAAATTGTAATATCCAATGCTGTTTCACCATCCTGCCCCATTGGTTCAACAAACGAAGTGGCCACTTTAAAATCATCTTTGCGATAGTGCCTTCCATCCGGATCAAACGCAAATGATCCGTCCGGACGTTGCAGGTTCAGCAAATTTTCACCGGCTTTAATCTGATTTTGTTTTTCCATCTCAGGATCAGCCTTCTCTCCGGAATCTTTCGGACGAATAGATTCCATTTTAGCTAAAAGTTCCTTACCTAATTGTGTTTTCCGGTGATCATGAGCATAACGGACCAAAAAAGCAGGAGCCTGACCTATTTGGGGATTTTTCTGAATAATTCCGAATCCTTTACCTTCGTGCCACATGTTGGTATTATAAGCATTGGCAATCCGGTCCAAAGTTTCCTGATAGGACCATTTAATGTCCGATGGTTCAGGCAGTCCGTGCCGTTTTACCCAATCGGTAATTACAGATACACTGTTTCCTTTATTCAGCCAAACCTCAGCCTCGAAGTTGATTTTCTGTCCTATTTTCAGTTCAAACGGAATATGGGCATAAACCTCATTTTCGTGTCCTTCTATGGATGCGTCAGGAATCATCAAACCCATCAGGTTATTGTTCATCCGATCTACAAAGTTGGGCGCTGCGAAAACCGGCTGTGCGAATTGTGCCCGATAGTTAAACCACCTTGACACCACCTGATTCGGATTCCAGGCCATTCCGATTCCATCGCCCTCATGACTAATAGCCATAACCGGAGCCGTAATTTTATTCGGATGCGGGGCTACGCGCAAGGCCCACGGATCTTTAAAAAAATCGATACCGCTGGTCCACTCATTTTTAATGGCCCAGTCCACTCCGGGCAGTATCGCATCGTCCTTTTCAGTACCAAATGACGATTCGCCAACTTTTATCCACGGTCCGCGGATGTAACGGGCATTGTAGTTTCCGGTTGCCGTAAGGTCATAGCTCAGTTTCACCAGCGAAGATGTCGGCGAAAGTGTGATAGTCACAGTTCCGGTGATGGCCGGTTCATTCAGCGGATAATGCATCCAGTTGTCGAACGACGTATTATTCAGCATTTCCCTCACAACGACCGATTTCACCTCGAATATGAGTGCTTCGCCATCGACGGTTTGCTTTTTGGTGTAGGTTTCAGCCTCAAACCGCATCGGGATATCCTGATCGCGAATCATCAACTCGCCCAGGTGATCGAGTACGCCCATCATTTTTCCTGATGGAGTGCTGATCTCACCCCATCCCCAACCTTTGATTCGTTTGAAAAAATTCAGCGTGATGTAATCGTTTTTCAGGGTCACCGATTCATTGCTATAGCTGGCCTTGCGATACCGAGGTGCCGGTGTATCTTTTTTCTGTGCCTCGCTTTGTACGATTCCGCCCGAACAGAGCAGAAGAGTAATCAGAAACGCTAGTACATTTTCTTTCATTTTGCTTCAGGTATAATTCATTTTCAATATTACCATTACGATTTTACTGAATGACGCCGGTATAACGAACCTCATCCCAGTTGCTGATGCCGATGACTGATTTATAGGTTTCAAAAGCACTATCTTCCTGATCGGTATCGGCAGCCTGATAGGTGAACCAAACTGGTTTGCGGCCTCCCGGATCGGTCTGGTCATCAGGGAAACGGCGCAAGCCAATGCGCAAACCATCTTCCAGCCTATTGTCAATCCAGTTGTGCCATTGAAAAGCATCAATTCCGTCAAGCACTTTAAACTTTTTCCACGTATAGGCGAAACCTGCTGCCTGCTCTTTCAAATCCTGATCGCCGTAGGTCTTCGAATTGGTTCCATTTTCCGAAAGCCAAAGTGTACGTTTGACGATTCCTTTGTATTTATTTTCGGGCTTCCTGATCCAGGCATTCAGCACTTCCAGGTTTTTAAAGGTAATCAGCGAAGTATTCTGGCTAAATGTGGCCTTCGCATCATTCCACGTCTTGGGTTCAAACAAATTTTCAGGATAAGGATGATAAGCCAAGGCCCATTGAAAATCGCCTTCGGTGTTACAATAATCCTGCAACGCTTTAAGCATATCTTTTGTGGCGTAATATTTCGTGCCTACGGCTGCTGCCCACGAGTGTGTGAACGAAGCGAAAATTTCGCTGTTCTCATCATATTTCCGGACGATGTTATAACACAGCCTCATCGATTTGACGTAAGTGTCCATGTAAACCAGCATGGGTTTTTCTCCCATGTTTGTCCAGGAAAGCCCGGCATCCACCTCATTGTGCATGATCCAGTGATGAATACGACCATAGCTGTTGTCGTTCCGGCAATAGCGGTTTGCCAGAAAATCGAGCGCCGCCGAATAGCAATTTAGACTTGCAGGAGTAGTCATATTGGGCATGGTATATATTCCTTCAGAAGTAAAATCCGGATGCTGCAACAACTTCCCAACTTCAGGATCGGCACATTGCGAAGCCTTTTGAACCAGAATAATAGCTGCAACTACGATATTTTTTGATTGTGTGGTCTGCAAAGTTTTATCGAGAGCCTCGACCCTGACTTTATCGAAATAATAGGTTTTATCTCCGTAGGTGTGTTCGATGGCGTTTGCCCGCGGATTCAAATACATGAATTCGGTAAACGCAACATTGACCGTCGCACTGGAAACGTGCAGATCGTCCAAATCAGTCTGAAATCCGCGTCCTGCCGAATAACCTCCCAACCCCTTCCTTCCGGTAGGTTTTTGGGCAGGCAGATTCTGAACGGATACAATCTGATCGGCATACCGGGCGTGCGCCACAACTTCGTCGGAAGAAGTTCCGGTTTTGGCAATCACCCATTTGGATAAACCACGGTCGTATTTGAAACCGTTTCTAACAACAAATCGAGCTATATCAATTGAGAATGAAGAACTGTTCAGTGCTGTTACATTTTGGAATTTGGTAATCTGAGTCAGGTGTTCAAACGGCGTTACCTCGCAAAGGCTGAACGTTCCATCGCCCGAATAACTTCCTTTGATAGTGATTGCCGAAACTCCGGCCTTTACTTCTGTAATTTGAGAGGTGTAGTTTGCAGCAAGGTATTTTCTGATGTTTGATTCCAGCAAAAGATCGCTGGCAATTAAATCTTCGCGTGCCTTTGCCAGTGCCTCTTCCGAAGCATTCCGGACTCGCAGTTGGATATTTCGGATCTGAATGACCACCCCTCCCTGATTCCCAAAATCAAGCCGTAAATAATTTCCGGAGTTGCCCCAGTCGAGCTTTTTGATATCAGCCCCCAAATCGACTGAAAAAGTCTTCCACGAGGCCGATGCTAAAATTATTCCTGTTTTTAATGAACGATCTTCGCTCACCGGAGAGGCAAAGAAAACCTGCAAACTACTTATATCTTTAGTACTCTGATAATCAAACGTAAAAACTACATTCCCTGAGGGATTTGCAACTGACAGCGGAGCTAAAGACACATAAGGATCTTCACCCGTTGTTTTCAACTCATATTGACTGGAACCTTTGGCAGTTACCTGAAGCTGATTGGCCGAAGATGACTGAAAACTCAGATAGCTACTGACTACGACAGAAGGAGTCTGAGCCGCCGGATCATCTTTACACGACAGAAAAGAAAAGCAGGTTGTCAGGAACAAGCTTAAAATGATGGTTTTATATGTCATACATTCAGACTTCATTCGATTTAGTTTTTATTGCTGATTATCTATTTTCAAACCGATTTCTTCGTAATCAGGTAATCTCCGGCTTCCAGTTCTTTATACAAACAGCCGTCCTTGTAATCAGACTCTCTGACACTTATTTTTTTTGAATTACATGTTATCTCCACCTCATTACCTTTTTTTACTACAGTTTTAAATAATGCAGTTGTTCCTCCGGGAACGGTAATCTCATAACTGATTTCTCCTGAATCGTTTTTCTGCCAGGCCGATTTGATGTAGCCAAATGGTGTTTTGTACAACGTTTTCACGTAAGTGAGCCCTGTCGGTGTTTGCGGGTCAAGAATAAACTTCCTGAATCCGGGATGGCTGCTGTCTGGCCGAATACCGCCCAACCACCGGTAAAACCATTCGGAAACGCTTCCAAACATAGGATGACAATTGGAATATGTGTTGTCGCTCTCCTTCCAGGTTTCCCACAAAGTAGTTGCTCCCCTGGAAAGCATAAATCCCCAGCCCGGAAAAGCAGAACTGTTTACAACATCAAAAGCATCCTGCGTGAGTCCGTTTTGCGACATTGCTTCCAGAATATATTTGGTGCCAAAAATCCCGGTTGTGAAATGCCCATTCTCGCCTTTCCTGACTGAAGCGATTAACGAATCGATGGCAGCCGTCTTTTCGTTCTCCGGAATTACCCCCGAGTAGAGTAATGATGCAAACAAGGTTTGTTTATTCATTTTCTCATTTTCACCACCCGATTTGTTCCAGAATTCTTCCTGCATTTTTTCCCGGAGATTATTTTCCAGTTCTGTAAATTTCTTTTCATTGACGCGGTCATTCATCAGCGAAGCAAATCGTTTCATCACCCCTGCAGCCTGCAGATAATGACTGGTTCCGGTTACCTGAACAGGCACCGGAATCATGGATTCATGATCGCCCAAACCTTTATCAACAATCAGATTGGGATGCAAGCGAGCCACTTTCTCCATCCATTTCAGATCAAAATCATACATTTCCCGGACAATTTCTTCGTCGCCATAATATCGGTAAAGCTGATCCTGAAGAAAAAGAAAAGCAGACTCCCAACTAATACCGCAGTATTTCAGGCCCACATATGGAGCCGTATCAATAAAAACCGAATCGTTAATGGCATCTGCCCAGTCGTAAATTGTCTTCCGGTAGAATCCGTGCATGTCGAAGTTGGATATAAACGATTCTGATACAGCATTAATGTCACCTCCATAACCAAATTTCTCGCGAGCGGGACAGTCAGATTGTACGCTGACCAGATTTGATTTAAATGTACGCGTCGTAATTTTCTGAATAGAATTCAGTAAATCGGAAGAACATTCAAACCGGTTACATTCTTCGATTGCAGTGTTCAGAGCCAGCCCCTGAATGTCAGATAATTGTGGCTGATATTTCAATCCTTTGATTTCCATGTAGCGAAATGTATGGAAAGTGAATTCCGGAGAAAACCAAACATCGCCGTCCCGACCAAACACATAAGTATTTGTTTGCCAGGCAATGTCGGGAGCTCCAGGTCCGCCTGATCCTTTGCGTTTAATCTGCCCGCAAACTGCAGTCATCGGGTTCAGACTTCCATCGTTATAGATCCGTTCACCAAACCGCAGTGTGATTGTGTCTCCCAGATTTCCTTTCAATCTGATTTTATAAATTCCGGCAAAATTGGTTCCCATGTCGGCCAGATAGGTATCGCCGGAAAGCAAAGAAATTTTTACAGACGGGAACTGTGCAGTAATCTTCACCGGAGGGAAAAAGCGAGGTTGCAGCTTTCCGCCGGGAGATTGGAGGACACATGCCTTTTTCCAGGCAGAATCATCAAAACCAGGAAGTTCCCATCCGGGAATTTCTTTTCGGGCATCGTACCATTCGCCCAGGTAAACACTATTTTTCAAGACCGGCCCTGGAGCAAATTTCCAGGTTTTGTCGGTCGATATTTCTTGTGTTTTTCCGTTGTTATATTCCACAACCAGCCGGGCCGTAAACGACGGATTACCCGTTGGCAACGCGTTCCGAAGGTTCAGATAGCCCCACATTTGCAAGGGCAGCGGATTATAAAAGCCATTTCCCAGTGTCACGCCCAAACAGTTGGCTCCATTGCTCAGACTGGCAGTCAGGTCGTATTCGGTGAAATATATCCGCTTACTGAAATCCGTCCAGGCCGGATCGAGATAAATATCACCGATTCGCCTGCCGTTCAGCGTAGCCTTGTAATAGCCTGCGGCAGTAATGTAAAGGGTGGCTCTGCGGATTCTGGTTGCATCAACGGCAAACTCTTTTCGGAACAACGGAGCAGGATAAGTTCCGTACATTGACGCAAGGTCAGTTAAAACCGGCTGGTCGTTGCTGATCCACTTATTTTGCTGCGGAATGCCGGACACCCGATCCTCGGTGGCGCAGGCAGTACCACTAATACAAATAGTTAGCAGAAAGAAAAGGTATTTTGATAATTTATTCACGTGTATGCGGTTTCGTTAAAACGTTGCAATTAATTTACATTCGGGCCTTCAATTCATCGAAAGTGATGACGAGCAAACGCCCGATGGGCTTGCCGTTGCGGTAACTAATCGCCCATATTTCAGATGAACCACGAGGAGTCTGAATAGGCTTGCCGTTATATTTTGCTGAAAATTTGTCAGGAAAGGTGCAATCGAACGTGTAATAAATATCCAGTCCTTTAATTTCAGGAGTAAAAGTGATCCGGAACTCACCTTTTTCTGTTTTTACCATCGCTATTTCCGGGTCATAAATGCTGGTAGCATAATTGACTACAGCCTGATCGAAACGTGGAAAATGATCTTGGAAATC
>JAIBEY010000005.1 GCA_019459525.1 Prolixibacteraceae bacterium
TTGCTGAAGGATACGAACCAACAGCACATCATTGACGAGGTTTACCACAAATGTAAAGAGCAGGAAAATTTGCCCAAGGAAGAGATTGTTAACTACGTGAAAGAAATATACAAGCAGTTTAAAGCCGAAGAAGTGTCGGCCAAAATTGCCGAATTGCTTAAGCCTGAAGATTGTAAGGCCGAAGTTGAAATTATTTATCAAACGATTGAAAACCTGCACGAAGCTTGCCCCAACGATACCGGCGACTGGTATTTTACAGGCAATTACCCAACACCCGGTGGAAACAAGGTGGTCAACACCTCGTTTATCAACTACGTGGAAGGCAAAGAAGGACGAGCCTATTAGTTTCAGGTTTCGGGTTGCCTTCGATACGCTACGCTACTCAGGCAACGGTGCGTTGACCGAAGCCGTCGCCTGAGCCTGTCGAGGGCAAAAAGTATATAAAGAGGGATTTTATCTTTTAAAAGAGATGGAATCCCTCTTTTTTCGGTAATACGCTGAAACCCTCGACAGAGCAGCTCACCTGCCGGCAGAACGGCGAAAAAATCAGCAGTGCGAGTGAGAACCAGACAATTTGAATTTGCACAGGAAAATATTTGTTATCAATAATATTTGGGAAAAGTACTATATCTTTGGTTGTAATTTTAAGTTAGCAGCAACCTTGAATGTCGTCATAAAATGGAGAAAGTAGTTCTTTTAAAAACACAATTAGTTGAAGCAGCTCGACTCGGTAAATCGGAAGAATTTAGATTTAAAAGACTAGCGGTAATACTTCTTGATAACTTCGTTGAGATTCAACTGAGTGCCTTAATTAAAGAAAAATTTAGCTGGGATGGAGCTTTCATTTTTCAAGAAAAGAAATATAAGCAACGAGATAGAAAGAAAATTCTAAATTATTATGATGAACTTTTAAAAGCTTGTGTTAAAGAGAGTATCATTAATGAGCAAGAATTGTTTCTTTTATCTTTCAGTCATGACATTCGAAATAATTTATATCATAAGATAGATGAAGAAGAATTATTAGTAAATGTTGCCTTACGAATATTAAAAGAAATAATTACAAACAGACAACCGGAATGGAAAACTGCTCGCGGTTTCACATCTTTTAGTTCAAAAAGCTTTGATCCATACGGTAGTAGTAAGAAGAAAGGATTCCTGCCAGGAGGTAACAACGAGGAAGATTGGAGATATTTTTTAAACAAATACTTTGATTTCATTGATAAGAGAAAAGCAAATTCATCAAGTCTTCTAAGTAAAAGTTTAATTTCGAAAATAAAAGCAACAAGGTTAAATTATGGTTTTATAAAAAAAGAATTCCATATTTTCTTCCCTTATGCTGTTGATTGGGATTTTAATGATTACCTATTACATTATTCTTGTAAAAATGTAAATCATGAGAAAATCGAAGAAATAAAAGAACAAAAAGACAAAGAAACACGACAACGAAATTACAATGATTTATTTGATGAATATGAAAAACAATGGCAATTTAAGAAATATGAACGTTTAAATAAGATTGAGTTGAAAGCGAAAGAAATATTAAAATCAGACACTTATAACAGTTTGGTGAAATATATTTCTTTAAGGACAGAAACAAATATGATATATGAGGCAATAGGTAAAGCAGCATCGGAATTGGACCGTGAAATTCAATTTGCAATTGATGTTGCAAGAGGTAAATAAAAGCAGCTGCGAACTTCCGCTACCCGCCGGGTTTCGGTGCTTCGTTGAAAAGAATTTAGTATTTGAAAAGCAACTTTTGCCTGCTCCTTCGGATATGCCTCCATGCTGCCCGAAGAGGCTGGTATTGATTGCAATTAGCACCTCTTGGCTACGGATCTGCGATCCGCTTTACACCATCATTATTTCAAAGTTTAAGAACTCTGCCAGCTTTTACACATCCCGAAGATCTGGGTGAGAACTGACAGGAAATCACCGGCAAACAGCAACTTTTCTTGCCGCCGTATGTTGGTGACATTGTAAAACGACACCATAATTTTTTTTCAAAGAAAAAGGGAATTCAGCGTATGGAATTACGAATAAAGAATGAGACAACAAACATTGTTTGGGATAATGTTGTTGACATACTTCAAAGAGCAGGAATGGCAAATTATTCGGCTGAAATTCATCGAAGAGCATTTAATACCAGCCATTCGGTTGTGTTTATTTTTGATAATGAAACGCTTGTCGCATTCGGAAGGGCAATTTCTGACGGAGAATACCAATCGGCCATTTATGATGTTGCCGTTTTACCGGAATACCAGGGGAAAGGCATTGGCAGGCTGATTGTTCAAAACCTGGTAGAAAAAACACCTCATTGTAATTTTATTTTGTATGCTTCGCCCGGGAAAGAAAAGTTCTACGAGAAAGAAAACTTTAAAAAGATGAAAACAGGAATGGCCTTGTTCGTAAATAGCGAAAGAATGCAACAAAACGGATTTATAGAATAGAAAATGCGAATAAACAACGAATAAAAGCAATACAGGCAAAACTTTCTTTCACATCTGAAACCGATATGGCAAAAGAACACACCTATAATTTGACAGTAAAATGGACCGGAAACAATGGCCGCGGAACTATTGACTACCGTTCGTACGAGCGGGATCACCAAATTTGGGCTGATGATAAAGTGGAAATCCCGGCTTCTTCTGATCCAGCATTTCGTGGCGACAAGACCAAATACAACCCTGAAGAATTTTTGGTGGCTTCGCTTTCAAGTTGTCACATGCTTTGGTTTTTGCATTTGTGCGCCGATAGTGGAGTGATTGTGACAGATTATATTGATAAGCCTGTGGGAGTTATGGTTGAGACCGAAAATGGCGGCGGAAAATTTAAAGAAGTTACGCTTAATCCGACTATAACGGTGACCGATATTTCGATGGTTGATAAGATTGACGGAATACACCGGAAGGCAAATGAGTTGTGCTTTATTGCCAATTCGGTCAATTTTCCGGTCCATCATAAATCAACCTGTTTGGTGATTTAGAGCTTGATATCTTGTCCTTCTACAACTCGAAGTTAAATCCCCGTTTCAATAAATCTTCGTATTTATTGGCGTCGAAACGGTAATACCAGGCACCTTTGCGCGACGATTCCTTTTCTTTTTCTTCCAGCTTTTCAAGCAAATCCATCGACAGCAGTTTCCGGCGGAAATTTCGTTTGTCCAGCGTTTTGTTGTAAATAGCTTCGTACAATCCCTGTAATTGCGGAATTGTAAATTTATCGGGCAATAGCTCAAATCCAATGGGTTGTGTTCTTGCCCTGATTTGCAGTTTCTTTAAGGCCCGCTCAATCATGCCCGAATGATCAAATATCAGTTTTGGCATAGACGAAATCGGAACCCAGGTGGCGCCATGAGTTCGTACCAATTCCAAATCGGAAGCATTGATTTTAATGAGAGCGAAATAGGCAACCGAAATGATTCGGGCACCGGGATCGCGTTCAACTTCACCAAAAGTATAAAGTTGCTCCATGTAAACATCAGACAGGCCGGTAAGCTGGTTCAGAATTCGTTTCGCCGCTTCGTCAACGCCTTCGTTGTTTTTTAGAAATCCGCCCATCAGCGACCATTCGCCTTTGGCAGGCTGAAAATTCCGCTTTAGCAGAAGTACTTTCAACTCCCGTCCTTCTTCATCGTATCCAAAAATAATGGAATCGACAGCCACATGGAATTTCTCGTGTTCTTGATAGTATGACATGGTGTATTTATTCCGGCAAAGGCCAGTCTGTTGTTTCCTTGGTACGCAAGTAGGTTTCGATGTGGCGGTCCTTCTTCGCTTCGTATATGTCAGAAATCGTCAGGATAATCCCGGTTTCTTCTACGTTCCCAAAATGGTCGTTGATTACGGTTCCAAACGTTTTCATCGATGGGCTCAGGTTCATGTAGGAATTAATCAGCGGAGGAATGTTTTCTCCGAACTCACGAACCTTTTGCGATAAAATTTTATAATCTTCTTTGTACGAACCTCCGTTAAATACCTGCTCCATAGCCTTCATGTCAATCCCCAAATCCATAGGTTTGATTGGCGTTACCAGGTTTTCGTGGTCGTTAAAGTATTTCATGAAAAAATATTGGATCAGGTTGCGGGCGTGTGTATGAAAATGAGTGTACATGGTCACTTTCCCGAAGAAGTATTTGATTTCGGGGTGATCAACGATCAGCGCACCCAACCCGTCCCATAAATTATCGAGGGCAAACAGGGCTTTGGCCCCTGCTTTACTCGACTGGTAGTGTGGCTGAACAAACGAACGGCCCAATTCAAGCGTGTAAGGCAGGTATTCTTTAACAAATTTTTCTGAAAAGTTGAAGAGGTGTGTGGTGGCTAATTGTACAACTCCGTTTTTGTCAACCGGAAGGTTGTTGCATAATATATAACGGTATCCGCCAATAATTTCAAGAGCCTGAGGATCCCAAACAATAAGTTGTTTATATGGTTGCTCGCAGATGTCGTATTCGTCAATGTCAACTTCTTCTCCCATTCCTCCGCCAGCATCGCGAAAAGTAATTTCCCTTACCCGACCAATCTCTCTCATTACGTTGGGCGAATCGTGATGGGTAATAATGTAAATCTCGTTGTCGCCCTTGTTCGTCTTCCTCATCAATTTGTCCGGTGTCAGTTCTGCAAGTAATGCTTCTTTCGACACAGGTTCAATAATGTCCTTCATACTTTTAATGTCTGGTTTTTATGGAGGTACAAAACTAAAAAAAATCTATCAGAAATGGTTTTTTAGATAAATTAATCTCGGTTCTGTTCCTGAATTGGTAATTTATACACTAAGTCTCTTACTTCGCTTGCCCACTGGTCGAGTGTTTTGCTTTTGTCGAAATGAGTATAAGGTATGGGTTTCCCAAAGGTAATGGTGAATTTCTGGTTTTTGTGCCCGAAAGTTTCATCGGCCAGGTAGAACATTTCGAGATTCCATTTCAACTTAAAGAACGCGCGGAAATTGGCCAGGCTGTAGAAGAAATTGGAATTGCGCCCGCTTACATGCATCGGGATAACATCGCGCTGGTATTCAATGGCTTTGGCAATAAAGTGCTTTTTCCATTCGTAGTCCTGTATCTTTCCCTTTATCCTGCGGGAGGCAAATCCTGAAGGGAAAATTAGTATTTGTTTGTCAGATGAATAGGCTTCGTGTATTTGCCTGATCACTTCTTTGCTATGGCCGCCATGTTTATTTAATGGAACAAAGATTGGCCTTAGTTGAGGGATGCTCATCAGCACATCGTTCACCAGGGTTATCGATTCCCCAAGCAGGCGATCGATGTTGCACAGGGTTAAAAGTGCATCAAAACCTCCCAGCGGATGATTGGAGGCAAAAATGAATCGTCCTGATGTGGGTAGGTTTTCAAGTCCGTTAAGGGTTTGGTCAACATTGAAGTGCTTGACCATGCTGTTGGCAAATTCAATCCCGCTTTCGTTTCCATGTTCGGCCAAAAGTTCGTTGATTTCTTCAATGTGCATGATGCGCGTAATGTACCGGTAAACGAATCCGGGAAGCTTTTTGGCAAGCTTTGGATTCTTTTTCATGAACATTTCCCGTATGTTTATAGGTTTTACCGGCTCTTGGCTCGCTGTATCCATGGTCCTCTTTTTATTAGATGCCGAAAATATAAAATAAATGAATAGTGTATGTGCGGTATATCGTTTTTGTTGTTGCGGCTTTCTGAAGTCGGCAGCCGGAGTGCTTTTTCAGGAATTTATTAACAATTCGGTACTGAAGCTTTTAAAGTAGCTTTAGATGATTACTTTTGCGGGATGAAACGTTTTATTAACGAGAATTAAAAATTGTTGATAAAAATTAAATCAAAGATCTTTAATTAGTTGTGTTTGGTAATTTTTGGTTATTCACAAATTACAAACAGTTTATTAACAAATTAAGTTGTATCTTTGGGTGACTTAAAGTGGCTTAAAGTGGAATATTATGCCTGACTTTAATTGATTTTTATTACTTTTACAATTGGATTTTAGGCACTTGAAAAAATGAACTTCTCCTCACAAAAAGAAGCAACCTTTGATGAAAAAGGTAGGGTAGTGCTGCCAGCCGATTACAAGAATGAAATGGGTGGCAGTGTTCCCGGTGGCCAATTGGCTGTCGAGAAGGATCCTCATGAAAAGTGCCTGAATATTTACACGATGGATGAGTGGGAAAAGCGTATTGTGCAGGTGACATCAAAACTGAATCGGGATAACAGGCAACACAGCCGGATACTCGATATTTTTTACAGCAATTTTAAGATTATTCAGGTGCCTGAAAGTTGCAGGATGAACATTCCGAATAATTTTCTTGAATTGGTTGGGATTAAAAAGGAAGTGATGTTTACCGGGCAGGGCAACCGGATCAGATTATGGGATGCTGCGGAATATCGCCAATACACTCAGTCGTGGGACGATTATGCGAGCTTATTTGATCGACTTGTAGGTGGTAATGAAGAAAATTAAAGGTGGAAAGAGAATATCACGTACCAGTTTTGCTGAACGACAGTGTCAACGGACTGGAAATTAAGGCAGATGGCGATTATGTTGACGTTACTTTTGGTGGCGGAGGTCATTCGCGCGAAATATTCAGCCGCTTAAAGACAGGCCGCCTCTTTGCATTCGATCAGGATGAAGATGCTGTGGCCAATATCATTCACGACGAACGCTTTTTCTTCATCAGGCACAATTTTAAATACATCCGGAATTTTCTGAAGTATTACGGCGTTGATCAGGTTGACGGTATTCTGGCCGACCTGGGTGTTTCGTCGCACGACTTTGATGTAGCCGAACGTGGGTTCTCCTTTCGTTTCGACGGTGATTTGGATATGCGTATGAACCGAGACGCTACCCAAACGGCTGCCGATCTGGTGAACACCTATTCGGAAGAACAGCTTCGGACCATGTTTCGCGAATACGGAGAAATAGATAATGCCGGACGTCTGGCCCGGGAACTGGTGGCGGCGCGCAATGCAAAGCCAATAAAAACCATCGAGCAGTTTCGCCATGCAATTTCGCCTTGTGTACCCAGGCTTCAGGAATCGAAATACCTGGCTAAGGTCTTTCAGGCCTTGCGCATTGAGACCAATCACGAAATGGATGTTTTGCACGAATTTTTACAGCAAAGTATCGGGTTGCTGAAGCCGGGAGGTCGGCTGGTGGTTATTACCTATCATTCGCTCGAAGATCGTATGGTTAAGAATTTCATCAAGTCGGGCGATATTTCAGGAAAGCAGGAGAAAGATTTCTTCGGGAACGTGGAATCGCCGCTCGTTGCAATCAACCGCAAGGTAATTGTTCCGGGCGAAGAAGAATTGGAGCGGAATCCACGATCGAGAAGTGCCAAACTTAGAATTGCAGAAAAGAACGCATGACAGAGATAAACGAAAAAAAGAGCAAACGAATCTCGGCCAAAAATTTTAAGCGTATCCTGGGGGGTACCATTTTAGCCAGCGAGCAGGTAACCAAACAGTTGCCTTTCGTCTTTTTTTTGGGTTTTTTG
>JAIBEY010000028.1 GCA_019459525.1 Prolixibacteraceae bacterium
GAATGGATTAATGGCTTGGGCGCCCAAGCGAATTGAGCTTTTTACCACACCGCACCAGCAAATTTATGCTCAGGATTGGCTGGAACAATTGGCTTTACATGAGTTCAGGCATTTAGTACAAATGGATAAAATTCAGAGTGAGTTACCCGCATTGGTGAAGGCTATTTTGGGAGAGCAAGCTGCTGCAATTGTTGTTGGCGCATATTTGCCATTTTGGTTTCTCGAAGGTGATGCTGTAGTTACTGAAACAGCGCTATCCAACACCGGGCGTGGAAGAATGGCTGCGTTTAGTATGGATTATCGGGCACAACTGATCGAAAAGAGCAAATTCTCGTTTGATAAAGCTTACCTGGGTTCGTACAAAGATTACGTGCCAAACCATTATAAACTAGGTTATTGGATGGTGGGAAAAAGTCGGGAAAAATTTGGAACAGATGTGTGGTCCGGAGCTTTGCAGAAAATCGGACAACAACCATTTTCAATTACTCCGCTGAATTCTACTTTAAAGAAAACCACGGGATTAACAGCCAAACAGCTCTATGATCAGCTATTTGGAGAACTGTCAACTGAATGGAAACGAAAATTAAGCAACGCACCAATTGACTCAATTTCAATTGTTTCGCCTAAAAATAAAAATTATATCGAGTATCTTTACGCTGATTTTTACCGCGACTCTTTGATATTTGCATACCGAGCGTCAATAAATGATATTGGTCGTTTTGTATTAATTAATCCGGAGAAATCGGAGCGGATAATTTACACGCCGGGAACAATTTTCGAAGAATCGGTTTCACTGCAAAACAATCTGATTATTTGGGCGGAGCGACGTGCTGATCTCAGATGGACACACGCCGATCGTTCTGTTATCCAAATCTATAACATAGAAAACAAAACTAAACGGGAAATTAAGAATCAAAACAAGTTGTTCAGCCCGGTTATCTCGCCTGATTTAAAATCATTTGCTTCCGTTGAAGTTGATCCGGCCAATAATTATCAGCTCTCAGTTTTTGACTTAGCAACAGGTATTCTGAAAGAAAGATTCCAAACACCAGATAACCAGTACTTTTTTACTCCTTGCTGGGACGGAAAAGGGGAAAAGTTATACGTCGTTTGTTTGTCAGAAAAAGGGAAATACCTGGCTTCAATCGATCTCAAAACCAAGGATATTCAAGCACTAACAACCACTACTTTTGCAAACATCAAGAATCCGGTTTATTCCAAAGGACAAGTTATTTTTTCCGCCGATTTTACCGGAATTGATAACCTGTATGCTGTTGATACCCAAAGCAAAAAAGTTACTGAAATTGCAAAAGTTCCGTTCGGGGCTGATTATCCTTCAGTAACAAGTTCCGGAGAAAAAGTACTTTATAGTCATTATACATCAGCGGGTTACCGGCTCGCAACGGTTTCACTAAAACCGAAAACAGATCAAAAAGAAGTAAAAAGCATCGCATTGGCTTCCGATTCACTTGCTCAAAATATGGCTAATCAAGAAATTGGAATTCCGGATTTTTCAAATTCAGATTCGGTAGTGTACCGATCAAAGAAATATCGGAAACTGGCTCATTTGTTCAATTTTCACAGTTGGGCCCCGGCCTATATTGATATAAACAGTTACGAAATACGACCTGGTGTATCTTTATTCTCTCAAAACAAATTGGGCACTGCCGAAACAAAACTTGGATACGATTACGATGTCGCCGACAAAACAGGCCGGTATAAAATTGGATTCAGATATTCCGGATTATTTCCTGAATTTAATACCGAATTATCTGTTGGCGATCAGTCATCCAGTTATTACCAAGTTAAGAATACAGTAAATAAATTTAACCAGATAATCAGCAGCGACACAACCATTCAACGATTCTCATGGAAAGAATTAACAGCTGATTTCGACGTCAGGTTGCCATTAAATTTTTCAAAAGGCAAATTCTCCCGGATAATTTACCCCGAAATACAATATACTTTTAACCAGGTATCTCATAAGGCATCTACCCCCGAAAACTTTTATTCAGGAAATTATCATGCTATGACCTACCGACTTTATTTCTACAATTTATTACAGCAATCCAGTCAAAATCTGATGCCCAGATGGGGACAACAATTCGATTTAATTTACAGGCATACTCCATTCATTGGAAACGACTTAGGCGTACTTTCAGGAATGCAGTCAATCCTGTTTTTCCCCGGCGTGACTAAAAATGCAGGGTTAAAAGTTTACCAGGGTTATCAGGAAAAGAGTTTTGTGAAAAATTACAATTTCTCAAACTTTATCCGTTTCCCAAGAGGTTTTCAGGGATACCAGAACAATAAAATGTATTCACTTGCTGCCGATTATAAATTTCCGTTCTTATATCCTGATTTAAGTATTGGAAAACTTGCTTATATCAAGAGAATGAAGGCATCGCTATTTTACGATTATGCCTGGCTGTCTGTTCCGGTTGTTGATGATGATGGAAAAATTTATCCCAACCATCATAATATTGAATTGAAATCTTTTGGTCTTGAACTAACTTCAGACCTACATTTTCTGCGCTTTTTTGCACCTGTTGAAATTGGAATTCGATCTGCATATCGTCCTGATTTTAAGGATTTCATGTTTAATCTATTATTCTCAATTGATTTTAATGGGCTTTAATCCTGCGTAAAGTTAACACAGTAATTTCGGGCCGCATTTCCACTCTTCCCGGAAACCCAATCGTTCCAAGTCCCCTGTTTACATAAAGATACTGACCATCAGACTCATACAATCCGCCCCAAAGTTTCTGATAAAAGTACAATGGACTAAATTCAATTCCGGCGAATTTTACAGCAAACTGCCCGCCATGCGTGTGTCCTGAAAGCGTAAGTGGTATATTGGTATCTGGCACAACTCTGGCTTCCCAATGTGCCGGATCATGCGACAACAAAATTTTGAAACTATTCTCCGGAATACTATCCAAAGCTAAATCGAGCCGTGCATATTGCGGAAACGGCGGATGTCCCCAATTCTCAACCCCAATAATGCAAATCGATGTATCCCTGACATTTACCGTCTGCCACTGATTCAGTAAAAGCTGAAAGCCAGCCTCGGTTAATCCATGCCTGATTAATTTCAGGTTTTTTATTTTGCTTGTTGTATCGGGCCATTGAGAGTAATCGCCGTAATCATGATTGCCCTGTATAGCATATTTGCCATATGTGCCGGTCAACTGTTTTAGAAAGGGTTCAAACCCATTTATTTCATCACTAAAATTATTAACAATATCGCCAGTCAAAACCAATAGATCGGGTTTAATATGATCAACAATCAGTGCCGATTTCTCCAGGTTGCTAACATTCTTACCAAAACTACCCAAATGAATATCAGACAGTTGAACCATTTTAAATCCATCAAGCTGTGGAGGTAAATCAGCAAAATAGAACTCATGTTCTTGAACGTTTAAGCTGTAACGGCCAACAAAAATACCATAAGTAATCACACAAAAAAAACCAGCGCTAATAAGTAAAGAACCCGATAAACAGATCAACTGGGCACGAAGCCCAATAAACCAACGAACCGGATAGGAGAGTAGCGTAGAAATGGAAAATACTGTTTTGGGAAACAGATCTAAAAAGGCAGCAGAAATAACTACTATAAAAAATGAATAGTTTTTACTTTGGCGAATAACTTCAGGATTTGAAAATGAATACACGAATAGGGAAGTGGCTAAAATACTTATCGAAATATAAAAGATCGTGATGTAAGTTTTAAACTTTAGGTGCGAGGTTTGTGCAACCAATTTTCGGAATCCCCAATAGGAGACCAGTTCCAGAATAAAAACTGCTGCGAAGAAGAAAACCAAAAATGATGAAGGAATACCTCTCATAAATTCTAAATTAGTTCGAAAGAAGAAAAATAAACAATTTGCTTTTCTTTTTTAGTATTAAACCCAATTTTTATGCTTTTTGTTGTGATTTCACCTATTTCTGCACAGATTGTCCAAGTTTAAACCATAGCTCATATCAAACTAAATATCTTATAATAAAATACTTATAATCAAATTTGGAGCAATTTGAAGCCTCTAGCTTTCAATATTTAGTGCTGATTTGATAGAGGGTTGCAAAAAATGGACAAAATTCACTGTAAAGCAATCTTTTTAAAATTCCAGATCAACTGGATTTGAAAATTAGGCAATAAAACAAAGGGTAGGGTAGCTTCCACTAAAAATTCACCCTAATTTTCTAATCGCAATTTTAGATCGAACAGCTAGCCATTAAATCTTTGTGCTATTTACAAATGAGAATAATACAATGAACAATATTCAAGTTTACATTTGGCAAATATTCACAATAAATACAAATGTGAATGAGATATTTTTTGTGATAATTTAAATAATATAACCCTGTATAGATACAATGTGAATACTCAAAAATCACCATAATATATATAGGAATAATATCATATATAGTATTCATTTTTAGTAATTTAAAAACGATCATTTATGATTTGACTTAAATTAATAATTTACCCCTGTTAATTTTAACTAAAAACTACTTATATATTAATAGATAATTAGTTTAATACCAACTATTTAGTGGTCATATATAAAGTATTAAATCAATATATTATGGCTACTTTTTATCTGAATGTATACTTGATTTATACAAATGTAACTTGTTTGAATTAACAAATTACAACAAGTAATTAAAATCAATTTATTACATTTGTGCATTCAGTAATTTACATTTAAATGGAAGAAAGAATCAGGAAATTTATGGAGTATAAAGGAATCACTCCTTCAGAACTTGCAGATTCAATTGGCGTACAGCGTTCAAATGTGACCCATGTTTTAAAAGGACGAAATAAGCCTAGTTTTCAGTTTATCGAAAAAATGCTGCAGATATATCCTGACTTGAATGCCAAATGGCTTATGCTTGGAACAGGCTCTATGGTTGACGCCCCGCTAAAAACAAGAACATTATTTGATCAAATTGCAGAACAACCTATCCTTCAGGTTCCAAAAGAAGAAAAAACCGAAAGTATGCCTGTCGTTGAAGAACCTGCAATGCCAGAGAATAAAGCAATATCTACTCCTCCCGTTGCTGAAAAAAAAATACCGCAAGATGAGCTTCAGGATCAATTTTTTAGTTCAGAAAAACCGATAGAAAGGTTGATCGTTTTCTTTAAAGACGCAACATTTAAAGTTTACAATCCCTCCCGATAATATTTTTAAATTATCTTTGCCGGCAAATTCATCTGCATGAAAAAGACGGTAATAGATTTTTTATTGCTTGATAATAAGCAACTTAATAAAGATAACTTTCAACTTACACTTCAGTCACCCCTTCCGGTTTCTGATATTTTTCCTGGTCAGTTTATTAATGTAGAAATTAAAGAAGCCACTGAGATTTTTCTTAGGCGCCCTTTTTCAATATTGGATGTTGATTACGAAAAGCAAACGATCGCATTGCTGGTAAAGATCCTTGGGAGAGGTTCAAAAAAGCTGACTGAAGCTCGTCCGGGTCAAACAATAAGTGCTATTTTTCCATTAGGAAAGTCGTTTACTTTGCCTGATCAAAACGACCGGGTTTTACTAATAGGTGGCGGCAGCGGTGTAGCTCCCATGCTGTTCCTGTCAAAAATATGCGGACTAAAACCTGAAAATGTGACCGTACTTATCGGTGCGAGATCGGCTTCCGATCACATTGATGTAACTGCATATCAATCTTATGGTCAGTTTTATTATACTACAGAAGATGGTTCGCTGGGCGAAAAAGGCTATGTAACTAATCATCCTGTCTTTACAGAGAAACTCAATCAATATACCAAAATATATACTTGTGGCCCCGATTTGATGATGAAAGCAATTGGACGAAAAGCAATTGACACCAACATTTTTTGCGAAGTATCGCTCGAAAATATGATGGCTTGTGGATTTGGTGTGTGTTTGTGTTGTGTTGAAGATACTAAAACAGGTCACAAATGCGTATGTACCGATGGACCTGTATTTAATGTAAACGATCTGAAATGGTAAATCTTGGGATAAAAATTCATAATCTGGATTTAAAAAATCCGGTTATGACAGCTTCCGGAACCTGTGGCTTCGGAGAAGAAATTGCTGATTTTCTTGACCTTTCGCTTCTGGGCGGAATGGTTGTTAAGGGAACTACCTTAAAACACAGGGAAGGAAATGCCTATCCGCGAATGGCTGAAACTCCTTCAGGAATGCTGAATGCCGTTGGACTTCAGAATAAAGGAATTGATAATTTCATTAGCAATATTTATCCCCGAATTAAAGATTTAGATACTCACATCATCGTCAATGTAAATGGCTCAACGATTGAAGATTATGTTGCTTTAACTGAACGATTGAATGAATTAGACAGAATTCCGGCTATCGAACTAAACATTAGTTGCCCGAATGTAAAGGAAGGCGGCATGGCTTTCGGAATTAGTTGCCCATCCGCCGAAGCTGTGGTTAAAGCTGTAAGAAAAGTATATGGTAAAACGTTGATAGTTAAGCTGTCTCCGAATGTTACCAGTATTGCCGAGATCGCCAAAGCTGTGGAAGGACAAGGAGCTGATAGTGTTTCACTCATCAATACGTTGCTGGGTATGGCCGTAAATGCTGAAACCAGAAAACCTGTTTTATCTACAATTACCGGGGGACTTTCGGGTCCGGCAATTAAGCCCATTGCGCTTCGAATGGTTTGGCAGGTTTATAATGCCGTGAAAATTCCGGTTATTGGCATGGGTGGAATCATGAATGCAACGGATGCGCTCGAATTTATGATTGCCGGTGCTTCGGCAATTCAGGTGGGTACCGCTCTTTTTATTGATCCAACCATTCCGGTAAAGATTATTGATGGCATTTCCGAATATATGGAACGCCATAAAATTCAGTCTGTTAACGAAATAATTGGGAGTTTACAATGCTGAATTTAAGAAAGATACATATCTGCACTATAAAATCATTTAAGTATTTGTTGCTCTTTCTGCTCATTGTTTCTAACTGTACTTTGCATCAGGAAGCAAACGAATTGCTCAATCCGGATGAAGAGCTTGACTCTGATGGGTTGAACTTCAGAATTACCAATGATCTCTCCACATTCAGTGGAAGCAAACTAATTGAAAAAGAAGCTAATGATTTCCTGAGGCAATGGAACCTAGCAGGAATGACCATGTCGATTGTTAAGGATGGGAAACTGGTTTATGCACATGGTTTTGGATATGCTGATGTTGAAGCTAAACTGCCGGTTAATCCGGGAAACCTGTTTCGGGTTGCAAGTGTCAGCAAACTGATAACAGCTGTTGCCATCATGAAACTTGTTGAGAAAAAAACAATTACGCTCGATTCAAAGGTATTTGGTCCCAAAGCTATTCTGAAAGATCCGGTTTTTAGTTCCGTTGCCGATAAAAGGCTGTATGATATTACGGTACGCCAACTTTTGGCTCATTCCGGAGGCTGGTCGTTACACTATGGCGACCCTGCGTTTAATTCGCTGGTCGTACTTGAACGAACAGGCGAAACCGGAGCGGCATCCATTGATTCTTATTGCCGTTTTGTTGCATCCCGAAAACTGCATTTTACTCCTGGAACCCGATCTTCTTACTCCAATATGGGTTATATGTTTCTGGGTAAAGTTATTGAAGCAGTTACCGGTCAATCGTACGAAAAATTTGTGTACAACGAAGTTCTAAAACCTGTTGGAATTACCGATATGCACATCGGTCGAAGCTATCTTTCTGACCGACGCATGAATGAAGTGAAATATTACGAATCTGAAGAAAGTCAACCAATTCCAGCTTTCGACGGCTCGGGAAGGCTTGTTCCAAAACCTTACGGTGGAAACCCGATTGAGTTACTCGGTCCTGCTGGTGGATGGATTGCATCGTCGGTTGAATTGGCCCAGCTACTGGTTTTAGTTGATGGTTTTAGGAATGTTCCCGACATGATTTCTCACAACCTGATCAATCAAATGGTTGATGATACCGATTTCAGGGGCCCTCTCGGCTGGAAAACAGTAAAAGACAATGGCGACTGGATTCGCACGGGTAGTATGGCCGGAACTTCAGCCATTATGAAAAGACAAAGTAACGGATTTTCGTGGGTTGTAGTGCTGAATTCGAGCAGTTGGAAAGGACCGAGACTACCAGCCTATGTCAATTACATGATGGGGAAAATAGAAAAAGGAACATCGAAGTGGCCTAATCACGATCTGTTTAAGCACGTCCCCAAAAAAATATAACCTGATATTCTGCAATAATTTAACATCAGTCAGAAAGATGAATCATGCAATGGTTCATCTTTTTTGTTTTAGCATCATGCCCGGGTTGGGTTGAACTTTTCAATCTGTATCTTGTTAGTTTGTGTGAAAACATGAAGTTCTTAATGTTAAATAATAATTGTAAGAAAGTATGTCAGAATTTAAAATCCAGATGCCAAAATTGGGCGAAAGTGTCCAGGAAGCTACCATTACCAAATGGTTTGTAAAAGAAGGCGATCGAATTGAAGAAGATGAACCACTTTTTGAGGTTGCTACCGATAAGGTTGATTCTGAAATTCCGTCTCCGGTTGATGGCATCATAAAAAAAATAGTTCATCCGTTAAATGCTTTGGTTCCGGTTGGCGAAATAGTTGTGATAATAACCATTGACGATGATGATGACGAACCAAAAGACAAACCGGAAGAAAAGGCAGCTACTTCGGAACCAGAGAAATCATCAGTTCAGGAGCAAAAAGCTGTAAAAGAAACAGTTCAGATAAGTGAATCGGTTAAAGTTACCGAACAAAAACCTTCAGTTGAGAGTACTGAAACAAAATCAACGCGGTTTTACTCACCTTTAGTTTTGTCAATTGCCAATTCAGAACAGGTAAGTTTGGCTGAACTGGAAACCGTAAAAGGTTCGGGACTAAACGATAGGGTACAGAAAAAAGATATTCTTTCATATATCGAAGACCGCAAAAAGGGCAAAGTTTCCAAACCAGTTCAATCCACAGAAATTCCGAATAAAGAAACGGTATCACCTCCAAAAGTTTCGGTTTCTCACGGCTTGAATGACCAGATCATAGAAATGGACCGGGTGCGTAAAATTATTGCCGATCATATGGTGATGTCGAAGCAGGTTTCGCCACATGTTACCGCAGTTGTTGAAGCTGATGTAACCAACCTGGTATTGTGGAGAACCAGGGTAAAGGATGAATTCCTGGCAAAATATGGCGAAAAAATAACCTATATGCCTGTATTTACTGAAGCAGTTGCACGTGCAATTACCGAATATCCTTTATTGAATTCATCAGTTGACGGCTATAAAATAATTATGCACAAGGATGTTAACATTGCCATTGCCGTTGCCAAACCCGATGGAAACCTGGTTGTTCCGGTTATAAAAAATGCAGAACAGAAAAATCTGGTTGGTCTGACCAAGAACCTGAACCAACTGGCAGAAGCCGCACGCAAAAATAAACTGACCGTTGAAGATTATCAGGGAGGGACATTTACGATCACCAATTTTGGATCATTCCGAAACCTGATAGGTACACCAATCATTAACCAACCCCAGGTTGCTATACTGGCCACCGGTAGTATCGAGAAAAAACCGGCTGTAATGGAAACACCAACAGGCGATGCTATTGTTGTCCGCCACAAAATGTTCCTTTCTTTATCATATGATCATAGAATCATAGATGGCGCTTTGGGCGGGGCTTTCCTGAGGCGAATAGCAGACATTTTGGAAGAATTCAATATCAATCGCGAAGTGTAAATTCAATAAATTAAAATAACATCTATGACAACAGTTCCAAAAGTATTTTCGGTTAAAACCACACCCAAAGAAATACTTGAAAAATGGTATCATTTAATGACTTTAGGCCGGGCGATTGATGAAAAGGCGCCGAATTACCTGAAACAAGCCATTGGATGGTCGTATCATGCCCCATACGCCGGGCACGATGGAATCCAGCTTGCCATCGGGCAAACATTTGAAAAAGAAGTTGACCACATTTTTTTATACTACCGCGATATGCTGACAGCATTATCCTGCGGAATGACTGCCGAAGAAATTATCCTGAACGGCATTTCCAAAGCAACCGACCTTTCGAGTGGTGGACGCCACATGTCGAATCACTTTGCGAAAATTGCATGGAATATGCACAACGTTTCTTCGTTAACAGGAAACCATACACTCCATGCAGTTGGAGTAGCCAGAGCAATTAAGTATTATGGTAAAAAAGCGGTAGCCATCAGTGTTCAGGGTGAATCCTCTTTATCTGAAGGATTTGTTTATGAAGCCATTAATGGTGCTTCAAAAGAAAAACTACCAGTTATATTTGCCATTCAGGATAACGGTTATGGGATTTCGGTACCAAAGAAGGACCAGACTGCCAACCGAAAAGTAGCAAACAATTTTACCGGATTTAAAAATCTCAGGATCATTCATTGTAACGGAAAAGATGTTTTTGATTCGATGAATGCCATGTACGAAGCCAAACGGCATGCACTGGAAACCGGCATGCCCGTTATGGTTCAGGCCAATTGCGTTCGTATGCACTCACATTCCAACTCCGACAGGCATGAATTGTACCGTTCGGAAGATGAACGTGGTTATGTAATGGATTATGACCCTTTATTCAAGTATAAACGAATGTTGCTTCGTTACGGAAGGTTTACCCCTGAAGAACTTGAAACCATCGAAAATAAGGCTAAAATAGAGCTTAAAGAAGCACACAAGCAAGCCATGAAAGCTCCGGATCCGGATCCGGCCACTTATCTGGATTTTGTACTTCCGGAACCTCACCAACCAGAAAAGTATCCAGACGGAACTCATCAGGAAGATGGAGAAAAGAAAAAACTGATAACTGCACTGAATGAAACGCTGAAAGCTGAATTCAAGCATAATCCGGATACATTCATCTGGGGTCAGGATATGGCTAATAAAGACAAAGGTGGTATTTTTAATGTTTCCAAAGGACTTCAGAAAGAATTTGGCTCGAAGCGGGTTTTTAACGCCCCGATTGCCGAAGATTTTATTGTGGGTACCGCCAACGGAATGTCGAGATTCGACGAAAAAATCAGGATTGTAATTGAAGGTGCCGAGTTTGCCGATTATTTCTGGCCAGCCATGGAGCAATATGTCGATTCCAGTCACGACTACTGGCGTTCCAACGGTCAGTTTACGCCAAATGTGACCATACGGCTTGCGTCGGGCGGATATATCGGTGGCGGAATATACCATTCGCAGAACATCGAAGGAGCTTTAACTTCCCTTCCGGGAGTCCGGATTGTTTATCCCTCCTTTGCTGATGATGCTGCCGGGTTATTGAGAACTGCCATGAGATCAAGGGGAATGACCATGTTTATGGAACCTAAAGCGCTATACAACGATCCAAAGGCAGCCACGGTTATTCCTGATGACTTCGAGGTTCCGTTTGGAAAAGCAAGAATTCGTCGTGATGGTGAAGATTTAGTCATGATTACTTATGGAAATACTACACATATGTGTCTCGAGGCAGCGGAAAAGCTTTCCAAAGAAGGCGCTTCTGTTGAAGTTATCGACCTTCGTTCGTTGATTCCGCTCGACAAGGAAACAATTCTGAATTCGGTTAAACGAATCGGTAAAGTGATGGTTGTTCACGAAGATAAAGTGCACTCAGGTTTTGGATCTGAAATTACATCGGTAATCATGGAAGAAGCATTTGAATATCTTGACGGACCTGTAAAACGAGTAGGATCGTCGTTTACACCGGTAGGATTCCATCGCTCATTGGAGCGAATGATATTACCTAATACTGAAAAAATTTACAACGCCGCCAAAGAAGTTTTGGCTTATTAAAAACTTAAGTATCATGAATAAAACAGGAATATTTTACAGTTTTAATTCAACTAAAACAGCTAAGGTTGCTGAAAAAATCTGTCAGGAATTTGAACCGGAATTTAATATCCAGAAGGTCAATGCAGAAGAATTAACCGAAGAATTGTTTCTTTCGTTTACTAATCTGATTTTAGGGGTACCTACCTGGTTCGATGGTGAATTACCCATTTACTGGGACGAATTTGTACCTGCAATCGAAGATCTGAACCTTAAAGGCAAAACCGTTGCTATTTATGGTCTTGGCAATCAGGTTGAATATCCTGAAAATTTTGGTGATGCTGTAGGTATTATGGCAGAACTACTTCAGGAAAGAGGAGCTAAACTGGTTGGCTTAACTGCTATTGAAGGTTATACGTACGAATCTTCGCGAGCAGAAGTTGATGGTAAGTTTCTGGGATTGGTTCTCGATCAGGAAACTCAGCCGCGACTAACAAAAGACAGGATATCCAATTGGGTTAAAGATCTGAAAGTACAGCTTGCATAAAATAATTTAACGCTACGTAAGGGTATGATTTTCAAAGTCATGCCCTTGTTTTTTGCATATAACCTACAGCTATCTGTTGAATACGGAGTTTGAAAATCAGATAAAGTATATCTTTGTTTGCATTAAAAGCAAAATTATGAAGAAGAAGAAAGTAATTGCCATTGTAGCGCATGATAACCGTAAAAAAGATATGATTGAATGGGTTTCGTGGAACTGGAAAGAATTTATCCCGCACAGCCTCATTTGTACCGGAACAACCGGAAGCCTGGTGCAAGCGAAATTAATAGAAAAATGCGCGGAAAATGATGTTATTCCACCAGATGTTACGCGATTGAAATCTGGTCCGTTGGGAGGAGACCAACAATTGGGAGCATTGATTTGCGAAGGTAAAGTTGATATGCTCATCTTCTTTTGGGATCCGATGCAACCACAACCGCACGATGTTGATGTAAAGGCTCTGCTTCGTATCTCAACCATGTATAATATTCCAACTGCCACAAACCGCTCAACAGCAGATTTCCTGATCTCTTCCAAACTGTTTCATCAGGAGTATGAGCCTATTTTAAAAGATTATGGCAGTTATATTACTCGAAACCTTGATTTTAACCAATAATTTTACTGTTTATTAACAAAAATGTAAAGATTTTATGTTGCGTTTGGTTATTTGTCTTTTTAGCTTTGGAAAAACAAACAATGGAGCCATGAAAGAAGACAGATTGAAAAAAATGATCAAAACAATGTATCTTCTTCGCGAAGTTTTAAGACAGAAACAAGAGGATGACAGGGCTTTTAAGTTTAAGCCAAAAAACAAGGTACTGACAGAAGTAGATGAAATTATTGACCGAAGTCTGGAAGAGTTTTATTCGCTGAGAGTCAGTTAGATGAATTAGTGATTTACAAAACAGAATTGTAAATTATTTAGGCGAACGATAATATACTTGTTGAAAAAAGTATATTATCGTTTTTTTTGCACAAAATCCTGCCAATATTTTTTACTTTTTCATTCCTTTGCCGCACAAAATTTAATTTGCTATTGACTTTATCCTCAAACAGATTCTTACTTGATCATATATAATAAGTTATTGATACACAATGAGTAGAAAGTACAAATTAATGTTTGTTTTGATATTTATAATCTCATTTCATGCCAGTTATGGGCAGAAGAGGTCAAAGAAAAAACCAGCAATTGAACAAGTTAGCCAACCTTCGATAGAATATACTTCGCTGGAGGAAGCTCTTCTAAATAAAAAGACGGCTACAATCCTAAATCTTGAAAATCAAAAGCTAAGTAGTATTCCTGACGAAATAAGCAAATTACAGAATTTACAGGTTTTAAAATTAGGATACAATTTACTGGAAAAGATACCTGAATCCATATTTAAACTGATAAACCTGCAGAAGTTATACCTGAACAACAATAAGTTGAGTGAAATACCTTCCGGAATTGGTAATTTAACTAAGCTAAAGGAATTGAAGCTTCAAGAGAATAAACTCGTTGCAATGTCTGAAGAGTTAGGCAAGCTCAGTTCTCTTGAAATTTTATTATGCGCGGAGAATCAATTAACCACAATCCCAACCTCTATCGGAAGCTGTAATGCTTTACAAATCATCGATTTATTCAATAACAAGCTGGAGATATTACCGACAACAATTGGAACTTGTACGAATGTAAAAGTGTTGGATTTAAACTGGAATCAGCTAACTGACTTACCTGATGAGATTTGTAATTTGAAATTGATGGAGGTGCTTCGTTTGGAGAAGAATAAAATCCAAAATTTGCCACAGGAATTTGGGAATTTAGTAAAGCTAAACGAATTAGTTATAAATGATAACCAACTAAGTAACCTTCCAGAAAGCTTTGGAAAGCTAATTCAGCTAAAAGAATTAATACTTACGAAAAACAAGCTAATTGGCTTACCTGAGTCAATAGGAGAATTGGTTAATGTAAAAATACTTGATGTATCACAAAACCAACTTGTAACCCTTCCGGAGTCGATCAAAAACATGCTTAAGCTCGAGGAAATATATCTATACAACAACAAACTTACAATATTGAAAGGCGAAACGTTTAATATTCCAGCTTTACGAATCTTGAATTTGAGTATAAATAAAATAACCCAATTCAACTGTAATATTTACAAATGTAAACAACTTCAAATCATTGATTTTGAGCAAAATGAATTAAAATCATTTCCTGATATAGTTACAAATGTAATAAGTTTACAGCAATTAAATTTTGCTGGAAATAGGCTTAGTGATATACCGAAATCAATCTTGCAATTAGAAAATCTCAAACAATTATTTTTTAGCAAGAATGAGATCGTAACTCTGCCTTTAAATTTGTATCAACTCAATTGGCTGGAAACGTTGGATCTAAGCCAGAATAAACTTCAGATAATCCCATTGAACTTCGGACAAGCTAAAAGCTTAAAACAACTAGATCTTCGGGGAAATCCTTTTTACAAATGGCATTTGAAACAAATAAAGGAAAAACTTACTGTTGAGGAATTACGAATTGAGTAATCGGTTATGATTTTGTCGAATCTACCAGACTTTGATATTTCCGTACCATCATCAGTTTGTGTTTAATGAGGTGAAGGATTTCGAGTTAATTATGATAATTTTTTAAACAAATAAAAATTTGTGCGTTTGTCTTAGAATTAATATTATGTTATTTTTACACAGCAAAAAAGGAAGGAGTAAAACTCCTTCCTAAGTCATATCGATTACTGATTGTTTTTCATTTTCTCAACTATCTCAGCATGCTTATCCAACATCTTTAAACGATAGTACAACGTTTTTAATGATTCCATTGTAAATTTATCTGTTGGATTTACTTCATGAGCCTTTTCCATATATGGAATAGCTTTTTTGAATTCAATGTCAGCTTTGTTTTTTTCTTCTTCGTATTTCTCTGGTTGGTTGCTCGGAATTGAATTGGCAACATCAACTTGTTTTACGCCTTTATTGTAATACAATGCTCCTAAATTATAATAAGCGTCAAAATAGTCAGCTTTAAATTCAATAGCTTTTAAATAGCTATTAGCAGCATCTTCAGTCCTCTGAAGTTTGTCATAGAGGGTTCCCTGGGCAAAGTAATACGAAGAGTTCTTCGGATCTTGAGAAATTGCAATATCCAAGTATTTCATCGCATCATCTACTTTATTGGCATTCAGGTAGATATTTATAACTTCAACAAGCAGAGCTCCGTTATCACTATATTCTTTTAACCCGTCTTGCAAGATATTTAATGCTCCAAGAGTATCTTGTTTTTGCAAATAACTGCTCGAAATCAACGAATAAGTTTTGGCACCATTGTATTTATATTTAGCTGCCTGTTTGTAATATTCAATTGCTTTATCGTATTTCTGAGCATTGTAAGCTGCAAGTCCGGCATTGAAAATAATTACCGTATCAATTGCATTCGGATCTTCTGCCTTATAAACAGGAGTTTGTTCAATAGCTATAATCTGCTCAAACGATTTCATTGCCTTTTCATAATTTTCTTCATTAAAGGCTGCAACTGCTTGGTTTGTAAGATCTCCAATCAAAAGTGTCAATTTAATTTTAACACTTTTACCAAACCGGTCTTTGTCGTCAAGCTGTAAGGCTTTCATATACGAATCGAAAGCAACAGTCAAAGGGTCGGCACTTAATTTTTTGTAGTTTTCATCTTTCGATTGAAATACTGCCTGATAGATCTCACCACGTACTTCCCAGGTTCTTGGCCAGGTAACAGACCCTTCTGTTTTAGGGTTGTTTGCATCAATAGTTTCTTCTATTGCTTCAACCGCTTTGTCTAGCTTTCCTGTTTCTTTATAACTTAAAGCACTGGTTACTTTGCCTTTCTGTGCGAATGCACACGTTACGGCAAAAAGTAAAGCAAATAAAATAGTCGTTCTCTTCATTTTAATAAAAAGTTTGTAATTTATGCTTAAATTTAATAATTACTACAATTCATTTGACTGATTATCACCATCTTCCAACGGTTCAATATGGTCATCCAGAACCTCAATAATTTCATCAGGTTCTTCTGATGCCGGAACAATTGTAATCGATGCAATCTGATCTCCCTCTTTCAAATTAATCAGGCGAACCCCTTGTGCAGTACGACCCAAAATTCGAAGTGAAGATATTGACATTCTGATTGTTAAACCAATTTGGGTAATAATCATCAGGTCGTTAGTATCATCAACACTCTTAATCGAAATTAATTGCCCCGTCTTTTCTGTCACATTTATGGTCTTAACTCCTTTTCCTCCCCGGTTAGTCAAACGATAATCTTCAATTTTAGATCGTTTTCCATAACCATTTTCAGAAACTACCAATATGTCTTCGTTTTCGTTCTCAACACAAACCATGCCAACGACTTCGTCCTGGTCGTTTCCAAGAGTAATACCTCTTACTCCTGAAGCTGTTCTGCCTATTGGCCGTACGCTTTGATCTTGAAAACGAACCGCTTTGCCCGATTTTACCGCCATCATAATATGATGATTTCCATTAGTCATCCGTGCTTCTAACAATTGGTCATCTTCGCGGATCGTAATTGCATTTACACCATTTTGGCGTGGACGTGAATATGCTTCGAGTGATGTTTTCTTGATAATTCCTTTTTTGGTGCAGAGAATTATAAAATTATTATTAATATAATCGGGATCGGTAAGATTATTCACATTAATATATGCCAAAATTTTATCGTCCTGCTCAATATTAATAACATTCTGAATTGCCCGGCCTTTTGATGTTTTCGTGCCTTCAGGGATTTCATACACTTTCAGCCAGAAACATTTTCCTTTTTCTGAAAATAAAAGCAGTGTGTTGTGCATGGAAGCATTAAACATATGCTCAAGGAAATCAGAATCACGGGTTGTGCTACCTTTCGAACCAACTCCTCCCCTTCCCTGTGTTTTAAAATCAGTTAAGGGTGTTCTTTTCAAATAGCCTAAATGAGAAATAGTAATTACCATTTCTTCATCAGCGTAGAAGTCTTCAGGGTTGAACTCTTCAGCATTCGGAACAATTTCTGTTCTACGCTCATCTCCGTACTTAGCTTTTACCTCCAGAAGTTCATTTTTTATGATCTCCATTCGGAGGCTGACATCTGCCAATACACTCTTCAAATATTCAATAAGCTTCAGAATATCTTCATATTCCTGATGTAACTTATCCTGCTCCAGGCCAGTTAACTGACGCAAACGCATTTCAACAATGGCGCGCGACTGAATGTCTGATAAATTAAATCGTTCAATCAGATTCAACCTGGCTTCGTCCGGATTTTTCGCAGCACGGATAATGGCGATTACTTCTTCAATATTATCACTTGCAATGATTAAACCTTCCAGAATATGAGCACGTTTCTCTGCCTGATCCAATTCAAACTGTGTTCTACGGATAACAACATCATGGCGGTGCTCAACAAAATAGTGAATTAAATCTTTCAGGTTAAGCATCTTAGGTCGGCCATTGACCAAGGCAATGTTATTTACACTGAAACTATTCTGAAGCTGAGTATATTTATAAAGCTTATTTAAAACGACATTCGATATCTCATCTTTCTTAATATCGAAAACAATACGCATTCCGTCACGATCCGATTCATCGTTCACGTTTGAAATTCCTTCAATTTTCTTTTCATTGATCAATTCAGCAGTCTTAATAATCAGTTCTGCTTTATTAACCATGTATGGAATTTCGGTAATAACAACTTTCTCGCGGCCGTTCGGAGCTACTTCAATATGCGCTTTGCCCCTCACAACAATTCGTCCCCGTCCTGTTTCAAAAGCCTCCTGAACACCACGGTACCCATAAATGATTCCACCAGTTGGAAAATCAGGAGCTTTAATAATAGCTATAAGATCCTGTATATCAATCTCATTATTATCGATATATGCAACGATTGCATCGATGGTATCCGATAAATTATGTGGGGGCATATTGGTCGCCATACCAACAGCAATACCAGATGCTCCATTCACTAATAAATTTGGGATACGAGTAGGAAGAACGGTGGGTTCTTTCAACGACTCATCAAAGTTAGGTTGAAAATCAACCGTATTTTTTTCCAAATCGGAAAGTGTTTCTTCTGCTATTTTAGATAATCTGGCTTCAGTATAACGCATTGCTGCGGGACTATCACCATCAACTGATCCAAAGTTACCCTGTCCATCGACCAATGGATAACGTAACGACCATTCCTGGGCCATACGAACCATCGTAAAATATACTGATGAATCACCATGCGGGTGAAACTTTCCTAAAACTTCCCCTACGATCCTGGCTGATTTCTTATACGGTTTATTGGAAAGTGTTCCTAATTCACTCATTCCAAATAATACACGACGATGCACAGGCTTTAAACCATCTCTTACATCTGGAAGAGCTCTTGAAACAATAACAGACATCGAATAGTCGATGTAAGCTGATTTCATTTGCTCTTCAATATTTATCTTGATAATTTTTTCGCCTTCAGACATTTACTCCTCCTTTAAATAAATTTTGCTTAAAAAAAATGACTGACAAAAATACAAAAATACTTTTTGAAACAAGCAATTTACTTGCTTTTCATTGGCATTCGGGAAATAAGATTTGAACAATGCAATGTTCAAAAAATCAACAATTTAAACTGAATGCTTAATATTTAATGATTAAATTTGATGAAAGAAGTTTCGCAGCATGAGAAACCGTACCAACTTTTAGGAATACTTTTTGTTATTTTGAAATTGTAATTTATTAACGTGTCAATAAATATGGATTCACAATTTTCACCACGAATTAAAGATGTACTATCATATAGTAGAGAAGAGGCCATTCGATTGGGAAATGAGAGTATTGGATTGGAACATATCTTTCTGGGTATTCTGAGAGATGGCGAAGGTGTGGCTATTGAGATACTTACTAATCTGGGAATAAATCTAGCTGAAATAAAACAATCGATTGAAGAAAAACTAAGAACTGGCAAAGATGTTGATTCACAAGCATCTGTGCAATTACTAAAGTCGGCCGAAAAAGCGCTAAAGCTTGTTTATCTGGAAGCCCGTGCCTTTAACAGCCCTACTATTAATACGGGTCACCTACTGCTTGCCCTAATAAAAGACAAGGACAGTTTAATTAGCAATATCATGAACGACTACCATATTAATTACTACATATTAAAGTCCAGGTTGGAAGATTATAAAAACCCGGAAGCTAAATCGGATTTTGATGACGAAGATGACGATGCTGATGACAGTTTTTCCAAACCGTCCGGAGGTGCATCTTCCTCATCTGCCAAAAAGCCAGCTAATCCGAAATCAGAAACACCAGTTCTTGACAATTTTGGCGTAGATATTACCAAGGCTGCCGAAGAAAATAATCTGGATCCGATTGTTGGCCGGGAACGCGAGATCGAACGCTTAGCCCAGATTTTATCGAGAAGAAAAAAGAACAACCCAATACTTATTGGCGAACCTGGAGTCGGTAAATCTGCTATTGCTGAAGGACTTGCGCTTCGGATTATTCAGAAGAAAGTATCCCGTGTTTTGTTCGACAAAAGAGTTGTAAGCCTCGATATTGCGTCTATAGTAGCCGGCACAAAATACCGTGGCCAGTTTGAAGAACGCATGAAAGCTATTTTAAACGAGTTATCAAAAGTTAACAACGTTATTTTATTTATTGACGAAATACATACTATTGTTGGTGCTGGCGGGGCAACCGGATCACTGGATGCTGCCAATATGCTGAAACCTGCTCTGGCGCGCGGTGAAATACAATGTATTGGAGCCACTACTTTGGATGAATATCGCCAACAAATAGAGAAAGATGGAGCTTTGGAACGCAGATTCCAGAAAATTATGGTTGAGCCCACTTCTGTTGACGAAACCATTGAAATTCTGAATAACATCAAACAACGTTATGAAGATCACCACAATGTAATTTATACACCTGAAGCTATTGATGCTTGTGTAAAATTAACGGCCCGATATATTCCGGACCGTTTCCTTCCTGATAAGGCTATTGATGCATTGGACGAATCCGGATCACGGGTACACATTTCGAACATCAACGTTCCCGATCGCATAGTAAAGCTCGAAGAGAAAATTGAGAAAACAAAAGAAGAAAAAATAAAAGCTGTTAAAAGTCAAAACTTTGAACTGGCGGCTAATCATCGTGATAAAGAAAAGAGTTTGTTGCAGTTGCTTGATCAGGAAAAAGAAGAATGGGAAAAAGAACTCATCAGTCACCGTGAAACTGTTACCGAGGAAAAAGTTGCTGAGGTTGTTGCCATGATGTCAGGCGTTCCTATCCAGCGAATTGCTCAGGCCGAAGGCAAACGGTTAATGGATATGGGAAAACAGCTTATGGGTAGCGTTGTTGGGCAGGATGACGCCATTGTAAAAATTGTAAAATCTATTCAGCGGAATAGAGCTGGCCTTAAAGATCCCAATAAGCCAATCGGTTCGTTCGTATTTCTTGGACCAACTGGAGTTGGTAAAACGCAATTAGCCAAAGTATTGGCTAAATACCTATTCGATGGTGTTGATTCTCTTATCAGAGTAGATATGAGCGAATATATGGAAAAATTCTCCGTTTCGCGACTTGTGGGGGCTCCTCCGGGATATGTTGGATATGAAGAAGGTGGTCAGTTGACTGAAAAAGTACGACGTAAACCATATTGTGTCGTTTTATTGGATGAAATTGAAAAAGCTCACCCTGATGTATTTCACTTATTGCTTCAGGTATTGGATGAAGGAAGATTAACCGACAGTTTAGGACGCAATATTGATTTTAAAAATACGATCATAATTATGACCTCGAACATTGGTTCGCGTCAATTGTCTGAATTTGGTCGTGGAGTTGGTTTCTCTACACAAAAGGCAAGTGTTGATGAAGGCGAAAATGCGAAATATATTGTTGAAAAAGCCCTTAAAAAAGCGTTCGCCCCAGAATTCTTAAACCGTATCGACGATGTCATCATGTTCAACTCGCTAACCAAAGAACACATTCACGAAATCATTGATATTGAACTAAAAGGCTTATACGATCGAGTTAATTCGCTCAATTACAAGCTGAAAATATCAACAGCGGCGAAAGATTTTATTGCCGATAAAGGTTACGATTCTCAGTTTGGTGCCAGGCCACTTAAACGCGCTATCCAAAAATATCTGGAAGATGAAATGGCAGAAGTGATCATAAAAGCCTCAGTGGTACAAGGTGATACGATTTCCGTAGGTTTTGACAAGAAAACTGAAAAAATCAAAATCAGGATATTAACGTCACCCGTTATAAAGAAATAAGTACAAACAAAGAAACCAGGTTTACGCCTGGTTTTTTTGTTTGTGACCTAAATATCTTAATGCCAGCAGTGTTATATCGTCCTCTTGTTTCTTTTCTCCTTCGTAAATTACAATACTCTTCGAAAGTTTGTCAACAACTTCTGCTGCCGACAAATCAGCCATATGCAGAATGTTTTGTTCCAATTTTTCAGTACCGTAATGCTGATCGGTCGAGTCTCTGGAGTTAATAACACCATCGGTATATAAAAGAAACAAGTCTCCGTACTTCAATTCAAGACTACCACTTTTATAATTTTTGTTTTTATAAATACCCAAAGGTAATCCGTGACTTTTCGAAAGGGTTTGAAGTGTTCCATCAGCATGAAGGATGTACGGATAATTGTGCGCTGCATTACAATAATCAAGAATACCCGATTTTGTATCAAGGATTCCTATAAAAAGCGTAATAAAATATTGGTGTGAATTGCGGGAGCTCAACTCTTTATTTACCCGGCTTACGATTTCTTTTGACGATAGAATCTTGGCATTTGCCTTTATAAGTGTACTGGCAATTGCCATAAACAACGAAGCAGGAATCCCTTTCCCCGAAACATCGCCAATAGCGACTAACAGATGACTTTTATCGATAAAAAAATAATCGTATAAATCCCCACCTACAATTTCAGCCGGTTTTAATAATGCAAATAAGTCGATTTCCGGATGTTTCTCAAATATAGGTTTTCCAGTCGGAATAATATTTAATTGGATATCGCGTGCCGATTTCAGATCCTTTTCATATTTAAGCTTTTCTGCGGCCGTTTTTGTTTGTTCGCTGATTAACGATCCGTATTTAGCCTGCCAATCTTCAAAACTTTCGATAAGCATCCGAATCTCATCTTTTGAGTTTTTCTCGACACCTTGTCCCGAACTGAATTCCTGAATCGACTGCGTTATACGCGCCAATGGATTAAGCATTTGCCAAAATATAAACATGTTTATAAAAAACAGAACGATAATCCCTATTCCGGAAACCAATATGATTCTCTTGAATACAACTTCAATATCTTTAAACAATTCTTTTTCCGGAATCACGATCAGAATTGACCAATTGGGGTTTGTTAAGGGCGCCATATAGAGCCAACACGATTGATCAACAACATATTGCCTAATTCCTCTACCGCCTCCTCTCCCATTTGCAAATTCTTTCTCCATTTCCTGAAATTTACTTTTTGCCAGTCTTTCGAAGGTGCTTTTATGAGCGGCCGATTCCACTTTCGGGCGAGTAATATAATTCCCAGACTTATCTATAACGAACGAATAACCACTCTCTCCTATTTTAATCTCCGAAAGTAAGCGATTCAACTCCCGTAACGACACTTCGCACGAAACAACTCCGGCAACTAATTTTGAATTAGGATAATAAATTGGAGTTTTATAGGAAACCAAAAGATGCGTGTGGTCATTTTTACAATAAAATGGAACAGACCAAAGCCCACTATTGGAAGGAAGTTCTCCTGACTTTAGCTTTAAAATATACTGCTCATTTATAACACTATCAGGACTGGAAATAATTTGACCGGGTTTATTGGATGAATATTTTACAAAGCCGCCTTTTTCATTAAGTAATTCAACATGAATACTTTCAAGTATAATATTGGTTTCTAAAATTTTAGCCAATAAAAAGTTAAGGTCATTGTTCTTTTGATAATATAAAGCCTGAAATGCGACGTTCTTTGCTATTTCTTCGGTACCTACAGTAATCCGGGAAACCTTGGAGAGAATCAAATTACTCTGGTTGATTGCGCCCTCCTCTATCTTACCAACCAAAATTTTATTACTCAAATGATAATTAATGTACACAATGGCTGCAATAATTAAAATAGCAATTGAAGTAATATGAGAATTCAGGCGAAAGGAAACTCCTTTTTGGCTCATTTTAATAGATTTATTTGGCTTACCCAATATAAGAAAAAGCATTCTGAAATCGGTCCTGCAACGCTTAAAAAAAGTTAAACTCAAAACAGGCAACTAACTATTCGCCCATTTGCCTGTATCCTGGAAAGTATTGTTTATTTTCTGTACCATAATCTTCAAAATAAAAAAGCCGGCACAAAAGTACCGGCTTCTCCATATTCTTTCAAAAGAAATAAAATATTAGGTATTCATAGCGCCACAAACGTTAATTACCTGTCCGCTTACATACGACGATAAGTCTGATGCAAGGAAAAGAGCAACTTTAGCAACTTCTTCTGGAGAGCCACCGCGCTTCATCGGAATGGTTGCCTCCCATTGTTTACGTGCATCTTCCGGAATTTTTGCAGTCATTTCAGTGATAATAAATCCGGGGGCAATGGCATTTGAGCGGATTCCGCGTGAACCAAGCTCTTTAGCTATTGATTTGGTGAAACCGATTATTCCGGCTTTAGATGCAGAATAGTTTGATTGTCCGGCATTTCCACTAACTCCAACGACCGAGCTCAGATTAACTATCGAACCTGATTTTTGTTTCAACATAATTTTCTGGGCAGCCTTGGCAAAATTAAAAACCGATTTCAGGTTTACATTAATTACGGCATCCCATTGTTCTTCAGTCATGCGCATCAATAAAGTATCTTTGGTGATACCTGCATTATTAACTAAAGCATCAACAGCTCCAAAGTCGGTAACAATCTGGTTCACAACCCGATCGGTATCCTCGAAATTAGCTGCATTCGATGCGTATCCTTTAGCTTTCACGCCAAGTTCAATTAACTCAGCCTCAGTGTTTTTCATGTTTTCATCTTCAAAAAGATCGGTGAAGGCAATATTGCAACCTTCTTCTGCAAATTTGATGGCAATTGCTTTTCCAATTCCCCTCGATGCGCCAGTAATTATGGCCGTTTTTCCTTCAAGAAGTTTCATACTTAATATTTGAGTTATATGTTTTTCAAATTATGGGCAAAAGTAATAAAATATACGAACCCGAAGTTTTTAAGCTTCCCTTATCAGTCTTTTCAATCTTTTTGTCAGAAATATCCATAGAATTTTATACTGAAGTATTCGAAATCTCAACCAACTATTTATATTCAAAATTTTAATATTACATTCGCCATACCTCTAAAAAATCAACTAATCAATCATAGTCTAATTTTAAAACACTATAGTGTAGCAATTTATATTATATAGATGATGTTAGTCCCTAAAAAAAGTCTTTGCGTTTTTATTCATTTTAGTGAATATCCATATATTCCTAATTACGTTGAGCTCTATGTCAACGAGTTATCCATCTATTTTGACGAGGTAATAATTGCCACCAACCAAAGAGCTTTAAATCCCCGTATTGAAAGTTTAAATGCGAATATATCCATTCAGTTTCTGCGTAATGAAGGTTATGATTTTGGAATGTTTTACAAGGTGTTCCAAACAATTAATCCGCTTAAATACCACCAGATCGCTTGTGTTAACGATTCGAATGTCCTTTTTAATAGTTTGCAACCAATTTTTGAATGGGGTAAAAATTCGAAACTGGACTTCTGGGGATTAATTGATTCTCACGAAAAACCATGGTTCTCAACATACCTGGATAGCTATCATATACAAAGTCATTTTATTGTTTTTCAAACAAAAGCCATTAAGGTGTTACCCGCCTTTTTTAATTCAATTAATATTCAGGATATATTTGACGAAAAAGACATTGTGAAATTGAGGCAGGCTGTGATTAATCAGTGGGAAATTGGCCTTACCCAATTTATGAAAAACAACGATATTCTTAATGGTTGTTTCATAGACAGCCAATTGTATTCGCTTATACATTATTCCGGAAAACCTGTTAATGTTGGGCATAAGTTGTATTCAGAGCTGATTCAATCGGGCTTTCCATTATTAAAAAAGAAAATTATCACAAGTAGTAAATGGACAGACTTTTTTCGTTCTGAGACTCATTGGGAAAAAATGATCCGACAGTATGGGAATAAAGACTGGAAACTGGAAATATTGATTAATGAATTGCTTCGGATTAAAGATGAGTATAATAATCAACCTATTAACATGTTAAAAAAACAGCTCCTGAAAGTTTACAATGCTTTACAGAAAAAAGATGTTGCCTAACCTTTGGACAAATTGAAACTCAAAAAAAAAATCATTTTATCAAATATCGATTCACAATGTCGGGTTCCTCAAAAATAAAAATTTATGTCTTTTACTATAAAAACGGATCAATTTTGGAAATGGATCCAATCTACCAGCCAATTATGGCTGGCTGTGATCGATATAACGAAAAAACAACTATTCCCGGCGACAATACAGGCATTCACATATCAGAAAAAAATCCGTTTTACAGCGAATTAACGGGCATTTACTGGGTCTGGAAAAATACTTATCAGGATGTTATCGGAACCTGCCATTACCGGAGATTTTTTACAGCTAAACCCGAACCATTTTTATATCAACTCAAACGATTGTTATACTTTCCATTGGGCTTATATAAAAAGCGCTTCGGGCTGATTTATACCCAAAATACCAAACGATTTGCCGGGCGAATTCTGACCAAAGATGAAATTGAGTCGCTGCTTTGTAAATACGATGCCATTTTGCCTCAAGCCCGAAAGTTGAAATATACGGTTAAAACGCACTACAGTCGTTATCACGACATCAATGACCTCAAACTACTCGAATCCATTTTAAAAGAAAAATATCCTGACTACCTTGTGGCCTATCACGAAGTATTAAAAAGCAAACGACTATACGCCAACAACATGTTTATTCTAAAAGACGAACATTTTCAGGAATTTATGGCCTGGTGGTTTGATCTGCTTTTTGAGTTTGAACGACGGATCGATTTAAATGCATATACCGATTATCAGAAACGCATTCTCGGGTTTATGGCCGAACGTTTACTCAATATCTGGTTTCAGAAAAAACAATTGAACTGCGTTGAACTGCCGGTAATCTATTTCAAACGTTTCAAGCTTGAATAGCTAACAACTTCAAATAAGCAGGCTATTCAAGTCAAATAATGTATTTTTGTCAGATCAAATGAAATAATCACCTATGCTCGATCAATTAACCATTTGCGCCATAGCAACCTCTCCTGGAATGGGAGCCATAGCAACCATTCGTCTTTCGGGAGAAAAAGCAGTTGAAATAGCTGATTCGGTTTTTCAGTCACCCAAATCAGGTAAAAAACTGACAGACCAAAAACCGAATACGTTGCATTTTGGCAGTATTTCAGATGGAAGTGAATTGATTGATGAAGTTGTGATCTCAATTTTCAAGGCACCTCATTCCTTTACTGGCGAGGACGTCATTGAAATTACCTGTCATGGTTCGGTCTATATTCAGCAGCGGATTCTTCAATTGCTAATTGGCAAAGGTGTTCGCATGGCACTTCCCGGTGAATTTACGCAACGGGCATTTCTGAATGGCAAAATGGATCTTTCTCAGGCTGAAGCCGTTGCCGACCTGATTGCATCAACGAACCGCGCAGCACAAAAAGTTGCTATAACCCAGATGCGTGGCGGATTCTCGTCGGAATTAGCCAATTTACGTGGCGAATTACTGCATTTCATTGCTATGATTGAGCTGGAGCTCGATTTTAGCGAAGAGGATGTTGAATTTGCTGACCGGGAACAACTCAAAAAACTGGTTTCAAAAATTGAAGAGATTCTTCGGAAACTAAGAAATTCGTTTCAATTGGGAAATGTGATTAAAAACGGGATTCCGGTTGCTATTGTTGGCGAAACCAATGTCGGAAAATCAACCCTATTGAATGCTTTGCTGAATGAGGAAAAGGCCATCGTTTCGGACATTCACGGCACCACCCGCGATGTGATTGAAGATGTGGTGAATATCCACGGAACGGCTTTCCGCTTTTTTGATACTGCCGGAATACGCGAAACGACCGACGAAATTGAAACCCTCGGAATAGAACGCAGCTATAGTAAGCTTGATCAGGCAACAGTCGTAATCCTGGTGGTTGACACTCAAAACGAATTCTCAATTATAAGCGAACGAATTGCCAAAATCAGGGAAAGAATATCAGGGCAACACCTGATTATTGCAGCCAATAAAGTTGACCGTGGTTTACCAGAAACAATCTCTGGGCTAAAAAAAATGAGCTTACTTCAGAACGAAAAAATAGTGTTTATTGCGGCCAAACAAAAGATCAATCTTGATGAACTGATTTCGGAAATGCAACAGGCCGTTTCGCTCGAATCCATCGGCGAAGATGCTGTGATCGTGACCAACGTACGTCACTTCGAAGCATTGACCCGCGCACATGAATCCATTGAACGCGTGCAACTTGGACTCCAAAATCTAATTTCTGGCGACTTTCTGGCGCAAGACATCCGTGAATGCCTTCATTACTTGGGCGAAATAACCGGCGAAATATCAAATGATGAAATTTTAGGGCATATTTTTAAGAATTTCTGTATCGGCAAATAATTATCTGGCAAATGATTCCGGTCCCTCATAAATTCCAAATTTCTGGCTAATAAACTATTGGGGTTTACTTCCCTTATATCTTCATTCTTCTATTTGCGGAAAAATTTGCTGCAAGTCTTGTATAAACACACAATCAGAAGATAAAAAGATCTTTTAATAATTTTAGCTTTGTACCAAAGAATTAAGAACCGTTATTTATAATTTCATTGAACGAAGGAAAACAAAAGTCCACCCGAAACGGTTTTTGTATCTTCAATGAGTTAGGCGACTTACAATTTAGGAATTCGCATTTATAACAATAAAATTTATGTATCTAGAAAAAGCATCTCTGGTGGAAATAAAAGAAGAAGAGATTACTGTCGTATTAAATGATTATTACCTGGTTTGTTTGAGCCGACAGTTAAGCCTTTTGGGAAGAAAAGAGGTTCACAACGGACGGGCACATTTCGGAATCTTTGGCGATGGCAAGGAACTGGCCCAGGTTGCATTTGCCAAAACATTCCGGAAAGGCGACTGGCGATCGGGGTATTACCGCGACCAAACATTTATGCTGGCACTGGATTTACTGAAACCTGAAGAGTTCTTTGCCATGATGTACGGCGATACAAACACTGCATTCAACCCTTCAACCGGGGGTAGAAATTTCAATAACCATTTTAGTACTACGAATATAAATCCGGAAGGTCAGATTCAAAACTTGATGGAGCAATTCAATTCGGCTTCCGACATTTCACCAACCGCCGGACAAATGCCCCGTTTGCTTGGACTAGCCCAAGCCTCTAAAATAGTCAGGCAAAATCCTGAGCTGAAAAAATACCTCCAGAATAATGTCGATGGAAATGAAGTGGCCTTTGGTTCCATTGGCGATGCCAGCACATCGGAAGGCATGTTTTTCGAAACAATTAATGCAGCGGCTGTTATGCAGGTTCCGCTGGCTGTAGCGGTTTACGACGACGGTTTTGGAATTAGTGTACCCATTGAACTGCAAACGACAAAATCAAGTATATCAAAAGCATTAAAAGGTTTTGAAAACGACAACGGGAACAACGGAATTTCAATTTATACGTGCAAAGGATGGGATTACCCTAAGCTGGTACAAACGTTTTCAGAAGGCATTGAGCGCTGCCGCCAAACCCAAAATCCGGCATTGTTTCACATTCTGGAAGTAACCCAACCCCTGGGCCATTCCACCTCCGGATCGCACGAGCATTATAAATCAAAAAAACAGCTTGCCTGGGAAAAAGAGTTTGATTGTTTGGTTCAGTTTCGGAAATGGTTGCTCGAAACCGGCAAAGCTGATCAGGATACTCTTTTTGAAATTGAAAGCAGAGCGGCCAAAACAGCGCAGAATGCAAGGAATAAAGCGTGGAAAAATTATACAAATAGTTTTTCGGCAGAACTAAAATCCCTCATTCCTATCGTTAATAAAATTAATCTGAAATCATTAGGAAAATCAAATTATACAGATGAACTTGAGGCGATTACAGCAAAGATATTCCCAACCAGACGTGCGTTTTACAGTTTTGCCAAACGAATACTTTTTGAAATTCATGGAGTAAATAGCCTCGCCCCAGAACGGTTTGAACTTCTTGAATGGACCCGAAAATTCGGGGAACAAAACAGCAAGTTCTATAACACAAACCTTTATAGGGAAGGCAACGATTCGGCGCTTCAGGTAAAAGGCGTCTCGGTCAAATATCCTGAAAATCCGCCGCAGGCAAACGGGTCACAAATCCTTAATCAGAACTTTGATGCACTGTTCGAGAAACACCACAACTTAGTCACTTTTGGCGAGGACACCGGGAAACTGGGCGATGTAAACCAAGGAATGAAAGGCATGCAGGATAAATATGGAATATCCAGGGTTTTTGATACCGGAATACGCGAAACAACTATCATCGGACAGGGAATTGGCTTGGCATTGAGAGGGTTTCGTCCGATTGCAGAGATCCAATACCTCGATTATTTAATCTACGCGCAATCGACTCTCAGCGATGATTTGGCCAGTATGCAATACCGCACGTTGGGAAAACAGGCAGCCCCGCTTATTATCCGAACCAGGGGACATCAATTGCAGGGAATATGGCATGCCGGTTCGCCCATACAGCTCATCCTGGGTTCAATGCGTGGAATTTATCTTTGCGTTCCGCGAAACATGACACAGGCTGCCGGATTCTATAACACCCTGCTCGAAGCAAATGATCCTGCACTGGTGATTGAGCCGCTAAAAGGATATAATCTGAAAGAACCACTGCCATCAAACATGGGCGAGTTCAGAGTACCATTGGGTGTTCCTGAAATCATCCACGAAGGAACTGACATAACCGCTGTAACTTACGGATGGAATGTGCATCACGTGCTAAAAGCGGCTCACCTCCTGAAGGAAATCAAAAATATTTCGGTTGAAGTTATTGATGTCCAAACGTTAATGCCTTTCGATGTGAATCACCTGATTCTCGAATCGGTAAAAAAGACTAACAAAGTAATTTTTATTGATGAGGATGTTCCGGGGGGTGGCACCGCATACATGATGCAAAAAGTAGTACAGGAACAGCAGGTTTTCAATTATCTGGATACCGCCCCACGAACGTTGTCGGCCATGGAACATCGTCCGGCTTACGGAATCGACGGAGAATATTTCACAAAACCAAACGTAGAATTGATTTTCGAAGAAATCTACCAAATGATGCATGAGGTAGATGTAAAAGGCTATCCTTTGCTATAATTTGTCCTTTTACAACGCAGATGAAAAAGTTGAATGAGTTGAAATCGGGAAATAACAAAAATCCCCGGAAAACAAGTTTCCAGGGATTCCCAAACTAAACCAAATCTACTTTCACCTAATTTAAACCTATAAAAAAACCACTTTCAAGCCCAAACCGTATATTTAAAGCGATCAACGCACTCAATAACTTCTTTCACCAATATGTCTTTAAATTTCAAATACAATACCAAAAGTGTAGCACGTAAAAGGCGTACGATTAAAACAACACATAAAACACTACAATACAGATACTTATTCCATAATTAGTGTTTGTAATCAATATTTATCCATTCAGAATAGAAAAAAAGTTATGCTTTTTGGCGGAACGAAACGCACATTTGTGCGCTTAATCAGACTATCCGAATTTCGAAACAGCTTCAATGTTGATTTAAAATTAATTAATAGCCAGATTTACAGTCGGAAACCCATTTAAACCAGACTTTAGATATATATTTGTTTTTTTATAACATTTTGTGATCTTTTACGTTACCCTTTTGAATACTTTGTCCATACACTTCACCTAATAAAGAGACAAATCATACTATCAGAATTGAATCAACCTGATATTTTGCTTGACCGGGTTATATCATTATAAAGTCAAGGCGTAAATTCTACGATCTGGAAATGCTATTTTTTTTACAAATACGGATTACGATTAAAAATTAAATGATCACAACAATAAAAAAGGAGAAACAAGATGTTCGAAAAGAAACCACATGATTTTAAAACACCGGATTTAACTAAATTGCAAGAAGTAATTATTGATGTGAAGACCAGAATTTATATTCCGGTTGGCGCAGATCCCAAAGAAGCCAGAAGCCGCTATTTTTCAAGGCTTGAGGTAAAAAAACTGTAACTAATTTTCACAAGAAGGAGACAATATTGACTGTTTTTTGAGACTGTAATCTTCCAGATTACAATTTCAAAAAACAGTTCTTTAATATTTAGCCATTCATTTCCCCAATCAATTTCTTATTTTTACTCCGTTCTGTTCCTAATTACTTTAGGATAATAAATTCGCGTACTCCAAACCGAACAAAACTAGATAATCAACTATGACATTGATCTCTCCCGAAAATCATCTGATTCTTTTTGCTGTAATAGTTGCTGCCGCAGCACTCGGAATATGGTCGGAACACAAAAAGTGGCTTGGTCAGGTATCCGGTATTCTGATTACCATGATCGTCATGTCTATTTTATCCATGTCCGGAGTGATTCCGGTAGCCTCTAACCCTAAATTTAAGGTAGAAGTTTACGAATTGATATTCAGCTATTTTATCCCCATTTCAATCCCATTGATGTTAATGGGATCAAACATTACAAGAATCATCAGGGAAGGCGGAAAATTACTTGTCGCTTTTCTGATTGGCGCATTGGGTGTAATATTGGGAAGCTTACTGGCATTTTATACCATTGACTTAGGCCCGGATTCAGGAAATGCCGCAGGAGTTATTGCAGCTACCTTAATTGGAGGAAGCATGAACTTTATCGCCACCGGAGAAATCATAAACTTCAGTACACACCCGCTGTTTTCGGCAACCATTGCAGTAGATAATTTTGCTGCCAATGCTTATATTTTACTGCTGTTTGCTGTTCCATCCATGACGTTTTTGGCGCGTTTCTTTGTAAAGCCAAAAGCCGAAAACCGGGAAGCTACTGAAAAAAATCCTTCTGAGGAAACCTATCCGATTACTATGGAACGGATTGCTATTTCAATTCTGATTGCTGCTGTTGTTGCAGCCGCTGGAAGCTTGCTTTCCGATCTCGTACAAAAAATATATTCAACCCGAATGAGTATGAGCATCCTGATGATCACCCTGCTCGCTGTATTACTGGCCAACCTTTTCCCTAAAAAGCTAAAAAAACTGGAAGATACTGCCTTTGCCATCGGGCTATGGATGATGTACGTTTTTCTGGCTGCCATTGGCGCTTCAACCAATTTAGCTGACATGTTGCATGTTGGTCCGGCAGTATTGGGTTTTTACCTGATCATTATGTTCTTCCATTTTATATTTCTGGTTTCGCTGGCCAAACTTTTCAAATTGGATGTTTACGAAGTCATTATTTCATCGGCGGCCAACATCATGGGGCCATCGGTCGCGGCACCCATGGCAGCTTCGCTTGGTCAGAAAAAACTAATCACTCCCGGAATTCTTGTAGGGATATTGGGCTATGTAATTGGCACATTTATAGGTGTAACAATTACCATGACACTAAGCTGATAAACAGATATTTGAATAACTTCATTTACAACAAAACTACAATCGGACTTTGGCGCGAAGCTTCGTTCCTGAATTTCACCTTAGGATAACCAACCAGCAACGAGGCATAAACCTGGTGATTGGCCGGCACTTTAAATTGCGGGTTCAGTTTGCTTTTCTTGCCCATGGCTTTTACTATAAATCCGTTGAAACAGGTCCCCAATCCCAGGGTATTGGCGTAAATTGAAGTATAAGTTGCCCAAATATTGGCATCAGCTTCAGCCATTCCGGTTTTCGAAACTTCGCCATGAAACAGCAATACTGCCGGGGCATGGTGGCAAATCTGCGAATCGTTTGTTTTTTGACGTTCAACAAACGTGTCTTTGTAGCGTTTGAGCTTTTTAATATTCATCGACGGAGCAAAAATCCGGATAAAAGGACTAATCCAGGGAGAACAAACCAAGCTAAACAGCCGGATCAGAGCTTCTTCGGTAAGGTCATTCAGCAGTTTCACTTTTTCTTTCGAGCGAACAATGGAAATCTGTAGCGGGCGCGCATTACTTGCCGACGGATAATGCTTCATGTTATCAACCAGTTGAAGCAAAACGGCATCCGGAACATCTTTCGAAAGAAAACTCCGGCATGATCGGATTCCGGAGCTTAAATTCCTGAAATCTTTTGGAGTAACCGCATGTGGCTGAAGCAGAAAAACATCACCAAAATCGGGTCGTACAGCCATTTCAGGACAAATAGCCACACAATGTCCGCAATGAATACAGGCATCGGAAATTTCGCCGGTGGCGATGGTGATAGCTTGTGCAGGGCAGTCCTTTTCACATTTTAAGCAGCGGGTGCATTTTTCGAGTTGAATAAAAGGCATAACAATCGGATTTTGAGATTCAAAAATACAAACGATAGTGGCTAAAACAATAGCACCCCTACAACTTCAAATAATAAACAACGATTCTCCTACCCTTTTATTTTCCCGCCTGACTTTCAAACCTCCGTTTCAGCGCGCCAATTTCTTCGGTCAGTATTTTTAACTGCAGGGCCACCTGATTGTCTGTCAACTGTGATTCTGTGACCTCCCGACTGATATAGTGCACAAACTTCCAGATTTCCCGAATTTCGGTGGCTGCCAGTTCGTAGGGCCGATAGGTTGTATTAAGCGAAATCAGTTGAAAACAACCACGTTCTGCCAACTCATTGGTCAGTTGTTTGAAAACCAATCCTTCATTTAAAGTCAGCACCACATACATTTCGCCGGTTTTAATCTCGTTCCAGTCCTGAACAAATTCGCCGGTAATCCACGCTCCATCCGGAATGGGCAGCATCGAATCGCCACTAATTTGGAAAGTCCGGTATTTCCGCTCGGATGACAAAAACGGAAGTTGAAAAACCGGCAATTCCGAAATATACTCCGGATCGGCGAAACCGTTGGTGTAACCCGCCTTGGCTTTCTCCGAAACCAATTCGATGTTGTCGCGGTTCATCCGGTCAACCGTAGTTGCCATTACACGGAGGTTGCTCCCTTTCAGAAAAACATCCTGCCCATGCTCCAGTTCATAAAGTTGACTTTCGCGCAGTTTAGCCAGATCAACCCGCAATAATGTGTCGATGGCTACATGGAAATAATCCGACAAGATAACCAGCGACTGAATGCTTGGACCTGAAATTCCATTCTCATAATTATTCAGGGTCGATCGTTTGATATCCAGCGCAACTGCAAGCTGATCCTGCGTCAGTTTCTTCCGGTTCCGCAAAAATTTAATGTTCGAATCGAAATACATATTTGGTAGTTTAAATGAATTGATTAAATTACAGTCGTATGATTTGATTAAAAAACAATCAAATGTAGAAATTTGATTTTGAATAACAAAGAAAGGTGCGATTTTTTGATTCAGGTTAACTCTGTGATCTCTGTGAATAACTCCTTTTTTCCTCTGTGGTTAAATTTTACCACAGAGAACACAGAGTTAAAACACAGAGTTTTAAAAGAAAAGCAAACACCATGAACTTTCAAAATAATACCATAGTACATCTTGATCTCGACACCTTTTTTGTATCGGTAGAGCGAAAGGAGAATTCTAAGTTAATCGGAAAACCGGTTATCATTGGCGGCTTATCCGACCGGGGCGTGGTAGCCAGTTGCAGCTACGAAGCACGGCGATTTGGCGTCCATTCCGCCATGCCCATGAAAATGGCTTTATACTTATGCCGTGATGCGATTGTTATTCGCGGAGACATGGATCGGTACAGTAAACTTTCCAGGGAAGTAACCGATGTGATTGCCGCTTACGCTCCGGTGTACGAAAAAGCCTCGATCGACGAGCATTACCTCGACATTTCGGGAATGGATCGTTTTATTGGCTGCTACAAATGGACGCACGAACTGCGAAACCGAATCATTTCAGAAACCGGACTGCCCATTTCTTTCGGACTTTCGGTGAATAAAACCGTATCGAAAATCGCTACCGGAGAAGCGAAACCAAACGGCGAAAAAGAAGTTCCGCGCGACTTTGTTCGACCTTTCCTGAACCCGCTCCCAATCAAAAAAATTCCGGGAGTGGGCGACAGAACCTGTCATTTGCTGCATTCGATGGGTGTATTCACCATTCACACACTGAGTGACATTCCACCGGAAATGATCCAGCAGGTACTCGGAAAGTCAGGAATTGACATCTGGAAGAAAGCGAACGGCATTGATCTCTCTCCGGTAGTTCGCTATTCGGAAGAAAAATCAATCAGCACCGAACGTACATTTGAAACGGACACCATTGATATTCAGATGCTCGAACGTTTGCTGATTGCGATGGTCGAAAAAATTGCCTTTAAAATGCGGAAAAAGCAGAAGCTGGCATCGGTAATTACGGTTAAAATCCGTTATGCCAATTACGACACGCACACGCTGCAAAAAAAGATTGCCTACACTTCGTTCGATCATACACTGATGGACACTGCACTCGAATTGTTCCGGCGACTGTATGAACGGCGCATGCTCATCCGCCTGATTGGCGTTAAACTCGGTGGATTGATTGGCGGCGTTCAGCAACTGGATTTATTCGATAACAACGATAAGCTGATCAAACTCTACCTGTCAATGGACCAGATCAGGATGCGCTACGGCTCCGACGCTATTCACCGCGCTTCGGGAGTTGAAAAGAAAGAGAAAGTTGCCAGTCACAGAATTCAGTCGCAAACAATAATAATTTGAAGATTTGGAAATTTGAGAATTTGAAGATGAATGGCTTAATGGTTGAAAAAAATGAACAATTTAACTATTAACAAACCCGTAACTCGCAACAGTTTCTTAGGTACTCCGAACTCGCAACCCGTATCTCGTAACCCGCAACAAATTCAAACATGTACCTCAATTGCCATACCTATTACAGCCTTCACTACGGCACGCTCAGCATCAACGAATTGCTCGATCTGGCTATCCTGAACGATCTCAGTACGATCGCCCTTACCGACATTAATACCACAATGGGCATCCCCGAATTTGTGATGGAAGCGCAGAAAAAAGGCATCAAACCCATTGCCGGATGTGAGTTTCGTAATGGAGATGATCTGCTATACATTGGTTTGGCCCAAAACCGCGAAGGCTTGAAAGAACTGAACGACTGGCAAACCAAACACAATCTTCAGGAGAAGTCATATCCTGCAGATGCTCCGGAATTTAAGCAAGTGTTTGTAATTTACCCCTTCGGAAGAAAATCACCCGATGAACTGCGCAACAATGAATCGACCGGAATCAAAGCGAATCAACTCAATAAACTGCTGACCTCCGAATATCGCAAATACCCGGAAAAACTGGTTGTTTGGCAACCTGTTACGAATAAAAATCAGGAAGGCCTGTTTCTGCATAAAAGCCTTCGGGCCATTGATCACAACGTACTGATTACAAAACTTATGGAAAATCAGTTTGCCAACGATCCGGAAATCATGGACTATCAGAATCTGGCAAGCCAGTTCAAAAATCATCCGGAAATTATTCGGAATACCGAAAAATTAATGAACGCCTGTAGCATCAGCTTCGAATTCAAGGTAATCAAGAACAAAAAACTATTTACCCATTCGGCTTACGAAGACAAGCATTTGCTTGAACGACTAGCCCTCGACGGCATGATTTACCGTTATGGAATCGACAATATAGAAGCACACAAACGAGTTCGTCATGAACTGGAGATCATTGACAAACAGAATTTTTCGTCGTATTTTCTGATTGCGTGGGATATTGTTCGTTACGGCATGTCGTGCGGGTTTTACCATGTTGGGCGCGGAAGCGGAGCCAACAGCATTGTTGCTTATTGCCTGAAAATCACAGATGTTGACCCAATCAAACTAAACCTTTACTTTGAGCGATTTCTGAATCCGCAACGCAGTAGTCCGCCCGATTTCGACATCGATTATTCGTGGCGCGACCGTGAGCAAATTCAGGAATATATTTTTAAGCGCTACGGACGTGATCATGTGGCTTTACTAGGTGCAACTTCTACATTTAAAGACCGTTCCATTTACCGCGAGCTGGGAAAAGTGTTCGGGCTTCCAAAAGAAGAAATTGATTTGCTGCTTGACAATCCGAACGATGACCGAAATTCAAATAAAATCACCAAACTGATCAAAACGATGGCCGAAAAAATGGTTAATTTTCCGAATCTGCGAAGCATCCATGCCGGTGGAATCCTGATTTCGGAAGAACCCCTCACCTACTACACCGCACTCGATTTGCCTCCAAAGGGCTTTCCGACAACACAATGGGACATGTACGTGGCCGGCGATCTGGGCTTCGAAAAACTGGATATCCTCAGCCAGCGGGGCATCGGGCACATTAAAGAAGCCGTAGAAATTATTCAGGAGAATCGAAACGAGAAAGTTGATATCCATCAGGTTGAGCGATTCTTTCAGGACGAGCAGGTCAAATTACAGTTGCGAACCGCCGAAACCAATGGTTGTTTTTACATTGAAAGTCCGGCCATGCGCGGTTTGCTGACCAAATTACATTGCGACAATTACCTCACGCTGGTAGCCGCAAGCTCTATTATCCGGCCCGGAGTGGCCAAGTCGGGCATGATGAAACAATACATTCAGCGTTTTCATAAACCCGAATCGATTCGGTATCTGCACCCGGTGATGAAAGCACAGCTCGAAGAAACCTTTGGGGTTATGGTTTATCAGGAAGACGTAATTAAAGTAGCGCATCATTTTGCAGGGCTCGACCTGGCCGAAGCCGACGTACTGCGCCGCGCCATGAGTGGTAAGTTTCGGGCCAAACAGGAGTTTCAGGGCATTGTGGCCAGGTATTTCAGTAATTGTCGGGAACGGGGTTATCCGGAAGCCGTTACCCGCGAAGTGTGGCGTCAGATCGAATCGTTTGCCGGTTATTCGTTTTCGAAGGCACATTCGGCATCGTATGCGGTCGAAAGTTTCCAGAGTTTATTCCTGAAAGCGCATTATCCACTCGAATTTATGGTGGCCGTAATTAATAATTTCGGCGGATTTTACCGCACCTGGGTGTATTTCAATGAGGCACAGCGTTGCGGCGCCCACATCGAACTGCCTTGTGTAAACCGAAGCCGGAGTGAGACCCGAATCATTGGCAAAACTATTTTCACAGGATTTGTGCATGTTCAGAACCTTGAGCAGTCGGTCATTTCAGTAATCCTGAACGAACGGCAGCAAAACGGAGAATTTGGTTCCCTTTCTGACTTTATAGAACGGACTGCCATTACGAAAGAGCAACTGATTATTTTGATTCGGTTGGGTGCCTTTCGTTTCACCGGAACATCCAAAGCCGAACTTTTGTGGAAAGCTCACATGTTACTGAATAAAACTGTTCCGGTGGCAAAAAACCGGGCTTTGTTCGAAGCAGCACCGCGCGAATTCGTCCTTCCCAAGCTGGAACAATCGGTTTTGGGCGATGCCTGGGACGAAATTGAGCTGATCGGTTTTCCGGTTTCGATGACTGCTTTTGATATGCTCGAAACCAGGTTCAGGGGAGAAATAACAGCTAAAAGCATGATGGGCAACATTGGCCGGACAGTGCGGATGCTGGGCCGTTTGGTAGCCATCAAATACGTCCATACCTCAAGAGACGAAATCATGCACTTTGGCACGTTTACCGATGTGCAAGGTGAATTTTTCGATACGGTGCACTTTCCTCCATCGCTGAAAAATTATCCTTTCCGGGGCGATGGCATTTATTTGATTTTGGGTAAGATGGTTGAAGAATTTGGCTTCCCCAGCCTCGAAGTGGAAAAGATGGCCAAAATGCCGTTTCTGAAGAATCCAAAAGCATAATTTAGGGATGTATTATAGTTTTTATACATATTTAACTATCCCCGATTCATTTTTCAATCTTTTCTCTTTATTTTGCAATACAATAACCAATAGCAGATTTTTTGGCAGATTTTTCTTTGCCATTTCTGAACAAACGAACAGACCAATATTTACGCTGATTTATGGTAAACCTGGCAAAGAACATACGATTGATTATCATTCAGATTATTGATTATTTCCATACTCCTTTCCGGAAAATTATACCCAGGGAAACATTCAGATATGGTGCTACCGGGGGTTTTAATACCTTGCTCGATATTTTCCTTTACTTTATTTGTTACAATTACATTCTCGATAAAAAGATTATTGATATTCAGATTGTTTCTGTAAGTCCGCACATTGCCGCATTTTTAATTGTATTCCCGATTACTTTTTTCACAGGATTCATTCTGGCCAAATACATCACCTTCACCAATTCCGAAATCAGAGGACGTGTTCAGTTAATTCGCTATATGATCTCGGTTTCCGGTTCAATTTTCCTGAACTATATTTTCCTGAAAGTTTTGGTCGAATTTGGCGGCTTATGGCCAACTCTGGCAAAAATCATTACAACAGTTATTGTTGTTATTTACAGCTATTTTGCTCAAAAATTCTTCACATTTAAGACCTCGGGACTGGCAACTTCCTAAACCCGTTATTTATCTTTTCAGTATATTTTAACCTTGCAGTTTGCCACTGAAACTTTTTTTGACTTATCTTCGCTGGCGAATTGGTGATGCTCGGTTGAGTATCAAGAGGGAATCCGGTTAAAATCCGGAGCTGTACCCGCAGCTGTAAACTCTGAATATTTTTTGCACTACTTGCCACTGTCAAGCCTTAAGCAAGATGGGAAGGCCGCAAAAATGGAGTGAGCCAGAAGACCTGCCATTCGAGCTACAATATTCAAAGCTTTCGGGAGAAAAAGCTTGGAGTAACCAAAAACATTAAGCAACCGGTTATTTCAGCAGTTTTGCGTATTGTAATCATTTTGAAACCATTCAAAATTATTACATAATGAAACAAATCTACATGACGGCATTTCTTGCCACTTTTTTAGCATTTAACACCATGGCACAAACTGTTGCCAAGTTTGACGACCTGCCCCTGGAGCCGGGAAAGTTCTGGAATGGCTCCGATCTGTCGGGCAGTTTTAAAAGCTCCGGAATCACATTCTACAACTTGTACAACCAGGACTGGGCTAGCTGGAGTGGGTTTGCCTATTCGAACACGACCGATGTTACAACCGCCGGATACCAAAACCAGTATAGCGCCATTACCGGAAAAGGGCATGAAGGTAGCGCCAATTATGCCGTTTGTTACCCAACTCCTTCAGCAGAAATTGGATTTAACACATCAACAAAAGTCACCGGTTTTTATGTAACAAACTCCACCTATGCTTACCTCTCGATGAGAAACGGCGATCAATTTTCAAAGAGATTTGGCGGCGAAAGTGGCAACGACCCCGATTATTTCAAACTAATGATAGAAGCCCTGGATACTGAAGGAAAGCCTGTTGATACGCTTTATTTTTACCTGGCCGATTTCCGGTCTGATGACAACTCGAAAGATTACATTTTAAATCAATGGACCTGGGTTGACCTTAGTGAACTTAAAGAGGCCCGTAAGCTCCGGTTTAGCCTTAGTTCGAGCGACAACAGCTATGGCTACATGAATACGCCCGGATATTTCTGCATGGACGACCTAAACGGCGAAAAACCATTCGAATACAAACCGGTAACATCAGCAGGTTTCGAAAATCTGGATCTCGGATCTCAAGGTTATTACAATGGTGGCGATAACAAAGGTGGTTTTGTGAGTGGCAACTTCAGGTTCCTTACCGATTATACGCAATCAGAATATGGAGATTACTGGTCGGGATTTGCGGCTTCTGAGAAAACCGACATCACTACCCCCGGCTATAACAATCAATACAGTGCCATCACCGGAAAAGGTGTTGCCGGAACTCCGGGTTATGCCGTTGTTTATCCTGCACCCGTTTCCACTGTCCTGTTTAAAGACACCATCGTTACCGGATTTTATGTAACAAACAGTACTTACGCTTATCATTCAATGAAGAACGGTGATGCTTTCTCGAAAAAATTTGGTGGTGAAACCGGAAATGATCCGGATTGGCTAATGCTGACCATAGAAGGGTTCAATTCGGAGGATCAATCAGCCGGAAAAATAGAATTCTACCTGGCCGATTTTGCATACAGCATCAATTCATACGATTATATACTGGATACCTGGAAATGGGTAGATCTTTCGAAACTTGGAAGAATCTCAAAACTCGAATTTTCATTACGCTCAACCGATAACAGTGCATGGGGAATGAACACACCGGGTTACTTCTGCATCGACAACCTCAATCATCAGGTTTTGACCTCTTCCCCGGAACTCAAACAACTTCAGGCTTCCGTTTTTCCTAATCCGTTTAGCGACCAAATTGTTGTTTCCGGATTAAAGAATCAGGCTAATGTTACCATTTCTGACGTTGGCGGAAGAAACATCAGAATATATACCAACATCTCAAACAACCAGATGATTGGCGGGTTGGACCAGTTAAAACCGGGCATCTATCTCGTTAAAGTAATTGAAGGGAAAAACCTGACAACGACTAAGCTGTTGAAGAAATAAGCGATTTCGGTTTAAACCCGGGAGAAAAGCTTTAAACCAAAGTTCGTTTCTGATGTTATCCTTAACAAGCAGAAATGAAAGGCTGGATACTTTTTGTATTATCAGTGAATTTTATTTCTTTGTACAATTATTTAAAATTTAAAATATTAAAAGAAAAAGCTATGAAAATTGGAAAAAACAAAATGGTTTCCCTAACATACGATCTACATTACGATGATGCTGATGGAGAGTTGATTGAACAGGCAACCAGCGAGAAACCATTGAGTTTCGTGTTTGGTGCCGGATTAATGCTCCCTAAATTTGAATCACACC
>JAIBEY010000056.1 GCA_019459525.1 Prolixibacteraceae bacterium
ATGCTTCAGCAGAATCTTTCAATGCTAAAATCAAAGCATTCCGTGCTTCATTCAGAGGTGTAAGAAATGTAAGCTTTTTCCTTTACAGACTTGCCAAAATATATGCTTAGATTTTAATCCACAGGTTTCCCGATTGATCCGGAAAAACGATTCAGTTTAATTGGCAAAGAGCAGAGTAAAGAGCTTAAAAAAAATTGAGACGGCTTAAATAAGCCGCCTCAAAGCCATGAAAACAATTAAACAATGTTCAGAAAACAGAAAACTAGAAACAATTATATCGTTAAAATCTCGACATTTTTATCATCGAGCATTTTGTCTATTTTTTTGCTGAAGTCATTAACCATATTTTGTACAATATCTTCAGCATTCTTTTCCAAATCTTCAGAAAGGCCATCTTTTTGTAGCTTCTTCAGATTATCATTGGCATCCTTCCGTGCATTTCGTAAACTAACTTTTGCAACTTCGCCTTCTTTATTCACGGTTTTTACCATGTCTTTACGGCGTTGCTCTGTTGGCGCCGGCACGTTGATCCGGATAATTTCACCATTGTTGTCAGGATTAAATCCCAGATTTGAATTAATAATTGCTTTTTCGATGGGTCGAATCATGTTTTTTTCCCATGGTTGAATTGCAATTGTTCTGGCATCCGGGGTATTAATATTTGATACTTGAACTATTGGAACCATACTGCCATAATAATCAACCATAACCGAGTCCAACATTCGTGGAGAAGCTTTTCCGGCGCGAATATGAACCAATTCTTTGTCAAGGTGGCTAATCGCGTGTTCCATTCTCTCTCTGCAAATATCTAATACCATTTGAACCTCTTCCTGCATATGAACTAACTCTTTTCGTTTATTAAAAGTGCTGGCAACAAATATAGAAAAAATTAAAGAAATTAAAAACTTTAACAATTTTTAATCAAATAATTCTAATCTCACTATCCATGAACGTATGTTCCAATGGGTTGGCCTTCTAAAACTTTTTTCAAATTTCCTTTTATGTCCATGTTAAAGACAATTATCGGCAAATTATTTTCTTTACACATAGCTGTTGCCGTGAGGTCCATCACTTTTAATCCACGCTGATGGATTTCGTCAAACGATATCCGGTCAAAGCGAATAGCTGTTGAATCTTTTTCCGGATCTGCAGTATAAACTCCATCAACCCTTGTTCCTTTAAGCATCACATCGGCTTCAATTTCAATTCCGCGCAGGGAAGAACCGGTATCGGTAGTAAAATATGGATTTCCGGTTCCTGCCGAGAAAATGGCAACTTCTCCATGTTCCATGACTCCAATCGCTTTATCTTTGGAGTAAAACTCTCCGATCGGCTCCATCCGGATTGCAGTTAAAACTCGGGATTTGCATCCAACGTGATTGAGTGCTGAATTAAGCGCCAGGCTATTAATTACCGTTGCCAGCATTCCCATCTGGTCGCCTTTCACCCGATCGAATCCTTTGGATGCACCACTCAAACCCCGAAAGATATTCCCTCCACCGATTACAATTCCAATCTGAACACCTAAATCAGCAATTTCTTTAATCTGTTCGGCATAATCAGCCAATCGTTGCTGATCAATTCCATATTGCTGTTCGCCCATAAGAGACTCGCCACTCAACTTGAGTAAGATTCGCTTGAATTTTAACATTGTACAAATTTTGCACAAAAATACATTAAAAGTTTGAAAGGAGTTCAGGTGAGTTTGTTTGAAAATGAAAAAAGTCAACCAAAATTGGTTGACTTTCCTTTTGTGCTCTTGAGGTGAATTTGCACTTATTATTCTATAAATTTCCGAATTGATATTCAATTTTCTTCTCTGCAAAAATATACTCTTGAAAATCAATCCTACCATTAAAATAGCAGTATTATTTGAACTGATCGATTTTCGTGATGAATGGCTCATTTTAGCGTATGAACTGACTACTTCTGAAAATGTATCCGGTTGTAAATGCTAAAATTCGGACCTAAACTGACTCTAAACCTCTCTTTCAACCATAGTCTTGAGCCTCAACTTTCAATCATTCCTGATTTTATTTTGTCATTTCAAATGATTCCACTTTTATGTAATAAAAAAAGGTACCCGAGACCCGGATACCTTAAACTTATACATTTCGTTGAACTCGCTTACGAACATCCAACACATGTTCTTTTGCTTACCATTTCTAAGGTGTCGTTAACTTGCGACAGATTTCTGATTTCCTGATCTTCCAGATGTATCTTGAAAGAACCTTCGAGGTAATAAACAAAAAGGGCCCAATCAACCTGATCAAAATTAAGGTCATCACTAAAAGAAGCATCAAGAGTTATCCGATCACGACGGACTCCTGTTTTGCGAAGCACCTTGTAAAGGGTTCGCTGAATTGTTTTGTTTTCCATTTTGTTTTCTGCTTTAATTCCAAATTATTAGCAAGTAAAAATTCGGATTGAACCGCGCAAAAGTAAGAAATAAACTATTCGACCAATCGATCATTTAAGTCAAAAACGAAATTAATTGCATAAAATAAGAATTATTAACACATTTTTGCCTTAAAGAATCAGGGAATAGAGCTTATCATTCAGCTAGTCAGCAAAATGGGGACATAATAAGAATAAAAGCAGGAGGTACAAAAAGTGATACAATCATTTAACTTAGTCAGGGTTTCCATCACTAAAACAGGGTTTCGGCCCACTCGCGTTTAAGTAAACTAAAAATTTCGAGATCAATATAGGAGCGATTATGCCGCTCTCCGTTCCGTTCAACGCCTTCAAAAGTGAACCCTAGCCTACGCGGTATTGCCGAACTTTTCTCATTCCCAACTCCACAGCGGATTTGAATGCGGTTCATTTCCATATTGCGGAAAGCAAGGTTAACCATCTTTCGGGTAGCAGCAGTAGCGATTCCCTTTCCGGTCATTTTCTCAACCAACCAGTACCCTATTTCAATTTTATCGTTTATTCGGTCAATATCTTTAAATCCGATTAGTCCGGCAAACTCATGCTTGTACCAGATCACATACACCTCGTCCCTTACTGAAACGGTTTTTTCGAGTATCGAACTTACAAACCGTTCTGTATCTGCTATTTTATGTGTAAAATCAACAAATGGAAGCCATTTTCGCAAAAACTTCCTGTTCTGATCAATCGCATTAAATATAAACTCTACATGCGAGAGGTTTAATTTTTCCAGAAACTGTTGATCGCTAATGATCAGTTTTTCCATCAGGTATAAAATTATGAACAGAATGCCAAAGTACAATAAAAACATGAATTTTTGAACGGATTCCTAATTCATTATCTTTGTTTCCATCCACAAAAAAGCTGGTGATTGATTCAGTCTGAAATTTTACTTAAAAGCATAATTGCATGAAAAAGTTACTCTTATTATTTGTATGGGCAGGCCTATTCGTTAATCTGTCGTGTGGAGGTTCTGGTAAACCTGAAACCAAAGTTCAGATTGACACCGAGTTTGGTGTCATTAAAATCAAACTTTATGACGAAACTCCCTTACACCGCGATAATTTTGTCAAATTGGTTAAAGAGGGTTTTTATTCTGATTTGCTTTTTCACCGGGTTATTCAGCATTTTATGATACAAGGGGGAGATCCGGAGTCGAAAAATGCGGTAGCCGGGAAGCAACTGGGCGGAGGCGATTTGGGTTATACCATTCCTGCCGAAATTAATCCCAAATTCTTTCACCGCAGAGGTATTCTGGCAGCAGCCCGCATGGGTGACCAGGTGAATCCGGAAAAAAGGTCGTCCGCTTCGCAATTTTATATTCTTCAGGGCAAAGTATTCAGGCCGGGTGAACTGGACTCCCTTCAGGCTAAACTGGAAGAATCGCGTAAAATGAGTCTGTTCCAGGTAAAAATGAAAGCCGCTGAACCGGAATTAAACAAACTTGGCGCAGAAGGAAAACAAGATGAAATGATGGCCCGCTTCAATGCATTAAAAGAAGAAGCATCGGCTGAAGCGGCCAAACTGCCTCCAATCCGGTTTTCTGAAGAACAACGAAAAGCCTATACAACCGTTGGCGGATATCCATCGCTGGACAATAATTACACTATTTTCGGCGAAGTTATCGAAGGGTTGGAGGTCATGGACAAAATTGCAGAACAGGCGGCTGACCAGTTTAACCGACCTCAAAAAGACATCAAGTTTAAAATTTCCATGCTCAAATAAACACGGCTGATTGCAGATGAAATAGCCATAAGAACTAAAGCTCATGCCAAACGGAAATGTTTAAATGGCTATTCCATGAGGTTGAGCATTGAATTGAAAATCTGAAGCTGATACCAAATTGCAGGAATCAAAATTGAAAAGTTATTCGAATGAAACGCATTCTATTTACAGGCTTTCTTATTATTGCTTCGTGCCAGCTATTTGCGCAGAACCGGGTTGTGCAAATTTCTACTAACCTGGGTACCATGAAGTTCAGGCTGTATAACGATACACCGAAACATCGTGATGCCTTTATCCAACTGGCCAGTGAGGGTTATTACGATCAAACCTTATTCTATCGGGTGATTCAGGATTTCCTGATCCAGGGCGGATCGCGATCGTCGCGCAATGCGGCGCTAGGCAAACGAATTGGTTACGGGGATCCGGATAAAACGGTTGACGACGAAATCCACCCGGAATACTGCCACAAAAAAGGTGCATTGTGTGCGCCACGGCAGCCCGACGAAGTAAATCCATTTAAGCAATCAGACATATCACAATTCTATATTATTAAAGGTAAAGTTTATACCAACGGCGAACTCGATACGCTCGAAATAGCTGTAAACCGCCCCATCCGGAATAAAATAAATGCCCGTTACCTGACTCCGGAAGTCAAGGCAAAACTGAAAAGCCTGAAAGCCGATAAAAAAGTCGATGAATTCAGGACTATTGCTGATGAGGTTAAAAAGCAAATAGAAACGGACTATTCACTTTCTCCGGGGAAACTGATTTTTACGGAAGAGCAGCGCAAAGCATATACCACCACGGGAGGTTACCCCGATTTGGATGGAAAATACACCATTTTCGGTGAATGTATCTCAGGACTGGACGTTATCGATAAAATTGCGGCACTGAAAACCGATGAGAATCATCGGCCATTTACCGACGTAAAAATCACTGTAACTATAATTGAATAAACATGATACGCTATATTTATCTTATCTGGGTTGTAAGCTTTTTCTTGTTCGGTTGCGGATCGTCGGGCAACAAACAAAACCAAAAAAGTGCCGGTGAAACAGCGGAGCTCACCGAAGAACAAAAGCCTTCAGGATTTAAAGATCTGGTTCCATCGACCTTTAAAATAGATACTTACGAGAATAACCGGATACTGGAGACCGCGATGGGATTTTTCGTTACTGAAGACCTGGCTGTTACCCGATTTTCGTTGTTTGAAACGGCAAACCGAGCTGTGATTACACCCTTTGACGAAACCCAAAGCTACGAAGTCTCCGGATTTTTAGCAGTTGACCGCATCAACGACCTGATTTTATTACAGGTTGCCGGACTTAAAAAACGGCCTGTAACACTTGCACAAACCACCTTGCCCGACAATGAAAAAACCATCTTTTTCGACAAACCGCAAGGAAATACCGTTCCGCTGCACGAAGGAAAAGTGCTGAGTTACTCCCAGGCACTTGGCAGCAAATTATACCGGGTAACCAATCAGCTACGATCAAAAAGCGTTGGAAGTCCACTATTTAGTTCAGCTATGGAGTGCATTGGCCTGGGTTTTATCCAAATTGCCGATTACGAAACCCAGACCTTTGTAACCCCTTCTGTTTTTATTTCAGATCTGGTAAAAAAAGCAGGAAACGTTCAGGCATTAAGCGAACTTCAGAAACAAGCCACCGAACAGGAAAGCGTGAGCAACAGCAAAGTAAAAGGATTGATTATCGAAACGGAGCGGGGAAACATCCGGATAAAACTATACAACAGCACGCCGCAATACCGTGATAATTTTATCAAACTTGCCCGGGAGAATTACTTCGATGATCTTCTCATTCATCGTGTAATCAGCGACTTCGGGATTCAGAGCGGAGCTGCCGATACCCGTTATGCCACTGCCGACGACGTCGTAGGTTGGAAAGGCCCCGGCTATACCCTGCCTGCCCATATCGTTCCGGGCTTGTATCACAAACGTGGTGTAATTGGTTCGCCGCGAAAACCTGAACGCGAAAATATGCGGAAACGTTCCGACGGCTCACAATTTTATATCGTAACCGGTCGAACTTATACCGATCAGGAATTGAATGACCTGGAAAAAGAAATTGACCATAAATTTACCGACGAACAGCGCAACACCTATAAAACCATCGGAGGGGCGCCTCACCTCGACGGAACTTACACCATTTTTGGTGAAGTGACTGAAGGCCTCGAAATTGCCGACCAGATTGCCAAAGTAGAAGTTGACAGTGAATTCCGGCCCAAAAAAGACATCAGGGTTAAAAAAATAAGGATTCTGGAATAATTGGTTCGCTATAAAACCTGAATCATTATCTTTGCCCATCAATTCAATAGCATGGATGAGATGTTAGAAAAAATCAAAGCATTAAAGGCAGAAATCGAACAGGCTTCGGTTGCCGCCAAAGAGGAAGTTGAAGAACTGCGTATTAAATATATCAGCAAAAAAGGTCTGGTTGGCCAGCTTTTTAACGAGTTTAAAGATGTACCCGCCGATTTGAAGAAAGAAGTTGGGCAAGCGATCAACGATTTGAAAGAGTTTGCAGTCAACCGAATCAACGAGCTGAAAGATAACTTTGAAGGAGCCGATCAGAGTGAATCGGGCCTGGATCTGACTATGCCGGGCGAACCCATCCGCCTGGGGAGCCGCCATCCGCTGTCGATTGTGAAAAACGAAATGATCGATATTTTTACCCGCCTGGGATTTACAATTGCCGAAGGACCCGAAATTGAAGACGACTGGCACGTTTTTTCGGCGCTCAACTTTCCACCGGAACATCCTGCCCGCGATATGCAGGATACGTTCTTTATCGAAAAAAATCCGGATGTTTTGTTGCGTACGCACACATCGAGCGTACAAATTCGGGTGATGGAAAAAACCCAGCCGCCCATCCGTGCTATTTTCCCCGGACGTGTTTTCCGCAACGAAGCCATTTCGGCCCGTTCGCACTGCATTTTCCACCAGATTGAAGGATTGTATGTGGACGAAAACGTTTCGTTTGCCGACCTGAAACAGACTTTGCTGTATTTTGCCCGTGAACTTTTCGGCGAAAAATCGCAAATCCGTTTGCGCCCGTCGTACTTCCCATTCACCGAACCTTCGGCCGAAATGGATGTGAGCTGCTCGATTTGTGGCGGAGAAGGCTGCAACGTTTGTAAATATACCGGCTGGCTCGAAATTCTGGGCTGCGGAATGGTTGACCCGAATGTGCTGGAAGCCTGCAACATCGACAGTAAAAAATACACCGGGTTTGCTTTCGGAATGGGAATTGAGCGAATTACCATGCTGAAATACGGAATTAAAGACATCCGCCATTTCTTCGAAAACGATGTGCGGTTTCTGAAGCAGTTCGAATCGGCGAATTAAGAACGGTATTTTCCATAAAATACGAATCCCGGCTCCCGAAAAGAGTCGGGATTTTTTATGTATTTCTGTCGTAGCAGTTCGGGCTTTATTCGCTAAATATCTTTTCTAATGCCGACAAAACAATAGTATCCCAACCACTCGCAATATGTACAATTCTTTTAGGATCACCATTAAAATTCTCTATCGTAGTCGTTAGTTCGGTCTTTCCATCTTTCTCTGTTAAGTCGTAAGAAATGTGGAGGTAATTCTCCGGTTTAACTTCAATTCCAAAGTTTGGGTCAATTGAGGTATATTTTAGGTGTTTATGCTCTTCAATTTCTAAAATTACACCTCTTTCCCCGCTTTCGTACCCCTGATAATTTCCACTCCAAGTAATGTCGCTTCCTACTTTCCAATCGGAAGATACTTCACAATTAAACATGAATTTTTTTGTTTCTTTCGGAGTTGTTAAAACGTGCCACACTTTTTCTACTGGGGCGTTTAAAGTCAGAACTCTTGTTATTTTGTTCGCGTCCATACCAGAAGTTATTTTTATACGTAAATTTTCCCTGTTAATAATTGGTGCATTCAAGCCATCTTTAATTGTCAAGAAGTATTTGGTTTGCCAGCGTTGCGTTTTTTCTGCCTGCTCGTTGGCTACCCTGTCCCAGGGCGGATAAACACGAATTCCACGTTTTCCGTCTTTTCCGTCATGCGAGATTATTCCTTTGTCGGCTAAAACAGATTTTGGAAAAATAAATTGTCCAAGGTTGTCCCCATTTCTAGCTGTAATAATTAAGAAGTCGATGTCGTCGGCAATGTCGAATGGCTCGGTTAAGCCTTTATGGTTTCTTTTCCAAATGGTTACAAACTGTCCCGTTTTGGTCGGAGTAATTTTAGAAACACGATGTTGAATTTTCTTTCCGTCAAGTTCAAATGAACAAGCACCATATTCTACGCTTTCGGAATTAACCCGAAGATTGGTCAAGTTAAAACCACAGGTATCATAAACCATTTCTTTCGCAACTTTCAGGTCGCTGTGAAAGCTGTTTAGCAAAGCCAATGTGTTATTGGTTGTCATTTTTTGTCATTAATTTATCTCTGGTCGTTAACCGTACTATTTTGGTTCAACCAGCTTAACAACAACATGCAGACTTTGTTCTTGCCGGTGTTCGGCTTCTCTGGATACAACACACAGAGAGGGAGTTTTCTGATAAATTTTCTACTGAGGATTGCTTTCGTCATCCCGATAAATCGGAATCCCCCGACCTGTTGGGTATTTTGCTGTAATATAGAATAAGCATGTTTTCATTTCAAGTGTATTTATTGCCGCTAATTTTAGATTCAAAACGGTCAAATTAAAAATCCTGATAACGTTCCAAGTAGCAGCATAAAATGCCCCGTAACATTTGGCCCCCCCACTAGTTTCCGGTTGCCAACTTTGTTGTCAGTACCGAAACCGCAATTGATCTATCTTTTTTGTTGTATGGTGTAATTATTTTGGTCGTCTGTAAAAATCATTCAGTGAGTTTGTATAGAAGGAATAATTGATCTTGCTATGTCGCTGAAAAATTTTTGGCTCCTTTTCGCCAACAGGAACAAGTGTAATTTTAGTCATTCCATTAATGTCTTTATAATTAGGTTCGTTTCCTATTCTTTGATCAAACAAAACATCGAAGTAAAATAAATATTTAGCCACCCAATTGATGTAATTGTCGAAATCTTTAGTAGGCACATTACCATGTCGGTTTATTAGTTTCAAATTATTTCGGCGATTTACTATGGCATCTTGAAATTCTACCGAATTTAGAGGCTCTCCGTTTAAGACCGGTATCACATTAAATTGTGGATCCATAAAAACCCATTTGTTAAAATCTGTTGAATACACTTCAGAAACAACATGCCCAGCACCATATTTTACGATCTCTACATCCCGGGTTTTGATTCCAAGAACCCGTGCTGTTATACCAATACTATTTAATGCCGACGAAGTAACGATCCCATACTCAACACACCTGAATTTTTTACCAATCTGCGCCTCTTTTAGTATAGTTAAAGCATCTGGTTTAGAGGGGTTATTGCTACCATTGTGCTCCCATCGCAGATGTGCCCAATCAAGAATTATTTTTATCTTTTCAAATTCATTACCTATATGATCTGTCATTGAATCAAGCTTATAGCTTTGACGAAGTTCTCGCAGATAGTTGTTGTTTAATGTGTCTGAGTAGTAAAAGTGATAAGTTGGATTAGCCTCAGTGTTTGAAAAATTTATTTTCTTTAGTTTGGCTGAAGGACTAATGTTAATTAACTGATAAAAAGATGTACAACCACTAATTAGCAGCAAAACGCTGACAGCAAAAAAAATAATTTGTTTCCTCATTTTATTCATTTTATGTGAGTTTATCTCATTTATATTCTTCCACATAACATTGGAAGCTCTCACCGGTGGCCGATTGCGGGCTTCTTTCCTGACAATATAAAGCAATGACTGACTCGTCCTAAAAAAGTCAGCGACCTATCTGTTATTGTCTGTCAAGTTTGCTTGTTGTTTTTTGTCGTTTCTGATTGATAAAACTAGGCTTGAAATTGTACATATCATTCCTACTATTACAAGATATGAACCCAAATTTTTAGACCATGTTAAATTGCTATAATCCAGAATTGTCAATTCTGCGATAATGATAACTATTGCAAAAACAAGCAACCCAACTCTAATTTTCTTTTTCACACGTAAATATTGTTGTTAATTTGTTGAAATTTAAATGCGTACATGTGGAACTCCATGCCATAAAAAATAGCTTTCTCCACAAGATTTACATGGCCTTTTGTGCCACCACCTTGAATATTGTTACCGTGGCATGTTCGTTTC
>JAIBEY010000099.1 GCA_019459525.1 Prolixibacteraceae bacterium
TTTAATACCCAAAATGTTTCAAATAGGTTTCCATGTCTTTGTCGCCCCTTCCGGAGAGGTTTACAATGGTAACATCTTCAGGTTTCATCTGGATTTTCTTCAGCACTGCCAAGGCATGAGCCGATTCCAGGGCAGGAATAATTCCTTCCAGTTGAGTTAATTCCAGAGCCGCATCCAGCACTTCGGCATCGGTTGCCCACAGGTATTTGGCGCGTTTGGTGGCAAATAAATTGGCGTGCATCGGCCCAATTCCAGGGTAATCCAGTCCGGCCGAAATCGAATAGGGTTCGGTAATCTGGCCATCATTGGTTTGCATTAAAATTGACCGTGAACTGTGCAGTACTCCGGGTGTTCCCAGAGTGATGGTCGCAGCAGTTTCAGGAGTGTCAACACCTTTACCGGCAGCTTCAACGCCAATCAGTTCCACATTTTCCTGATCCAAAAAATGATAGAAAGCACCGGCAGCATTGCTTCCCCCGCCTACGCATGCAATCACGCGAGTCGGATTTTCGCGCCCGGTTTGTTCGTCCAACTGCCAGCGGATTTCTTCTGAAATGACTGACTGAAAACGCGCCACCATGTCGGGATACGGATGTGGCCCAACCACAGAACCAATAATGTAATGCGTATCAACCGGATTGTTGATCCAATCGCGCATGGCTTCGTTGGTCGCATCTTTTAAGGTTTGATTACCACTTAAAGCCGGGATAACTTCGGCGCCCAGCATGCGCATTTTCTTCACATTCGGTGCCTGACGCTCCACATCAACCGCGCCCATATACACAATACATTTCAGGCCCATTAGCGCGCAAACAGTTGCTGTTGCCAGTCCGTGCTGACCAGCGCCGGTCTCGGCAATAATGCGCTGTTTGCCCAACTTTTTGGCAACCAGAATCTGGCCAATGGTGTTGTTTATTTTGTGCGAACCCGTATGATTCAAGTCTTCGCGCTTCAGGAAAATGTTACTTTGGTATTTTTCTGAAAGCCGCCTGGCCAGATACAACGGGGATGGCCGCCCCACGTAGTTTTTCAGCAAGCCAATAAATTCCTGCCTGAAATCGTACGATTGGATGATTTCGAGATAGGTTCTTCGAAGTTCTTCGATATTCGGCACCATCATTTCGGGAATATACGCCCCACCAAATTCGCCGTAATAACCTTTTTCGTTTACCTGATAATTCATTTTATCCATTTATAATTGATGAATGATTATTTATGATTTGAATTTCGAATTGCTGAAATAAAGCTTTTCACCTTTTTAATGTCTTTTAGTGCCGGCTCAATTTCAAAACCGCTGTTGATGTCTAATCCGCGCCATCGGGGATGTTCAAAATTCCGGATGGCTTCCAGGTCATCAGGCCCAATTCCACCACTCAGAAAAAAGGGAACCAAACCTTTATAGTTTTTCAATAGTTGCCAGTTAAATTTCTGCCCGGTTCCGCCTGGCAATTGGCCTTTGGTGTCGAACAAAAAATAATTGCAACCCTCGGAATAAGCTTCCAATGTAGCAAAGTCAAATGATTCATCTATCGAAAAAGCTTTGAAAACAGTGATTCCTGAATGTTGAATTTTCGTGCAATATTCCGGAGTTTCGTGTCCGTGCAACTGAATCCCATCCAAATTCCAGTTTCGGTAAATTTCCAGCACTTTTTCCGGAGTTTCATCCACAAAAACGCCAACCTTTTTCACTGAATCGGGAATAACAGCCAGTGTTTCCAACAAAGGTTCGAACCCGACAAACCGTTTGCTTTTCGGGTAAAAAATGAATCCCAAATAGTCGGGCCACGCAGCGACCACTCCTGAAACGTTTTCAGGATCGCGCATTCCGCAGACTTTTATTTTCAGTTCGTTCATATTTAATTTTTAACCACAGAGACCGCAGAGTTAAAAAAGAGAAAATAATCTCTGTGAAACTCTGGCATTCACTCTTTTCTCTCTGTGGTTTAATTTTATTTTTTCAATTGGTCAATAAACGTTTTGCATGCTTTACCCGGATCATCGGTTTTCATAAAGGTTTCGCCAATCAGGAAACCTTTAAAACCAGCAGCACGAAGTTTGCTGATGCTTTCCGGATCAGAAATTCCGCTTTCCGAAATTTTCACAAATTGTTCCGGGATCAATTCGCTCAGGCGAACCGAAGTCTGAATATCCACTTCAAAAGTTTTCAGGTTACGGTTGTTCACGCCCACCAAATCAACCTTTGGATTCAGCTTCTCCAGTTCTTCGGCGCTATGCACTTCCACCAACACTTCCAAGCCAATTTCTTTGGCCGTTTCGGTAAGTTCGAGCAACAATTGTTTGCTCAAACTTTCGGCAATCAGCAAGATTACATCGGCTCCGTGTGCACGGGCTTCGTATATCTGATACGGATCGAGCATAAAATCCTTTCGCAAAATCGGGGAATTTTTATTGGCCCAGCGCGCCGACGCCAGATTTTCGAACGAGCCACCAAAAAAGCGCTCATCGGTCAAAACCGACAATCCACTTGCGCCAGCCGCAACGTATGCTGCGGTGACTTCCGAAGCTTCAGCCTCAGCGTTTATTACGCCTTTCGATGGCGATTGCGTTTTGAATTCGGCAATCACCCCGCTCGCACCTTCGGCCAGCAAAGCGGCTTTCAGAGAGTTTGTCTTCCGTTTAAAATACGGCGATTCCTTCAATTGTTCCAACGAAACTTTACTTTTTGCCTCAGCAATTTCGGTTCGTTTATGGTTGTTTATTTGATCGAGTATATTCATTAATAAAGTATTAATCCCTTTCTATTCGTAATCCCTTTAAGGGATTAATATTAATCACCCCCAATGAAATTGGGGGACAAAAGCTGGTGCCAAAAGGAACCCGGAAGGGGTTCAATAATATCACCAAATTATTGAACCCGCTTCGGGGTTCATATTTTCCTCTTCTTTTTCATCCCCCAGATACTCTGGGGGGTCAATAACATTTTACCACTTCGTGGTAACCAAGACTTTTCTATTTTCTGTTCAATTCCATTAGTTTTTTAAATGCAGCAAGAGCCTTTCCTGATTTTAAAGATTCGGAGGCTTCGGCAACACAATCGGCCAACGACTTTTCAGGATAAACACATCGAATTCCCAACGCGGTATTGGCAATTACTACGTTTTTCTGTGCGTCGGTTGCTGTCATTTCCAAAACGCTTTTAAATATTTTTGCGGCATCGGCAACAGTTTCTCCGCCATAAAGCTCTTCCTGTTTGACCGGCAAAAACCCAAAATCGGCAGGAGAAAGGTTGTCCTCGGTCTGGTTCGACACAAAACGCGCATCGCCAGTCAGCGAAATCTCGTCGTAACCATCCAGACTGTGAACAATCAGGTAGTTTTGACCGCTTTCCCTGAAAACTTCGTGATATAAATCCATGACATCCAAATCGTAAACACCCACCATCTGATTTTTAGGGAACGACGGATTAATGATCGGTCCCATCATATTAAACAGGGTTTTCACTTTAAGCGCTTTTCGCACCGAACCAACACTTTTCATGGCCGGATGAAACAGCGGGGCATGGAAAAAGCAAATTCCGGCTTCCTCAATCTCGCGGCTCAATTTCCCTTGATCGTTGCTGAATTGGTACCCAAAATACTCAAACATGTTCGACGATCCGCTCACGGATGATAGCCCGTAATTGCCATGTTTGGTTACTTTGATGCCTGCCCCGGCCAGCACAAAAGCGCTAAGCGTTGAAATGTTGAAGGTGTCTTTTCCATCGCCGCCAGTACCCACCACATCGATGGTATTGTATTCCGAAAGGTCGATGGCCACGCACAATTCAAGCAATGCCTGACGGAAACCGGCCAACTCTGCGGCGGTAATCCTGCGCATCCGGAAAACTGTCAGGAACGAAGCAATTTCAGAATCCGAATATTGTCCTTCGGCAATCCGCACCAGCATTTGGTGAGCCTCTTCTTTCATCAGGTTATGCCCTGCAAACAGGTAGTTTAATGTATCTTTCATTTCTCAAAAGTTCCAAGTTTCAAATTTCAAGTTCCAGGTCTGAAAACTGCGACTGATTACTGCTACTCATTATTTTTTCAGCCAGTTTGTAATCATCTGCTCGCCCAGTGGTGTTAAAACAGATTCGGGGTGAAACTGAACACCTTCCACATCATATTCGGTGTGTTTCATCGACATGATCAGTCCTTTGTCGTCGTAACTAGTCACCGTTAAACACTCCGGAAGATCGGGTTCATTCACAATCCACGAATGGTAACGACCAACCGCAAAGGTTTCCGGTAATCCTTCGAAAAGCACCGTTTCAACTTTGGTTTTATTTACCGGAGTTGCAATTCCATGCAAAACGCGGTTCATGTTGGTGAGCGTTCCGCCAAAAGCTTCGCCAATGGCCTGATGCCCGAGACACACGCCCAGCATACTTTTAGTCGGTGCAAATCTACGGATAATATCGAGCAACAATCCGGCTTCTTCAGGTATTCCGGGGCCCGGCGACAACACAATTTTATCGTATTGCTCCAGATCGTCCAAAGCAATTTCATCGTTCCGGAACACATCAACCGGCAAACCCGATATTTTTTTGATGGCATGCACCAGGTTGTACGTGAACGAATCGTAATTATCTATGACTACTATTTTCATGATGTTGTAAATTTCAAGTTTCAAATTCAGGCTTCGACAAGCTCAGCCACCGTCGCACTTATTTTTTTACTGAATACTGAGATTGAACACTCAGTTAATCTCTTTCGCAATTTCTAACGCTTTTTTCAAAGCTGCCAGTTTGTTGTTCACTTCCTGAAGTTCGCTTTCTTCCTGCGAATCGGCAACCACTCCGGCACCCGCCTGATAGTACAGCGTATTTCCCTTACTCAGAAACGACCGGATCATGATGGCATGATTCAACGAATTATCGAATCCGAGATAACCAATACATCCGCCATAATAGCTGCGTCGCTGGTTTTCGTAGGTATCAATCAGTTGCATGGCGCGGTGCTTCGGCGCTCCGGATAATGTTCCAGCCGGAAACGAATCGCCCAAAACCGTGATCATGTTGGTATTTTCGGGCAATTTACCTGAAACTTCGGACACCAAATGAATAACATGCGAAAAGTATTGAACCTGTCGGTAGCTGTCAACCCGAACATCGCTGGCATTGCGACTCAAATCGTTGCGGGCCAGATCGACCAGCATCACATGTTCGGCATTTTCTTTGGGATCGGCACACAAACGTTCAGCCGAACGGCGGTCTTCGTCGTCGTTTCCTGAGCGTTTAAAAGTTCCGGCAATCGGGTTGATGATGGCGCGATCTTTCTTGATACGCAATTCAGCTTCCGGACTTGATCCAAAGATGCGGTACGTTCCGTAGTCGAAAAAGAACAAATAGGGAGAAGGATTTACCGAGCGCAGCGCCCTGTAAACATTGAATTCGTCGCCCTTAAACGGTTGTGAGAACTGACGTGAAAGTACAATCTGAAAAACATCTCCGCGGAAACAATGTTCTTTGCCTTTGCTCACCATGTACTTGTACTCTTCGTTGGTGATGTTCGAAACTTCTTCCCCAACAGTATCAAAATGGGTGGGCGAAAAAGTCAGGTTCCGGAGCAGCGATTCAATTTGTCCGATTTCTTTGGTTTCGCCGTCCATCAGGTTTTCGATCAGGTAAATCATGTCCTTATGATGGTCGATAGCCACTATGTACTTGTAAAAACAGTACTTTACTTCCGGAACCGAATAGGCTTCTTTCTTCGCGGCAGTAATCTCAATTTTCTCGAAATATTTCACCGCATCGTAGCTGATGTAGCCGAAAAGTCCGTTGGCCGGGAGGTTTTCGGTTTCTCCGGATAATTTGAACGACTTAAAAAACGCATCCAACTGCTGATCGACCCGACATTCCGGAGAAACGATTTTGCTCAACTTTTCGCGGCCATTGTATTCTATCGTGATTTCGCCGCCATCCGCTGTAAAGCAGGCCATTGGCTTGATGCAAATGAACGAATAGGCATTTTCGTGTCCGTGATAATCGGAACTTTCGAGCAAAATGGAATTCGGGAATAAATCCCTGAATTTCAGGTAAACACTCACCGGGGTCAAGGTGTCGGCAAGTATCTTTTTTACGCTGACTTGTACATTAATTTCTTTCATGAGATATGCTTTTGTTTGTTTTTTCAATTTTCAACCACATAGGCACATAGGTCACATAGTTTTTGTTTTTAAACCTTTTTTTCTATGTGTTCTATGTGTCTATGTGGTTCATTTTATTTCTATTATTTACGGCTTCATGCACGTCGGCCACATAAATTATCTTCTCTATGTTTTCTATGTGTCTATGTGGTTCATTTTATTTCCTTCAGGGCAACAAATAAAAAAAGCGGCTTACCGTGTTCCGATAAGCCGCTTTTTTGTTCATTTTTTTGACAATGATAGCTACTTCCTTCCACGGTATTGCGAAAAGTTACTGTGCCACCACCAAATAGTATTCATTGTTATCATCATCTTTTGCTTAAAATAAAAAACCTGCTTTCAATCTTTTGGAAGCAGGCCTTGTATGGTTAAAAAATACCAATATGGCTATTACTTCCTGTTATTTGCAGAAAGACCCCACCACGGAAGCCATATTGTATTTGTATTTTGAATCATGTCTTTAAAATCTGCTGTAAAAAAATGAAATTAATTCCTAAATAACAAGCCTTACACTAAGATTGTTTTCTTTTTATTTATTCGAAGTGACTAAAAATTAAACTGTCATCCTTGTGCAAATGGGTTTCACCATGCCAATTGGTATAGGTAAAATGCTCATTACTATAACGAATTCCGGAAGCAGTTCTTTCCTGCTGCAATTCGATACGTTCGCCATTCAATTCTAAAATGCAGGTTCCCGTTGAATTATTGAACGTCTGTTTCAGCGTAATCCCCTCTTTATTGGTTATTGCAGAGCTTACTATTTCGTTATTCATAACAGCAGAACTGTCGGCCTTTGTTTCTTCTCCGGAAACAATTGCCCCTGCACTGCGACTGGAATTCTGGTTTTGACAAGCCCAAAACAATAAAAAAGCAACTACTACCGGAATTAAAATTTTCATGTGCTTATTTTTCCAATATTGATCGTATAATTTTCGTATTAACTATTGTTTTTCAATTATGTCGTCAACGCATGGAATAGCCATAAATAACCATTTTAGGTTGGCATGAGCTTTAGCTCTTATGGCTATTTCATGATACGATTAACCTTTACTACTGCGCCAGAGTAAACCTGAAGCTCACCCCGAAATTGGTATTTGATGTTTTAAACGAACCTTTGTACGGGTTATTCAGGATTTTATCGTAATACAAACGTAACTGGAACCGGTCGCTCAGCATATAATCGGCCGTGGTTTTCAGAGTAACGGCTCCCTGACCGGCTGTTAACTGCTCGTCCTCTTCCACAATCTTCCGGAGGATGGTTTTGTTTTTCCTGAACGAAAGGTCGGCCCGTACATTTAAATCGTTGGAATAAGCCTTCTGCGATTTTTTTGTTTTGACGATCAAATCCATCCTCGTGAACCGATAGCCCAAGCCAAATACCATTTCGTTGCTCAATATTTCAGTAATTTGGTTATTCGAGAAACTCAGAGCCAGATTTCGTGAAGTTTTAAGTTCGGCACGGGTTTCAAAATCGTTAATCCAGGTGATATCCACGTTAATTAACGGACTGAACTGCTCCGAAATACTGACCGAGTTAATATCATTTGGACCCACAAAATCGCCCAGCGTATTTCGGATATAGCTAAACCCATCGTTGTACAATTTTTCGTTGTAATCGAGGTTCGAAATGAATGATCCTACATTATAACTCGACCGGTAAGCATGGTTAAAACTTAATGTTTTCATGTATTTCTTCAGAAAATCGGATTGAGACACTACCCCTTCGTACGAAATACGCCAGTTTGGACGCATGTATTTAAGCGACGGGAAAGGACTTAAAGCCACTTTATCAGGCGATTGTCCGGTATAAGCTGCAATGAAAGCCGGAACCAAAACCTGGGAAGATGTTGGCCCGTAACCTACCGGGAACTTTGTTGACTCGTCCAGTGCCGCCGGATCGTATCCTTCCGCAGCATTCATCACTCGTGTGGCTGCAAGCCGCTGGGCAATTATAATCCGGTAATCTTTCAGGTTCTGGAAAGCCTTTGAAGCGGGTACACCTTCATCGGTTCCCATTTTGCTGAAGGCCGTTTTCATGGAATTGATTGACATGGTAAAGTTACCCCGAACCGACCGGTTTACCGCGTCGAATTGTCCGCTGGTATTGTTGTAGTTATAGAATTCGGTGGTTCGCTCGGAATAAGTCCGGTTGGCATTCATGTCGATGCGTAAATCGGGGAAAGGTTCGATATTTGCCCTGAAGTTCCAATTCTCGCTGTGCGACATTACATACGGCGAATTGAGCGTTGAGTCACGGGTGATCCATCCGTTTTTGGCAGCTTTCATGGCAAAATCATCATCTTGCCACCCCAGCAGGAATGGTAACCCGGGGGCATAGCTCTGACTGGAAATATTGCCAAACATGTTCTGGTCAGGAGTGTATTTCCCGTTTCCAAAAAACTTAGGTTCGGCCATAAAACCGGGCAATACAGTACCATCGGTACCCGAGTAGCTTAACGTGATACTTCGGACACTCATCAGCGCCCGGGCTGTATATTGAATAATCTTCTCTCCTAAATCGCGGTTAACCTCAACTTTACCCTTGACAATAAATTTAACCCCTGATACACTCTTCTCCGGAGTAAAACTTATCCGGTTTTCGTTGACCACAGCAACCTGCCCTTCCACTTTTTTCCCATCTTTAGTGATGGCTATAAGTTCAACGTTCTGCGTATTCAGTTTATGGAAAATGGATTTCGGAGTTTTGGCCTTCAGCTTAACATTATCGGTTGTATATTGAACTTCCTTGATACGGGGAGCCGATTTTTCCTTCTCGTCAGGAGCTGTTTTCCCCTTTTCAGTAAGAGCCGACTTCTTTGCCGCGGTTTGGCCTTGCCGTGGTCGTTGCATCCGCTGCGCCTGCCGCGAACTGGTTCCATATTTCTGGTTTATTTCCTTTAAAAAACCGACTTTGTTGTATAAGGTAACCATATTCAACTGCCCGTTCAACTGCACCTGGCGCGAATTCTCGATTACGTTACCTAACTCGATTGATTCGTCGGTTAATGGGCCTGCCTGCCAGTCGTACATTCCCTGGTAACGCGCTGAAAGCGAAGTCCAGTCGAGTAATGGGAATTTATTGATTGGCACCATGTAGGTTGCATTGACTAAGTGGTGATACAAAGTTGGCCTGCCCAGGTTAAACAAATTGGTCAGGATCGAATCCTTTTTCATCGCGTAATCGTCGTCATGCCGATTGATCCGTCCTTCAGGTTCATCAATACGGGCGGTGCTTTCCGACGAGAAATCAAGTTCGAGGCTGCGGGTTAAATTGTAGCGCAAATCGAAATAGCGGTTCCACACGAAATCTTTATTAAACGTTCTCGGAATAATCATGTTAGGGTTGGAGATACTCCGAAGCTGTATTTCGTTGTAATGCCGCCAGATATCGGTCCGGAACGAAAACTGGGAAGGCATTGGTGTGAAATTAAAATCTTTAATGAGCTTGAAAATGCTTTTATTCAATACTTTCGAATTCTTAAACGGTTCAACTATTTCTGGTCGTCCGTTAAAATTATAACTGAACAATCCCCGGTAGTTCTTTTCAAGATTCTGCTCAACGTTAACGCTCCGCTTCATCGTCTCGTTAAAAGAATAAGTGAGCGAGAAGTTGGTCGGATCGTAAATTTTAGGTTTCCCGTCTTTACTGCTTTTATCCACTTTTACGTTGGTAAAGTTGATACTTTTTCGGGTAACCAAATCTTGCGCCAACTGCTTGATGGAATCCCGCTCGGCTTTGCTTCCTGCCATGCTTAGCGCATCTTTCATGGTAATATCCGGATCGAGTGGATTGTATTTCGGATTACTCTTGCTTTGCGAATAGCCTAAATAAACCGGAATTCGGACCTGTGCCTTTTCAGGGAAAAATTTACCCAATTCAAGATTGGCCGATACATCCACTTCTGCCAGATCGTCCATTGCACGTTCGTTCACCTTTTGGTCGATGCTCCCAAAACCGGCGCTACGGGTTCTCCCGGCAAAAATTACGGATCCCAGATCGGCTAATCGGGCCGAAACCCTACCTGTTGCAGCCCAACCGCCACCTTCTTCAAAATCGGATAAGCGAAGTTCGTTTAACCACACTTCAATGGCCCGTGGACCATAATTATTAACATCAATGTCGTTGTAACGGATTCCAACCATCATCACCTCCACATTGCCCAGATTAGGGTTCCCTTTAATACTAATCGTCCGGGTTCCGTCGGCGCCAAAATAAGGTTTTACAAGGCTCACTGTTGTCCCGGTCTGCCTAAGCTCGTCGTTTCGTTTTAATTTTAAATCGGTGAATGCGTCCAAACTTAAATCGAGCCTGTTGGCATCGGGCCAAACGGCATAACGATCGGCTTCATTGTCGCTGTTGTACGAATCATTCGGATCGGTCAACGAGAGCGGAATTTCGTATTCGTAATAGTTGTTGTAATAATCGGAGCCAATCCGAACAAACAACGACAGATCATTATCATTTAACGGATATCCGGCAATAGCTTCGGCATGAACTTCCATTAAGAGCCGCTTGTAATTTCTAAAGTCCATGCTCAGATTCTTATACGCTGCACGCGCATCACCTTCTTCAAGATCGACCGTACGCAATACCAGAGATTGTTCATTTAACTGGCGAAGCTGCGGATTAGCCGGATCGATCACCCGTTCGATTCCGGGTGGCAAAACGTAATGGATAGGTTTGCGGCTGGCATTTTCTTCAATGTTTACAGCCGAAATATCAAATTGGGTGTTCAATGCATTAGATCCCGCCCCTCCGTCAACATCCTTGGTGTATTTACGCCAATCGGCACGTACCAAATCGAGAGTTGCAAAGCGCAGGATTGTTGAATCAGAGAATCCTTTCATGAACATACGCATAAAGCGGATCGACTTAAAATCGGAGATCGAACCAAATGCTTCATCCGGACTTTTTACCGGAATTTTAAACTGGTACCACTTTGCCCGGTTCTTCTCACCATTTTTTAAATCACCGGTAGCCTCTTTAACATCGGTAATGTAATTTTTGCCGACTACCATGTCTTCGCGGCGAAGGCTAACCTTATACTGGTAATAGCGCTCGTATTCGTTCAACGTATTGTCTCCGTTGATGTCTTCCATGTCGGGTTGGGTAGATGCTGAAGTGGTGTAAGATTCAGGTGACATTTCTGCTGTTGGCGAGTTCCCGTCAGGACCATTAAAGTCTTTATAGCGCTCAAGTATGCCCAGCTTCTGGTCGTCGTAATCAGAACCCCTGAAATAATGATAGTTATCACCAGCCGGGTCGTTTTCAAATTTCTCCAGTATATTCTGGTTTAAAATGGATTTTACCGATTCGAGATAAGTCTTATGAAATACGCTTTCGTCATTATTGTTTAAACCATCGAAACCCAAATCCTGATATTGACGGCTTGCTGAGTTATTATCGAATTCACGTACGAGCGACTGCAAAGTAGAAACCCTCCCCCAAATGGTGGTATCGGTATTGGCAACTACCGAGGTTGTTGGCAATCCGTTCTCGAACGATTTACGCGAGTCTTTTAATACGTCTTCCGAAATGTCACCAAGGTTAAAATACAAATCACCGCCTTTATGCTGTAAAAGGGAGTCGTTCACGAAAGGGTCCATTACCCAGAATTCGATAAACTCGATATTGGCAGCTTCAAAATCGCTGGTCTCAATTTTACGCATAATTCCCCCCCAGCGCGATTCGGGATCGCGCAAAGTACCATCAGGATTAATCCCGCGCGAATATGAACTTGGATTACTATCAAAATTATACGGACCACGTTCCTTTGGATAAAATGCCAGATCGAGCACCGAAATGTTCGTTGGTAAACCCACAGGCGTTTCGCGATCAGGAAAAATCTCTTTTTCATATACCTCGCGAACAAAGTGATTGGATTGGAGATCCTCGTCCGCTTTTATATAGTCAGGCGTATTGGCATTACTTCTTAAAAAAAGCGGATCAATAACGTACCAGGCGAGTTTGGCCCGGTTGTATCCGTATGCCAGATCATCGTTGGTCGAAGATTCAGGAAACATACTTTGCTTCTGCGGAGTACTTGCCAAAACCCATGACGTGCGGGTTTTAAGGTCGATAGATGTTTTGGTTGACTCAAAATCATCAATATAGGCAGTTCCGCTCTTGTTAATCACTTTAGAGTGGCCCGGAATTAACTTCGCAAATTCTCCGTCAAACGAAATAGACGATTTTTCTTTAGTCGAATAAAACGGCAGTTTGTCCACCAACTTGGTCAGTAACATCGACTCATTCGTGTAATTGAGGTCAAGCCCGAGCATGGTGTTCGAAATCGGATCATCCCCATAATTTACTTTCTGTGTCAATGGCCTTTCCTGCATATGCAGAACGGTAGCTCCCAAATTAAACCGGTCGCTGAAAGCATAATTGGCATGTGCCCCTATCATGGTTTTCCGCTGCATACTGAACATGTCCTGACTTTCAGTGGAGATCTGAATTGGGCTACCCGATTCGAGCAATCCTGAATTAATAATTTTTACAATACCTGAAGTATAATCAACGGTATAGTCAATATTTTCGACGAGTGTCCGCCCACCGGTTGTTACCTTAACCGAACCTTGTGCCAGATTTTGCGAGTTGACCATAAATTCGGAACTCGAAGAACCTTTATACGACCCTTTCAGTTTGAATTTATTGTGTTCGGCATCCTGCTCGGCTACCGTCTTGGTAGAATCGTAAAGCGTTGGATAGGTATATCTGTTAATCAGGGCCGGGTCTCCAATCGAATCGGCCAGGTTTTTACCGAAAGGTTCCAACACCGGGAATATAATTTTACCTGACGATGAATTTACGGTGACTCCTTCCACATAGTCGAATACTCCATCGCGCATTAAATCGAGCTGCGAATTCAGGTTATCCAGATTCAGCACATTCAGCAGGATATGGCCATCCAGACGGCCTTCAGGCAAATAATTAATGTAAGTGCCAGTCTGGTCGTTCTGGTACATGATGTCGAGTACAAATTCATCATTGGTCAACTGATAGGCATTCAGGTCGTAAACGTTCTTCATCATCAGTTTCCAGGTCGGAATCCGTGGCGAAAGGTTTGTTCCCTTCAACAATTTCAGGAGCAAGGTATTTGGGGCATCAATACCATCGGTTGAAAACTCCCCAACCTGATAGGTTTTTCCGTTGGCAGTATAGTTGAAAGCAACGGCCAGAATCTCGTCGGAATTTAACGCCGAACGCAAAGAAATGTACCCGAGGTTCAGGTTTATGGAATATTCGGATTCGCTCAATAAACGAGCCTGCTCTATTTTTTCAAAATCCTGACCGCCCACAAAGTTGGAAGCGGCAAGGGGCGACATCGTTTTGTTAATGTTATCTGATTGCCTTACTGCCGAATAGTTGGTCCTGACCTGTTCGTACAGCCCATTGGCATCGTTGAACGGGTAAACACTCTCCGGATACTGTAGTCCTGAATTTTCCTGGAAAGCACCAATTTTATTGTATATATTGGGGTCGTGTTCACCCATATCCATAAAAGCCAAGATGTTTCTGGCTTCTTTAAAATTGCTCGATTTATTGGTGACCCAAACTTCTATTTTGTTGATGGTGATTGATGAACTGACAATCGGCAGGTTTTTAAGCGCGTCGTCGTATTGGTCGCGGAAATATTGTGCCAGGAAGAAGTGGCGGTTGGCATCGTAATCAGAGGCTGCTATTTCAAATGTTTTCTTCTGGGCACCGCCTTCCGATTCAACTACCTGTGTTTCACCTTTGTGTTGCGAGAAAATAGTTGTCAGGTTCAGCTTCCCAAATTGCATTTCTGCTTTTACCCCAAACAAATTCGAACCTCCGGTAATTAATGATCCATTCAAAGGAAGCGAAACATTACCTGCCTCAATTTTTTTAATGATCTGATCCTCGTCGCCCGTATAACCCAGGTTCATTTTATTTTCGTAGTCGAACGTGGCTTCGGTATTGTAATTCACACGCATTTCCATGCGGTCACCAATTTTGCCCGTCACGTTCATTTGTATTTTCTGGTCGAAATCGAATGTTGGGACTTTGCGCAAACGCTCTGGAAGCGCAGTATTTTCGCTCGCATTCATCTGGTAACCAAAACTCACCTCCACATATCCTTGCGGACGAATATCGATGGTATTACTTCCGAATATTTTATTGAAGGTTTCACCTCCGACAGTAAGGCGTGGAATTAAGCCACCTTTGTCTTCAAGGCTTTTAATATACGTTTGACTGCGCCAGTAATTTTCAATCGATCGTTCGAAATCGTATTTCTGAAATTCCTTTTTAGTCATCGATTTGGGTAATCTGTAATTCATGTCACCCACTTTTTCAACAAAGTTGTATTCACCGGTAACCGGATCATATTCAATTTCAGTACGAATATTCGAAGGCCGTTTCAGGAAAAGGCTGGCGCTATCCTTTTTGTCGGGGTAAGCAAATGCGGGTTCGTCCTTAAACTGATAAGGCAAAACTCCGGTAGTATCAATCCGAACCGTATCATCAGGATGGGTCAGGATGGTTAATGCATTATAATCCCTGAGAGTAGTCCTTGATTCTGAAGGATTTCCGCCAAGAGCATAAACAATAGATACAAAAAGAATTAGAAGTATGTTTCTGCTGTACTTTTTCAATTCCGAAATCTTTTTCTGATTAAAGGCTTTTCAGCGCAAGTTTTATTACCGTTTCGACCGAAAGATTTGGTTGGGCAGCCAGAATTTTATCCAATTCTTTTTCGGCAGGCTTTTTCGCAAATCCTAACATGACTAATGCAGATAACGCTTCATTTCTTAATGTATTGTCTGCTGATGCCACAATTTGTTCACTTGCCGGCGACTTTCCTACTTTATCTTTTAAGTCGATAATAACCCGTTGTGCTGTTTTAATGCCGATACCTTTAATGCTCTTCAGCAGGTTGATGTTTTCATTCAAAATCGCAGTCCGGATTTCGTCGGGAGACAGGGACGAAAACATCATAATTGCCGTGTTTGATCCGATACCACTCACCGAAATCAGCATCCGGAACAATTCCCGTTCGGCCTCCGTAGCAAAACCATAAAGCGGGTGCGCATCTTCGCGAATAACCTGGTGAATAAACAGTTTGACCGTTTCTTGTCCGTTTAACTGGGTATAAGTATTCAGCGAAATGGTTATGAAGTAGCCAACCGAATTGGCTTCCAGTACAATATGTGAAGGTTTCAGTGTGGCAACTTCACCTTTGATGTATTCAAACATATCCTGAAAAAATATTAATTTCCTTCTTCCAGAGCCTCAAAGTCGATCGACTCATCGACCTGTCCCTGATTGATTTCGTATTTCTTTAGCGGATTTTTAGTAATTTCCTTGTAGAGTGCCCGGTTTTTATGGATATCGATAGCCAAATACAGCGCTTCGCGAAACGAGTCGGGCGAAGCTTTGTCTTCTCCGGCAATATCAAAAGCAGTTCCGTGCGCCGGGGATGTCCGGATGATGGGCAGTCCGGCGGTATAATTTACACCACGGTCGAACGATGCCATTTTGAAAGGAATCAGTCCCTGGTCGTGGTACATCGCCAGGATGGCATCGAATTTAGAGAAATCGCCAGAGCCAAAGAAGCCATCGGCCGGGTATGGCCCAACAGCAATAATGCCTTCATCTTTTGCGCGTTGAATGGCAGGAATGATGATGTCATTTTCTTCGTTGCCTAATAAGCCATTGTCACCTGCATGTGGGTTTAAACCAAGCACTGCGATACGCGGCCTTTTAACAAAAAAGTCTTTTTCGAGACATTGATTGATGATGCGTAACTTATTCAGGATAGCACCTTTGGTTATTTTTGATGATACTTCTGAAATTGGAACGTGCCCAACAACAACACCCACTTTCATCGATTCGCTGACCATCAGCATCACAAAATCGCGGGTTTTAAACTCTTCGGCCAAATATTCCGTGTGTCCGGGGAAGTTAAATTTTTCCGACTGAATGTTATCCTTATTGATTGGCGCTGTAATTAAAGCGTCAATTTCTCCGCTTTTCAAATCTTCAACAGCTTTTTCCAAAGCCATGTACGAAGCTTCGCCGGCCATTTCGCTCGATTTGCCCAATTCAACGCGAATATTATCATCAATGCAGTTAATAATGTTGGCTTTGCGCGGATCGGCTTCGCTGGCAATACGAATATGGTTAAAGTTGAATGTTTCAATATTCAGCGCTTTTTTATGGTAGGCCGCTACTTTAGGCGAACCATAAACAATCGGTGTACACATTTCCAGGATTCGCGGTTCCATCAAGGTTTTCATGATTACTTCGTAACCAATACCATTAATGTCGCCCTGTGAAATGCCGATCACTATTTTATCTCGTTTCATCTTTTTTCTCCTTGTTGAAGTGTTTGATTGAAAATGTATTTACCAAGTCAGATTTTTGGTTGCGCAAATTTAATTTATTATTTAAACTATTTTCAAAGTTGCACAAACATACTGACTTAAAGCATCCATGTTTTTCCTGAGGGGGTTAATAAAACGGAGGCTTGTTAAAGGATAACGATCAGGAGCAGAACTAAAATCATAAGCATAAACAGCACAAACTGATTACGGACAAAAAGGCCAAGCAACAGCAAGATCTCTATTTCCTCGGTACAACCGGTGCAAACATCAATCGTTCCTTTATCCTTGGTTAAAAATTCGTTGCTCTGATAGGTGATTAGTTCGTCGCCGTTAAATTTCCATGACCAACGCGACTGCCAGAAGTTTTTCACTTCCAGTTCAAAGCGTTTTCCGTTGATAATAATGTCGCTTTTCGGGTTGAAAAGGTTGATCATGATAGTCCCCAAAAGCGCCTGGTTATTGGCATCATATATCTCAAGCTTGGAAAGAAAAAACTCGCGGCTAAGAATAAAACGACGACCTTTAATCATACCATGTGCTTTGGAACCCACAAAACTTTCCCACACAATCGACCCGATTCTTTCGGACCCGTGCATGATTTCAAGTTGGTTCTTTAATATCCCTTTCGTCCAAAAATATCGTTCCATAGTTACCCCGGATTACAAACCCTGAAAGTTACAAAAAAATGAGCAGAAACGAATTTTCTTATTCGCAGTCGTCACCCATATTCAGCAATTCCACCTTACGGAAGTCAACCGGATGGCTTTCGGCCTGAAGTGAAATGGTACCTTTTTTCAGCAATATATTTTTATCAGCCGGCAATAGTTTCTGAAAAGATGGGTCGCGGTCGTCCAGTTGTGGTTTTGAATATTCGATAACAGTATGCCCATCAATAATGTGCTTGATAATCGAATCGCCGCAAACTTCAACCTCAACGGTCACCCATTGGTCGCCATGATACGTTTTGGAACTTGAATTGGTGCAATGCTGAGTCCACAACGAATCCTTATAAACCACATTGGTTCCGGGAGTACATAAATTTAAAGTCGAACGCTCATCGGTTCCGTTTCCTCCCAATAACTGCACTTCAATGGAAACCGGAAAATCCTGGTTCAATTCCATGCTTTCGGCACTCTGCCCGTGAATCATGATCCCGCTGTTGCGAAACGCCCAGCCCGCGCCTTCGGGGCACTGATCGCCAACAAAACGATATTCGACGCGAATTTTATAATGCGAATACGGATGTTTGTAAAAAATATGCCCGAAATGCCCATCAAATTTTTCATACTGATCATACCTCACTTTCAGCAAACTATCTTCAACCCTGAACGTGTTTCCGAAATTCTCGTTCAAAGGGAATCCGGTAATTTTTATGTTCCAATCGGTCAAATCTTTACCATTAAAAAGTTGTATCCAGCCTTCGTTTTTTGGTTTGGTTGATGTACACGACAAGATTGTTGCCAGCATCAGTAGCACAATAACTGGTTTTACTGAAAATCGTTTCATGATAGTATATTTAGTTAATTTGGTTAATAAATTCAGACGTTGAAAGATAAATATTTATTGCTGAAATCAGAGTTCTTTGCTTTTAATACCTATAAAAAAAACTAGGAGCTGTACATTGTTCAGCTCCTAGTTCAGCAAATTCAGAAAAATCCAAAACATTTCAGATTCCCAAAAGCTATTTTTTATCTTTTTTTGCTTTTTTCTCTAGCCTTTTTTCCTTTAACGTTTTGGTTGGCTCTTTCTTTGCTTCCTTTTTTGAATCTAATCCTTTTGACATAGCTTTTGATTTTTATGATTACTCTGTTGATTCTGAATACATCTGATGAATCCAGGTGTTCTTTTCGGGCTGTTTAATTGCCTGAGTCCAAAAATATCATTTTTTGAAAAATAAATCTGTCGATTGATCAGAATTCATTCCTTTTAACCATTAAATTTTCAAAATTTAACCACATGGTTAAATTTTGTAGTTAAAACATTTGGTAAATTCAACTGCACATTTTATTTTTGCCACACGATTTAACCAATTAGTTAAACCAACAAATAAAAAAATGGAAACAAAAAGAGATAACACCGAAGAAAAAATTCTGGAAGCAGCAAAGAATGTGTTTGTTACCAAAGGGATGGATGGAGCCAGGATGCAGGAAATTGCCGATGAGGCCGGTATAAATAAAGCCTTACTACACTATTATTTCCGATCAAAAGAGCGCTTGTTCGAAGCCATTTTTGGCGAAATAATCAAATTTGCTTTCCCGAAAATTACAGGCATCATTTCGTCTGACGAACCGGTTACGACCAAAATCGAGCAGATTATCGATGCCTACACGTCGCTGCTCATCAATCATCCATTTATTCCGGCATTTATACTGAAAGAACTTAACCGCGATCCTTCAGGAATATTTAAACTCATTACCAAATACGGATTTAAGCCTGAATCTGTTTGGGGAAAGCTGGAGGAGGCAATGGACAAAGGTGAAATTGTACGCATGGATCCCCGCCACCTGATTATCAACATTGTATCCATGTGTGTGTTCCCTTTTGCAGCACGACCGATACTTAACTATGTCATTTTTAAAGAAAACAAGGAAGCACTCGCTGCATTTTATGCCGAACGGGCCGATGTGGTAAAACAATTTGTTATCAATGCCTTAGTGGTCAGAAAATAGAAACGCTCCATAAAATAGCCTTGAAATGAAAACAATTAAACTCCTGTTCATCTTTTTGGCGCTCCAGGCACAACTGCTCGGGGCACAAGAAACGGTGACACTTGAACAATGCCAGCAATGGGCCCGGGAAAACCATCCGGCACTAAAACAATTGGAAATCTACCAACAGATTCTGGACCTGAAAAACCAGAACAATTCAACCAGCTATTTGCCGCAGGTAACTTTAAACGGGCAGGCCACTTACCTGTCGGACGTAACTAAAATCGGGATTTCTATTCCGAACATGAACATCCCGACGGTTGACAAAGACCAGTATAAACTGTACCTCGATTTGAAACAGGCCATTTGGGACGGCGGAATTACCAAAGCCAAAGAAAAACTTAATCAGGCTGAAACAGAAGGAAGCCAGAAACAAACCGAAGTGGAATTGTACCAGGTAAAAGAACGGGTCAACCAATTTTTCTTTACTTCATTCCTGATACAGGAAAACCTGAAAATTCAGGAAAGGAAAACGGAAACGCTCGCGGAACGTCGCAAGATAGTAGAGTCTGCAGTACAAAACGGAATGCTTCTTTCTTCTGAACTTGATCAGTTACTGGCAGAGTTAATTAAAACCAGGCAGCAAATGCTTGAGCTTGACACCAACCTCGAAACAGTCCGCTACGGTTTATCCATACTCACCGGCAAAACAACCAATCTTTTTCAAAAGCTGGTTATGAACGAGGTTGGGCCCGCCCCCGACAAACCATTGATGCGTCCCGAACTGGATCTTTTTGCCAAACAAAATGATCTGTTAAATGCGAATTCTGAAATTCTGAAGCGAATGCGTCATCCAAAACTTTTCGGATTTGGGCAGGCTGGCTACGGCAAACCCGGACTGAATATGCTGAACAATGAATTCGACACCTATTACCTGGTTGGTTTGGGTTTCAACTGGAATGTGCTCGACTGGAAAACAACCAACCGCCAGCAACAGGTTTTGAAACTTCAGCAGGAAGTAATTCAAACCAAACAAAAGTCGTTTGAGCAAGGCATCGACATTGCTACCAATCAGCAACAGAAACAAATTAACCAGTTGACAGAACTCCTGAAGACCGATCAGGAATTAATAGAAGTACGCGAACGTATCACCAAAACTTCAGCCTCAAAGCTTGAAAACGGAATCCTGACTACTGCCGACTACATTCAGGATTTAAACGCAGAAATTACCGCACGCATTACGCTGGAAACACATAAAATACAATTGAATGAGGCTCGCGTAAAACTGGCCAACATCCGGGGAATCCAATAAATGATGAATTTTGAATTAAAAAACAAATCAAAACAAGATAAACAATGAAAAAATTGCAAATCATCACACTCGTTTTGCTGGCTTTGGGGGCCTGTAAAAACGGAGAACAAAAGTCGGACGCCTACGGGAATTTCGAGGCGATCGAAACGATTGTTTCTTCGGAAACTGCCGGCAAATTGCTTTCGATGGAAGTGAAGCAAGGCGATCAACTGGAGGCAGGCAAATTAATTGCTCAGATTGACACTACCGAAATTATCCTGAAGAAACTGCAAACCGAAGCTCAATTGGTGGCCAGCGAAACAAAAAAACAAAATGTAACTGCTCAAATCAATGTGCTGAAAGAACAAAAGAAAAATGGCCAAATTACCCAGCAACGTATGGCCAAAATGTTTGCCGACAAAGCTGCAACCCAGCAGCAAATGGACGATATAAACGGACAACTGAATGTTCTGGATAAACAGGTTTCGGCCACCAATACACAGTTTCAGCTAATTGCCAGCGAAATGGAAGTCGTAAAACGGCAACTCGATCTATTGAACGAACAGCTGACCAAATGCCAGATAAAAAGCCCGCACAAAGGAACCGTTCTGGAAACTTATCTGGAAACCGGGGAACTGGCAACTCCAGGCAAACCGGTACTAAAAATGGCAGACTTGTCGAATCTGGAACTGAAAGTTTACGTTTCAGGCGCACAGTTATCGAATGTAAAATTAGGAAATGAGGTAAAAGTTATGATTGATTCCGGCGCCAAAGAAATGCAGTCCCTTTCCGGAAAAATCAGTTGGATTTCGTCGGAATCAGAATTCACGCCTAAGATCATCCAGACCAAGGAGGAACGCGTAAAACTGATGTATGCCGTAAAAGTAGTCGTCCCTAATGATGGAAGTTTGAAAATCGGGATGCCGGGGGAAGTGGTGTTTTAAAAATAATGTTTCGGGATACGGGTTACAAATATGCAGCCATGATAACAATACAACACATCAGCAAAGCCTACAAGAACGTTCAAGCCATAACCGACATTTCGCTTGAAGTGCAGAAAGGTGAACTGTTTGGCCTGATTGGCCCGGATGGAGCAGGCAAAACTACTTTGATGCGCATTCTGATGACCTTGCTTATTCAGGACAAAGGCACGGCCACCATGAACGGATTCGATGTCATCAAAGACTACAAGAAAATCCGAAATATGGTCGGGTACATGCCTGGGCGATTTTCGCTATATCAGGATTTGACCGTGGAAGAAAACCTGAACTTTTTTGCGACCGTTTTTAAAACCACGGTTGCCGAAAATTACGAACTGATCCGGGATATTTACATTCAGATTGAGCCGTTTAAAAACCGATTGGCCGGAAAACTTTCAGGAGGGATGAAGCAAAAACTGGCGTTGTCGTGCGCGTTGATTCACAAACCCGAAATCCTGATTTTGGATGAACCAACCACCGGGGTAGATGCTGTTTCGCGCAAAGAATTCTGGGAAATGCTGAAAAATCTACAGCAGAAAGGAATTACTATTCTGGTTTCGACGCCATACATGGACGAGGCAACTCTTTGCAACCGGGTAGCCCTGATGCAAAAAGGGAAAGTGCTGGATATCGACACTCCGCGAAATTTAGTTGAGGGTTACACGCGGAAACTGTATGCGATCAGGTCGAACGACATGCACCGCCTGATTCTGGATTTGCGCTCGTACGAAAAAACAGATTCAGCGTATGCTTTCGGACAATATCTCCACGTAACCGGAAAAGATGACGAAGTGGAGGCCACCGAGTTTGAAAATTATCTCCTGAAAAAGGACCATCACGAATTACAGGTTTTCGACATTGCTCCGACTATCGAGGATGTGTTTATGGAGCTTCTTCGGGAAGTTGAATAAGATTAACCACTAAGTCACAAAGAACTACACAAAGAAACACTAAGGTTATTGGGAAGTTACCAATCTGTGGCTATCTGTGTAATCTGTGGTAAAACCAAAAAAATGGAAACAGTAATTGAAGTACGCAACCTGGTGAAGAAATTCGGTTCGTTCGTAGCAAACGATCATCTGAATTTCGACGTTTATCAGGGCGAAATATTTGGATTTCTGGGAGCCAACGGTGCCGGAAAAACTACCGCTATGAAGATCTTGTGCGGGCTATCCTCTCCTACTTCGGGAGAAGCAAAAGTGGCTGGCTTTGATATTTATAAAGAGACAGAAAAAGTAAAACGAAACATTGGCTACATGAGCCAGAAGTTCTCGCTTTACGAAGATTTGACTGTTGCCGAAAATATCCGGTTTTTCTCCGGAGTTTATGGAATTTCTCCAGCCGACCGAAAAGAGAAACAAGACAAATTGCTGAAAGATCTGGGACTTGAATCGGCAAAAGATTCGCTGATTGGTTCGCTGCCATTGGGTTGGAAACAGAAACTGGCCTTTTCGGTGGCTATTTTTCACGACCCGAAAATTGTTTTTCTTGACGAACCAACCGGCGGCGTTGACCCGATTACCCGACGCAAATTCTGGGACCTGATTTACGAAGCATCCGACCGGGGAATCACTGTTTTTGTAACTACACATTACATGGACGAAGCCGAATATTGCAACCGCGTTTCGATCATGAACGCCGGACGAATTGAAGCCCTCGACACACCTGAAAATCTGAAAAAACAATATTCAGCAAAGAATATGGACGAGGTTTTCCTGAAGATTGCAAGGAATACAGAATAAACATCTGGTTGTAGAGACGCAATTAATTGCGTCTCTACCCTGAAAACATTGAACACGATATGAAACAATTTATAGGATTTCTCAAAAAAGAATTTTTACACATTTTTCGTGATCCGCGAACAATGATGATCATTTTTCTTTTACCCATTGTGCAGTTACTGCTGTTCGGGAAAGTGATCAATACTGATATTCAGAATTCGAGAATCGCGATTCTCGATCAGTCGCACGATAATACCACCCGCGAAATTACTTCGAAATTGGTGTCGTCGGGCTATTTTGTGCTGGGCGACGAACTGATGCCTGGCGACGATGTGGAAGATGTTTTCCGGAAAGGAAAGGTAAAAATGGTGGTCACCTTCGGGCCTGAATTTGAAAAAAGTCTGGAACGCGATGGCAAAGCCGATGTACAGCTTTTGGCCGATGCTTCAGATCCCAACACTGCCCGAATACTGACCAACTACGCTTCAGGAATTATAAACGACTACGTGAAAAAAGAAAAGCTTCAGAATCTGCAATTACCCAATCAGATTAACACTGAAGTCAGGATGCTTTACAACGAAGGATTGAAAAGCGTTTACATGTTTGTGCCCGGCATTATGGCCATGATTCTGATGTTGATTTCGGCCATGATGACTTCCATTTCCATCAGTAAAGAAAAAGAACTGGGAACCATGGAAGTGCTGCTGGCCTCACCGCTGAAACCGATTCAGATTGTGCTGGGAAAAGTGACTCCGTACTTGCTATTGTCGTTCATCAACGCACTGACCATCATACTCATTGGCGTTTTTATATTTGGCGTGCCAATCAAAGGAAGTTTCGTCTTCCTGATGGCCGAAAGCTTCCTGTTTATTATGATGGCTCTGAGTTTGGGAATCCTGATTTCGACCATTGCGCCGAACCAAATGGTGGCCATGTTTATCTCTGTACTGGCGTTGATGTTGCCCACCATATTGCTTTCAGGATTTATGTTTCCGATTGAAAACATGCCACTTCCGTTGCGAATTCTCAGCCATGCCATGCCGCCACGTTGGTTCATTGTCATCATTAAAAACATCATGCTCAAAGGCACCGGAATCCTGTTTGTCTGGAAAGAAACTTTGATTTTAATGTTTATGACCTTTGTGTTTATTGCTTTGAGCATTAAGAATTTTAAGATACGGCTGGAATAAGTTCGGAGTGAGCTAGAGTTTGGAGTGCCTAGAGTTGAAAACAACAACCAATTAATCCACATACAATGGAAAATAAAGAGTTTGCAAAACAGTTAGAAAAAAGGACAAAGATCTTTTCAATTACAATCATTAAACTTTCATGCTCGTTACCAAATACTCCCGAAAGTAGGGTAATCCGAAATCAAATTACAAAATCAGGAACAAGTATTGGTGCAAATTATCGCGAAGCAAATCGGGCCAGAAGCAAGGCTGATTTTTCAAATAAAATTTGTATTGCTGAAAGTGAAGCCAGTGAAACTGTTTATTGGCTTGAAATTATTGAAGAATTGGAATGGGCAGAAAATCAGACACTTCAAAATACAATAAAAGAAGCGAATGAATTACTCGCCATTTTTACATCAATTGGGAAAAATATGAAATAAAAGAAGTGCAGAGTGAACTAGAGTGCGGAGTGCCTAAAGTTATTCGGGCATTCAACTCTAGGCACTCCGAACTTTAGACACTTTAGGCACTTATTTATGAAAACAATATTTTACGTCATACAAAAAGAGTTTATTCAGGTAAAGCGCAACAAAGTTATGCTCCGGATGATCGTGATGATTCCGCTGCTGCAAATGCTGGTGCTGGTTTTCGCTGCCACTTACGATCTGAAAAACGTTGATATTTTTCTGGTTGATAAAGATCTATCGTCCACCTCGCGCGAACTGGCCGGCAAACTCGAAGCTTCGCCGTTCTTCACCATCAACAATACCTCGTTCAATCCTGAAGATGGCGAAAATGAACTTTTGCGCAATGCCGACGACATGATTTTGGTCATTCCGCAAGGATTTGAGCGCGATTTGATCCGCGACGACAAAGCCAGTTTGCAATTACTCGTGAATGCCATCGACGGGCAGGCTGCACAACTCGGCTATTCCTATGCTGCATCGGTCATCCGCGACTTCAATAAAAATATCATTGCCGAATGGAAAGGGCTACCTGAATTTAATCCGCCTTATCAAATCAATACCGTTTCGCGGTTTTGGTATAACTCCGAACTCGAATATAAATGGTACATGGCTCCCGGAGTTTTAGCCATATTGGTTACACTTATCGGGCTGTTTCTCTCCGGAATGAGCCTGGTAAAAGAAAAAGAACAGGGAACCATCGAACAGCTCAATGTGACTCCGATCAAAAAAATCCAATTCTTAACCGGTAAACTGATTCCTTTTGTTGTCATCGCATTGTTTGATTTATCGTTCGGCTTGATTATCGCCAAAGTGGTTTTTAATCTGCCAATTGTTGGCAGTCTGGGTTTGGTTTTCGGATTCGGGATTCTTTACCTGCTAGGAATTCTGGGCCTGGGCTTACTTATTTCAACAGTTGCCGACACCCAGCAGCAGGTTATGTTTGTAACCTATTTTTTCATGATGATTTTTATTCTGATGGGCGGCATTTTTACTCCGGTTGACAGTATGCCACATTGGGCTCAACTCGTTAACGAAGCCAATCCGGTTTTCCACTTTATGAAAGTGATGCGAATGGTCGTACTCAAGGGATCAAACTTCGGTGATTTGATTCACGAGTTTGTAGCGCTTTGTATTTTGGGAATTACTTTCCTAAGTTTGGCGGTGCTGAGATACCGAAAAACGGCGTAAAAAGAGTGGTCAGTCGCAGTAGCCGGTTTACAACTGTCCCGAATTCAGCATCGCATACAAAATCGCCAGTTTAAAGCGGTAGAGCGAATAACTGGCTCCGCTAACGGCATCAATTTCATTAAAATTCTGCTTGCCCAGCATTCCCGATTCGTATTTCGGATAGGCAATAGCCGGAGTTGTTCCACTCTGAAGCATGTTTTTTCCATATTCTTCGTCGTGTTGTTTCGCATGGCCATCTCGGTGAACTTCGTCATAATCAATCGAAATCATCTTCCCGTTTTTCATTTCAAACACGACTTCGTGTTTATAATCGTAATCGTCAAAAGGTGTTGCTCCCTTGTAAATTCCGTCTTTCAGGCCCGAAACCAGCGAAGGAAACTGATGATCGTTGCAGATTTTCTGAAATTCCGATCTGACTTTATCCATGTTCGATCGTTCGATGATCCAATGTAACCTTTCAAGAACAGTCGATTCCGAAGTTTCAGATTTCGCTGTTTGGGCGATCGTTCCGGAGTAAAAACAGAGCACAAAAATAAGGGCAAGGTAATTTTTCATGTCGTGGGTTCGTTTTCGTTAGTATGTTGGGGATCATTTTTTGTTTTTATACTTTTGCCACTCAAATTTAAGCCAACCATGATAAAACTAAATATTCTGAGCGTTTTCGCTTTACTGACATTTTTCTGTGCCAATCCCCTTATTGCACAAACCAATAAAAATACCGAAGCCATTGTTCCGAAGCTGGTAGTGGTGATCTCGGTCGATCAGATGCGTACCGATTACCTCTCGCGCTACTGGAATAAGTTTCAGTCGGGCGGGTTTAAACGATTGGTGAACGAAGGCGCTGTTTGCAGCAATGCCCAGCTCGATTTGCATGTTCAGAAAATTTCGACCGGCACAGCTACCCTTTTCACCGGGGTTTATCCGGCAGCCCACGGAATTGTGAACGATACCTGGTACGACCGGCTGAAAAAGAAAGAAATTAATTGCATTGCCGACGATTATTTCATTACCGTTGGAAGCGACTCGAAAGAGGGCGAACGCTCGGCTGCCAAATTGTTGTCGCCAACCATCGGCGACCTTATCAAAATCAATACCCGCAACCAATCGAAAGTTTACAGTGTGGCCATGAACGATGTTAGTGCAGTACTATCGGCCGGACACGCTGCCAACGGGGCCTATTGGTTCGATTCCCAAAATGGCAACATGATTTCGAGTTCGTATTATGTGGATGTATTTCCGGAGTGGGTGCGCCAATTTAATGAAAAGCAATTTGCAAAAACTTATACCCAACGGAGCTGGACCACACTTTTACCCATAAACAGTTACGAAGAAAGCATGGCTGACGACTATATTCTTGAAAAAGGTTATTTCGACCAGTGGAATACTTTCCCATACAACCTGAAAAAGATAAAAGACAAGACCGGAAACTATAAATTCCTGAAAACCACTCCATATGGAAATTCGTTGATCAAAGATTTTGCCGTAAACCTAATGATTGCCGAGAAACTGGGTAGCGATGAATATCCTGATTTTCTGGCCATTACCTTCACGTCAATGGATTATGAAAACAGTTCTTTCGGGCCTTCCTCTGTTGAAATGGAAGACACTTACCTACGTCTCGATCAGGATATTGCATTACTGCTCGACCACCTCGACAAATCGGTTGGCAAAGGCAACTCGCTGGTTGTGCTTACCTCAACCTGTTCGTCGGTTTACCCGGTTAATTACCTGAAAGAAGAATTTAATATGCCGGCAGGTACGTTTTCGCCCGAAAGCGCGATTGCCCTATTAAAATCGTTCCTGAACATTACCTTCGGACAAGGCGACTGGATTGAAGTAATTGGAGATCAGCAAATTTATTTTAACCGCGAGCTACTCGAAAAGAAAAACATTTCGCTTGAAGAGATCCAAACAAAAACTGCCAATTTTATCAATCAGTTTGAAGGAATAAAAATTGCCCTACCGTCAACCTCGTTCGAGCAGGGCGATTACACCAAAGGACAACTGGCTGTCATCGCGAACTCGTACAATTTCAAACGCTCTGGCGATGTGCTTTACCAACTTGAAGATGGCTGGCAACCGGTTTATAAATATCAGAAAACGATTTACAACGACAATTCCAATATTCCTTTTATTTTGCATGGCAATAGTGTAAAACGCTCACAAATAAGGAGTAAAATCTACGGCGAAGATTTGGTCCCCACCATTCTGGAAATATTGCACATGCCCATTCCCGATCATTGCGCCGGAAACATACTGGAAAATATGCTGTGGTAACCGAATCTGTTCCGGTTTTAAGTATTCAAATTCAGGCCAGCCGCGGAATGCTCGTTTACAACCCTGATATTTTTACAAAACGGTTCAATTTAGATTCGTTATAAAAATAATCGGTTTTAAAATCTACTATCTTTGATGGCAAATTTCAGGAAAGATGGCTAACGACTGGAAAGATAGACTGGGAACAGTATATTCAACAAATCCCGATTTTCGATACGAAACAGATGCTGACGGAGATGCAGAAACACTGGCTCCGAATAAGCAGGATTTGCGTGTTCAGCTCGATAAGAAACAACGAAATGGGAAAAAAGCCACGCTCATTACCGGTTTTATCGGGAAAGAAGAGGATTTAAAAGCACTTGCAAAAATGTTGAAAACCAAATGTGGTGTGGGCGGTTCGGCTAAAGATGGTGAAATCCTGATTCAAGGTGATTTTTGCAACAAGGTAATTGAAATCCTGAAAGCTGAAAACTATAAGGTTAAACGATCTGGCGGATAAAGTTGTTATTAAAAATACAGACGGGAAGTGGAGAACGGATATTGACACCAATGGACAAAAACAAACAAGATTGATACTCTAAATTAAACCGTTTCGCGTATGCTCAAACATTACAAAACCATCGGAATGATTGGGGGAATTGCCCCCGCATCAACAGTTGATTATTACCATCGAATCATTTCCCGTTTTCAGGAACGTACCGGGCAGCGTGAATACCCGTCCATCATCATCAACAGTATCAACATGACGCATATGCTGAACCTGATCAGCAACGACCAACTCGACGAATTGGTTGATTATTTATCGGAAGAAATCTTTGTGTTGGAAAAAGCAGGAGCCAAAGTCATTTTTCTGGCTTCGAACACCCCGCACCTGGTTTACGAGCCCTTGGTTAAACGTGTAAAAACAAAGATGGTAAGCATTGTTGATTCGACCATAGCATACGCCCAATCCAAAGGTTATAACCGCCTGGGTTTGTTTGGCACGATCCCGACCATGGAAGGCGATTTTTTTCAGGATGGGTTTGAAGCTTCAGGCATGGAAATTATCACACCAATGCCCGACGAACGAAAATACATTCATAAAATATACATGGAAGAACTGGTCAAAGGGCGATTCCTTCCCGAATCGAAAAGCCGGTTGCTCTCCATTGCCAACCGGATGTATAACGAAGGACAGATTGACAGCCTGATCCTGGGCGGGACAGAACTTCCGCTACTATTAAAAACCAGCGACATGGAAGACATTGAATTACTGAATACAACTAAAATTCATGTAGAACGGATCTTGGATGCAGCAATCGGTTAACATTACGATTGAAGTTTCCTGATCAAACCCGCACAGGTATCCTCCAGTATATCCAGAACCAGTTCAAAACCGGCATCACCACCGTAATACGGATCGGGAACTGAATCGTATCTCAGGCCAGAAGCAAAATCAGTCATCAGGTAGATTTTCTTTCGGTCGTTTTCGTTTCGGGCCATTCGTTGTAAATCCCGAACATTTTGGGTATCCATCCCGACGATGTAATCGAACCGGTCAAAATCGGTTTCCGGATTAACCGGTCGCGAAATGCTTGTTAAATGGTATCCCCGCTTTTTGGCAAACTGCCTCATGCGGTAATCGGCCGGTTCCCCCGCATGATAGGCAGCGGTTCCTGCCGAATCGCAGCTAATTTCATTGTCCAACCCATTTTTCTCAATCAGGGCATTAAAAACCGCCTCGGCACTGGGGCTGCGGCAAATGTTTCCAAGGCAAACAAAAAGTATTTGTTTCATGTTTAGTCAATGCTGATAAAGCCGCAAAAATAGCGGATAAAACTCTACCTGCAACAAACAATCTTTATCGGCAATACAACACAGCGGATTTTGATTTCAATTTTTTATTCGGCAGTTTTGTTGCCATAACCGATCCAATGAAAGATTTCACCGTAGGTAAAGAGGCGAAACTGATTTTGCAATTTTCTGTTCCACTGGTACTGGGAAATATTTTCCAGAACTTGTACAATGTGGTGGACAGTATTATTGTTGGCCGCTTCCTGGGGAAAGAAGCATTGGGTGCAGTGGGCGCATCGTTCCCGATCATTTTTGCGCTTATTTCAATGGTTATTGGAGTAGGCTCGGGCGCGTCAACAGTTGTTTCGCAGTATTTCGGGGCAAAAAAAATTGAAGAAGTTAAGCGCACCATCGACACCATTTTTGTTTTTTTTCTGGGTTCATCTATCCTGATAACCATACTCGGAATTCTGCTTAGTAAACACATATTCATCCTTTTAGGTTTGCCAGGCGACATTCTTCCACAGGCTGTAAGTTACCTGAGGATTTATTTGCTTGGTATGTTTTTCTTCTTCGGATTTGCCGGGATTAGCAGTATCCTGCGCGGATTAGGCGATGCCAAAACACCGCTGTACTTCATGCTTATTGCCACCATCAACAACATTCTTTTCGATTTGCTTTTTGTGATTGTTTTTAAATGGGGAATCGAGGGTGCAGCACTGGCAACCATTATTTCAGAAGGTGGGGCATTTATTACTGCTGCTATTTATCTCAACAAAAGACACCCCATTATCAAACTCTCCATCCGGAAATACATCTTCGACCGCGATATTTTCAGGAGTTGTATCCGTATCGGGCTTCCTACCGGGTTTCAGCAATCGTTCGTAGCTTTTGGGATGATGGCGATTATGAGTATTGTCAACGGTTTTGGAACCAGTGCGGTGGCCGCATATTCGGCAGCCATGCGTATCGATTCGTTTGTAAAAATGCCTGCCATTACTTTTTCTTCAGCGTTATCAACTTTTGTAGGCCAAAACCTGGGCGCTTTTCAGGAACAACGGGCCAAAACCGGATTGCGGGCCACACTCATTTTTTCTACTATTTACTGTATTTTCGTTTCATTGCTCATTATTGTTTTCGGACAAAACATCATGTCACTCTTCACACAAGATCCCGAGGTCATTAAAATTGGTCAGGATTACCTGGTAATTGTATCGTCGTTTTACCTGTTATTTTCCATCATGTTCAGTTTTACAGGTTTCCTGCGCGGGGCTGGGGCAACACTTATTCCGATGATTACCACCTTTACGGCGCTGTACCTCATTCGTATTCCGGCAGCAACATTGCTCTCCGGAATAATCGGGGTTAACGGGATATGGTGGGCCGAGCCCATGGGAACATTTGTGGGAATGCTTATTCTATTAATTTATTACCGCAGCGGCAAATGGAAAGGTAAAGGAGTGGTGAAAAACGCAACGTTTGAGGTCGGACGATAGAATTGCTTTGGGGCGATGTAAATGTTCTTACAGCCAATTGTTTGTAATACAAAGATGTATAAGCTCGGTGATGTTATGGGTCAGGGTTTTTTCCATACAATGGCGCTTGTGATTTTTAACGGTGTGAATGCTCAGATTTAACTTTTCGGCGATCATCTTGCTGCTCATCCCCTCGTGACAAAGCCGGATGATTTCCATTTCGCGCAGCGTAAGTAGCGAATTGGAAATACCGCCATACTCCCTGCTGAAGATTTTCTGATACCCCAGTTCGGGCGAATACCTGAAAATGGTGAGAACCATCGTCTCGTTCGTTCTGATGTCGGCTATCTCAAAAAACACCTTCAGGTTTAAAACAGGAAACAAGCGGTCCTCCATGAAACTTATTGATCCTTCGTGCATGAACTGTGAAATACTTCCGTCTTTGCGGATGTACCGATGATTGAATATAAACCGGTAGTCAGGAAATTGGAGAACTGGCTCCGATTCGAGGAACTTCAGGATATCAGGAAAAGCTTCCTCGCACCAGATTATCCGGTCCTCCGGATGAAAGTGAAGTTTATGGAAATCAATATTTTCGTGTAAAAGCCCACTTTTAAAACACCTGCTTTTCTCCTGACAATGAAGATCATGTACGCAAGCAAATTGCCTGCCCGTATGATCAATCAAACAATAATCGAAAAGGGGTTGGTAATTGTTTCCAGAAAAGCTGGTTACAGCATTCTGACCGTCAAAACTGACTTTCCCGTTAATGCCATTTCTCCTGTTTGCATCCTGGTATTTTCCGGTAAAAGGAATCAAATCGTTTTCATTCTTCATATGGAATGCATGAATTGAGGATATGACACGAATAAACAACTGAGATATAACCACTTAATAATTGTTAATACTAAAACACAGCATTAGGTAACCCTTGTTTTCTGAAAAATTTAATGCGCTGCAAAAAATCAATCGACACAACATAAGCACATTAAATATGACACGTTTGTGCCATTGCCTTTATACACGACATTGTTGTAACTTTATTCTTCACTTTTTGGTAGCAAAATTCCACTCCGAATGTTTATATATTGGTCTCAAATAACTCAATGAAGAATGATGTTGCGGCGAATTTTTGGTGACAAATTTTTGCCGCAACTATTCGAACAGGGGCTTCTTCACCAGACCGAATTCGAAAACAAGAGGCAACTTCTGAATATATTTTAGTACACGGCATGGGATAGTGAAGAAAACAAAAGAATAACTCTTGCTGCCAAAAGTTCTAAAGCAACAAGTAGGTTCAAACAAATTCGCTATGATTAATTCAGGAATTCTGGATATTATTATTGGCCTGGTTTTCATTTACCTGCTCTATAGTTTACTGGCAACTATCATCCAGGAGATTATTGCTACCCACTTTGGATTTAGGGCAAAAATGCTGGAACGTGCTATTTTCAGGATGCTCGAAGACGAAAACAGGTTTAAATCCCGCTTTAAAAGCGTTTTCTATTTATTTAAAAAATCGGGTAACGGCGGAAAAAGGAATTCCACTTCCGGAGAATTTTACAACCACCCGCTCATTAACTTTCTTGGTGAAGATAACAGCCGGAACAAACCGGCATACCTCAACCGACAATGTTTTTCGAAGGTGATGGTTGATTTATTGCGTGGTGATAATGTAAATCCTGACGACGACGTAAAATCCCTGATACAAAAATCGTTAGACAAGCAGAAACTGAACTGGGGAAACGTTAAAATAAGCGACGAAACACATCGTTTCCTTAAATCGATTTGGGCTGATGCTAAAGGTGATGTACCTCAATTTAAAGCAAACCTGGAAAATTGGTTCGACGAAACCATGGACCGGGCTTCGGGCTGGTATAAAAAACATACACAAATTGTTCTGTTTTTTGTCGGTCTGAGCATCTCCATCGTATTTAATGTTGATACGCTGAAAATAGTTGACAAACTGGAAAAAGATCCCAAGCTGAGGGAACAAATTGTGCAACAGGCCGATGCGTTTATACAGGAACATCCGAATCTGGATACCGATCTCATTCAGCAGGAAATTGAATACAAAAAAGCGGTGGCCCAGCGCATGAAAATTGACTCTTCACTAAAGAACAACAACCTGGACGCGGTTCTCGAAGATTCGTTGAAACTGGTGAAATACCAACTGCTAAAGGCTAGAAGAGATACGCTACTGAACCGGTCAGAAAAACTACTTAAAAACGACATCAAAAACATCAATCATTCTCTCGGGCTGGAATGGGAAAGTTACGATTGCAATTCAAACCTTCTGAAATGCATTTTGCTCTCCATACTGGGGTGGACGGTTACCGCACTGGCTCTTTCGCTGGGCGCCCCGTTTTGGTTCGATCTCCTGAATAAACTGATGAAGTTGCGTGGTTCGGTAGCAACGCCCACGTCTGACGACAAAGAGAAAAAACAAGGCTAATCAGCAAGAAATAAACAGGAAATGAACGACTTAAACGGGCAACAAAACAGACTAAACTTCAGTATAAAAGCTACTGATCGTCACATCCAAACACAACTTTATAAAAGGAGGTAATTATGGGAATATTTATTCGCAGAAGACTGGCAATGGGATGGTTACCCGATTATCCCGATTTCAGAGATCTCACCGTTGAACAGGATCATGTATCGAACCGACTGAAAGGACTTGGGCAAAGTTCCATAAAGGATATGTTATCGAAAACCGGCGCACAAACCACAGCAAAAGCAGCGTTACCCAAATCGGTATCACTTGTCAATTGGTTTCCCCCGGTTGAAGACCAGGGAGATTTAGGCTCATGTACAGCAAATGCCGGTGTCGGACTAGTCGAATATTTTGAACGCCGCGCATTCGGAAAACACATCGAAGCTTCGCGGTTATTCCTCTACAAAGCAACCCGAAACCTGATGAAAGAAAAAGGCGACACAGGAGCTTTCCTTCGCACCACCATGGGCGCCCTGGTACTTTTTGGCGTTCCTCCTGAAGAATACTGGCCTTATAAGATTGCCAATTTTGATAAAGAACCGACAGCATTTTGTTATGCTTTCGCCCAGAACTACCAATCAATGAGCTACTACCGCCTCGATCCACCCGGAAAAGCAGCAGATGAACTACTCAAGCTGATCAAAAAAAACCTGGCTGCCGGACTCCCATCCATGTTCGGATTCACGGTTTACAGCTCCATTGTTCAGGCTAACGTAAACGATGGAAAAATACCTTTCCCAACCAGTGGCGATAGAATTGAAGGCGGACACGCCGTTGTTGCGGTAGGATACGACGACAAAATGAAAATAAAAAATACCAATGCCGGTAGTACCGAAACAACCGGGGCACTGCTTATCCGCAATTCGTGGAGCTCCGACTGGGGCGAAAATGGCTATGGCTGGCTTCCTTACGAATATGTACTTCAGGGATTGGCCGACGATTGGTGGTCGCTCCTGAAAAACGAGTGGGTAGAAACAGGAAACTTTAAGCCATGACCAAACAGCACTCAACTAACTTTTAAGAACGATACGAATGGAACAACACATCAGCATTCAGGCTCGAAGGTATGTTTGCATTTTTGCCCTACTTCTCAGTGTGCTTGCCATGTCTTCATGCCGCGTTCAGTTTATTCCTGCTTACGATGCAAAAATTGCCGAGCAAATTGATGCCACAGCCAAAGCTGTTGACAAGTTCTACCTGACCATGCTGGCCACCTCGACTGCTGAAAATGAAGGGCGGGCTTTCAACAACTATACGGAGCAGTATGTTGCTATTGAAGTAGAACTAAACTCCTTGCTGAACAAGAATAAAATTCGTCCCCTGAATGAAAATTCGATCCGAATATGTGAGATTACCATTCAGTTGTGGCAAAAATACAAGCAGGAACACAAAGACGACAATACACTTAGCGACGGCTTGATTAAACTGAACAACAAGACTTTCAGCGATATATTTTATGCCATGCAAGTGGCCGAAAAAGGGAAAGAACTGGTCAACAATCCGCCCCAATAAAAATAAATAATACATGCCATTATGAGTTTCAACATCAATGAAGTATCGGCTGGAATGCTTTCGGCAATTAAAGGAGCTGTTGCCGAAGATTGGCCGGAAGTAAAAGCAACCGCCGAACGTTTTCTTCAAAACAAAAAAGAAAGACTGGCGCTACTCGCCGAACTGCGCATAAAAGGCGAATTAAGTCAGGCCAAATTTGAGTCCCGCTTACAGGACGAGAAACTAATTTTAGAAGCCGAGCTGAATGCCCTGGCCGTTTTGTCGAAAGCAATTGCCCAGAATGCAGCCAATGCCGCACTCGAAATATTAGGAAAAGCAGTAACGGCAGCGATTTCGGCAGCCCTGTAAAGATGAGATTCAGTCAAATTTAACGGAATTATCGGATATATGGTTGATTTGAATAGCAATGGCATTTATGCCGTTGAAAGATGAATAATCCGTATTTCGGCTTTAGCCTAAAGATTCAATTATTTCGGCTAAAGCCGGGATTGGTCTGTTTCTCATTTTCCCCCGACCTAAAGGTCGGGCTATTCATAACCTATAAACCGATAATTCCGAAATTTAATGATAAAAACACGAACTATGCCAGCACTAATTGAAGGATTCAGCGAAGTATTCGGAATTTTAAAAGAATTGACTTCAGGAGTAAAAACAGCGATCCAGATTCCTGAAAATCAGAAAAAGGAAATGCGGGATGCGATTGCCGATACAGCGGAACTGATCGATGAAACCTTGACCATTCTGAAACAGCACCTGACTTCTGTAATTTCTGAACTGCGATTTGGCGACAGGCAACGTGCCAAACAGATGATTTACGAATTGGGAAGTTTTCAGGGCTGGGAAGCTAAATACCGGCAATTCCAGTTGTGCGATTCGTTGCGGCTGGCCACCGACAACCTGGAACGAAAAGGTTTATACAAACTTCTGAACAACCTTTCGTTCGATCAACCTGAAACAATTCAGCAGCGTATGTTCGATTACATTGGTGGCGAAGTCAATGCAGCCAGATCTGTTGGAACCATGCTTTTGCATCTGGCACAGTTGGCCGATTCGGTGGATTCTGATTTTACTGCCGTAGTTAAAGAACTGGAAGAAGCCCGCAACGAGGTAGGTAAATGGAGGCAAGCCTTTATCGATCTGGAACTGGAAATCAGGAGTTCAATCTAAAAAATAACCATCATACCCGGCGATACTTCTGATGCAAACAGCACTTTCAATCCGGTATTTGTAAAAAATAAACGCATCGTATCATGGAACCTGTTGATGAACATCCCCATAAGCCTGAAATAGCCGAGCAAGACTATAAACCCGATTTTGAAATAGCTGACAAATACATCAATTTTTCTTCTGAGCTTTTGCGCTTATCGTTACTTGCCATAACAGGAATTGGTACATTAATCCTGTTTACATTTAAAGAAGGCTCCATCCTGCATTTGACCTTATTCGACAAATACATGCTTTTTGCAACGTTGCTTGTTTTTGCATTGGCATCGGGAGCCGCTTTGGCTCACCGCTTTTGGGCCAGCGACAGTTTGAGCTACCACATTGCCTATTTGCGCAAAAAAACGCAGGACGAAAAAGACGGAAGAAAGGCTTGTTTAAAAAGGGCAGGAAATTTCCTGATTTTAACTGAATACCTTTTCGGATTTGCGCTATTTATCTTCGTAATTACCCTATTTCAGTTTTTAATGAAGTATTGACTGGTGATACTCAACCCGGATAACCTGCATTGATACCATAGAAAAATGACACGTTGGTGTCATTGAACTTAAAAAATCAATGGTTTAATTTTAGATAAGATTTTGAAAGTCAAAGAATAATTGAGCTGAAACCTCTCTTTGCCTGACGAATTCAAACAATCTATCTGAAAAAAAATGAAAGCATCAGACATCCCGAATCACGAAGGTACCTTTCAGTCCACCGGATTGGATAGCGACAGAAAAAAATTTATTTTAACTGAAGGAACGTTTCCCATAAAAGGCACGGCAGAAACCATCCAGATCATGGATTGTGCCCTTGAGAGTGGCGAAAAAAACTTATATTTACCTGAAGAGACTGCCAAAAAGAAAATCGGCCTCCACTTTACCATGTGTTTTCTGAAATGAGACATGGCTACCTTAAGCAACACGCATGTTTCA
>JAIBEY010000083.1 GCA_019459525.1 Prolixibacteraceae bacterium
AAACGCAATGCTGAACCACCGGCGTGGTTTGTTTTTAAAGTTGCCGGTTCGGTTGCACTTTTGGCCGGACCGAATGCGCTGATGTTACTGAAAATGGCTGATGTAAATGGCGTTGCACCGCTTCCCGAAGCATCGTTGTCCGATTCGAAACCGTTGGCTGCATCATCAATTTCGGCAATTTCGGGATCACGTGAAATCAAGCCGAACTGGATCATTCCGTTATAACCATTGTCGGTATCAAAATCGTCGTCTTCGGTTTTGTACGAAATCAGGTATTTGGCGTTTACCGAACCCCCAAACCATTCGTAACCGTCGTCGCCCGAGTAAGAAACCTGCACGTAATTGATTTTGGTAGCACTTCCTACCGAACACAGCGTCAGTCCGTTTACCTCTTTTCCGGTTGCTACTTCGTAGCCGGGGAACTCGATACGAACATATTTTAATTCTCCTGAATTATCATCGGCTACTATACCACCATATTTAGATTCAATACCACCTTCGGCAGTTCCTTCGCCCCCGGCAATGTTGTTGATTGCTTTTCCGCAGATAACCAATCCGCCCCAGTCGCTGTTTGCACGCAGACCGGCACCTTTGTTCGAAGTAAATACAATTGGACTGGTTGAAGTGCCGACTGCCATAATTTTGGCGCCACGTTCGATAACCAGTACGCTTTTTTCGGTACCGCGAATAACGGTTCCTGCTTCAATGGTAAGTGTTGCGCCATCTTCAACATACACCCAGCCATCGAGTTTAATCACCCCGCTCCAGGTTTCGTTGGCAGTAATGTGTACACCGGCAGATCGGCTGAACTGCCCGTTCCCTTTGGTTACGGTAGCATCAGCATAAACTTTGGTTACCGGGCTCCATTCGGTCCAACCTGTTGTCCAGTTGGTAACGCCGTTAAAAGCTCCCACGTAACTTACTTTATCAAAAAAGGCATTGTTGATGTCCTGCGCAAAAAGGCCACCAGCAAGAATGAATGATAAGGTTAATGAAAGTAAAATTTTTCTCATAACTTGAAATTTTAAGAATATAAAATATCGAACTTGATTTCCGTTGTAATTTGTAAACACACTTTTCATGTATTTCAATATTAGAGTTTTACCACAACTCCGAGCGAGAAATTCCGGTTCGGGGTATAGCGGTAGGTGTCCATTTCAATATCCTCAGCAGCTCCGTAGTATTGCACATAGCGTACCGGCTGATTCAGGATGTCTTTCAGGCCTGCTTTCAGACTTACACGTTTGCCAATATTTTTTTCGATGGTGAGGTCAAGTGAATTTCTTGGAAGTTCCCAGGTGTGCGGATTGGTAGGCGTTCCTACATAAACGATGCGTTTTCCTATCAGGTTGTAGTTCAGGCTGGCGGTTAATCCAGACCCTTCGGGTTGGTAATTGAGCCCAAGGTTAAAGATATAAGGCGATTGCCCTTGCATGATGCGTTTTTTATCACGGGCAAAATCTTGCTTTTCGGTATTAATCTCACTTTTGATAAGCGAGGTATTGAATATGATGGTCAGATCTTTGAGGTGTCTTAAAGCGCTTCCGGAGTTTTCAAATTCGGTTAGCTTTTTTCGTACATCCAGCTCAAGTCCCATGCTGTAGCCTTCTTCGGTATTGTATGGTTTGTAGTCGTAACCGGTTCCGGCGGGAATAAGGAACGCTTCGATAGGATTGGTAAAATCTTTGTAAAATGCGGCAACCGAAACAATCTCGCCAGCAGACGGATACCATTCATACCTGAAATCGTAGTTATTGATGTAGGCATTCTGGAGATCTTCGTTCCCGTGTACCAGTACAAACATGTCGAAGTCCTGATAGACGAAGTTGGACATTTCCCTGAATTCAGGACGATTCACCGTTTTCCCAAATGAGGCACGGAAAAGGTTCTTTTCATTCAGGTTGTACGTTAAATTTAATGAAGGGAAGACATTTAACGTGTCGCGAATGATGTCGAGTTCATCGGTATTACCGGTTTTTTCGTAAAAGTCGCTGATGAGGCGGTGGAATTTCTCAATGCGCACACCTCCGTACAGATTCAATTTAGGTGTAAACGGAATTTTCAGGCCAACATACCCGGCAGTGAGTTCGTCGGATGCTTTATAACTGTCGCTGGCATTGGTGTTGTCGCGGTACGAAAGTCCGTGCTCGTTATAGGGCGCTGTTTGGTCGAAGTAGAAATTTTCTTCGGCAAAAATATCGCTTAACGAATTATAGAAAATATCGGGTGCCCCTTTAACGGCAACAGCTCCAATTAAACGGGAATCGAAAGAACGGGTTTTCTTTTGATGATATGCACCGGCTTTAAACGAATAGTCGGTTTCGCTATCGAACAGGCGGAATAAATGCTCAAAATCGGCTTTAAACTCTACCACATTCTCGTCCAGATCGAGCCATAGCCTACCACCCAGGTATGGGTTTGGTACACTTTGTAACCGTAAATAATATTTGTTAAAGTTTTCGCTCTGGTCGTTTTGGTCGAGGGCAAAAGCTAACCTGCGGTTGTCGGGTTGTTTGTTGTTTGTCGATCCGTATCCGGCCATCCAGTTGATTTTAGTGCGCTCCTGATTAAAACGCTGTTCTCCGGCTAATTGCCCTGAATACACCAAACGGCTTTCAAACTTCAAATCAAGAAACCTTAATGGCTCTTCGCCATTGTTATTATAATTAAATCCATCGCGAACACTGGTAGTTTTGTTCCCCATTTGGTTCAGGAAATTTCGGAATTCGAGCTTCTGATTTTTCCCATACAAAATGTTCCAGTTGTGTATAAACCCAAGTTTGACTGATTCTTTGCTTCGCTGATCTTTGAAGTCGAAATCTTTGTTTTGCTCTTCTTCTATATTTCCATATTCTAGTCGGTGAACACTTAACCAATCGCTGGTAGAATTGTAATTAAAAGATGAAATATTACCGATTGAAACTTTACCCAAAACGAAACGGCGTTGCAGGGTTACTGACAGGTTTTGATCGGGCAAAACATTTTTCGATTTAGTTTCCCAATTGTTGCTGAATAATTTGGAAATTTGAGTCAGTTTATCCGTTTTCTGAACGTAATCATCAACGGTCTGCCAGTTGTAAAGTTCTTTAAACTCAGTACTGGTAGGAATTCCTGCGGGGATGTCGCGTGTACCGTCATCAAATCCCAGCCAATCGGTTTTTCCGCCGGAGTAAGTCAAAAAATCGTTATTGAATGTGGTATGCTGAACAAATTTGGTTCCGTACGAAATAACCAGGCTGTTTTCGTCGGCTACACTTTTGGTTTCAACGTTAATAGCCGCACCGGCAAAATCGGCAGGCAATTCGGGTGCCGGGCTTTTATAAATCAGGATGTTGTTGATCATCCCGCTGGGGATGGCATCGAACGAAAAAGCCCGCTTGTCGGCTTCGAAACTGGGAGCAGTGGCACCGTTCAGCATGACCGAATTGTATCGTTCAATCAACCCGCGTACAATCACAAAGCGCCCATCGGTAATGGTAATTCCCGGAACTCGGCGGATCACTTCGGCGGCATCTTTATCCTGCGATTTGCTGATTTGTTGCGCGGTGATTCCGCTTACGATCAGACTTCCGGCTTTCAGGCTCGAAAGCATCGAAACTTCTGTGTTGTCGCGGCGTTTAGCCACTACCTGAACTTCTTCGATATCAACCGATGCCGGTTTTAACCCGACCGTAACAGCCGATTCGTTTCCGCTTGTAACTTCCACACGTACAATTTGATTGTCGTAGGATATATAAGAAATGACCAGATTATAGCTTCCGGCGGTCACTTTCTCGATGCGGAAATTGCCGTCGAAATCGGTGATGGCTCCGTTGGTGGTTCCCTGAAGTGCGACTGTGGCCCCGATCAGAGTTTCTTTGGTGTTTGCATCCGTAACTGTTCCTTTAATAACACCAGTTTGTGCCTGGGCGGTAACCCCAATGATCATCCAGACCGCGACCAACAAAATTTGTTTTAGTTTCACTCGAAAATAGTTGAATTAATAAATTGATTTTTACTTTTTGCTATCTGTTTCGCGAAGAGATAGGCTGTTAATTCGGGTGCTAAGGAATAGTTAAGTCGTTACAGAACGATTAATATTTATTTACGCTACGATTACATTTCAATAACAGGATTGTAATCGTAGCGATCAATATTCAAATAATCAGCATCTTAAATAATGCAGATGCCGCTTTGTTCCATGTTAAGAGTCGATTAAAAGCAGGACGAATGAGTCTGTACAAATTCTAAATTTTTTTCACCTTTGTTTTCCGAACCCGAACCGTAAACCTATGCTTCGTAAATTTTTTATTCTTCTCTTTCTGACCGCGGCTTGCATTCCGATACAGGCGAAAACTCCAAACCTTAAGGGAAATCCGGAACTTGTTTCAAGCATTAAATCCACTTCCGGATTAATTGCTTTATGGGATTTTAAAGAGGAAGCAGGAAAAGCAAGGAAAGCCATTGGGAAAGGAAAGTTTCCACTGAAAGAGCAAAAAGGGAGGATTCTCCGCTTAAATGACGGGCCACTTTCGGGCTACTCTGCGTTGTTTCGCGACAGTGCTTTTCTTCGGTTACCGAATTCGAAAACCGGGAAACTGAACATTCACGGGAAAAATCAAGGTGTAACCGTGATGGCCTGGGTAAAATGGGAAGGCAAAACCGGTTTTGTGGGCGGCATGTGGAACGAATATGCTTCGGGCGGCAAACGCCAGTATGGACTTTTTGTAAGCTTGCCCCATTACAACGGAGGCGACCAAGTATGCGGGCACATTTCGTACACCGGAAAACCAACGCCGCCGTTTCCGTATTCCATCGATTATTCGGCCAGCAAACAACCTGTTGAAAAAGGACAATGGCAATTTGTGGCTTTTACCTACGATGGGCAGTATATCCACTCGTACCTGAATGGCGGGTTTGAAACCCGAGAGCCGGAGCTTATCAACCACACCAAAGGGTTTCCGGGTTATCCCGAAGGAATAATGCATTCGAAAAACCCGTATTTTTATCCTGACGGAATGGGAAACAACGGATCGGATTTTACCGTTGGGGCTGTTTTACTGGCTCGCGGAATGGGCAACAATTTCTGTGGTCAAATTGGTGGATTGGTCGTATTCGACCGGGCGTTAAGTGCCGAAGAGATCGGAAGATTTAAGTAGTTTCGGGGTTCTTAAAGTTAACCGCTCAATGCACTACAATTTCCTAGGACTGGACAAAGTTTTTTTAATCATTTAATCTGTCAATGTTGTGGTAAAATAACTGTTGATAGTTTTCGATTTTTAAAGGCCGATGCAAATCAATATTGTAACATTTACTCCATTTTTTCAAGAGAAATCGTTTTCAACATTCTAGTCAAGAATTCCCTTCGACTGCTTCGCGCTCAGGGAGCGAGTTTGCGAATATTTCTGTTTCATAGCGATAAATGCTATTCAATGCGCCGCTCCCTGAGCAGCGTGGTTCCTGAGTAGCGAAGCGTATCGAAGGAAAGCGTGTCGAAGGGAGCTTAACCGAAAATTGGATTGTGATTTGCCGGAAAATTTTCATACCCGATATTTTAAACTTATTTCTCCAGTTTATGTAGCGGTAGCCCAGCCAGTCGGGCAATCATTTCAGCAGCCTTATCCCCTTCAGGGCTGAAAGCCCATACAAACGCTGCTTTAAACGGATGTTTTGTTCGGATGCTTTCAATAGCCGCAAGCGCCAGTTGTTTGGTGATCCCTTTCCGGCGGTATTCTTCCAGAACCAGGGCCGAGCAGAGGTAAATGGCATCGTAGCTGATATTCAGCGGGGTAAGTTCGAAGAGTTCTTTTTCTGAGATTTCCGATTCCAGAAACCGTTTCATTAATCCAATCGTGGTTGGGATAAGTAAAACCCATGCAACCGGGCCGTTTCCGTCGTCGTGCGCCGAAACCGTAGCCGGATGGATCTGGTGCAGCCGTTCCCGTACTTCCGGGTTTACATCGAGTTGACTGGGATCGCTTTTTACGGCAAATACCTCGTCGGCCAGTTGTATCAATCGTTCGAAGTTGCTTAGTGCCAAGGTGTAAAAATTAGAATATTATTTACTGTAAAGTTTTTGTCGCTTTTCAAGCATGGCAAGCGTTTTAGCTATTCGTTCCACTTTGGTTTCTACCGTTTTTGCCGAATAAATCCATTCAATGAATGCTTTCTTTTCTCCGTCGGTATAACTTAAAAAGTTGGAATATGCTACAGGCTCATCCATTAAACATTGTATTAATTCTTCAGGTATTTCAATCGGCTCATTATCCGGATACAGCACAATTCTCACAAAGTCGCCTTCTTTTTTCCCGATTTTCTTTCGTATTTCTGCTTTAACCGGAAAAAAGAGTTGTCCATCGCCCATGGGCATGAGCCTGTAATTTTTTATCTCGTAATCGTCAATGGTTCCCTTTACTTTTACCCACCCGAAAGGCGTTGTTTTGCTTTGCAGAACCTCCGGAATGCGTGCAAAAGTCCAGCCGCCTTTTCCCTGAAATTTCTCCAATACATAGTCATTATTTACCAACGGCTTTTCCATTTACCTGAAAATGAAATGTTTTACTTTTGTCAATCAGTGGTTCTGTTTAGAACAAGGTTTTTTACGAATTGTTTTTCCTTAAAATTAATGTATTTTGGCTTCACTAAAATTCAACGATCATGCTTGTTTCAGGAAATATCATAAAAATGCGGTCGGAATACGCCGATCCGGTGCAATATTTTCTTCCGTTGGGAGAAACCGAACTGCCGATGAACCAATGGATCGGGAAATCCATCAGTATGAAATTCACTGGCCAGATCAATTGCATTGCCTGCGGAAAAAAGACCAAAACTTCGTTCGGGCAGGGCTTTTGTTACAACTGCCTGCAAACCGCCCCCGAAGCCAGTGAAACGGTGATGCGTCCCGAATTATCGAAAGCGCACCTTGGCATTGCCCGCGACATGGACTGGGCCCGCGAACACGACCTGATCGACCATTTCGTTTACCTGGCTGTTTCCGGAGAACTGAAAGTAGGAGTAACCCGCCATCACCAGGTGCCCACCCGTTGGATTGATCAGGGCGCCAGTGAAGCTATTTTACTGGCCAAAACACCAAATCGCCACATTTCCGGAGTGATTGAAGTCTATTTGAAGAACTTCTTCTCGGATAAAACCAATTGGCGTTCGATGCTTCAGAATAAGGATGTTCAGGTGTACAACCTTCAGGAAGAAAAAGTAAATGCGTATCAGTTGCTTCCGGCCGAATTGCAGCAATATTTGTGCACCGATGACCAGATCTGGAAAATGCGGTATCCATGTTCTGTTTTTCCGGAGAAAGTAACCAGTGTTTCGTTTGATAAAGACCCGGTAATTTCAGGAATACTGAATGGAATAAAAGGGCAATACCTGATTTTTTCGGACGGACGGGTGCTCAATATCCGAAAGCACAATGGCTACTGGCTGGAAATCAGCACTAATGACTAAATTGATAAATTTACATACGAAGGTCATAAGTCGTTTCATCTCCGTATTTTTTTTCGTTAATTTATCGCTCTTTAAAGTGTATCTTGGTAACTCCAAACGATCAATTTTGAGAAAAATCAGTTAAAATCAATAAAATATGAAAACAACTAAACTCATTGTAACAATTTTGACATTTTTTTTAATTTCCTGTCAAAACAAGCAACAAGAAACCATGAGCAAGGAAAATAACCAAAACCTAATTGTACTTGTAATATACAAGACGCAACCTTTAAAAAGTGAAGAAGCGATTGCAGGTTTGACAAAACTGATACAAGAGGTAAAGAAAGAACCAAATTTCGTGAATATTACACTGCATGTAGATCCGAAAGATGATTCCAATATCTTGCTTTATGAAGAGTGGAGTGATGAAACCTATTACAATGGTGATCACATGAAAACAATGCACTTACAAAGTTTTATGGAGGATTCAAGAGCATTTTTGGCTGGTCCTCCGGAAATATCACAGTGGAAAACTGAAAAAAAATTTAATTCTAAATAAATCGCCAGCAGTTAACGGGATGTATGTGGACAACGGAAGGGAAAGTACTTTTAATCCGCCGCTGCACAAACACTCAAAACGAATGACGAACAATTTTACTAATTATGGAAAATATAGATTGGGGTAATCTGGCATTCGGTTACATGAAAACCGATTACAACATACGTTGCACCTACAGCAACGGAGCATGGGGCGATTTGGAAGTGAGCGACAGCGAATACCTGAATCTGCACATGGCGGCGACTTGCATTCATTACGGGCAGGAATCGTTTGAAGGTTTAAAAGCCTTTCGCGGAAAAGATGGTAAAATCAGGGTTTTCCGGATGGACGAAAATGCCAAACGTATGCAGGATTCGAGCATGGGAACGATGATGGCCGTTCTGCCGATTGAAAAATTTGAAGAAGCCGTTGTTAAAGCCGTGAAATTGAACGAGCGTTTTGTGCCGCCTTACGAATCGGGCGCATCGTTGTATATCCGTCCGTTTTTGTTCGGAACCGGCGCCCAGGTGGGTGTTAAACCGGCATCGGAATACATGTTCGTTATTTTTGTAACACCCGTTGGCCCGTACTTTAAAGGTGGGTTCCAAACTACGCCATTTGTAATTATGCGCGAGTTCGACCGCTCAGCACCGCTCGGAATGGGTAAATATAAAGTGGGTGGAAATTACGCTGCAAGTTTGGTAGCCGGGCAAAAAGCGCATGAATTGGGTTATTCCAATGTGTTTTATCTCGATGCCAAAGAAAAAAAATACATCGACGAATGTGGTGCGGCCAACTTCTTCGGAATCAAAAACAACACGTACGTCACTCCAAAGTCAAGTTCAATTTTGCCATCAATCACCAATAAAAGTTTAATGGTGCTAGCCGCAGATATGGGGCTGAAGGTGGAACAACGGTCAATTGCTGTAGAAGAACTGGCAACTTTTGAAGAAGCTGGCGCTTGTGGAACAGCAGCGGTCATCAGTCCGATAGAACGGATTGACGATTACGATGAAAAGATTTCCTACGTGTTTTCACCCGATGGCCAGCCGGGACCAATCAGCGAAAAACTCTACAAAAAATTACGTGGTATCCAGTATGGCGACGAGCCTGATACGCATGGATGGGTAACTATTGTGGAATAATTCCTGAAACAAAAAAAGAGCAGAACACCCTGCATCGGAACTTTCGGTGCAGGGTGTTTCGTTTTCCTGATTTTTTATCCTGAATACTGCGTGCAGAGACTGTCCACTTTCTTCCTCTGACTAAAAAAATCAACTATCTTTGTCACCCTCAATAAAATCAAAAGTAAAATGACTGATTATAAGCGTACCCTCATTACTTCGGCTTTGCCGTATGCCAACGGCCCGGTTCACATTGGTCACCTGGCCGGCGTGTATGTTCCGGCTGATATTTATGCCCGCTACTTGCGTATGAACGGACAGGAAGTGGCGTTTATCGGTGGTTCTGACGAACATGGCGTACCCATTACCCTGAAAGCCAAAAATGAAGGAGTTACCCCACAGGATATCGTGGATAAATATCACAACATTATTAAAGATGCTTTTTCACGCTTCGGAATTTCATTCGATGTGTATTCGCGTACCAGTGCACCCGTTCATCACGAAACGGCTTCAGCATTCTTCAAGAAGTTGCACGACGAAGGTAAATTTATCGAAAAAACCAGCGAACAATATTACGACGTGGAAGCCAAGCAATTTCTGGCCGACCGTTACATTACCGGGACCTGCCCCAAATGTGGAAACGAACGCGCTTATGGAGATCAGTGCGAAGCTTGCGGAAGTACGCTGAATGCTACCGATCTGATCAACCCGAAATCGACTTTAAGTGGAAATCCGCCGGTGATGAAAGAAACCAAACACTGGTATTTGCCGCTTGACCAATACGAAGGCTGGCTGAAAGAATGGATTTTGGAAGGTCACAAAGAATGGAAATCGAATGTTTACGGTCAGTGCAAATCGTGGATTGACAGCGGATTGCAACCACGTGCTGTAACCCGCGATCTCGACTGGGGTGTGCCTGTTCCGGTTGACGGCGCCGAAGGCAAAGTGTTGTACGTTTGGTTCGATGCGCCGATTGGCTATATTTCGGCTACCAAAGAGTGGACACCCGACTGGGAGAAGTGGTGGAAAGATCCGGAAACCAAAATGGTGCATTTCATCGGGAAAGACAACATTGTGTTCCACTGCATCATTTTCCCGGCCATGCTCAAAGCCGAAGGAACGTTTATTTTACCTGAAAATGTACCGGCCAACGAATTCCTGAACCTCGAAGGCGATAAAATATCCACTTCGCGCAACTGGGCCGTTTGGCTGCACGAATACCTCGACGAATTTCCTGGAAAGGAAGATGTGCTGAAATATGTACTCACCGCCAACGCTCCCGAAACCAAAGACAACGATTTTACCTGGAAAGATTTTCAGGCCCGCAACAACAACGAACTGGTGGCTGTTCTGGGCAATTTTGTCAACCGTGCTTTGGTGCTGACGCAAAAATATTACGACGGAAAAGTTCCGGCTGCCGGGGCATTAACCGAAACCGACCAACTGGCACTGGCTGAAATTTCAGTCATTAAAGCTGAAGTGGAAAAGAGCATTTCGCAATACCGTTTCCGTGAAGCATTGAAATTCGCGATGGATTTGGCCCGTTTGGGCAACAAATACCTGGCCGATGCCGAGCCCTGGAAAGTGGTAAAAACCGATCCGGAACGTGTAAAAACCATCATGAACGTTTGTTTGCAAATTACCGCCAATCTCACCATTATTTTTGCGCCATTCCTTCCGTTCAGCATGGACAAACTGCGTATTTTCCTGAATATGGACGAACTCAATTGGAGCAATTTGGGTCGAACCGATTTACTTCTGGTTGGTCATCAAACCAACACTCCTGAATTGTTGTTCGAAAAGATTGAAGACGATGTGATAGAAAAGCAGGTGAACAAACTGCTGGCTACCAAAAAAGCCAACGAAGCAGCCAATGCAACTATTGAGCCGGCCAAAGAAAATTGCACATACGACGATTTCCAGAAAATGGACATCCGCACCGGAACCATCATTGAAGCCGAAAAAGTGGCCAAAACCAAAAAGCTGTTGAAGTTGACCATCGACACCGGGATTGACAAGCGCACCGTAGTTTCGGGCATTGCGGAATATTACAATCCGGAAGAAATTATTGGCCAGCAGGTCAGTATCCTGGTAAACCTCGAACCACGTGAACTGAAAGGAATCCTGTCGCAGGGAATGATCCTGATGGCGCAAGATGCCGATGGTTCGCTGAAATTCGTGACCCCAACCACACCGGTTAAAAACGGGTCGGAAATAAAATAATTCAACAGATAGGCAGAGACGCGATTAATCGCGTCTCTACAACGATCAAAATATAATTGCGCCAACTACTGTTGGTGCGATTTTCGTAAGCCTCAGTACCGTCGTCAAGGCGGGTCGGTTGCTTACTCTCTATAAATCGAACCCGTTTTCTTACGAGAAGGCGGGTTTTTATGCATTAAAACAAAAATTACCCTAACTTTGTGTCAATATTTGGCAAAAATTACCCTAACTTTGTGACGCAATTGTGTTAAAATTACCCTAACTTTGTGTCATGTTTAACCGATATATTATTAACGAACTCGATAAATGGCTAGCTCAATCTAGCCGCAAACCTTTGATATTAAGGGGAGCCAGGCAAGTTGGCAAAACGACTTTGGTGAAGCAATTTGCCAACCGGTTTGAGCAATACATTTACCTGAATCTGGAATTACCGGAAGACCGGCAACCTTTCGAACAATTTACCTCTATTGAAACTTTGGTTCAGGCACTGTTTTTCATCAAAAACTGTTCGCTGGATCAAAAAAAACGAACCTTGATTTTTATCGATGAAATTCAGGAAGTTCCTGCTGCATTAAATATTCTGAGATATTTTCTTGAACAGGAACCAGACATTCCGGTGATTGCGGCAGGCAGTATGCTGGAAACCCTATTCGATAAAAACATTAGTTTTCCGGTTGGGCGGGTTGAATACAAAGTGGTGAGACCCGCTTCGTTCCCTGAATTCCTGGATGCAATGGGCGAAACTGCTGCTTTGCAACAGATAGAGCATGTTCCGGTTGCTACTTTTTCCCATTCTAAACTGCTTCAATTGTTTCATACTTATGCGTTGATTGGTGGAATGCCCGAAATAGTGAAAACTTACAGTGAAAAGAAAGATTTGCTGGCACTATCGTCCATATACGACTCGTTAATTGCTTCATACATGGATGATGTTGAAAAGTATGCCTCATCTGATTCGCAAATTCAGCATATCCGGCATGTGATCCGTTCTTCGTTTCCTGAAGCTGGCAGCCGGATAAAGTTTGAAGGTTTTGGCAATTCGCCTTACCGGTCGCGTGATATGGGCGAAGCTTTACGCACTTTGGAAAAAGCGTTGTTGCTTCAACTGTTATTTCCCGTTACGTCAGCGCAATTGCCTTTATTGCCTGATGTTAAAAAATCGCCCAAATTACAGATACTTGATACCGGATTACTGAACTATGCCGTTGGCATTCAACGGGAAATACTGGGAACATCTGATTTGAATTCGGTATATCAGGGAAAAGTAATTGAGCATTTAATTGGGCAAGAAATACTTTCGGTGCAGAATGCGGCATTGGACAAATTGAATTTCTGGGTACGCGAGAAAAAAACATCAAATGCAGAGGTTGATTTCGTATTCTCTTTCGAAGGAAAGTTAATCCCGGTCGAGGTTAAATCAGGCAAAGAAGGAACCTTGAAGTCGCTGCATCTTTTTATGGATGAAGCGCCTCATTCGTTTGCCGTTCGGTTTTATTCAGGAGAACTGAGTGTTACAGAGGCCCAAACAACCTCCGGAAAGGTTTATCAATTGCTGAATTTGCCGTATTATCTAGGTACGCAGCTCGAAAAATATCTCGATTGGTTTGTAAATTCTACCCGTAGTTAAGATTTAAATTTTTTGATATTCAATTATCACGATTCCCGACTCTTTTTTGTGACACCGAATCCGTTTCAAAGTCCATCACAAATTGTACAACGCCGAAGTAATCTTCAATGCCTTTTTCAATTTTGTTCGTTTTCAGATAAACATCATTCACCTTTCCGGCAGCTTTGTCAATCTGTTCATTTCTCATGCTTTCCCAGTGTTTCTGTACTTTCCGGATATCGTCGATCACTGGTTTCCGGATTTGATGAACCAGGTCAGGGAAGTTATGAAGATGTTTCGACTGCGACAGGAAATAGTTAATCATGCTGATATTAGCGGAGTATTGAAGGAGTTTCGAATCGCTTCGTGAACAAATCAGCCAACTGTAAAAATTGGCTTCGGCCTCGCTGGTGACACCAAACTGGTGGGCAAATTCGTGCGCCAAAACCTGCGGATATTCAATCATCAGCAAACTGTCGTTCAGGTGCACTTCGCTGAAAAATGGTCCGTAATAACCGGCAATGCCAGCTTTGGCAAAAAATGAGCTAAGCGTAATTGGTTTTGGAATACGGGTTCCCTGCGGATAATTCAACTTCAGGAATGGGGCATGGTTTTGATAGGAAGACTCGACCAGTGAATCGATTGTGGAATATTTTACATTTTCGTAGGTGCAATACGATGTGTTGGTTCGGGCAATCAGGTTTTCAAAAACCCTTACAAACTGCACGGTGTCGGGGTTTGACTTAGCAATTGACAATCGCTCGTTAATACCGCTTCGGTAATAATTAAACCCCCAGAACCAGTAAAACAACACGTAACAAATGGCCAGTGCTTGTACGATTGTAAACAGAAAGCGGCTGAATTTTATTTTTCGTATCAGGACTAAAACGATAAGGATAATCAGGAATGCGGCCAGCAGCGCATAAAAAGCATCGTCGAGCGAGAAAGGAACCCATTTGCTCAAAAATGAAAGCAGGAAAGCAATCGCAGGATAAAGTGTTTGCGAATAAACAGACTCGGTGATTTTCGGATAGCGCGAAAAGAGTTCGGTGAGCCCGAAAGTTACCAACGCGAGCCAGATGGGCAATGCCGCTTTCCCGAAAACGATTGTTCTGAATTTGTTTTTTGCCATGGTTATCTCAAAAAATCCTGATGCGAAGATCCGTTTTTTTGAACGACAATCATCGGTTTTTTTGCCTAATTTGCAAACTTCAAAGTGGGCCCAAATAAGCGTGCGTTTTAGCGTGTCGGGCGTACCCGGTTCATTTGACCTAATTGAATATTAATTAAACACTTGCGACTTAAAATAGTGCCATACAAGTTTATTTTAATCATTCTGCTGAATGCTTTTCCTTTGTTTTCGCAGGCAGGGAACGTTTTGTATTCAGAAAATCAGGATAGCATTGGCCAATTGTTGAGGCTACGTTCGCATTTGATTGTTGATTTGGCTACACTTGAATCTGAACAACTCGATGCGTTGTTACTGAAGCAAATTCCACTGGCTTTTGTTGCTTCCGGAGAAAAAACAGCATTTTTGAAACAACTTGCCGCCCGTATTCCCCAGCAAAATCAACCGGTAGTTGTAATCTCGACCAGTGAATTTGCTGTTACGGCCAACGATCTTCCGGGAATTGTTGTGGTAAATGAGGCTGATTTGGATAAAGTTCAGTTCCCGGATAGTTCAAAAATCGCTCAGTTGAACCTTAATTGTAAAGAATTTCTTTGGACAATTATTGGCCCGGATTATTTGCCTTCGGTTGAGTCTTTCATCCAATTGTGGGAACTAACCGGCAAACTTCCCAATTTTATTCAGGTGAATAGCCGAAATGTAGTTGAAATGTCAGCCGTTGTAGCTGCATTGAATAGTCATCCGAAGATTTTCGGTGTGGTTCGCAATGGTAATCAGTTACTGGCCGATGTATCGTGGAAAGATTATCCCGGACGCAAAACCAATGGCTATTTCAGTTTCCCGGTCAGTCTCGAAAGTCGTTTCGCGTTGTCGCCATACAAAGCCGGTTACCAGTTTTCGCCTGATATTATTTTGCCAACTCCTGAAAATGTCAGAAACATTAAAACGTTCAATGCTGTTCCGCTGGACCTGGACTTTGGACTTACCGACCGGTTCCTTTTTTCTAAAAATGTCAGCAATATTCAGCGCAAAAATGATGATGAGATTATCTCGAACGGACTTGGTTTTGTGAAAGATCCGGAACACGGGAATTGCGCTTTTTTCTCAGGGAAAGATTATCTGGACGGAGGTTTAAGAAGTCGGTCGGCATTAAAACCAAACTTTAGCATTACAGCATGGATTAAACCAACCGAACTTGGCGGTAATAATTGTATTTTGGGCAAGGGAAAAGATTTTGTACTGAAAATTCATGACGGACTGCTAACCTTTACCGTTCAGGGAGTTAAAGATTATATTTCGACCCGGACCAAAATCCCGTTGAATCAATGGTCGTTCATCAGCCTGGTGCATACAGGGAGCGAAAACCAGGTTAGCTTTTACCTGAACGGAGAACGGACCGATCAGGTAAACTTACTTACGCCTTACCTTGCATCGGATTATACCATGTTGATTGGGAGCAATCTGTGGGAAGAATTTTTTGTGGGTTACATGAGTGAACTGAACATTTGGGACCGCGAACTTAATAGTGAAGAAATTAAACATGGATATTTATCGGGCAACGGTGTCGAATCCTCATTCTTGTCGGGTTGGGTAGTTTGGGCTGTTCTTTTTTTGGGGATCCTGGGTGTCGGTTTACGGCGTTGGTTATTACCCCGGAAGCCAAAAGAGCCAATCGCTGTACCTGTAGCAAGCCCAAAAGTGATTAACACATCCGGGCTTTCTGTTGTTCAGGAACAAATTAATTGTTTTGGCGGATTAAAGGTGATTTGTTCTGATGGTAAAGATATTAGCCTGAAATTTTCGCCTAAGATTAAGCAATTGTTCGTGCTGATTCTGTTACATAGCGTGAATGGCCGAAAAGGCATCAGCTCCAATAAATTGTCAGATTGTTTGTGGCCGGGAGTAAGTCCGCAGAATGCCAAAAATATTCGCGGAACCAACATCCAGAACCTGAAAGCGCTGTTGGCTCCGTGCCAGGGATTGAAACTTGTTTTTCAGGATAAACTCTGGATGCTTGAATTTACCGGAAACTATTTTGTCGATTTTGCCTTTGCCGAAGGTGAGTTAACTGCACTGGAATCTTTGGACGACGAAAAGCTGCTGATTAAAGGGCTTCCTGATTTACTACAGGCATTGAAAAAAGGTACTCTTTTGCCAACTATGAACGAATCGTGGGTAGATCCGTATATCAACGCCATGAGCAACCGGATTATTGAATTTGGGCTGAAAGTGTTCCGGATTCTGGATGAGGAGAAACAGGGTACACTTCTGCTTGAGGTTGCAGAGGTAATCAGCCTGAACGATCCGCTAAACGAACCGGCTCTGCGCAAAAAAATAAGTATTCTGACTCGTCAGGGTAAACTGGGCCTGGCACATTTGGTATTCGATAATTTTGCCAAGCTGTATTTCGAATTGTATCGGGAGAAGTATGCGGGCGATTTTAAATCTTTGGTTGACAACGAACCGGATTGAGCTGCGTAATGGGATGATTGGGCTGAGGTTTGTCAAATAGATATTGTAATAAGTACCGAATTGCTATATTTGCTGGCCATCGGTTGGATTTGGGATTTAAAGGAAGTGATATGTCGAAGCAAAATTTTACGAACGATACGGAAGCCTTGCTGCAAATGGCCGGTGGAGATATTGCGGCTTATCGTTTTTTATTCGACCACCATTTTTCTGATTTGTGTAATTTTCTCCTGATTTATCTGCATTCCAAAGAAATAGCTGAAGAAGTTGCCCTGGAAATCTTTACTTATGTTTGGGAGAAACGGGAAACCCTCCAGATTAGGACCACCTTTAAATCGTTCCTTTTTGCTTCGGCAAAAAACAAAGCCATCAGTCGTTATCGAAAAGAACATAAAGCAATATTTACTTCACTTGATACTGGCGATTATCAGATGCAAGAGGTTTCAGGAGCACAGCAATTTATGGAAAACAACGAACTGCGCGAAATTATTGATGTTGCAATTAGTAAGCTTCCCTGGAAAAGCAGGCAAATTTATCAATTGGCTTGGGAAGACAATTTATCGCATAAAGAGATTGCCGAGCAATTGGGAATTACGCCCAAGACCGTTGAAAACCATGTGGGTATTGCCTTACGCAAACTGCGCGAATCGCTGAACCCTTATTATCAGCAAATTTTTATGATAGCGTTGCTGGGCCTTTGGTAAATTTATCGTTCGCATTCTACATCATCCGCCGGATCAAAAAATCAATATATCTATCCGGATTTTCAGGAATAAAAATTCAGAAAATATAACTAACTGTTTAAATTTCATTCATTTTGATTTTTCGGATTACCCCGAACCCTGAAGGGAGCCCGAAAAATCAAAAAATCACCCTTCAGGGCCGGGGTAAATTTTTTGATTTTGGGCATAGTTTCAAATTTTAAACAGTTTATACGTTTTCGAAAATTAAATTCGCACAACTGAAACGATTAATAATCAGTGAATCAGTTGTCAAATTGTATTTTTTACAGAAAAAGCATAATTCTGTAAAAAAAAAGCATTTTTGGTTGAGGGATTTTTCTGTTTCCTGCGACTTATAGGCAAGACATTCAATTATGCAACAACAAAACATACCCTGGGATGCAATTTCTGCTCAGTTAAAGAACGAGGCAGATCAGGAACAAATGAAGCAAATTCAGGAGTGGCTCGATTCTTCTTCAGATCATCCGCTTATTCTGTCGGAGATTATGAATACGTGGTCGGTCACACAACGCACATCTGAATTTTATCAACCTGATTTGACCACCAACTGGCAAAAACTGATGGTTAAGATTAATCATCGTGCAACACCAAAATCCAACCGTATTATTTATTTTAAATGGGCTGCGGCTGCGGCTGTTGTGGTACTGGTTTTCCTGGCCGGGATTGGCTTAGGCGATGGTGCTTATGTGAAAAGCAACTGGGTTTCTTATACCAAAATTATTGCTCCTGAAGGAAACAAAACACAGATAATATTACCAGACAGCACTCATGTCTGGCTCAATTCAGGTTCGGAATTACAATATGCTTCAGATTATTCTGCACAGAACCGGGAAGTGAAAATGAAAGGCGAATGTTTTTTTGATGTCGTTAAAGATCCCGATCATCCGTTTGTTGTTCGGGGCTCAAAATTTCAGGTGAAAGTTTATGGTACCCGGTTTAATGTGAATGAAGACATCTCTAAAGATATGGCTGATGTGACTTTAGTATCCGGAAAGGTTCAGGTATTAAATCTTCAGGGGAATTTGATTTCGGATCTGACTCCGGGAGAGCAGTTGGTTTACCGGGGTGGGACTTACCAGTTGCGCAAAGCTGAAAATATGGAAGCCTTAACTGCCTGGCTGAACAATATGCTGATTTTTGACAACCAACCATTTGAAGAAGTGATTCATTACCTGGAGAAATGGTATGGGGTAAAGATCCATCTCGATCGGTCGTTGTACTATAGCCACAATTATACATTTAAGGTAAAAACCGAAAGCATGCGCGAAGTGCTGCAGCTAATCTCAGTAATTACGCCAATTGACTATCGTATTGAGGGGGAACAAATAACCATTAAATATAAAAAACGATGAAGTAATGCGAAAAAAAACAGGAAGTGGTTGAGACTCCCTGTTTCTAAATTAGTTTTATTGTTGAACCGAATTTTTAAATGCAAAAAGCTTCCTGAGAAAAAGTACTGCATCAAAAATTCAAAAACTAAATCATTCAAAATTATGAAAAAAAAATTAATGCGAGTGTGGCGGGTTAATCCGCTTGCACAAAAAATTCTTTTAACTATGCGACTGACCCTATTCTTAATGGTTCTGAGTGTTTTCAGTGCTTTTTCGGGCACCTATGCACAGAAAACCAAATTAAACCTGAAAGTTCAGAACGGACAGGTAAAGGAGGTCCTGAATGAAATCGAAAATCAAAGCGAATTCTTTTTCATGTACGACAACAAACAAGTGGATGTTGAGCGTAAAGTAAACATGCAGGTGAATGCAATGAGCATCGATCAGGTACTTCAAAAACTGTTTGAAGGAACAGGAACGAATTACAAGGTAGTAAACCGGCAGATCTTGCTTTTTACTGAAAACCAAAATAGTACTTTTACACAGCAAACTGCTAAAGTTTCGGGAAAAGTGACCGATTTATCAGGAGCTCCTGTTCCCGGAGTATCGGTGGTGGTAAAAGGATCGACCAACGGAACACTCACTGACATTGATGGATCGTACGTCCTTTCCGGAGTTCCGGTTAATGCAAGCTTGCAGTTTTCTTTTATCGGAATGAAGTTGCAGGAAATACCTGTTGCCGGAAAAACGATTATTAACGTAAAGCTCGAAGAAGAAACTATCGGGATTGAGGAAGTTATTGCGATCGGATACGGTGTTCAGAAAAAGAAACTAAACACAGGAGCAACGATTCAGGTAAGTGGTGACGATCTGCAAAAGATGAGCACTGTAAGTGCTTTAGGCGCTTTGCAAAGTCAAACTCCCGGAGTTAGCATTACTCAATCGTCGGGTATGCCGGGCGAAGGTTTTAAAGTAACCGTTCGTGGATTGGGAACTGTAGGCTCCTCCACACCGTTGTATGTAATCGATGGAGTTGCCGGTGGTGATATTAATGCTTTATCTACTTCGGATATCGAATCGATTGACGTGTTGAAAGATGCTGCTTCGGCTGCCATTTATGGTGCGCGTGCAGCCAACGGAGTTATCCTGGTTACTACCAAACAGGGAAAATCAGGTAAAATGCAAATTACCTATGATGGCTATTACGGCATACAGAATCCTTACAAAGAGGCACCACTTCTTAATGCCAAGGAATACATGACTATCCTGGATGAAATTAATTTCAACGAAGGTTTGGCAGCCTATGATTGGGCAACCATGATGCCTGATCTGTATAATAAAATCAACAGTGGCGAATGGAACGGAACAAACTGGATTAATGAAATCCGGAATAAAAATGCGGTTACCCAAAACCATGCAATTAACATTGCCGGAGGTAGCGAGATTTCAAAATTCTCTATGGGTTTTTCTTCGGTTGACCAACAAGGTATTTATGGTAGCCCGGTAGAACCCGATTTTAAACGTTACACTGCCAGGTTAAACTCAGAACATATCCTTTTAAAAGGAGCCAATGGCTTTGATGTCATTAAGTTTGGTGAAAACTTAAATTACAGTTACAACGAAAAACAAGGTATTGGTATCGGAAATATTTATTGGAACGATATTCATAACATGTTGGTTGGATGTCCGTTGATGCCGGTATATAATGCTGAAGGAGAATATTTTGATAAGTCAGATAAGGCTGCTTCAGGTCTTGATAAGTTAAGTCCGGATATGAGCAACCCTATTGCCAATATGGTTTATAACCGCGGACAGAACTTGTCGAAGAACTACGCATTAAATACCAATGCTTATCTTGAAATTCAGCCAATCCGAAGTCTTATTCTGAGAAGCAGTTTTGGATATAAGATGTCCGCCAGCAGCTACCGTCAATACACCCCAACTTACGAATTATCGCAGTCGAGTGTTAACACAATTGATAAAGTAAACCAGTCGATAAATGCAGGTTACAACTGGACCTGGGAAAATACATTGGCTTATTCATTTCGGATTAACGAGCATTCTTTTAATGCCCTTGTTGGCCAGTCGATGGAAAAATGGGGATTGGGAGAAGGTGTAAACGTAACAAACGGATATTCCCTTTTCGACGATTTTGAGCATGCCTGGATTGATAATACCAAAGGTTTAACTTCGGGTGTTACCACTTTAAAAGGAAATCCGTGGGGCGAAGGCGGAATTACATCGTTCTTCGGTCGTATGAATTATAACTACAAAGAAACCTACATGGCATCTGTCGTGATGCGTGCTGATGGTTCTTCAAATTTTGCACGTGGTAATCGTTGGGGTTATTTTCCATCGGTATCGGCCGGTTGGGTTCTTTCCAACGAGTCATTTATGGAAAGTTCAAAAAACTGGATTAATTTCCTGAAATTACGCGGTAGCTGGGGTCAGAATGGTAACGCATCCATTGCAAATTTCCAATACCTTGCAACTGTTGCTTTTGACGAAACCGCTGCATATTCTTTCGGTAACAACAAAGAATCTCAGTCAACCGGAGGCTATGCCGAAATTCTGCCCAACAAAGACATTACCTGGGAAACTTCAGAACAGCTCGATTTAGGTTTTGATACCCGCTTCCTGAATTCTCGTTTGGGTTTAGCTTTCGACTGGTATAAGAAAACGACCAAAGATTGGTTGGTTGTTGCCCCTACCTTAGCTTCTTACGGAACAAATGCGCCATACATTAATGGCGGTGACGTAGAAAACAAAGGTATTGAACTGGCTTTAACCTGGAACGACAACGTTGGCGATTTTACCTATGGTGTTAACCTAAACCTTGCAAGTAACAAGAATGAAGTTACCCGTATTGCAAACGGTGAGGGAATCATTCATGGTGATGCCAATGTATTAAGTCAGGGTACTACTGAAATGTATCGTGCTGAAGTTGGAAAACCAATCGGTTATTTCTGGGGATACCAAACAGCCGGAGTATTCCAGAATGCCGAGCAAATAAAAAATACTACTGCGATTTTGCAAACGAATCCGCAACCGGGTGATTTAATTTTTGTTGATACGAACAATGACGGAAGCATAACCGAAAAAGATAAGGTAGAAATTGGTAATCCCCATCCTGATGTCACTCTCGGATTTAGCTTTAACTTAGGATACAAAGGATTTGATTTATCGGTAGCAACAACAGGCGCTTTTGGCCAGCAGATTGCTAAATCGTACCGTTCGTTTGCCGACACAAAAATCCAGAACTACACGACCGATATTTTTGCTCGCTGGCACGGCGAAGGAACTTCGAATAAGCTGCCTCGTTTAACCAGTGGCAGCAATACAAACTGGCAGGAAATTTCTGACATTTACATTGAAGATGGCGATTATCTGAAAATTCAGAACGTGACCATTGGTTACGATTTCAAAAAATTATTCACCAAACTTCCTTTCGGCCAGACTCGTTTGTATTTGACAGCTCAAAACCTCTATACTTTTACTAATTATTCTGGTGCAGATCCTGAAATTGGCTATGGCTACGATAAAAGCTGGGTATCTGGTATCGACTTAGGTTTTTACCCAAGTCCGAGAACAATTTTGATGGGTGTTAATATCAAATTTTAATCTGTTTTTCGCTATGAAGAATTTACTATATGTATGTGTAGCAGCATCTTCGCTGTTATTTATGAGTTGTGAAGATTTTCTTGATACAAAAAATCTCACCAAAAAGGATACTTCTAATTATCCTGAAACGCTGACTGATGCGGAACAAATGATTACCGGAATTTATTCCAACCTGAATTACGCGGCTGCCGATCCGCACCAGACTTTCTTTTATGCTGCAGAACTTGCATCTGACGACAGGCTGGGTGGTGGAGGCGAAAACGATAAGCTCATGCAGTCGCTGGATCTTTTGATGAACTACCAGTCGAGTATGCTCGAAACATTCTGGAAAGTTCGGTATAAAGGTATTTTCCGCGCCAATATGGCTATCGAAACCCTGGACAATTGTACAGGTTACGAAACCGAAGATCAGAAAAACCAGATGAAGGGCGAAGCATATTTTATGCGTGCGTTTTTCTATTACGAAATGGCTTCGTATTTTGGCCAGATTCCGTTGGTTGTAACAACCGATCCGGTTAACCTGCCCAAAGCCACTCCTGACGAAATTTATGCGCAGATTGCATCTGACCTGAAAAATGCCATTGAACTGATGCCAGCCAAATCTTATACTTCGGTAGAAGCTGGCCACGCTACAAAATGGACAGCCCAGGCTTTGATGGCTCGTGTTTACCTGTTTTATACCGGTTTCTACGGAAAAACAGAAATGCCTTTACCCGAAGGTGGTTCAGTAACCAAATCGCAAGTAGTTACCTGGGTTGAGGATTGTATCAAAAACAGTGGAAACACCTTGGTAACAGATTTCCGTAATCTTTGGGCATATTCCAACAAATATACCGTGAACGACTATGCTATGACCAAAGGAAAAGGTTTAAACTGGGTCGAAAACGATGGCGCTGTCAATCCGGAAACCTTGTTTGCAATCAAATTTTCAAACTTTCCGAGTTGGAGCACTACCATTGGTTATTCTAACCAGTACGTTCTTCATTTTGGTTTACGTGGTGGACAGGATTATGCCAAAACCTTTCCGTTTGGACAAGGATGGGGTGCAGGTCCTGTAAATCCAACCCTGTGGAATGAGTGGAAACAAGCTGAACCAACCGATGTTCGCCGCGAAGCTTCTATTATCGATTTACCAAACGAATTGCCTAATTATGCAAAAGGTGGTTGGGTCGATTTTGTTCAGGAAACAGATTACTGGCAAAAGAAGTACAGCCCCGTAACTGCCAAAAAAGCCGACGGAACCATTACTCCATCATACAGTTCGCTGATGTACAATACACCGGAAGATATGCAACTCGACAATACCCAGGATTTAGTGCTGATTCGTATGGCCGATGTTTACCTGATGCACTCCGAGCTGACAGAAACCAATACATATATGAATCTGGTTCGTAAACGTGCCGGATTGACTGATAAACCATACAGTTTGGCTAACATCCAGAACGAACGCCGTTGGGAACTTGCTTTCGAAGGAGTTCGTTGGAATGATATCCGCCGTTGGGGTATTGCTCCCGATCTGCTTGACAAACAAATTGGTGTTCCTGTTTACTTTAAAGGGGTAGCAGAAACCAATAAGTCAATAGGTGGAGGCTATAAGGCTCGCTACGCTGCAACAAAAGGGTTCTTCCCAATTCCTGAAAATCAGATCGCATTATCAGAAGGTGTGCTTGTTCAGAACGAAGGATGGGGAACACCAGCTGCTGAATATGCCGGTTGGAAATAATTTTTGTTTAATGGTTTATTAAATGAGTTAATATGAAACGAGCCATGAGGGATAACCACCCACAGGAAAATGACTGTAATGGCGAGTTCCATGTGGCAATTAAAAAACAAATTATAACACATGAAAAAATCGATTATATACGCATTCTGCATACTGGCTATCGCATTAGTAGCCTGTGAGCCCATTGAAGAACGAGATTCAATTGGAAGTGCAATTAGTGCTGACAAACTGGATGTAAAAGCGACCCCGATTGTAGTTAATGGAAAAAATGGGAATATGGTTATTCTTGAAAACCATAGTCCTGTGTTATCGGCATGGAATTGCGGAGGCGCTGTTTCTTCAAAATCCTACGATACTGTAATGGTTGTTAAAACTGGCTCAATTGATGTTGCCTTTACCGGATTAAACCCTGATGGAACCAAGATTTCCAAGAATTTTACTATTCAGGTTGATGTCCTTTCCACATTACCAACCGAATATAAAAATCTTTTTGGTGATCCTACTCAGGGAATTACTTCTAAAAAGTATGTTTGGGACGAAACGGCAGGAGCTGTTTGGGGCAATGGTGGATATTTGGGCAATACTTCTCCCGGATGGTGGACCAATGATAAAGCTGCCATGGATAAGGAAGATGCGGATTATGGTTCTGAGGGATACATGATCTTTGACCTGAATGGTATGACTTTGAAAAAATCGAATGCCGCCGGAACAAAAACCGAAACAGGTACTGCATCGCTCGATTTGAGTTCGAAAAAGCTCGATGGCAATGGCGCTGTATGGGCAAGTGCAAAATTGATTACAAAGAATGTTACCGTACTAAAAGGTGTTGCACCGAATGGAGGTAATGCTCCTGTTTATGATTATGATATCCTTAAACTGTCAGATTCTAAGCTGGTATTGGCCTGGCCGGAGCCGGGTTCCGGAGCTTGGGGAACTGCTTGGTTCTGGATGTTCAGAAAAGCTGATAATTAGTGGTACAATAATTTAGATTACTGGAAGAGGACGGGCTTAATGTCCGTCCTCTTTTTCGTTTTTAATTGTTCTTTTTCGGCAAAATGCTTTAATCCTTTTCGATATGAGAAATACAGTGTGTATTTTACTTCTGATCCTCGCTGGCTGTCATTCCGGAAATAATTTCCTTTTAAGGGGGCAACTGCCCGATAATACGTACGATGGTGAGGTTATTTACCTGGTGCCGCTTGAAAATGCAGTAAAAGAACGAGTCGATTCCGCAAGGATAAAGGATGGGACATTCGCGTTTGAAGGAATAGCAGCGGTTCCTGAAATATACATCATCAGGGCAAAACCGGTATTGAGGTTTAATTTGGAAGAACTGCTCGTCGTGAGGGAATCCGGAACTCTTTTGGCAGACATTGGGAAAAGCAGCTCTGTTACAGGCACCGCGCTTAATGATTCGCTTCAGCGCTGGAAAGAAAAAAAGATGATGTTCGACATCAGGAATGCTGAGTTGATTAAACAATTGAGAACCGCAGAAGAACCTTTAAAACCTGAAATTCAGCAAAGAGCCGACTCCCTTCAGGTTGATGGGATCAATTTTCATTTTAACTTCGTACGGAATAATCGGGAAAATATTGTCGGCCAGTTGGTTCAGAAAATAATGGCCGGATCTTTCACGGAAGAGCAAATGCAGCAATTGAACGGAAAATGATCTGTAAATGGTAGGATATTTCGCAAAATACAATTGGATCGTGCCAGTGGGGCTTATGGGATTAAGCTTTATATTTTTTCAATTGTGTTATCCATACCATTTATTTCTAAAAGAGCAGATTCAATTATTCCTGTACACTCCGGATTATTTCTTATCGTATTTTAAAAAACCGGCGTGGATGGCCAGTTATGTGGGCGATTTTCTGACTCAGTTTTTTTATCTTCGGGGTGGTGGGGCCATGGTGTTGGCTTCACTTTTTGGAGTCGAATGGTTGCTGGGAACTGTTGTAATTAAACGGATTGCTGGAGTTGCTAATGCCGGACTTTGGGCATCGTTCCCGGTTTTGGCCGACTGGATTCTTCATTGCGATACTTTGCACGGGGTGTCGGTTTCGGTTGGTTTTATACTTGTCATGAGTTTGTTCCTGATCTATTCCCTGACAGCAAAGAAGTGGCTTTCCTATCTGGTTTTGGTCATATTCACGGTGTCTGGTTATTGGCTGGCTGGCGGGGCGTTTCTTATTTTCCCGTTTCTGGTTGTGGCTTACGACTTCAGCCAGCAAAAATCCAGTTGGCTCAAAGGGTTACTGGTTTTTGCAACGGTATTCTCGATACCGGTAATGTGGCGGCATCATTACCTGCTTACCCAAATCCATTCGTTTATATTTCCTGCTTTTAACAAACAAAGTTTATTTCTCCCCGTGGCATTGCTTGGTTCAGTAACCTGCGCCTTTTTACTGAAAAAACTTGAACTGACACATACTAAAATGATCGGTATTGGTGTTTCTTTTTCTCTTTTCGTTGTACTGGCCACCGGATTAAAAGCGAATGCCAATTTTAATTTCGAGAAAATACTGTCGCTCGATTATGAAACCTATCTGGGGATTCCCGAACGGGTTGTGGGGTTAGCTAAAAAATATCAATTAAAAAACAAGCAGGCCTCCTATTTTACCAATATGGCTTTGGCCAGACAAGGTGTTTTGCCCGAATACCTGCTTCATTTTTATCAGCCATTTTCGTTGGGCTTAATTCTGCCGGTAACGCCTAACGAAAACTGGCAATCTATTTTTGTAAGCAACGAAGTTTTTTTCCTGATGGGCGATATGAATCTGGCTCAGCATTCGGCCATGCTCGGCAATACATTTTCGCCTTACCAGCGCAGTTCGCGGATGATGCGGCGTTTAGCCGAAATTAATCTGGTGAATGAGGATTCGGCTGCGGCCAATAAATACCTTCGGATTTTGAGTAAAACACAGTTTCATAAAAAGTGGGCACAAAGCAGGCTGGCGATCAATCATTCTCCAAATACAGTGCGTTGGCTGGCCGAAAAACGCACCCAACTTCCCCGTACCGATCGGTTGATCAAGTCAAACGATTACCTTGCAGCGCTCAGTTTTCTGGTTGAACAAAACCCTGGGAACCTGATTGCATTAGATTACCTGCTTTGCTATCATTTGCTCAATAAAGACCTGAAATCGTTCCGGAACGTGTATGATCAGTACGCCCATTCGGTTAACCGACCTGTTCCTGCGGTATATGGCGAGGCTTTGCTAATCGGGTTATTTACTTCAAGAGCTTCTTCAGCAGAAGCATTGGTTTATGCCATTCGTCCCGAAAAATTAAAAGATTTTACCGATTATACCGAACTTTACGAAAAAACGGCTGGAGATAGTAATGCTTTGAAGGAACGGTTTGGGCGGTCGTACTGGTTTTATTATCACTTTGCCACCATTCAGAAGAAATGAGAAACTTAATTTTCCATATCCTTTTATTCCTGATACTGTGGTCGTGCAGCACACCGGAAAACGTGAAGTATAGTCACGAACTTCCGCCTGTTTATCCGGATTATATCGATGTGGTGATTCCGGTTAACATAGCCCCGCTCAACTTTTTACTGCGCAACGATCCGGAGAAAATGGTCGTTGTTATTAAAGGAACTAACGATTCGATAGTTGTTGCAGGGAATCAGAAAATAGCTATTCCGCTGAAAAAATGGAAAGCGCTTCTGATCCGGGAACAGGGACAAAGCCTGAAAATTACAGTTAAAGCCCGGTTAAACGGAGAGTGGATTCAATACCAGCCGTTTACGTGGGAAGTGGTGAGCGACAGCATTGACCCATACCTGAGTTACCGGCTTATTGAACCCGGTTACGAAGTTTGGAATAAAATCCAGATGGTTGAACGCAACGTGGAGAGTTTCGGTGAACGGGTGCTGGCCGATAATAACCTGACCGACGGCAGTTGCATGAATTGTCATATCCATGGTAATCAGGATGCTGCGCTATCCATGTTTCATTTGCGCGGTAAAAATGGCGGAACAATCCTGAATAAAGATGGCAAACTGCGCAAAATCAACACCCGCACCAACGGAATGATTTCGAATGCTGTTTACGGAAATTTTCATCCTTCCGGACGATACGCCGTATTTTCAACGAATATTATTATTCCTGAATTTCATGCCTATCGGAGCGAACGGCTTGAAGTATATGACACGGCTTCGGATTTGGTCGTATTGGATTTTGATCAGGATAAATCGATCACCCAGCCGTTCCTTTCGGATACGGCCACATTCGAATCCTTCCCGGTTTTCTCAGCCGACGGAAAATGGATTTATTATTGTGCCGCGCCAACCGTGTCTTTACCCGATAGCATCAAATCATTGAAATACAATGTGCTTAAAGTTGGGTTCGATGCTGAAAAAGGAACAATTGGCTCGCAGGTTGATACGGTTTGGAATGCCAGGCAGATGAACGGATCGGTCTGTCATCTGAAAACATCGCCTGATGGCACTTTCCTGCTTTATACGGTGGCCGACTACGGGACCTTTCCGATTTGGCACCGCGAAGCCGAATTGCAGCTGATGAATCTGAAAACGGGAGAAATCGATCTTTTGAAAGGAGTTAATGGCCCCAATTCCGATTCGTATCACAGTTGGTCGTCGAACAGCTGCTGGTTCGTTTTTGCCAGTAAACGCGACGATGGCATTTATGGCAAGCCTTATTTTTGTTACATTGATGCCGGCGGAAAAGCGCACAAGCCTTTTGTATTGCCACAGAGCGATCCGGCCAGTTACGATTTTATGCTGAAATCGTTTAATATTCCTGAACTGTCGAAAGGCCCGGCACCGTTTGATGCCGAAGATATTGAGCGTATTTTTTGGAAACAGGAAGCTGAACAGGTTAAATAACAATATAACGTGATAACATTTTTGAAATGAAGATATTTTCAGTCAACACATTGCTTTCGCTGGGATTTGGCTTAATTGTGTTCGTTTTCTTTGCCTTTTTCTACCGCTTTCACCTGAATTATCAGGAGCAATACCAGCTCTTTTTGTTTTCAGCCGATTACTTCCTTAAATTCATGGAAAAGCCCGGTGGGTTCAGCGATTATGTGGGTAATTTCTTTACGCAGTTTTCCTTTTACTCGTGGGTTGGGGCTAGCATCATTGCGGTATCGTTAACCTTATTGCAAAGGGCTGTTTGGCTGATCTCGCGAAAATCGGGAGCCAATTCCTTATTTTACCCCATTACCTTTATTCCATCGTTGCTCTACTGGGGCTTGTTGTGCGACGAAAATTATTTGTTTGGCGGAGTAATGGTGATGTTGCTGGTTGCTGTTTCTGTCTGCATTTATACCCTGATTGATTCTATTCCGGCACGTATCTCTTTCGTCGTTTTATCCATCCCGGTACTTTATTGGCTGGCAGGTGGAGCGTTTCTGGTTTTGCCCATTTTTGCCTTTGTTTCGGAAATCCTGAAAAGGCAGGTGAAATGGACCTATCTGGCAATATTTGCTTTGGTTGTCGCAATACTTTCAGTTGCTTTACCGGTAATTAGTAAAACTTATTTTCTTCAGTACCCACTTCGGCAGGTCTGGATTGGGGCAAATTTCTTTCGCTTCCCGGTAAATCTGCCTTTTAATGTGGGTGTCATAGCTTTGTTAATCATTTTTATTCCGTTTACCCTTCGGTTTCTTTCGGGGCAGGTTAAAACTCAGAAAACGACCATACTTCTTGGCTTGCAATGGCTGGTGTTGCTTTCAGGAGGTGTGTTTTTTATCAGCAGTGCCGCCGATATGGCTAAGGAAGAGGTGATGGCTTACGATTTTAATGTGCGCATGCGAAAATGGTCACGGGTGATTGCGCTGGCCGACAAAAAGTCGCCTGCAAGTCCGTTGTCGGTTACCTGCCTTAACCTGGCACTCGCCAAAGAAGGATTACTTGCCGAGCGGATGTTCAGCTATTACCAGAATGGCGTTGGTGGTTTATTGCCCGATTTTACGCGCGATTATACGATCCCCATGATTACCGGCGAAGTGTATTACCACCTGGGATTTGTGAATACGGCACAACGCTATGCCTTCGAGGCTATGGAAGCTTTACCTGATTATCAAAAGAGTGTGCGGGCTGTCATGCGTTTGGCCGAAACAAACCTGATAAATGGAAACTACGCGGTGGCCGAAAAGTATTTGAGTTTGCTTCAGAAAACGTTCTATTATCGGGCTTGGGCCAATAATGCGCTGCAAACAATGAAAGACGAAAACCTGATTGCGCAGCATCCGGAGTGGGGATGGTTGAGGCAATGCCGGTCGAAAGAAGACTTTCTTTTCAGCGAAGGCGAGAAAGATATGATGCTGGGCGTTTTGTTCAGGCAAAACCAGGAAAACCGGCTGGCTTACGAGTACCTAATGGCCTATACGTTACTGAATAAAGACCTGAAACATTTTTTACAGTATTTCCCGTTAGGCGAATCGCTCAATTACCGCGCTATTCCTAAAAGTTACCAGGAAGCCTTGATTTACGTTTGGGTAAACACGAATAACGATCCAACAAAAGATATTCCTTATCCGGTGAGCAATGCAACCAAACAACGGCTTCAGGCCTTTCAGCGGTCAGCCGGTGCAACCCAGCCGAACGGATTTTCTGATTCGTATTGGCATTATTTTTACTTCAGAAAATAATTGAAAATGAACAGATATTTCATAGTAGTTATCGTTTTTCTCCTTCTCAGTTTCCAGGCTTGTCGGGAAACGGTAGCGCCTAAAGAGGTGCGAAAAGAAAAACCAGCAATTTTTCCTGATTATGTGGATGTGACAGTCCCGGCAACAATTGCTCCCCTGAATTTTAAAGTTCAGGACGAATATTCGGCCATAGACGCGGTTATTGAAGGGCGCAACCAGGAAGTTATTCATATTCAGGATAAAAAGGAAATCTGCATTCCTGAAAATAAATGGGCGCAACTGCTGGCCAACAGTAAAGGCGACAGTCTCCGGATCACGGTTTCAATAAAAAAACAAGGTAATTGGATTCGGTTTGCACCGTTCGCGGTGCATGTGAGTGACGTGCCGATTGATTACGGACTGGTTTACCGGCTCATTGCCCCGGGATACGAAGTTTACAGTAAAATGGGCATTTATCAGCGCAATCTTTCCAGTTTTGACCAAAGCCCTATTGTTGAAAATACGCTGATTCCGGGTAGCTGTGTCAATTGCCATTCTTTCCGACTGTCCGATCCGAAGAACATGAATCTGCACATCAGGGGTAAAAAAGGCGGGACAGTTTTAATGACCGACGGAAAAATTAATCTGCTGAATACTAAAACGGATGAGACAATTTCGAATTTTATTTACCCATTCTGGCATCCTTCCGGAAACTATGTAGCTTATTCGGTAAACAACATTCATCAGGTATTTCATGCCGCCAAAACAAAACGGGTGGAGGTGGTTGATGGTGCTTCGGATATTGTGGTTTACGACATCAAAAACAACCAGCCGATTAGCTGCGCAGAGTTGATGAACGACAGTATTTTTGAAACTTTTCCATCGTTCTCACCCGATGGACGATCGCTTTATTTTTGCAGTGCAGCTCACCGGGAAATGCCACAAGAGTTTAACAAGGTACAATATAACCTCTGCCGCATCGCATTTAATCCCGAAAACGGAACTTTTGGCGGGCAGATTGATACATTATTCAACGCCACAGCGATCAATAAAAGTGTTACTTTTCCACGTCCGTCGCCTGATGGAAGATACCTCATGTTTACGCTGATTGACTACGGGAACTTCTCGATCTGGCACAAAGAAGCCGATCTGTATTTGCTTGATCTGCAGACCGGACTTTGCCGTTCGATGGATGAGGCGAACAGTCGTGATACCGAAAGTTATCATTCGTGGTCGTCCAATTCACGGTGGTTTGTTTTCAGCAGCCGCCGGATCGACGGGCTTTATACCCGGCCGTTTATTGCCAGTATCGACGAAAAAGGAAACATCGGGAAACCGTTCCTGCTTCCGCAGGCCAATACCGGCTTTTATACCAACCTGATGGAATCGTTTAATATTCCGGAGTTTGTGACCGGAAAAGTGGAGGTTGATCCCAACGAGATTGAGAAAATGATTGTTGGAGATAAAGTTTCGCAGGTTGGGAAACTAAAAATGCAATAAGTTATTGGTGAATTTAATTATTACCGGTAGGTTTGAAAAACAGATTTGAAATGGAAGAAGGAGCAGTAAAAAGATTACAGAGCGTGATGGTTGAACCTCAATATCGTATTTTTAAATCCACTGGTGTGGGAAATTTTGAAGAGCAGTGGGAGAGTTGTTTCAATAGCTTTAAGCTGTTTATAGCTGCCGGTTTCAACCGAAAAGCATTTATCGTCCGGGTGTTCGTCGCTGCTGAAAATACACAGGAGTTTGCACGTTATGCTGCGCTTATTAAGCAAAAATTTTCCGGGGATGTGGTTCCATACAGCATTTTGGCCGAATCGCCTGAAAAACCGTATCGGGTGATCATCGAGGCTGGCTTCGTCTGCACAGACCTTATCCGGGTTGAATATGGTCAATGTGAATCACTCCGTTTTTGCAAGTTGTCGGCTTCAGGATACAACGAATATTGGTTTGCTGGTGTTAATGGCAATGCTGAGGGTTTAACAATTGCCGGGAAAGCCAGTAGCGCCTTCAGTCAGCTTTTATCCGCTTTTCTGAAACTGGATTTGGGATTTAACCAGATTGTCAGGCAGTGGAATTATGTGGAACGGATCTACGGATTTGAACAAATTGATGCCCAACAAAGACAAAATTACCAGCTTTTTAACGAAGCCAGGGGCGAATATTATTCCAGGTACCGCACTGTTCCTGATTTTCCGGCAGCAACCGGTATTGGTGTTGACTTTGGTGGTGTTACCATCGAATGTATGGCTGTATCGACAGACGAAAACCTGAAATCGGTTGCCATCTGTAATCCCAAGCAGCTCAATTCCTATACATACGGGCAGGCCGTTTTAAAAGGCGAACCACCGCGAACCAAGGCAGGAAATCAACCTCCGCAATTCGAGAGGGCCCGGTTATTAACCAACGACCAAACGTCGCGCCTGTTTATTTCGGGCACTGCATCTATTGTTGGGCAGGAAACCATTGGCTTAAATGATGTGGAAAAACAAACCCGGGTAACCATTGAAAATATGGAATTATTATCCGCGGAAACAAACCTCCGATCGTATTATCCCGAACTTATCAGTGTTCCTGACCAGTACGCGTATGTGCGTGTTTATGTGAAAAATGAAGCAGATATTCCTGTCGTTCAGTCCATTTGCCGGAACTATTTTGGTGAAGTGCCAATGCTTGTGGTGAAAGCTGACATTTGCCGCGCCGATTTACTGGTTGAAATTGAAGCCGAGCTGATCGCAACCCCGAAAAAGTAGAACGGAAAGTCTGAATGGGCTAATTCCGATTTTTATTTTTCCAGTTTATACCATTTCACTGCATTCCTGTAGAAAATTTTGTCAACTACCTGCTTTGGAAGGTGTAGTCCGGTGAAAGGACTATCGATATCGGGTGATTTCAGTTCCATTTCGCCGGTGAAGTAATTCCAGTCTTTGATTCGCGTGGTCCGGATGCCCGCATAAAACATGCTATCGAGCTTGCTTCCGGAATAGTTAATATCCGTTCCGTACAGAATCCGATCCTGATATTTGATCAGGAAATCGCGTACTTTTTCCTTGTTTTTGGCACTTTGGTATTGCAAATGGCAAATCCGTGCGGCTAAATCTACTGCCATATTCGGGAAACGATCGAGTTTTTTTGCCAGTTCGTCCACACTCCATTCTTCGCTACCCAAATGGCATCCAATAAATTTGAGGTTCGGATGTTTTGCCAGCATGTTGTCGCGGGCATCCAACTGATCCTGATAAGTAGGGTATTCCGGATGCAAATACATATGGTATTCGGGGTGCCGCTTAAAATATCTTTTATCGTTGTTAACCGTCATCGAGTCTGTTGGCAACCAGCAGTTTTTGGGTTCTCCCAAATGTCCGGTTAGTGGTAACCCCTGTTGTTCTATAAACGAAATTACCGGATCGAACCGGCTGTTACTCACCATGATGAAATTTCCTGCTCGGTCGCGTTCAGTCATGCCAATGTTTTTCCAGAGTTTCACGCCAACAGCACCTCCCGAAATGTTTCTACCGAGTGCAGCAATGGTTTCCTGTTCCCAATTATCGCCATTCCAAACGGCTGTATCAAAAGCAAATGTAGCGAGATAACAGATATGGCCAGGGAATTTCTTCGCTAGCGTTACGGCTGTATCCCTTTGCGTGTTTACGTCTTCACCCGCATTTACATTGATGGTTATCAGCCTTAATTTTTCACTGGTGAGGTGTTCCGTAAGCGATGCCTCTGTGGTTAAAATATGGACGTGCGCATCAATTTTAGGTACCTTAAAATAGTCGGCTTCGGTATAAAAGGCAGGTTGGCAGGAATAACCAAATATGGAGATTAAGCCTAGAAAAACCGGAACGAGATTTTGCTTTTTCATAAAATAGGATTTAATTCCGGGCAATCAATTTGTTTATCCGTACCACTCCCGTGTTCGGTTAGTTTTGCCCAAACAGTTGATAGCTGTATTTACATTGCTCACTACCTGAAAGTCGAACATGCCCACGCAAATAAAGTCGGCGCCATTGTCGTAAGCCCATTGAAATCCGTCTTTGGGTTTGATAGCTCCGGCGGCCAGCACTTTGAAACCCATTACCGGAACGGTTGCTTTGTTTACAAATTCTACGGTACGTTCCGGAAACAGGCAAAAAATGTTGTTGTGAAACTTGTTGTGATCAAGGTGATTTTTCCCGTCAACTTCAAACGGAATGCGGTTTTCACGCGGGTGAGCCGACCAATACTGATCGTGGTGCATGGTTTTCATGTAGTAATCAGGAACGATTCCCTGATCGGCACAGGCGATGAGCGATTCAACCGAATGAGCCCCCAAACCTGCCGTGAACCCTTGTTGGCGGATGTGGCTGAGCATTTCGTCAATTACCTCCAATTTATTGTCGCGTACCAGCCAGTCGCACCAGTTCCCCTGAACCTGAATGATGTCAACGCCGAAGTCAATCGCCTTGTCAATGTTTTCAACGAATAGTTTTTTGTCGGTATGTGGTCCTACTTCTGCCAGTTTCTGATTATTCAGGTTGGGCCCTACTTGTGTGATGACTTTGATTTTGCTGCCGGTCATCTTTTTGTATTTGGCCAACAGTGGGTTCGATGGAAAACCAATGTTAATGGTATTTATGCCGGCTTTTTCGGCCAGTATCAGGGTTTCGTACACTTTTTGTTCGGTATTGTAAGCCTTGAAAAGAGTATCGGCATAAATCAGGTCGCGGGCGTGCGACCATCCGCCAATCAGGTTTCCTCCGGCAATCAATCTGCTAATCTCGTGTTTGCCGATTTTCCCTTTCGGAAGTTCGCCTTTTAGCTCATTGAGTGCCATTTGTTTCACCTGAATGGTGGCACCCGACATCACATCAACGCCGTAAGTTTTGAAATTGCTGACAGCACCCCAGCCCATCGCACCCAAAACAGGTAAAGTGGCCAGATTTTTCAGGGCTTCGCGGCGCGATGAACTGCTTTCCGGATCGGGAATGCCTGCCTTTTTCCGTTGGCGGAACGTTTCGAGCAGCGTATCGATACTGAACCCTTTTTCAGGATAAAAAAACAGAAAAATGAGGGCAGCGGCTTCAATAAATAATTTATCGACAATAAATAAATGGCCTTCAGATGCGTTCATCAGCTGACTTCCGAAGGGCGGATAGGCGAAATAATACAGGGTGAGCAAAGCTGCTCCGCAAATGGATGCTATCCGGCTGAAGAGTCCGATAAACAAAGCCAGCCCGATGAGCAACAATCCGTACATATTCAGAAAATCGCTGGCCTGAAGTATTGCCGGTGAATTGGCAATCCAATGGTAAAATCCGGAGAAAAACCCGGAAGTGTTCAGGAGAAAACCGGAGGCGGTCCAGTTGCCTTGCATAATTTTTGATAAGCCTTCGTACAGAAAGTGCCAGCCAATGGCAACGCGGAGAATGGTAATCAATACACGGTTGTACAAAGTTTTTTGCTGAAGTTTCATGTTTGGTAGGTTAGGTTGTTGATTGTTTGGTTTGGTTCAAAATCAGACCGTTAATTTCAGTAACTTTTTTGAAAAAACAGCAAAAGAATGGAATTTTTACCGGTTTGCATCCAGATGTTTGATAACGAACCTGATTTCAGAATAACTGTAATCGCTGCCTAAACCTGCCCTGATTTCGTTCATCCCACGGGTTTTATGCTTTTCGATGTAATCCAGAATGGCTTTTGATTTCTTTGGATTAACCACCTGATCGAGCTGTAGTTCGCCGGTTCCAACAAATTGTGCCAGATGTCCTTCGATGGTCGAAACGGCCATTCCCCGTTCTGCTGCAACTTCAGGAATAGTTTTGCCGTTTTTGAACAGTTCGAAACTGGTTTCCTGCGAACTTAGTCCTGCTTGTTTTACTTCTTTTTCGGCTTCTACGGGCAAATCCATGCCTTTCTGGCGGCGAAAAGCAAACACCAGTTCCAGAATTTCCTTGCCAAATTGCTGCATTCGGGTGCCGCCCATGCCTTTTACAGCCTTAAGTTCGGTTCTCGAAGCGGGCAAGGTTTGTACAATTTCGTGCAGGGTTTTCTGCGGAAGTACCCTTCGGATTTCCACATTCAATACATGAGCTTTTTCGTCGCGCCATTTCTTCAGCCTGGTGTAAAATTCAGGATATATGGTAAACGACGACGAACTACCCGATGAATGACTTTTTTGTCCCGTTTCCGGAATTTCGATCGCTGCTTTCGATTTGGTTTCGAGGTAGATTTTAATATCGAACCCGTTTTTGCATAAATCGAGACAAACCTTTTTGGTATTGATTTCTTTCCGGAGTTTATCGGCCGCTTCGTTAAAACTTTTGCGTATCGCTTTGTTGTCGGTATCGAACGTAGCTACAGAAAAAGGCTCCTCCACCATGTTTAAAAGCTTTCCGGAGAAATAGTCGGAAGCCTTTTTTACCCGCTCCTGAAGTTGCTCATTTTCTTCGGCATTGGGTGCGGTGGCTATCAGTTGCCTGATTTGATTTTCGAATTTGCCGCCCACCTCAATCAGTTCGGTTTGCAGGGGCTGGGTGATGCTTTGCAACTGGGTTTTCAGCGTGCCAAGTAATTGCGCCGAATGTTCTTCCCACAGCTTTTGCATATAATGTATCTGGCGCTGCATGGGTTTGAAATCGAACAGTTCGGCAAGCAGTTGCTGAACGTATTCTTTGCGCGATTTTTCCAGCTCTGCCAATCCGGGTTGATTCCGTTCCACATCGTCGCTAAATTGAATAACCGTGGTATCATTTTTTACGCTGAAATCGGCTATTGGCGAGCTCAATACCAAACCTTCCAGGGTTTTGCAGCGGCTAAGTGCCACATAAACCTGTCCGTGCGCAAACGATGCGCGCGCGTCGATGATGGCTTTTTCGAACGTCAGTCCCTGACTTTTATGGATGGTAATGGCCCATGCCAGTTTGAGCGGAAACTGCGTAAACGTTCCAATTACCTCTTCGTCGATTTCCTGTGTGGTTTCGTTCAGGCTGTATTTCGCATTTTGCCATTCGGCTTTTTCAACCTCAATCGATTCGCTGTCGCCCGGGCAACGAACTTCAATTTCATCAATACCAATGCTGATAATTTTGCCGATTTTACCATTGTAAAAACGCTTTTCAGCCGAAATGTCGTTTTTCACAAACATGACCTGCGCACCCACTTTCAATTCCAGATCCAAATCGGTAGGGTAGGAGTACTCCGGAAATTCACCCTGCACCACGGCTTTAAACCGGTGCGATTTGGTGCTGAGTCTGGCCAGTTTCGAATCGTTAATTTGCTGCGACTGGTAATTGTGCGTGGTGAGCGTGATGTAACCTTCTTTTTCGTCGGGATTAAAACCCGGAATGTATCGCTGGTTCAATTCCTGAAGGGTGGCCGTGTCCATCCGGTTTTCACGCACTTTGTTCAGCAAGTCGATAAACCGTTGGTCGCTTTGGCGGAAAATATGAGTCAGTTCAATGCCAATAAATTTCGAGCGTTTCAGAGCATGGCTACTGAAGAAAAAGCAAGTGTCGTAATACGGTTTCAGGATTTGCCATTCGTCGTCTTTGATCACCGGGGCCAATTGCTGCAAGTCGCCGATCATCAGCAATTGCACTCCGCCAAAAGGTTTGTACCGGTTTTTGTACCGGCGCAAAACTTCGTCGATGCCATCCAGGATATCGGCCCGAACCATCGATATTTCGTCGATCACTAACAAATCGAGGCTCCGCATGATGTTGATTTTTTCGCGGCTGAATCGTTTGATTCCTGCAGCCACATTGCCATCGGCGGGAACTGCCACCTGCCGCTGCTGATCGGGAGCCACCGGTATTTGTGGCCCAAACGACATCTGGAAAAACGAGTGAATCGTCACCCCGCCTGCATTAATCGCAGCCACACCCGTGGGTGCAACCACCACCATTCGTTTGGGCGATTGTTTTTTCAGGTTCCGCAGAAATGTAGTTTTGCCGGTTCCGGCTTTGCCCGTAAGAAAAATATTTTGGTTGGTATATTGCAGAAAATTAAACGCAAGTTCGAGTTGGGGGTTGGATTGGTATTGCATGGCGGTGTATTTTTCAGTGGTAGTTAATTTTACTCAGAATAGGTTCAAATTGGTATCCTATTTTAAGCAAATATATAGGATTTCAGCCAGATAAATGGGTTGAATCTTGGTAGGAATTTTTTATCCCTGTCAGGGTTTCAAACCCTGACAGGGATAAAAAATCTCATAGAATGCTCCCTTCGACACGCTTTCCTTCGATACGCTTCGCTACTCAGGAAGCACTCTGACATCGCCGTGAACTCCCTTCGACACGCTTCGCTGCTCAGGGAGCGCCGCTTTTGCGAACGTTAACCGCAGCCGCTGCCTGAGTAGCCCCGAAGAAAAATCCTGAAATTAGCAATAATGTGATTGGGTGTATCGAAGGCAGAAGGCGGGTGCAATAGGATTGTTAAGTAAAATTCAGTAAATTCGTCCGGAGCATGACTTTAAAAACTATTTTACTAAAAGATGGATGATAAAATTATACCTTTTGGAAAGCATAAAGGAAAACCTGTTGAGGTTTTAGCATCGGATCACCAATATTTAGATTGGCTGATTGCTCAAAGTTGGTTTAAAGAAAAACATATTAACCTATATAATGTAGTAATTAACAACTTTAGGGAGCCAATAGACACCCCAGAGCACAACAAAATTCAAATCAAATTTTTAAAGCAAGAATATCGACTTAAACTCGCATATCTTGTAAATCCAAGTTTATTTGAAGAAAACTCAGAAAAGATAAATAAGGAAATGAATACTATCCTAAACTCGACAGAAAAAAGAAGAGATGAATATTTTCTGCACGCTTTAGCAAACCCAAGTAAATTCAGTGAATTTGGACTTTATAGCCGTCAATTATTGAAATTATCAAAACCAGTATTTGAAAGAGTTGATGTTTCATATTCGATCAGGTATGGCATTAAATTTTATTACGACAACGCAAATTATAATGGTAATTGGAGCCAATTTGGTTATGAATATTTGAATTCGTTCTTTGTAGAAATAAAACCCACTGTAAGCGATGATTTCCCTGCTATCCTTAGGCAAATGAAAGCATCCATGCCTATAGAAAAAGGTAGCCAAAGGCTTAAATTCTATATCCTTTTAATTGGCAACTATACTGGAATAGGTGCCACCGAAGAGGATTTTATTGAGTATTTTGATACACAAGGATACAAGGTAATCTTTGAGAGGGATGTTGATAACTTGATACTTCCAGAGATTGATCGAGAGTTGAGATTAGACAAAGAAATTGAAGAAAAAATAGAAAAATATAAAGAGAATAAAAGCTAATGCTTTGTACAAAATTTGAAAATCAAAAAAGCCGCTCCCTTTTCAGGAAAGCGGCTTCTGTTTTTTACTGAAAACTGTGACTGCCTACTTTTTTACGGAAGGTGCTTTCAGAATACCCACTAAAACGGTTGCAATAACCAGGAAAACTGCGGCTACCAGGTAACCATTGCTGTACGCGCCGGTTTTGTCGGCAACCATACCACCAAGCATTGGCCCAATTACTCCGGCCACACCCCATCCGGTAAATATCATTCCGTAATTCACACCCAGGTTTTTCATGCCAAAGAATTCGGCAGTAGTGGTTGGGAACAACGAGAAAACGGCACCGTAAGCCAAACCTGCAACCGCAGAGCCTACCATGAGTGTCGGAATAGTGGTATAAAATGCAAAAAGGAACATATTTACGGCCTGAAGCATAAATACAATCATCATGGCACGGGTACGTCCAACTTTATCGGATAAAACGCCTGCGCCCAAACGACCGAGTGCATTGAATACAGAAAGAATAACGACCAGCATAAACCCGGCAGTTTTCCAATCGGCTTGAACTACAGCAATACTTGGAAGGTGAGCGATCAGCATCAACCCGGCGGTTGCAGCCAGTAAATACATGATCCACAACAAATAAAACTGTGGGGTTTTCGATACTTCGTCCCAGGTAAAATTGTTTCCTTTTGGTGCCGGTGCCGATTGGCTATTCGCAGCTTGTGGCGCTTCCACTTCTGGCGGGTTTTTCAGGAATAGGGCAAGTGCAACCACAGCAACAATGGCAAAAACTCCGAGAATAATGAACGTATTGCTAATGCCCTGTGATTTCAGTAAGCTGGCGGTAATCGGGGTAATGTAAACTGGTGAAAGTCCTACTCCGGCCACAACGATTCCGGCAATCATTCCTTTTTTCGATGATTCGAACCATTTCATGGCGCATGGTGTGGCGGCCGAATAGCCCAGCCCGATACCAATTGATCCGAGAACGCCAAAGGTGAAAACCATCATGCTCAGGCTGGTTGCAAAACCGGAGGCAATCAACCCGCCGCCAAGCATTAATCCGCTGAAAATGGTTACTGGCCGTGGTCCGAATTTATCCTGTGCGCGTCCGGCAAAAATCATGGTAACGGCAAAAACTGCGGCTGAAACAGTAAATGGTAGCGCGGCGTCGGTATTGGTCCATCCCCAGTCGCTTACCAGCGCTTTTTTAATGACACCCCAGGAGTAGAGCACTCCCATGACCAGGTTTATGCCCAATGCGGCAAAGGTGATGATCCAACCTTGTTTGTTAGTCGATTTGTTCATTTTTTTAAGAGATTTTTTGGTTCTTAAAATAATGTATAATTATCCAGATCTGCTAATCCTGCGGTTAGAAATGTATGATTTGAAGGTTGTAGCTCGATTTTGGTTTGTATTTGAAAGTAAAAAGGCTTTTCAGGTTAGAAAAATATCTTGCCGTTTTTGGATCGGAAACGGTGTTTTTATTGCGGGCATGGTAAATAACATACATTTTTTATAGGGCATTACCCCATTTATTACCCCTCATTTTGCACTTCGAAAGCTTAATTTGCCGTAAATTCAACAGTTCAAATGAGATCTTGCTTAAATCAATAAAATATGACCGAAAAAATGAACAATCGCCGCGATTTCCTGAAGAAGTCGTTGGTAGCAGCAGCGGGTATCACCATTATTCCGCGGCACGTTTTGGGTGGGAACGGTTTTCTTGCCCCGAGTGATCAGTTAACCAAAGCCATTATTGGGGTTGGTGGAATGGGGCAGGGGCACATCGTTTACGAAGGTACACGCCTGTTGGCCATTTGCGATGTGGACAAAAACCACCTCAGCAGCACCCTCCAAAAAGTAGGAAACGAAGTAAAAGGCTATTCCGATTTCAGGGAATTGCTGCTTCGTCCCGAAATTGACATTGTGCACATTGCCACCCCGCCTCACTGGCACGGAATTATGTCGGTAATGGCAGCCCAGGCCGGTAAAGATGTGTGGTGCGAAAAACCCATGACCCGAACCATTGGCGAGGGAAAACGTGTGGTGGAAGCCATCAATGCTACCGGAAAAATGTTCCGCCTGAATACCTGGTTCCGCTTTAAAGACAATTTCTACGGACTGGGAACTCCCGTAAAACCGTTGAAAAAAGTGATCGACAGCGGTGTTTTGGGTTGGCCACTGAAAGTAACCATCAGCGGGGTAACCGGCTTCGACTGGAAATTCTACTGGGTAGGCAAATCCAACCTGATGCCCGAAGCTGTTCCTGCCGAACTGGATTACAACATGTGGTTAGGGCCAGCTCCCGAAAAACCATACAATCCGCACCGCGTTCACCAGACCTTCCGTGGATACTGGGATTACGATGGCGGAGGATTGGGTGATATGGGGCAACATTACATCGACCCGGTACAGTACATGCTCGGAAAAGACAATACCAGTCCGGTAAAAGTGGAGGTTGACGCGCCACAGCAGGATTACGATGCCATCGGAACATGGCGGAAAATAACCTACACATATGCCGACGGTTGCCAGATTATTCTGGACGGAGAAAACAAAGATCAGAATGCTGCATACATCGAAGGACCAAAAGGCAAAATATTCCGTGGATTTAAATCCGACATTCCGAACCTGAAATCGTTGATTGACACGTTGCCTGATCCGGAACCACAAATCGGTTTGTTCAGCGAATCGGTTAAAACCCGCCAGAAATTTGCCCTGAACGAAATGAACGGTCATCGCTCGGCCACCATTGTCAACATGGGTGTAATTGCCCTGCGATTGGGCCGGACGCTGGAATTTGATCCGGTTTCACAGACTTTCATCAACGACGACGAAGCCAATAAGCTGATCGATCAGCCGATGAGGGGTGAATGGAAGATTTAAGAGTTCCAAGTTTCGGGTTTCAAGTTCCAAGTTAGCTCTGAAGGAGCTGAATCTGAATACCCCGGGGCGTTGTGAGGAACGAACGATACCCCGGGACAACAAAATAAACAGACAGCCGTCCGCGATTAAATGCTCTTTAGAAAAGAAATCATCTTTCGGACGGATTAGCGAATATGTTTGACAATGAGAAATTAATAACAAACCACATGATAAAAATATCAAAGAATATATTGATCGTTTTTCTGGCCCTTTTCCTGATGGCACCTGCATTTGCGCAGGATAACCGTCGTTTGGAAACCAAAGTGGCCGATGTGCTGGCACAGTTTCCGGCACAAAATGGGGATCATACCTCGAAGCTGATGGCTCAGATGCTTGAAACCGGAGCCCCGGGGATTGCCAAATTCTGCGACATGATCGTTCCTGCCGGAACAGGAAATGACGCGCAGGCTCGTATGGCTTTGGAAAGCCTGGCACAAATTGCGGGCGCCCCCAATCGCGAAAACGACCGCAAATTGGTTGAAGGCGCGTTGCTGGCAGCTCTCGAAAAAGCGTCAGATAAGGAAGTAAAGGCATTTTTTATCCGCCGTCTGCAATATTGCGGCGGAACCGAATCGGTTGCGAAACTGGAAAAATACCTGAATTCGGCTGATCTGTATGCGCCAGCTTTGGCTGCATTAACCAGTATCGGATCTGCTGAATCGGGTGCAATAATTCTGAAAAATATTCCCAGCAAAACCGGATTGCAGCAACTGGCAATGGTTAAAACACTCGGGCAGTTGAAATACAAACCGGCTGAAAATTCGCTGATTGAACTGAGCAAAACGGCCAAGGGCGAATTGTTGCAGCATACTTATACGGCATTGGCTAACATTGGAGGAAAAGCTTCGCTTTCAGTTTTCGAAGCTGCTGCAAAGACGGTAAAATATCAGCCCGAGGTTACCGAAACGATGGTTTCGTATTTGCACTATGCCAAACGTTTGGCCGAACAAGGCGAAACCAAACTGAGCAATCAACTGTGTTCGGTGGTAATGAAAAACTGCAAACAGGAAAATCAACTGATTTATCGCTCTTCGGCGCTTGCAGTTCCGGGATTTGGCAACAACGACCTGTTCCTGAAAGAAATTAAAAACACAAATAAAGCATATCGGAATGCCGTGCTGAACAACGCTTCGGCCCAGCTAAACAGCCAGAACATTGGTTCCTGGATTGCCCTGTTGAAAAAAGCCCCTACCGAAACACAGGCTGAAATTATTCATTTTCTGGCCAACCGTACCGAATCTGATGTACTTCAGAAAGCGATTCTGCCAGCTTTGGCATCGAAAGAGGAAACTGTCCGACTGGAAGCCATTCGTTCGCTGGCGATCAACCAGAAGTCGAAAGCTGTGCCTGTTTTACTCGAACAGTTGAAAAAGGCCACCGGTACAGAGGCCAAAGAAATTGAGCAGGCGCTAAAAATCACTACATCGGTGAAGGAAAGTAATTTGCTTGCCGCTCAGCTCGAAGGTATGAACGATGGCGGAAAAGTGGTTCTGATAAATGTTTTGGGAGCCCGCCGTGCTACCGATTCGTATCCACTGATTAAAAAACAGTGTTCGTCGGCAAATCCTGAAGTTAACGCTGCTGCATTCGCTGCTCTCGAAATGGTTTCGAAAGCCGAAAATGCAGCCGACTTGATTGCGATGCTGAAACAAACCGGCGATAAAAAAGCACAGGCAAACATACAAAATGCGCTGATTGCCATTTATTCAGGAACAGCAAAACCCGATGGCAGCCTGGTGCTGAAGGAAATTCAGAACGGTGGAATGACCGAAAAACTCATACCAGTTCTATCGTCGCTGAACGATCCGAAAGCGCTGAAAACGGTTGTTGGTTTACTTAAAAGTGGTGGACAGGCTGAACGGGAAGCTGCTTTTGTCTCGCTTTCAAACTGGAAAGACGCTTCGGCTGCTCCGCACTTGTTTGCGGTTTTTGCCAATCCGGAGATGAAATCATTCCGGGCCGATGCACTAAAATCGTATATCCGGACAACACTCGACTCGAATCTTCCAGATGATCAGAAATTACTGATGATTCGTAAACTGATGCCCGTATGTTCAACTTCCGGAGAAAAAACTCAGGTTATTCAGGCGGTGCGGAATGTGAAAACGTTCCTGTCGCTGGTTTTTGTGTCGGAATACCTCGATAATCAGGAGTTGGGCGCTACCGCTGCTTCGGTAGCTAAATTCCTGGCTTTGCCTTCTTCAGGAAAAAAGAATGGCCTTACGGGCGAATTTGTAGCTCAGGTATTGACTAAAGTGATGGGCAAAATGACCGGCCCGGATAGTCAGTACGACGTGATTGATGTGCGCGAATACCTCGAAAAAATGCCGAAAGAAAAAGGTTATGTGAGCATTTTCAACGGAAAAGACCTGAGTGGCTGGCATGGGCTGGTTAAAAATCCGATTGCACGCGCCAAAATGAAACCGGCAGAACTGGCCAAAGCTCAGACTGAAGCTAATGCTAAAATGCTTACCAACTGGTCGGTAAAAGACGGTTGCATTGTGTTTAATGGCGATGGCGACAATCTTTGCACGCAAAAATTATACTCCGATTTTGAAATGATCGTTGACTGGAGAATCAGCAAACATGGCGACAGCGGCATTTACCTGCGCGGAGCTCCCCAGGTTCAGATTTGGGATACCTCGCGTGTTGATGTGGGTGCACAGGTTGGCTCGGGCGGGTTGTACAACAACCAGAAAAACCCAAGTAAACCATTGGTTTTGGCCGATAATGCTATTGGCGACTGGAATACTTTCTATATAAAAATGGTTGGCGAACGCGTAACTGTTTACCTGAATGGCGTTTTGGTGGTTGATAATGTGGTGATGGAAAACTATTGGGATCGTAAAATTCCGATTTTTGCAAGCGAAGCCATCGAATTGCAGGCTCACGGAACCGATCTGGCTTTCCGGAATATTTTTGTAAAAGAACTGAATACCGATGAGGTTAAACTGAGCGCTGAAGAAGAGGCCGCCGGATTTAAGTTGCTATTTAACGGTAAGAACCTGGATAACTGGCAGGGCAATAAAGTGGACTATGTTCCCGAAAACGGAGAGTTGGTCGTTAGCCCAAAAGAAGGTGCACATGGCAACCTGTTTACTGAAAAAGAATACTCCGATTTTATTTTCCGGTTCGAATTTCAGTTGACTCCCGGTGCCAATAACGGGCTGGGAATTCATGCCCCGCTTGAAGGCGATGTAGCCTATGTGGGTAAAGAATTGCAGATTCTGGATAATACAGCCGATATCTATAAGGATTTACAGGACTATCAATACCACGGTTCCGTCTATGGCATTATACCTGCAAAAAGAGGTTTCCTGAAACCGGTTGGCGAATGGAATGTGCAGGAAGTGGTTGTGAAAGGCAATGATGTAAAGATTACCCTGAACGGAACGGTAATACTGGAGGGAAATATGAAAGAAGCCAGTAAAAACGGAACGCTTGACCACAAAGATCATCCCGGACTGTTGCGCAATAAAGGATACATTGGCTTTCTGGGACATGGTTCTGAACTGAAATTCAGGAATATGCGAATTAAAGAATTGTAGAAGACACCCAAACGAAGTAAATCTATAAGCCAAGGCCTCCGGTTCGAAAGAGCAGGAGGCCTTTTTTTCTGATTGCATCATTCTGTGCAATCTTTTAATCAGCGGAATCTGCGATTCAGATTATTGGTGTAAATTAGCTGCAAATTCATAAAACCAAAGATTATGCTCGAAAAAGGATTCCTTCGCAACCCGAATAATGAAAAAAACAAACACCGCCAGATTGCCGAAAAAGCAAGCCTGATTCTACAGGTATTAGGAATTTTAGTTTTAGTAGGTTCTTTCGGATACCTTTTGTTTAATTGGGGGAAAAGCGATTTGTTGGTTGGGATGATGATGCCATTTCTGGCCACAGGGCTGGGTCTCATTTTTGTGAGCTGGCTTATTAAGCGCGCTTACAGTAAACTACGTCACTGATTTAGAAAAGTAACTTTGTTAGTTCAATCTACCTTTTTATGAAACGAAACGTAATCTTCTTTCTGGTTGTATCTTTTATCGGGCTGTCCGGTTTTTCGCAACCTCTCACTACTCCTGAAATCGATAAACTGGTTGAACGAACCATGAAAACCTTCCAGGTTCCGGGAATGGCGGTTGCTGTAATCAAAGATGGGAAAGTGATTCATTCCAAAGGTTACGGGGTGAGTTCGCTTCAAACCGGCAAAAAAACAGATGAAAACACCCTGTTCGGAATTGCATCGAACAGCAAAGCATTTACTGCCGCTACACTCGCACAACTGGTCGATGCCAAAAAGATAAAATGGGACGACAGAGTAATTCAGTACATTCCCGAATTTAGGTTGTACAATGCCTATGTCACCGAAGATTTTACCATTCGCGATTTGCTTACCCACCGCAGCGGAATGGGGCTTGGTGCAGGTGACCTGATGATTTGGCCCGACTCGGCTGATTTTAAGATCAGTGATATCATTTACAATTTGCGGTTTCTGAAACAAACATCCCCGTTCCGTAGCAAATACGACTACGACAATTTGCTGTATATGGTGGCGGGCGAGGTGGTGACACGCGTTTCAGGAAAAACATGGGAAGAGGTGGTGGAAGATCAGATTTTTGCACCACTTGAAATGAATCGTTCTGCGGCTTCCTATGCCCGCCTGAAGGATAAAACCAATGTTATTGACGGGCATTCGGTGGTTGACAAAAAGCTACAGGTTATTCCGCGACACGACCTGAAAACCGGACAGTGTTCGGCTGGAGGAATTTATTCGAGCATACACGATATGAGTAAATGGATGATTTGCCAGCTCGAAAATGGCAAATACGGTGCTGGCCTCGGAAAACAATTGTTTAGTGTATCAACCCAGAGAGAAATGTGGAGTCCGCAAATCAATATGCCTGTCAGGACGGATAAATACAACAGTCATTTTAGTGCCTATGGGCTTGGCTGGAGATTAACCGACGTAAAAGGAACCAAAGAGGTGTCGCATACCGGTGGAATGTCGGGAATGGTTACGCAGGTTACGCTTTTGCCCGAGATGAAACTCGGAATTGTTGTGCTGACCAATCAGGAATCGGGAGCTGCTTTTCTTTCAGTAACCAATGCCATTAAAGATAGTTACCTTGGGTTTAAGCCTGAAGATTGGGTGCTACGTTACGACACGCTGGGAGCCAAATCTGAAAAACAAGACGAAGAACTGACCAGACAAATTCAGGGAGAAATAGACAATGCTTTATTGAAGTCTGAAAAAATGCCTGAAAATCGGTTATTTATTGGTGAATATGCTGATAATTGGCTGGGTAGGGTAATTGTTTCAGAAAGAAATGGTAAACTTTGGTTTCAATCGGTACGGTCGCCACAATTGAAAGGCGAAATGAACTTCTATAAAGGCAATACATTTGCCGTGAAATGGCTCAGCCGAAGTATGAAAGCTGATGCTTTTGTGCTGTTTAACCTTGATCAGGAAGGAAAACCTTTGGGATTCCGGATGAAAGCAATTTCTCCTTTGACCGATTTCAGCTACGATTTTCACGATCTGGATTTTAAAAGAATTACCAACTGATTTTATGGATATGAACCCCCTGTTTTTTGATTCAGCGTTAAGTTTCCGGAAATGGCTGGAAGCGAATTATCAAAGCGAAAAAGAGATTCTGGTTGGCTACTACAAAGTTGGCACCGGAAAACCCAGCATGACATGGTCGGACTCGGTGGACGAAGCCCTGTGTTTTGGTTGGATAGATGGCGTTCGACGGTCAGTAGATGCAGAAGGGTATTGCATCCGGTTTACGCCGCGTAATCCGAAAAGCAACTGGAGCGCGGTAAACATTGCCAAAGTGGAAGAACTGATTCGGGTTGGAAAAATGACCCCGGCTGGTTTGGTAGCCTATCAAAAGCGATTGGAAATGAGGTCGGCTATTTACAGCTACGAAAACCGACTTGAAAAACTTGCGGAAGAAATGGAGATCCGGTTCAAAGAAAATCAGTTGGCCTGGGATTTTTTCAACGCACAGGCACCTTCATACCGAAAAGCCGTAATTTATTGGGTAATGAGTGCCAAACAGCAGGCAACTCAAAACTCACGGCTTGAAAAGCTAATTGCAGCCAGCGCCGAACGACGGCGCTTGTCATAGACCTTTTATCAGGAAACCGCAGTATTATTTCGAAATTTCCAGCATCCGCAGAATGGGTAGTTGAGCCTTTTTAATGACTTCTTCGGAAAGCGTAACTTCCGGAAGTTCATTTTTCAGGCAAATGTATAATTTCTGAAGGCTGTTCAGTTTCATGTACGAGCAGTCGTTGCAGCCGCAGGTTGAGTCAATTGATGGAGCCGGAATGAAAATTTTATCCGGGCAAGCTTTGTTCATCTGGTGCAGGATGCCACTCTCGGTGGCCACAATGAATTTCTTCGAAGAGCTTTTGGCTACATAATTCAGCAGGGCCGTAGTTGAGCCAATGTATTTGGCCACGAGCAAAACCGGTTTTTCGCACTCTGGATGAGCGATAAATTCGGCGTCAGGATGCTGATCCATCAGCTCGATGATTTTTTCAACCGAGTATTTTTCATGAACCATACAGGCTCCATCCCAAAGAACCATGTCGCGGCCGGTGAGGCTATTGATGTAATTGCCCAGGTTTTTATCGGGTGCAAAAATCAATTTCTGTTCAGGAGGAAAACTGTTTACAATCTTCAGCGCGTTAGCCGAGGTACAAACCACGTCGGTCATGGTTTTCAGGTCGGCCGTGCAATTGATGTACGACACCACCTGGTGATCGGGGTATTGCGCTTTAAATTCAGCAAATTGATCAGCGGGCGCGGAGTCGGCCAGGGAGCATCCCGCTTTCAGATCGGGTAAAATAACCTTTTTTGAAGGGTTGATTATTTTGGCGGTTTCGGCCATGAAATGAACCCCCACGAACACAATCAGGTCGGCAGTTGTTTTGGCTGCTTCCTGTGCCAGACCTAAACTATCGCCCACATAATCTGCAATATCCTGAAGGTCGCTTTCTACATAGTAATGACTTAGAATAACCGCATTTTTTTCTTTCTTCAAGCGGTTGATTTCGTCAACCAGTTTCAGTTCCGGGCTAATCGGTTCGTCAATAAATCCTTTTTCATCTAGCATTTGCCGGATATCTTTTTGTTCCATCGTCATCATTTTAATCCAAACTTTGGCCTGCAAAATTATAAATTCTGCATCAAAAACACAGGATCAATGTATTTGTTTATCGGAAACCATCCAAACTCTGCTTATTAATCACATCAAATTAAGTGAGATTTTTGCAGTACAGAAGGAAATCCAACCTTCCCTTTCAGGGTATTAAGACCGAATAAGTTGATCTTTTAGAATTGGTTCAGATTCTAGTTCGCCTGGTTGAGCTTAACGAATTTGGCTATTCCTGTTGTTTTGTCTGAAAAAAGAACCTCAACCACATAAATTCCGGGAACAAGATTCTGTATGGGAATTTGCTTGTTTTTAGAGCGAACAAACTTCACAACCTGCCCCATCGGATTCAATATTTTTGTTGAATAAATTGTTTTATCGGTTTTGATATTCAAAGTACCAGTTGCCGGATTTGGGAAGACAACTATATTCTGTTTTTCGTTAAGGGCTAAATTGGGCGCAGAAGTATAATTTTTGAAGTCGGTTATGTCGCGCGGAAGGATTTGATATGTTCCCAGGTATTGACTGACAATTCCAACCAGGTTTGTGGCCGATACCGGAAAACTTTTATTCACCAATCGGGAGTATTTATTAATGTAAACCACCACACTTCCGGTATTGTCGGTTGCTTTGTAGCTCATATTCTGTTCCTGAATAACACTTCCCGGTTTGTCGAACGTTACATTGTTAATTTGTACCAACATTCCTTCATAGTCTTCATTTATCTGCGACGCTGTTAATACAACAGGCTCTGTAATTTTGTTGGATCTGAAGTTATATACATTGCTGATATTGGTTATTTCAGTAAGGTCGTTATATTCGGCTGGTACACCTGATATTACTAAGCTATCACCTGTTTTCCCGGTAAACAAAGTATTGTATATATTGACTCCTGAACGTTTGCCATTACCCGTCTGAATGTAAAATGAATTGTCGAAGTTGGCAGTTACCCGACCTGAGATGGTTACTTTCTGATTCACTAACGGGCTCGAAGAACCGGTTCCCTGAACTTCGTTTATGCTTACTAACTGATTTGATAAAATCTTTTTAGGAAGAAGATAATTGGCTCTGAAATTTAATTCTTTGTTGGTTGAATTGGTTGTTTTAACTTTGAAGTAAATCATATCGCCAGCCATGTATTCTGACAGCGATAAGTTAGCGCTGTAATTGTCACCCGATTTCTGCATTTTAACCTGATGAGTTTCCGAATCGAAAGCATTTCCCCAGAAAATTGAAACATCCGAAAGGTCAGTGGTATTTTTAATTGTAAGAGAAATTGTAACTGCATCGTCGGGTAGCGGGAATTCTGGAGTCATATTGAAATTGCCGAATTCAATATCTGTTGGCGTTTTATTGGCCCAAATGTAATCGGCAAACTCCGGATGATCGACGAATGGATTTCGATTTTGCTGAATACGAAAAATGCGTTCGTTTCTCTGTCGCTCCATAGCCGATGGTGGGTATTGTCTGTTCCATTCGAGCAAAGTTGTCAGGTTCCCAAATTTAGCTTCAGGATAATTTTTTGTTTTTGGCACCAATTCGAGATCAATTTCGCCGTCAGTTCCTTCATATCGGGTCGCCATGTAAAACAAAATTCGGGCAACCTGACCCTTGGATAAAGGTCCAGGTTCATAAGCCGATAGGTTATACCAACAATCAATAGCAATAGCATCCTGTGTTCCGTTAGGCTTAACATTGTCAAAATCAAGATTACCACGATTCATATTTACAATGGCATCAGCTGGTCGAAGGTTTAGCGCATCGCCATCCATTGGACGAATTCCGGCAAAATTTCCATGAGATTTTGCCCACACATGTTCGCGGTTTATTGTTCCTGCAACACTACCGTATAAACTTGCATCTCGGGAGAGCTGAGAGTAGAAAAGAATAACATTGGCTGGATTTTCAGGATCGGCATCCGAATAGTTGATAAGGTATTTGGCCTGGTTGTATGAAAAATCAACATGATTATTGATTTTTGCGTGAAGTACTTGTTTAAGTGCATCACCGGCTTTGCCTTCGGTTCCGTTGTAAAAGCCTATTGGCTGGGCGATTCCTGAAATTGTTAAAAAAGCAGAGGCAGAAAAAACTAAGAAAATAGTAATAAAATCCTTCATTATAGATATTGTTTAGCAGAGTGTAATTTTGTGTTTCAAAGATGGTGAATAAGGGAATAAAGAAACACAATATAAGTTTGATGTTTTTCAAGTTTTAATTGATAGAAAAAGGCCATCCTGCATTGTGACGGATGGCCTTTTCTTTCTTCATTCTTTTAAATTATTGAGCTACTGGTTCTTCCACGTAAGTAAATTCCGGGCTGGACCAGATTTGGTACAATTGAAAGTGATTGTAGAGTTTTTCATCGTTCCTTCGCACAAGGCATTACATTTTATTGTGCACTTACGTGGCTGAAATAGATACCATTTGAAAGTTGAGCAACTCCTTTATAAGATGCTTTTGCCGAGATAACTGTAATTGTGTCTCCAACTTTAATGCCTTTGGCAGCTATCAAACCTTTTCTATCATTACCGGTTGCACCGTAACCCGGATAACAACCATATACGTAAATTTCACTGTCGCCGTCCTTTATATAAAGATTACCGTAATCCGCATTGGCAATCGATGTAATTTTACCTGTTACCATAAAGTATGTACTGGCATCGTCAGGTTTAGTCAGCACATCCGCAATAGTAGCCGTAGTTACAGATATGGAGCTTTCCAATACAGCAGAGGCAACTTGTGGAGTTCCATTATATGCGGCACGTTTTCCAACGATTGTGATAATGTCACCTACTTTTAGACCTTTTTTGGCAAAATCTGTAATTTTATAAACATATGTTTCACCAGAGTAATCTTTCAGGTATAATTTGCCGGATGTAGCATCGGGAATACTTGTAATAACACCAGTCAAACGATATTGCATATCGCTAACCGGAGCTGCATTGAATTCCGCAATCGTCACTTTCAAGATGGCTCCTTTTTGGCTAATAGTTGTTTGTGAACTATAGTTTTTAGAACCATCAGTAGTGCGGAACGTGAGAGTAGTTCCACGATCTCCACCTGTATTAGCAATGGCTTTGAATTTTACAACAGTATTTGTTCCTGCTGATTGGATAGATGAAATCGATAGCCAAGATTTGGCATCATCAGGAATTTCTACCGATACGCCCTGTCCTTTGCAGGTAAGGTATGCAGTAAATTCACCACCTTCGAGAGGAAGCACTGCGTTTGCTACCGAATCAACTTTAACAAGTGATTTAATGATATTGATAACCATTACATTCACCAATTGAGCATTTCCCTGATAGGTAGTTTTTGGGCCTTCAACAGTAACTTCATCCCCCACTTCAAGCCCTAAACTAAGAAAGTTTTTTGTTTGGCCCTTCTTGTCAAGCGTGCCATATATATAGAGCGAGCCGGTTTCATCGGTTATATACCAGTTGCCGTATACAGTATTTTCAATATTTGTGCAAACACCCGATACACGGAAAGTTTTTCCATCCGGACCTGCTTTAACTTCAGCGACTTTGGCTGCTGTTATTTTTGCCAAACCCTGTATGATATTTATTCTCTGAGTTTTGCCGCCACTTTTAATTAAAACCTCAGCAGTACGTCCGTCTATGGCAGATGGGGCAGTAAATGAAAGTGTTGACTCACCGGCATTTCCTGTTGTTGCAGAGATAGTCAGCCATTCAACTTTATTTTTATCGGTGGTTACTTTCTCTGCTGTCCAGCTATCTTTAGCCGTTACAGTAATGGAAGTAGAACCGCCCTCTACAGCGATAGACACGTAAGACGACGATACTTGAATTTCATCGAGCAATGTCACTGTTGCTTCATCAGTACAACTTGTCATCAAGGCAAGTATTGCAATGAAAAATGGAATTATTTTTTTAAATTTCATAATTGTCAGCGCTTTTTAATTAGTTGAAAAAATACTTGATACCGATTGATCCATACCAACATTGACCCAATGAGTAGCTTGGCGTGAATGTTTCGGTATTACCATTGATCGAAGAGGGTGTAGAGAATGTAGCCACACCGTCAGCATCAACACCTTCGTATTTGAGAATACGAGCTTCCGAACCAATTTCCGGGTTCAAATATTTAGCTACACCCCAACTGGAGTTGAACAGGTTCATCACGTTTTTGATATCAAAGCTAAGTTGCAGTTTGTGTTCGTTATTACCTGCTTTAAGCGCAAAATCATGTTTGTAGCCGATGTCGACGCGATGTACCCAGGGAGAGTAAACACTATAGGCCTCTGCATACTTGCCTTGTTGATTTTTCAAATAATCATCGGCATGCACATAATCCATAAAACGAGTTTGATCGTCTGCTGAAACAAAGCGGAACTGATTGTTTGCCACTTCATCGTCAGTTGGAACATAGATTGCATCGTAGTTGTAACCATCACCATTGATATCGTTAACCGTCATATAGGAGTAGTTTGATCCACCGCGCCATCCTTCATAGATAATGCTATAGTGGTTGCCGCTCTTGTCGTGGGCAGTAAGCGATGCCACAAGACGATCGGGTGTGGTGTATTGAGAATTGTGCAATTTAATGTTGTTAGGACCTTCTACTGTTGGAACGTATGTAAATGCAGATTCTGGATTAGATCCCGGCATACCTGTTACATCTTTCGCAACTGTGTGTGTATAGGCAGCCATCATATTGAGCCATTTTGTTGGTTGTGCATTTAAAGTAATGTTGCCTGACCAGCCATAACCGAGACTAGTGTTTTCCAGTACAAAGGCCTTTGTAGCGGTACGATAACCAGCAGGATAAAGCGGACGATTGTCAACACCGTTGAAACGAGCAAAACCACCTACAGATGGAATACTCCAATCGGAAATAGAAACACCGTTGATCGTTTTGTTGTAGATTCCTTCTATTGATGCAGAGAATGGGAAAGATGTCGGGAATGCATAGTCAACAGCAAGTGACGTTTTCCATACTTGTGGCATCTTGAAATCTGAAGATACACCAGCAATTGCAGAAGGAACTGTTCCATCTTCAGGTGAAATGGTTGTAGGATAAATAAGGTTACCTATTTTATCCTCAATTTCAGTCACAGTTAAAGAAGTCAATTTCTCATGTAATGCTGCTATTGTAGCATTTCCGTTGGCATCAGTTACAAGACCACCGGCAAACTGATCCATTTTGAAACCTTTCTTTGCTGCGTTCGCTGCGTTTATCTGTGCTTGATACTGTACCATTCCGCCGTTGGTAGGCATGTTAGTGAAGAATACAAGCGGTAAGTTTCCAGAGAAAAGACCAGTACCACCACGAACTTTCAGACTCTTGTCTCCAGAAGCATCCCAAACAAAACCTACACGAGGAGAGATTACGATACTTGTTGAAGGCCATTCACCAGTGTCGATATTACGACCAGCATAATCAATTCCCTGGATAGCTTGATTCGTCATCAAATCATCATTGTTAAAGATAAGACCATCGATACGAAGACCGTATGAAAGTTTGAATCTTTCGCTAACACTCCAATCATCTTGAGCGTATGCACCGATTTTGTTCGTTCTTACGCGTGCTGCAGGATTCATTTCGCCATCATAACCATAAGTTAAGTTCACAATTTCAGGTGTTGCTTCGTTTAAGAAGTCATCGAGACTAGAGTAGCGATAGTAACCAGTACCGTTACGCATATAAGCGTTATCAGCCATCTTATATTCGAAAGCTATTCCACCAATAATTTTATGATTACCTAAATAATAAGTCAACTCATCTTTAATGTTCAATACATTATTGTGAACACCATTGTTCCAAGTAAATAACTCGTAACCTAAAGAGAGGTATGCTTGGCCGTCTTTCAAAATGTCGATAAAAGGAAATTCATCAGAATTTGTTCCGCGAACATCGTCAAGTTTAGAGAATGTTGCCAGGAATTGGTTAGAGATTTTTTCCGATAAACGACTATTTAAGTCAAAAGAGAATGAATGAACAAGGTTGTCCATCGAATACATTGAGTTGGCATATGACATTGAAGCCTGTGACATTCTTGCCTCAGACATACGAGTACCTCCGTCCATAGAACTTGCATTAGGAGATGACCAATAACGGT
>JAIBEY010000112.1 GCA_019459525.1 Prolixibacteraceae bacterium
GTTCCGTTAATGGCAATCAGGAAATCGCCTTCTTTTACATTTACTCCTTGTTCTGTCAATGGCGAGCGGCGTGCGTCGTTCCAGTTTTCGCCGTCATAAATCTTAACAATCTGGTATTTTCCTGAAGCGGGATCGGCTTTAAGCTCTGCTCCGAGCAATCCGGTATCTACGCGTTTTACTTTTTCGAAATCGCCCCAGTCCACGTACGTGTGTCCCGTATTGGTTTCCGAAACAATTTCGCCCAGAATGTAATCCAGATCGGCACGGTGACTGACATGCTGAACCAGCGGCGTATAGCGTTCTTTAATGGCTTTCCAGTCAACCCCGTGAATATTGCTCACGTAGAAATAGTCGCGGAAAATTCGCCATCCATCGGTGTAAATCTGCGCCCATTCTTTCTTCGGATCAATCTTCATCACCATGTCGTCGAGGTTCAGTTTGCCAGCTCCGGCTTTTTGTCCGGCTGTAAGTTTGGCAATACCGAAGTCTTTTCCGGAGCGGTAAATCATCATTTTGCCGTCGGCGCTTACCACAGCCTGGCCCACTTTATCCATCACTTCTTCGTCCTTTTTGTCTTCAATGGTAAATTTGCGGAGCGAGCCCCCTCCAATGTATAGAATTCCACCATCAACGGCTACCAGGTTGCGGTAATTTCCGGCGCTCATCGGGAACGCCGTGATGCGCGAATTGATTCCCTCTAAATCAATCTGAACTTTTACTGCCTCTTCGGTAGCTGGTTTTTCTTCCGACTTGGTTTTCTTATCTTTTTTCGAATCCTCCTTTGGTTTTTCTGTGTCTTTTGTTTTAACCGGTTCTACGTCGTTTTTGTCGGCAAACAATTTGGGCTGATCGGCTTTCAGGGCAACAGCATAAATCCGTGTCGAGTTATTGTAAAGGTAATTGAACTCGAAACTGGAGAATTCGAGGTTGTAATCGCGGTCGGAAACAAAATAAATGTACTTGCCGTCGGTAGAAAAAACCGGCGAACTATCGTTAAACCGGTCATCGGTTAATTGATGGTTTTGCGCTGTTTCGAGGTTATATACCCACACAGCACCGAGTCCGTTTGCACCTTCCTTTTCGTAGGTAATCCATTTCGAATCGGGTGAAAAGGAGTAGGCATGAATTTCATCCCTGTCGGCATGCGCTACAATAGTTGTTTTCCCGGTTTCAGCATCTACCAGTTTTAGCTGCAAAGTACGGTCAAAGTAAAGCAGGTATTTGCTGTTGGGCGACCATTCCGAATCGTATTTCCAGGCAGTTGAACCGCTGGTTAGTTGTTTTGGGGTAGCACCTTTTTTGTTTTCGAGCAGATAAATTTCGTATTCACCTGAAGCATCCGAAAAATATGACATGTATTTTCCGTCGGGCGACCAGCGCGGATAAATCTCCCGAACGCCTTGCGTATTGGTTAAATTTACTGTCTGGCCATTTTCAGCCGGAATCGAGAAAATATCGCCTCGGGCCGAAATGAGGGCACGTTTACCCGTTGGCGAGATTTCGTAAGCCTGTACAAAATCTTTTACATTTTTGTAGTATGGAACAATATTCGGGTTGTCGAAATGAATACTAATATTCATCTTTTCTTCCTTACCGGTCTGTAGGTTCAGTTTATACAGAAAACCTCCGTTTTCATACACCATTTGCCCATTTTCTCCCGATGGCCACATGCAGTCAAAATCAGTGTGGTTAGTCAGTTGTTTAAGCGCTTTGGTGCTGGTATTGTATTGGTAAATATTTAGTTTCAGGTCACGGTCCGAAGCAAAATAAACGTTTTCGCCAAACCAGGTTGGAATCTGGTCGGTTCCGGCGAAATCGGTCATTTGTTCCGAAGTGTTTTTATCCAGATCGTAAATCCATAAATCAGAAGCGCGGCCCCCTTTGTAGCGTTTCCAGGTGCGGAATTCGCGGTCAACCGGCGCGAAGCAAATCTTTTTGTTGTCGGGCGATAAAGCTGCAAAACCACCGTTCACAATCGGAAGCGGTTTTTCCAAGCCACCATCCAGGCTCACCAGGAAATATTTCCCGTTGCGGTCGCCAAATGGTGTGCGGTTGGCCCTAATCAGGATGTTTTTACTGTCCGAAGTCCAGTCGAGAACCACATGATCGTAACCGCCACGGGGAGGCATTACGCCTACCGAATTATAAAAAGTTAGCTGTTTGAGAGTTCCGCCGGTGGAGGGCATTACAAAAATCTGGCGGCTTCCGGAGTATTCGCCCGAAAAAGCAATCCATTTTCCATCAGGAGAAATTTTGGGGAAAAGTTCTTGCCCGGTATGGGAAGTCAAACGGCGGGCTTCTCCACCATTCGAGTCAACCGACCAAATATCGCCGGCATACACAAAGGCAATCAGGTTTTTATTGATGTCGGGAAAACGCATCAACCGGGCTTCGTCCTGAGCATTGGTTTTCAGTCCAAAACCGAAGCCCAGGAGTGCCAAAGCCAGAACTTTGAATGAGATTTTTTGCATGTTATCTAAATTTTAGTAAAACTTGTTTCTGAGGGAATTGGTTGTAGTCGTGCGCTCGAAATTACAACTAGCGAAATAAAATAGCTATGAGGAATTGCAGATTTATGAAGAGTTTCGATTTTAAGATTCATAAAACTTGATGATTTCTTCGTGTTCTTTGTGGTTAAATCCATTTATCTTTGTCGCAAACTTTTTAAAATGATTCTTCCAAAAATAGTAATAGCCATTGATGGGCATTCGTCGTGCGGAAAAAGCACAATTGCCAAAGCGTTAGCCGCCCAACTCGGCTATATTTTTATCGACAGCGGAGCTATGTACCGGGCGGTAACTTTGTTTGCCCTGAGAACCAATTTAATTGCCGATGGTAAAGTGGATGAGCCGAAGCTGATTAGCCTGCTTCCGCAAATCAAAATTGAATTTCATTACAATCCTGAAAAACAGAAGAGTGATACTTATCTGAACGGGGAAAATGTGGAAGATGAAATCCGTCAGTTGCCCGTATCGCTGCATGTGAGCCCGGTTGCGACTATTGCGGAAGTGCGTGCTGCGATGGTTCGTTTGCAACAGGAAATGGGCAAAAACAAAGGTATTGTGATGGATGGCCGCGACATTGGAACGGTTGTTTTTCCGGATGCTGAACTGAAACTGTTTGTTACAGCTTCGCCTGAAATTCGTGCGCAACGTCGCTTTGATGAACTTTCAGCCAAGGGGGAAACGGTTTCGTATGACACGATCTTGCAGAATGTTCAGGAACGCGATTATATTGATTCCACCCGCGAGGTCAGTCCGCTGCGAAAAGCGGATGATGCCTTGGTTTTGGATAACAGCAACATGACCCGCGAGGAGCAGATGGCGTGGGTGACTGAAAGGGTGAAGGAACGATTGGGTTGAATTCGTAGAGACAGGGCATGCCCTGTCTGTTTGAATCAAATGCAAAATATTAAACAGATGATCGTAGAAATTGACCAAAAATCGGGATTTTGTTTCGGAGTGGTGAATGCCATCGGGAAAGCCGAAGAAACGTTGAATACAGATGAAAAACTGTATTCGCTTGGTCATATTGTACACAACGAACTGGAAGTTAAACGACTTCAGGAAATAGGCTTACACACGATTAATCACGACGAATTTTTCAGGCTGAAAGATTGCAAGGTGTTGATCCGGGCACACGGGGAACCACCTTCGACTTACGAGTATGCCCGGGAAAATAACATTACGCTGGTTGATGCTACCTGTCCGGTGGTGTTGAAACTTCAGCAGCGGGTAAATAAGGCGGCTGAGGAAATGCGCAACGAAAATGGCCAGGTCGTTATTTTTGGGCATCGGGGACACGCCGAAGTAACCGGATTGGCCGGACAAACCAATGATTCTGCTATCATTATTGATCATCCGGAGGATTTAACCCGGATAGATCCGTCGCGACCGGTAGTGGTATTTTCGCAAACCACCAAATCGGTTGAAGATTTCAGAAAACTTGCTCAAAATATTCAGGAACAAGCTACTTCAGGAAAAGTAAAGACGCACGACACCGTTTGTCGTCAGGTTTCGAACCGGGTTCCGCATCTCGAAAAGTTTGCCGTTCGGTTTGATGCGGTTGTTTTTGTTGGTGGCCTGAAAAGCTCCAATGCGCAGGTACTTTTCGATGTTTGTAAAAGGTACAATCCGCGTAGTTATTTTGTTACCTCGCCTGATGACCTTCAGCAAGATTGGTTTTCTGAAGTTGAAAAAGTGGGCATCTGTGGAGCAACTTCCACCCCCCAATGGCTCATGGAAAAGGTGGCTGAAAAGATCAAACAGTTTTAAGTCTTCATTAATCTTCTGTCACTATTTAACCAACGCCGACTTTTATTCCAATTTCTTCAATTACCTTTATTTTGATTTATTCATCAGCTAAATGATACGATTATGACAATGAATGATACTGGCATGGAATCGACTCCTAAAAGGAAAAAATTACAAAAAATAGGCATTTTTACTTCAGGAGGCGATGCGCCAGGAATGAATGCTGCCATTCGGGCTGTAACCCGTGCTGCACTTGCCAATAAATTAAAAGTGGTTGGTATTCGACGCGGATATCAGGGAATGATTGAAGGTGATTTTATTAGCCTGAAATCTTCGGATGTGAGTGGAATTTTACAAACTGGCGGCACCATGCTGAAAACTGCGCGCAGTGCAGAATTCAGAACCCCGGAAGGCCGTGAAAAAGCCTATCAGCAACTTAAAAAGGCCGAAATTGATGCCGTTGTAGTTATTGGTGGAGATGGATCGTTTACAGGTGCGCTTGTTTTATCGCAGGAATATGATGTTCAGTTTGTCGGGATACCTGGAACAATTGATAATGATATGTATGGGACGGATTATACCATTGGTTATGATACCGCATTAAATACAGTTGTTGAAGCTGTTGATAAAATAAAAGATACAGCCCGTTCGCACGGACGCATTTTCTTTGTGGAAGTGATGGGCCGGGAGGCTGGTTTGTTGGCTCTAAACAGCGGAATTGCCTGTGGTGCAGAGGTTATTTTAATCCCGGAATCGAATGAACAGCACGACGCACTGAAAAAGTTTATCAGTAAAGGTTATAAAAATAAGGAGACCAGCGGAATTGTAATGGTAGCTGAGGGCGATGAAGCTGGTGGAGCACTTAAAATTGCAGAACAGGTTCGGAAAGATCATCCGGATTTGGATGTGCGTGTATCCATCCTAGGACATATTCAGCGGGGAGGTCGGCCAACAGCCAGGGATCGGGTTAATGCCACTAAAATGGGGGTTGCAGCCATTGACGCGCTACTCGATGATCAGAAAAGTATTATGATTGGTCTCGATAATGAAAAGATTGTGCATGTCCCGTTCAATAAAGCAGTCAAGATGAATCACAGTATTGATACCAATTTGCTTGATATTCAGAAACTACTGAATATTTGAGTTGCTTGATGCTGCGGGTATTGATAATAAGGCTATTTGCAATTTATCATTCAACTGTTCGCTCAGCCGAATGATAAATTGTAAATCGTTAAATCGTAAATTTTAAGCTTGTGCTTTATCTTACTTTCTTAATTTAGACCTTCAATTTTAAAATACGAAATCAGTTTTTTTAGGTTTTTGGCCTGCGCCGATATGCTTTTTGAATTGATTGAGAGTTCGAAAGAAGATTCAGCATTTTGCTGGGTTACTTTGTTTAACTGCTGAATTCCCTGGTTGATTTCTTCTGAACTGATTTTTTGATCTAAACTTGAAGCCGCAATCAGTTTTACCAGATTGGCTGTCTGCTCGATGTCAGGAATAATTTCGAGCAGTTTATTTTCGGTTTCTTTGGCCTGAAGTATCCCCTGGGTCGATAATTCGTTGATTTCTTTGGCGGCTTGCTGTGATCGTTCTGCCAGTTTTTTAATTTCAGCTGCAACCACACCAAAACCTTTTCCCTGCATCCCGTAACGCGAAGCTTCTATAGAGGCATTGATGGCCAGCAGGTTGGTTTGTTTCGCGATTTCACCCACAATCGAAATCTTCTGAACAATATTATTCATCGATTTTATGAGTGCTTTGGTCGATTCATTACCTTCCTGAATTCCCTGTGCGGCTTTTATAGCAATCCGTTCAGTTTTCTGCGCGTTTTTGGTATTTTGTTGTATCCTGGACAGCATCAGTTCCATGGAGGTGGATATTTCTTCAGACGAAGCTGCCTGATTATTAGCTCCATCGGCTAATTTTACTGATGAATCCATTAAATCGAGACTGCCCTCGGCAATCGTATCCGAGCTTTGTATAATTTCACTCATGATACTGGTCAGTTTTGACGCCATTAAACTTAACGATTCGGCCAGATCGCCAATTTCATCGTTCTGGTGAATATCCAGTTTGGTGTTAAGATTTCCCGATGCAATGGTTTTTGCAAAATCAACACCCTTTACAATAGGAGTGGTAATTTTTACCCCAATAAGGTAAATTACAATAAAGAGCAATATCAAACCAATGAAACCAACAAAAACAGAGTTTAGCAGTACTTTTTGGGCTTCTTTTAAAATAACCCGTGTCGGTACTTCAACTCCGATTATCCAGTCGGTTGGTTCAGATCCGATCAGAATAGGTTCATACGAAACAAAATATTTTTCCTGATTCTGCGAATTTACATACGTGAACGAAGCTGTCTTATTACGTACAACCTGTTCCAGTCCTGAGTGAAATATCAGACTGTCCGGTTTTTGTTCGTCAATAAAGCTTTTCCCGGTAAGTGATTGATTGGTATGCGCTATAATCATGTGGTTTCCACCAACCACGTATGAAACAGACTCTTCAAAAGGCATGATTCCGGAAATCAGTTTGTTCATTTGCGACAACGTGATATCTATTCCGACCAATCCCTCAAATTTTCCGGATGAATTCTGTATTGGGACAAATAAGGAAGCGATTAATGTTCCTTTCAATTCTTTGGTTACCAGATCGTAATAAGGGTTCCAGAGTGTTTCTTTATTGAGTTCGCGAAGTTTATAATAACTGCCTTTAATTTCGTTATTGGTGGTGTCAAGTATTTCTTTCTGTAATTTGAGCTGGTTGTTCGATCGGTAACAGATCGTCCGGATGCGGCCGTTTTTCTTTGTGTATTTTTCGTCCAGAGCCTTAATTTCCCAATACAAACCGGTTGATAAAAAATCCGGGTTTTTCTCAAGCGTGCTGAATAAAATGTTTTCAAAAAAAGTGTCGCGCTGTGCAGGTTCATATTTCTTATGCGCACTAAACACATGGTTCATGGTTCGGGCCGATTCCATCATCACGTTTAGTTCTTCCGAAATTTTATTGCGGTATTCGCGCGTTGCACCTTTTACAATCTCTTTCGAATTGGTATAGGCAATTTCTCTAAGTCTCCAGCTAATGTATCCAATTGCTAAACAGTAAATTATAGTTGCTGCAATAAGTATATTTACATTTAGTCTTAGTCTGAGATTGAATCTTCTCCTGCTCATAATGTTAGGCAATTAATTAGAATTGAATAGCTGTCAACCTTTCCATCGCGGATGGTGCTGAAGATTGGAGACCAAGGTAAAATTATTAATTATAATTTAAAAATGGACATAAAACTTTCGGGATCACCGGAAAAGAACGAGCATGTAAATGACACTGAAGCTAATCCAAATTTCTTAAACAAACTTTGATGAGGTTCGTCTGAATCAAAAATCTTTTTCGGTATTTTGCACCTATGATTGATGATGTACTTTTTGCCGATGTTATTTTGCCTTTGCCACTCGATTTCCGTTTTACTTATCGGGTTCCGGCAGCTTTCCAGATGCGCATAAAAACCGGTGCGCGGGTTATTGTACAATTTGGGAAACGTAAATTCTTTTCGGCATTGGTGTATAAACTTCATCAGGATACGCCTTCCGGTGATTTTGATATCAAGGATATTGATGCCATTCTGGACGAAGAGCCTATTATTGGCGAAAAACAACTTCAGTTGTGGGAGTGGATTGCCAATTATTATTGCTGCACCATGGGCGAGGTGTTTAAAGCAGCATTGCCATCGGGCCTGAAACTGGAAAGCCAGACCAAAGTAAGCCTTAATCCTGAGGCTGATTTTAACGGAGATTTGTCTGATAAAGAAAGTGCAGTTGTTTTGCTGCTCGAAAGCCGAAAAACCGCCAGTATTCAGGACTTAAACCAGTTTCTGGGGCAACAATCGTCGTTTGCCATCCTGAAGTTATTGCTCGAAAAGAATGCCGTAATCGTAGAAGAACAACTTCGAGAAAGCTACAAGCCAAAACTTATCTCAACGGTCAGGTTAAATCCTGAATTTGGTTCGGAAGATAAATTGAATTCGATGCTCGATTTACTTGCCAAAAAGGCGAAGAAACAGGAACAGCTTCTGAAAATATTTCTGGCAGAAACCATTTATGGCGATTTAAATCAGACCGAAATTAATAAAAAAGACTTGCTCGAATTGGCCGATGCTTCTGAAGCCGCACTAAAAGCATTGGAGGAAAAGCAAATTCTGGAAGTTTATCAGAAAGAAATCGGTCGGATTGACCGCTCGCAAAGTGGAGAACTGCTGATTAAAGAACTTTCGGGGCCCCAGCAAAAAGCACACGATGAAATATTGGCTCAATTTGAGACCCAGCAAACCGTTTTACTCAATGGCGTAACTTCGAGCGGCAAAACCGAAATTTATATCCGGCTCATTGAAGAACAGTTAAAGGTGGGTAAACAGGTTCTTTATCTGGTTCCTGAAATCGGTTTAACCACCCAGATTATCACCCGGTTAAAAACTGCGTTTGGCGATTTGGCCGGAATCTATCATTCCAAATTTAACGACGCCGAACGGGTCGAAATCTGGTTTAACGTACTGAATGAAAAATCTGGAAATACCGGCCAGCAATATAAAGTAATACTTGGTGCACGCTCGGCTATTTTCCTGCCGTTTAAAGATTTAGGGCTGATTATAGTTGATGAAGAACATGAAAATTCGTACAAACAATTTGATCCGGCGCCACGCTACAATGCCCGCGATATGGCTATTTTAATGGGAAATATCCATGGTGCAAAAGTTTTGCTGGGTTCGGCCACTCCGTCGTACGAAACGTATTACAATGCCCGCAGCAAAAAATACGGGCTGGTTGAACTTACCGAACGTTTCCAGGGAATTGAAATGCCCGAACTGTTTCCGGCCAACACCCAGGAAGCCTATAAGCGAAAGCTGATGCGCTCGGTTTTTACACCCGAACTTTACGATGAAATTGCAACAGCGCTGTCCAATAAAGAGCAGGTTATTCTTTTCCAGAACAGGCGCGGCTTTGCACCGTTTGTCCAATGCGGAAAATGTGGCTGGATTCCCAAATGCAAATATTGCGACGTAAGTAAAACCTACCATAAAAACCGTTCGAGCCTGATTTGCCATTATTGTGGGCACACCACATCGCTCGTTACCAAATGCGCAGAGTGTGGTTCTGAAGAAATTAAAACCCGCGGATTTGGTACCGAAAAAATTGAGGATGAAATTCAGCTTCTGTTTCCCGATGCCCGCGTTGCCCGCATGGATTTGGATACCACGCGTGCAAAAAAAGCATACGACCAGTTGATCTGGCAGTTCGAAACAGGGAAAATCGATATTTTGGTCGGTACTCAAATGGTAACCAAAGGATTGGATTTTGACCATGTTCGGGTAGTTGGGGTTTTGAATGCCGATAACTTGTTGAATTATCCCGATTTTAGATCATACGAACGTAGTTTTCAGTTGGTTATGCAGGTGAGTGGCCGGGCCGGACGTAAAAATAACCGGGGAAGGGTGATCATTCAAACCACTCAGCCCAATCATCCGGTTATTCAGGATGTCATTTCCAATGATTATTACCGACTGTTTAGCCGTCAAATGGCTGAGCGAAAAATGTTCCGGTATCCGCCCTATTACCGGCTGATCAAAATTGTGGTGAAACATCAGAATAAAGATCGGCTCGATCTGGCTGCGTTGCATTTGGCAACAGCATTTAAGTCTCATTTTAACAAAAATGTGCTTGGCCCAGAATATCCGGTGGTTGGTCGCATTCAGATGTGGTTTCAGAAAGAAATACTGATCAAATTACCACGCGATGGTAAAGTTCAGGAGGCCAAATCAAAAATTATGGAAATTATCAGTCAGGCAAAATCGCAACCCAATAACAGCCAGTTGATTGTTTATGCTGATGTGGATCCGATGTAGTGGATTAATGGATCACATAATGTGGTTATATTTTGTCTATTACTGGCCAGTTATGAGGTGGATTTGGCTATCGACACTTTATGTTTGGCTGGAATGCTGCTTAGTTAGCAAATAAAGAGTACTACTTGTATTTTTATTTCGTCCAATTATTAATTGTTTCTCCCTTATAGGTCTCCATATAGATGTAAAGATCATCAAAGTATAAACTTGCTATTGTTTTTACTTTCTTTTTAAATTCAACCTCGTCTCCGTTAAATTGGAAAATAAATGCTTTGGTATAGTGGTAACCCGAATTTTCGTTATCCGTTACAATATCTCCTTTGTTATCAATTGAGTAGTAAAAGTAATTGCCAGGCTTTTGCTTCTCAAATAATACTCCTTCATTCTTCAGTTTTTGAAAGAATTCAGCCACAAGATTCTCTGAACTCGTTGTGTGGTATCCTACAGTTCCCCAAAAGGTTTTTGCTGGAACCCTTAGCGTATTTTGCCGAACTATTTCTATCCCATTTAGTGTTGAAAAATTGAGATTAATCTCTGAATCGGAGACTTTTAAGCTCCCTTTGTTATGCAGATTTGCATTGTTAATTTCGAGTTGATATACTCCATTTGGAATGGAATTTAAATTAATTGTGGCCGTTGCTGGCCCTATGGCAGTTAAGCATAACCCGACTTCTCCAACATCAGTGAAAGCTATACTGTATAAGCTTTCAGTGTTAGATAAAGAATAATTTATTGGATAATTGATGCATGGATAATTTGCTTCTGTTCTGCAAAAAAAAGTCAATGACCTTTTATTTGCTCCAAGAAGTTCCCGTGCCTCAATAAAAATTTTTGTGTTAATGGGATTCTTACTTAACCCGTCATCGGTATTTTCACAAGCCATAAGTAGAGACAAAACGAACAGCAACAGTTTTTTTACATCCATTTTTTTCTCATCTAGATATTTTAAAAGATGTTTCTATATGGCAAAAGGTTGTGTGGACAAAATAAAAATATTTTTGAAGTTGCTGTCTTAGTGTAATCGGGATACTATGAATGCCCAAAGGTATAGGCAATCCCGATGTTATGTTGCCATATTTTACTGTGAATATTAGTAAATCTGGATGTTCAACGTTGAATTATTTTAGTGGAATATTTTCGGGCCTTGTATGTTTCCAGCGTTTGTGCGACCATAACCACAGTTCCGGACGCTTGCGGATAATTTCTTCCAGAAAATGGGTGTGTGCTTTGGTTACTTCGTAGTCGTTAACCTGCGAAGCATCGTCGAATAATTTGGTGAACTCTACCTCGTAATGTCCACGGCTGATTTTCTGAATGTCCATAAAAACCACCGCCTGTTTAAATCGGGAGGCCATCTTTTCAGCTCCGGGGAAAACAGCGGTCTCCTGGTTCAGGAACATCATCCAGTAGTCGGTATCTTTTAAAGCGGTTTGGTCGGTGAGGTAATAGGTTGCAGATAATTGGCCTGATTTTTCGAGGTCGAGCATGGTGCGTAACGAAATACGGGCTGGTATCATAAACATTCCAAAACGCGAACGCATGGTTTTCATGTAATGATCGAATGTTTCGTTCTGGATAGGCCTGTAAATCACGTTGACCTGATGTTTAATAATTTTAGGCATTGCAAGGCTCCATTCCCAGTTGCCATAATGGCCGGAAAGCAGAGCCACGCTTTTCCCCTGATCATATAACTCGTCAATGACTTCAGGATTTTTAAACTGAAATCGTTTTCTTAATGCCGCTTCAGATAGTTGAGATGTTTTAATTGTTTCTACCACCAAATCTGCAAAGTGGCGGTAAAATCGGGCGGTAATCGCTTTGATTTCCTGATGTGTTTTTTCAGGGAAAGAGTTTTTGAGATTCTGAACGACTGTTTTTTTTCGATAACCAATCAGGTAATGCGTAATCAGATAAATAAGGTCGGCACACCAATAAAGCAGTCGAAACGGAATGTATCCGAGCATTTTCAGGAATAAAACACCGAATTGGGCCAAGGCTCGTTTCATAACGCCGATTTATCTTTCGTACAAACTAATATGGGCAGGCCGTTTATGTTTCCACCGCCTATGCGACCACAACCAGTATTCGGGTTCCGATTGAATGATCTCTTCCAGCTTCAGTACGTAGGCCATCAAAATTTCTTCAGGTTTTACTTCTGCCGGATTCTCAATCAGTTTGTAATGAAAAACCTCGTATTTGCTACGTCCGACCTTACGGGTGTGGTGAAGTACCACAGGCTGGTTGGTTTTAATGGCAATTTTCATCGGGCCGGCAAAAAAAGCAGTTTCCTGGTTCAGAAAAGTGGTCCAGAATTGCGAATTGGCGGGTGGGGTTTGGTCGGCGGCAAGTATTAATGCTCCCGGACGTTTGGCATTGTTAAATTCGAGGGCGGTGCGTACCGAATGATTGACTGGTATGGATTTGGCCCCAAACCGTTCACGGCTTTGAAGGATAAATTTTTCGAGTTCCTTGTTTTTCCTTACAGGGTTGTACACAACCAGATACTGTGCTTTAATGTACCGTTGAATAGATCCGCTCCACTCCCAGTTGTTGTGATGCTGCCCCAACAAAACGATGCTTTTCCCCTGGTTATAATACTCTTCAAAAATATCCAGATTATGAACTTTTAGCCGTTCATCAATCTGCTTTTCGGTCATTTGATTAAATTTGATGGTTTCCAAGCCCAAATCGCTCAAATGGTGATAGAATTTTTTGGTGATTTTTCTGATTTCCTCCGGACTTTTCTCCGGAAATGAGCGGGTAAGGTTTTCGTGCACAACTTTCCGCCGATACCTTACGACATAAAAAAGTAATACATAAAAAACATCGGCCATTCCCCAAATAACCCAAAAGGGGAGACGTGCCGTTAGTTTACACAAGAGAACAACAAAACGATCCAGAAAAGAGCTCATAATTTTTTGAAATTTGAAGCTGCAAATTTAACCTAAAAAGATGTTGAAGCGTTATAAATTTTAAGCCGTTTCTAAAATACTGGCCGTGCAATCATAATTCCGTTGTTTTTAGATTCAGGCTTAATAAAATCGGTAATCGGCCCCTCAGAAACCAAGACTTTTTTTCCACTCAAAGGGGCATGAAGCAGATAAAATTCAGTTCCCCTTTTTAGTATAATCCCAACATGATTCACATCAACGCCGTCGATATTGCTGGTAAGTGCGATGATGTCACCATGTTGCAACTGCTTGTATAAGTTTGTAATGTTATTTTTAGGAAAGAACATAAATCCGGTTTGGGTGAGTGCTTTTTCCTGCGCTGCAATGGTAGGAATTAGTTCCGGATGTTCCTTTAAAACAGGGTAATTGGTCGGATGAGTGCTCATGTAATTGATAACTTTATTCGATTTTATCCCGTTTTGATTGGGGGTTCCATCAATAATCCTTTTATCCTGATTATTACTTATCCATTCAACGAAATAATGTAAACGGGAAGGATACTGATTGCGAATACCATCACGATATCTGATTCGAACTAATTCCGATACAAACGATTCGAAATCAGTCTTTCCCGCTTTTACGGTACGCGCCAAAGCCAGGCAATTTTCAGCAAAAGTGGTGCAATCCAGCTCCCGTAAATTGATTACCATTTTTTCTTCCAACCCGTTTTCAAGCGAAGCAACTACATACGGAGTGCCCAGAAACGATAAGCCAATTTCTGTGATCAGTTCTGAAATGGGTAACGCTGATCTGGACTTGAATACATTCAGTTTTTCTTCTGCAATACGCTTATCTTCAGACTGCATGATCCGATCATTTGGAATTGATTGGGCAACAGATATATTCAGTCCAAAGGAAAGAGAGAGTATCAGAAGAGCAAATAAATTTTTCATGGTGAGTCTTTTTGTTTGCGATGGCTAAAGGTATAAAAGTTTGATTATTCCCTGCAATTTCGCCTTCCGGATGGCGTATTGCCTGATTTTCCAATTTGAAATAAACTTGTTATATAACATGTTTCTGTTAATTCTACCTTAATTATTTAACATCGGGTCGTGTGGAAGGTATTCTGATTCAGCGTGAAAGAAGATTTTTTTCAGAAAGAAACAGCGTGTAGCGAAAGACCCGTATCTAGTTGTATATATGCAGCTTTATTGATGTCAACAGATCAAAATTTGTATCTTTGAACTCAGTTTTCAAGGGGGTCTAATATTAAGAAATCAGTATGCAAAAATTAAGAAATCTTCTCCTCGCGGGATTGTTGATGTCGGCGATTGTAGTTTCAGCTCAAGAGAAAAAGGAAGAAGAAAAAGAAAAAGGGTATCAATTCACTTCTGTTAAAGAAATTCCTTGCACACCAGTTAAAGATCAATACCGCTCCGGAACCTGCTGGTCCTTTTCCGGACTTGGTTTTCTGGAAGCAGAGATGTTGCGTTTAGGAAAACCTGTCGTTGATTTATCGGAAATGTTTGTGGTTCATCATGCGTATTCTGATAAAGCGATGAAATATGTAAGGTTGCATGGTAGTTTAAATTTTGGCGCTGGTGGCGCTTTTCATGATGTAACCAATGTGATTAAAAAATACGGAATTGTACCTGAAGAAGTGTACAACGGCTTAAATTATGGTGAGGAAAAACATGTGCATGGCGAACTCGACCGCACTTTGCTGGATCAGGTAAAAGGGGTGGTTGACAATCCGAATAAAAAGCTGACTACCGCCTGGCATGATGCCTTAAACAGCACACTCGATACTTATTTGGGAGAACTCCCTGAAAAATTTAAATATCAGGGAAAAGAATACAATCCACAGAGTTTCGCACAGGAAGTAGCTGGTTTAAATATGGACGACTATGTTGAAATCACTTCCTATACACACCATCCGTTCTACTCCAGATTTATTATTGAAGTGCCAGATAACTGGTCGTGGGACGAAGTTTACAACGTGCCAATGAGCGAACTGGAAGAAATTATTGACAATGCTATCAATACTGGTTTCTCGGTTGCATGGGCTGCCGATGTGAGCGAAAAAGGATTTGCTACTTCGGTAAAAGGTGTAGCTGTTATTCCTGAAGTTGATAAAGCAAATATGTCTGATGCCGAGATTTCCAAATGGGAAAAACAAACGGAGAAAGAACGGAACGAAGATTTGTACAAATTATCGAAACCCGGAGCGGAGAAAACGATTACCCAGGAAATGAGGCAGATGGATTTTGATAATTACCAAACCACAGATGATCATGGAATGTTGATTGTAGGAACGGCCAAAGATCAGAACGGAAATATGTATTACAAGGTGAAAAATTCGTGGGGCGATTACAACGATTTTGATGGCTTTTTTTATGCCTCGAAACCGTATGTAAAGTATAAAACCATGTCGGTCATGATCCACAAAGATGCTATTCCCAAGAATATCCGAAAGAAATTAAATCTATAAAATACAAACCTCGTCACCCGGCGAGGTTTTTTATTTTAAATAAATCGTCAATTGCAGTCCTTTTGTATATTTGAGCTATGAGAAAAGCAGTACTATTCTTCCTTTTTATACTCCCAATGCTGGGATTTTCTGAAGACTATATCTGGTGGAACATCAAACATGGCTGGGAGCCGGGTAAACCCGGATGGCGGAACTATATGCGGATTACTCCCGGATATCTTGGCCCCAATGCCTTGCCGGTGCCTGATGTGAAAAAAGGAATTGTTCAATCAGGTTCAAACATAGAATTTGGTTTCGATTTTCATTTCATGGAAGGCGATCAGACACAGGATATTTTTGCAAAATATTACCGGTCGTTTGCCGATGGTAAAGTTGCAATAGAGGTATATGGGGTAGTGATGGAGCATTATGTCATGTCGGAATTTATACGCGACGAACGCATTGCCCGCGATTTTGACGCGAAAGGTTTTGCTAATGGCGATTTGTACTTTTCAACTTTAGTTCAAGTGGTGAAAGGGCGGAAATTCCCGGATACTATGGTTCGGATGGCCGGAAGAACAGCATCGGGCAATCAGCTCGAAGGTGCACGCTATGCCGACAGCCCGGGCTATTTCTTTGATTTCAGCTTTTCAAAAGCGTATGCAGGCAAGAAAGAAGGAATGACCTTTTTGCCTTTTGCATCATTCGGCTTTTATTCCTGGCAAACCAATGATGAACTGAACCTTCAGAACGATGCCTGGATGTATGGTTTGGGTGCCGATTTAAAATGGTCGCAATGGTCGGTTTCCAATTCGCTGTCGGGTTATTCAGGCTACAAAAAAGAACGCGACATGCCTATGGTTTACACCTTCGATCTGAACCACCATTTGAAAAATAAAACCATCAGGCTGCAATATTTGCATGGATTACGCGATTGGACCTACCAAACGGTAAAAATTTCGTTAATCTTACCTCTAAAGAATTAACTCTTCGAAATTAAGGCTTTAAGATCACTTTCATCAGTCCTGCTTCTTTGTTATACAGCCGGTGAAACCATTCGTTGCCTTCTTCCAAAGGCGCAACTTTGCTGATTAACCGGTCAACTTTAATTTTTCCGGATGCAATCAGTTCAAGGCAAAGCGGATATTCTCCAGCCGATGCACATGAACCCTGAAGTTTTAATTGACGGGTAACTACTTTTTGAAGCGGAAGTTTAACCTCCGGAGCCAGGTTTCCAATTAATGTGACGGTTCCGCCTTTTCGGGTGCAATCAATTGCCAAATTTACGGTAGGTTCAATTCCAACTACTTCCAAAACAAGGTCGGCGCCCCGGTTGTTGGTTTCGCTTTGTATCTTCTGAATAATATTCGGGTCAGTTGAATTTAGGATTAGGCTTGCACCCAGCTCCATGGCCAGATTGAGCTTTTCGTCAACCTGGTCAATGGCGATCACTTTCCTGCAACCAGCAGCTTTCAGGGCCTGGATGCCCAGTAGCCCAATCATTCCACAGCCTATTACTACAGCAGTGTCACTGGCATTAACTGAGCTGATAGCCGCGGCATGCACGGCAACCGAGACGGCTTCAATCATGGCCGCCTGTTCAAAACTGATGTTTTCAGGAATGGCATAAAGGATGTGGGCCGGAACAGCTACAAATTCAGCGAAGGCTCCGTTTTGACGGTACTCATCGCACGAAACGCCCAGCACACGTCGATTATCGCATAAATTAATATCGCTACGCTGGCAGTAAAAGCATTCGCCACACGAAATAGTCGAGTCGAAAGTTACCCGATCGCCAATTTTCCAGTTAGTTACATTTTTACCTAGTTCAGAAATAGTTCCGGAAGCTTCGTGCCCCATGATTACTGGAGGTTGCCGTCGGCCAGTACTGCCATCCATTCCGTGAACGTCGCTTCCGCAAATGCCGCAGGCTTCTACTTTAATCAATACCCATCCCGGTTTTAACGGTGGAATTTCAGTATCCCGAAGAGTAAATTCATTGTATTTTTCCAGAACCAGAGATTTCATAGGCTTGGGTTAATTTGTTTTTAATCTGTTTGCAAAATTTCGCTTTCCGCCTCCTTTTTGTCTTTCTTCCCGAAAGGTAAAAAAAGCAGTACAAAATTTGCTAAAAAGCCAGAAATGAGGATGAATTGACCTGCTTCCGGCTGACTAAAAGTCATCACCAACTTTCCGGTCAAGGCCAGTGCGCCACCGGCAAGCATGGCAGTAATCGCAAATCGTTTGTTGTACGGAAGGTTGAAAAGCGCAGCTACCATTGGAATAATAAATGCCCCGGAATAAAAAGAAAGCGCCAACAAAAGGGATGAAACAATAGAGGTTACTTTTAAAGAAATAATCATACTCAGTAAGGCAATACCAATTATAAAAAGTTTGGTTTGTTTGAATGATTTTTGAGTATTGATGTCTTTGTGAAACCATTCGCTTATAATCATGGCGGTAGTGAGCAGGGTAGTGGCCGCGGTAGATAGTACCGCCGAAATGAGCGCTGCGACCAAAATACCGGAAACCCATTCAGGCAAATAGACCGTGGCCAGGTTGACCAACGCCGAGCTGTTAACTGCATCCTGGTGAAATGTTGCCGCATAGGTTCCTACATAGGAAAGCACGAAAGCAAACGGAATCAGGATCAGTGCAACAATTAAAACACTATAAAAAGCCGTTTTCGAATCTTTGGCGCAAAAAACACGCGAATAAATGTCGGGGCCAACCACGAAAGTGCTCGAAAAGGTCAGGATCAGGATGAATAAATCGAAGGGCGAAAAAGAATCATTAAACGGGAAATGGCTTTTAAAATCGGGGATAGCCGATATACGATCAGCAGGAATCAAAAAGGCGGTAAGGATTAATCCGGCCAGAATAAAGAATGCCTGGAACAGATCCGTTTTCATGATCGAAACCTGACCGCCAATGTAGGTATAGATGATAAAAATAACGCCGGTAATCAGTACTCCAATCGAATAGCCGAGTCCAAAAAAGCTAACCAGGATTTGGGCTCCGGCAATAATTTGGGCAGCCACAATACCAAGCCAAGCCACCGGAATAATTACTGAAGTGACTTTCCTTGCCGATTCTCCATAATACTGGCCGATGAGTTCTGGTAGGGTGAATTTTCCTTTTGCATAAACTTTTCGCACAATTGGAAGTAGTCCGAACAATCCCAGGCTTGCAGATAAAATGTACCACGATGACGCCCACGATTGGCTGGCGCTCAACCCGATAGTTCCTAAAATAGCAGAGCCACCTAAAATAGTGGCCAGCAAACTTCCGGAAATCTGCCAAATGCCGGTTTTTTTCCCAGCCAGAAAATAGTCAAACGGAGTTTTGATTTTCAGGAATGAATAAATTCCGATGAGAAGCAAAATGATTCCGTAAATAATAAGAATGGTAATCTTCATAGCGCAAAATCAAGAATGCCGGGCAATTTCCCTGACAATGTCGAAGTATCAAAAGTATAAAGTCAAATGTTAAAATCCAGATTCAGTATAAATTTTTGTCCAAATAAATTTGGGGAACCCGGTTTGCCAGCGCCTGGGACAAATTTCCGCAAATGTGCATTGTGTTCAAGAACATTGAAATAAAATTCATAAAAATATCTATTTTTGTTTCCGTTATCGTACACGGAAAGTTTAAATCTAAATCATAAACCAAAAAACGCATGAAAAAAATTCCATTTTTATTTGCATTAGTATTCTTATTTACAGCGGTTTCTGCAAAAAAGAATGATGGATGGGTTTCCCTTTTTAACGGGAAAGATCTGACAGGCTGGTACCAGCTTAACGGGCAGGCCAAATACCACGTTGAAAAGGGCGAAATCGTAGGAACAACTGTTTCGGATACACCTAACTCCTTTCTGGCCACCGACAAAGATTATGGTGATTTTATTCTCGAACTCGACTTGCTGGTTGCCAATAATATGAATTCCGGTATTCAATTCCGCAGTATCAGCAAACCTGATGTGATGAATGGGCGTGTTCATGGTTATCAGTGTGAGGTTGACCCTTCAGATCGGGCATGGAGCGGAGGAATTTACGATGAAGCCCGTCGCGGATGGCTTTATACGGGCGAATTAAACCCTGCTGCAAAACCAGCCTTTAAAATGGGCAAATGGAATCATTATCGCATCGAATGTGTTGGAAGCAGTATTCGTACCTGGCTAAATGGTGTTCCGGTTGCTTATGTACTCGACAATATGACTCCTAGCGGTTTGATTGCCCTTCAGGTTCATTCCATCGGTAAAGATGTTGACCCCGGAAAACAAATACGTTGGAAGAATATCCGAATAAAAACTACAAATCTGAAACCTACTGAAACTGCTGATGTTTTTGTGGTGAATTTGTTGCCAAATACGCTTTGTCAGGCAGAAAAAGAACAAGGCTGGAAAATGCTTTTCGATGGAAAAACCACCACAGGCTGGAAAGCTGCCGGACAGGATAAATTTCCGAACGAAGGCTGGAAAGTGGAAGATGGAACGCTGATGGCTGTGGCTAAGGTTAAAGGCACTGACATTGTTTCAGAAGAAAAATTCTCGGCTTTCGAGTTTCAGTTCGAATTTAATTTTGCTGAAGGAGGCAATAGTGGTGTAAAATATTTCACCGGAAATGGCGGGCCATCCATTGGTCTGGAGTATCAGGTGCTTGACGATAAAAAACATCCGGATGCCAAAATGGGCGCTGTAGGAAACCGTACGATGGCTTCGCTTTACGACCTGATTCCGGCTGAAAAACAAGATCGTTTTACCAAACCCGCCGGAGAATGGAATATTGGCCGCATTGTGGTTTATCCGGACAATCGCGTTGAACATTGGCTAAATGGGATGAAAGTAGTAGAATATGTGCGTGGTTCTAACATTTATAAAGCTTTGGTAGCGCGCAGCAAATATGCTGATTTTAAAGAATTTGGTATGGTAAAAGAAGCGCCTGTTCTGCTTCAGTATCATCAGGATCAGGTTAAGTTCAGAAGTTTGAAAATCAGAAAATTGTAAACCCTAAATCAATAAAACCATGAGTACTAATCGGAGAGAATTTATACGCAATGTAGCTGTTGGGGCTGCCGGTATAACCATTGGCGGGATGGCTTCAGGTTTCAGCGCAAAAAGTTATTCGCGTATTGTTGGTGCCAACGACCGCTTGAGCGTGGCCCTTATGGGCTGTGGCCGCCGGGTTGGAGCTTATTATGCTGCACTTCAGGACAAAAAAAATAATGTAGATGTGGCCTACATCTGCGATGTCATGAAAAAACAACGCGAGAAAGTGGGCAAAGATCTGGCGGGAAAAGTTTCAGGGAAAGCTGCACTGGTGAACGATATTCACGAAATTTGGAACGACCAGAGTGTTGATGCGATATTCAATGCAACACCTGACCACTGGCATGCCCCGGGAACCTGGATGGCTATGCAGGCAGGCAAACATGTGTATATTGAAAAACCTTGTAGCCACAATCCCCGCGAAGGTGAATTGTTGGTAGCCTTTACCCAAAAATATGGTAAGGTGGTTCAAATGGGTAATCAGCAGCGTTCGTCAAAAGAATCTCAGGAAATTATCGCCGAAATACATAAAGGTGCAATTGGAGATGTATATAAGGCTGTTGCTTTTTATGCCAATACCCGGGGCGAATGTCCGGTTCCTAAAAAAGCTCCGGTACCGGATGGGCTGGATTGGGAACTGTTTCAGGGACCAGCGCCACGCCGCGAATACATGCACGACATTTGGGATTACAACTGGCACTGGTACGGATGGAATTGGGGAACCGCCGAAACCGGAAACAATGCCACTCATGAGCTAGACATAGCTCGGTGGGCACTTCAGGTAAAATACCCTGATTACGTTGAATGTGAAGCCGCCAAACGTCATTTTCTGAATGATGGCTGGGAGATGTACGACACCATGGATGCTACTTTCCGGTTCCCCGGAAATAAAGTGATTAAATGGGACGGTAAAAGTCGTAACGGGCACAAAACATATGGGTCGGATCGTGGTACGATTATATACGGAAGCGAAGGTTCTGTTTTTGTAAACCGTGAAGGGTACACGCTTTTCGATCGCAGTGGTAAGAAAATTAAAGACAGTAAATCATCGGGAAGCGAAGCCGGAACGGCATTAGGTGGTGGTGGCGATATGACTGACGGACACGTAGCTAATTTCTTCAACGTTATTCGTGGCACCGAAACCAAACTGAATTCGCCAATTGAAGAGGGTGCTATCAGTCAGATGATGACTCATTACGCCAATATTTCATATCGCATCAATAAATCGTTCAAAGTGAATGCCGAAACTGGCCGCATTCTGGATAAGGATGGGATGAAACTTTGGGGGCGCGAATACCACAAGGGCTGGGAACCTAAATTGTAAAAAAGTGATCAATTATTAATCGAAAAAGTACTTTTTTTTACCACAGATTTCTCTGATTTTCACAGATTTAAAAACAAATAAAGTAAATTTTCAATCTGTGTCAATCTGTGTAATCTGTGGTTTTTCTTTTTTGTGTATTTTCGTGACACTAAAAAACTAAAACTAAACGAATGCTTAAACTGATGCCGCTTATTCTATTGATATTCTTTTCGTTTTCAGGAAAAGCTCAGATAAACATGGTTGTAAAAAACGGTGGTTTCCTTTTTCTGGAAGGCAAAGACAGCATTTTCTTTTATCAGAAAAGTCCGAAAGACAAGGACGGACTTTACAGCCGGTGTAATTATATCCACCCGCTTTATGGGCCTGAAGGTTCGCGTTTAACCGAAGATTTTCCGGCCGATCATCTGCATCATCGCGGTATTTTCTGGGCCTGGCACCAGATCTTAATTGATGGGCAGTCGGTTTCAGACGGATGGGAATTGAAAAATTTTCAGCAAAAGGTAAGTAATTTCGAATTCAGGCTGCAAAAGGGATGTGGGCATATAACCACCATGGTTGATTGGAAATCACCTTTGTGGAAAGATGGTTCGGAAGCTTATCTGAAAGAAGAAACCCAAATTACGATATATCCCAAAATGGGAAATTATCGTCGATACGATTTTGAGATCAGGTTAAAGCCTCTAACAGATCGTTTAAGTTTGGGTGGATCGGATGACGAAAAAGGATACAGTGGGTTTTCTGCGCGCCTTAACCTGCCTGCTGACGTGAGTTTTTCAGGCGATAAAGGTGTGGTTAAACCTACCAATGCAGCTATTTTTGCCGGAAATGTCATGAAAATTACAGGCTCATTTCTGAAGGAAGGGAAAAAGGGTGGGGTGGTAATCTGGAGTGATCCTTCAAATCCGTCTCCAGCCAACAGTTGGATACTGCGAAATAAGGCAAGTATGCAAAATGTGGCCTATCCGGGGCGCATCCCGGTCTCCGTTCCGTTTGATCAGCCATTGGTGCTGAAATATTCGTTGCTTGTTTTTCAGGGTGATATGAGCGTAAAACAGATTAAAAAAGCAGTAAAATAATTCGGAATTATCGGTTTACAGGTTATGAATAGCCCCGACCTTTAGGTCAGGGGAAAATGAGAAACAGACCAATCGGGGCTTTAGCCGAAATTATTGAATGTTTCGGCTAAAGCCGGGATACGGATTATTCATCTTTCAACGGCATAAATGCCGTTGCTATTCAAATCAACCATATATCCGATAATTCTGGTAATTTAATAGTAAATCGTAAATAAAACTAAAATATGTCAGTCAGAAAATTTACAGAAAATACTCCGGAAGTCGTTCGTGAAGGTTTGGAACGGCGTATCATTTATACGCCCAATTTAATGACCGTCATTGTCGATTTTTCGGATGGGCCCTGGGCTGAAGCAGAGCCGTTTCATTCTCATCCTCACGAACAAACCAGTTATGTGGCATCAGGCGAAATTATTTTTTACTGCGAAGGCGAAGCGGAACAACACCTTCAGGCAGGCGACATGTTTTCTGCAAATTCAAACCAAAAACATACCATTCGGCTTCTTTCACCACAGGCCAGACTGATTGACAGCTTTAATCCGATCCGTCAGGAGTTTGTAAAATAAGCAGATCGACATTTTAATTCTTAAACCTGTTGTGGACGATAACAGGTTGATCTACTGTGTGGGTATCAAAAATATCTATGGTGAATATTTATTATCTATTCCCAAGCCTTGAACTTATCGACTAAGCTGTTGTTTCAATTCGAAAATCATCAGAAATGGCCAAAAACAAAATTCTCTGGATAAAAATTGTATTTGCTGCTTTTGGGGCCCTCGGCGGTTTCCTGTATTGGAAGTTCGTGGGCTGTGCCAGCGGAACATGCCCGATACAATCCGTTTGGTATTATTCTACCTTATGGGGTACGGCCATGGGCTACCTGATTGGTGATTTGCTCCTCAGTTTCATGTTGAAGAAAGAGAAAACAAATGAGTAGCCGCTTTTACCATATTGTGAATTCTGCAAAGCCGGTTTTGGTCGATTTCTATGCTGATTGGTGTGTGCCTTGCAGGTTAATGCCACCGGTGTTGAAAGAGGTTAAAGACGATTTTAAAGAGCATATCCGTATTTTAAAAGTGAATGTCGATCATTATCCCGATATCGCTTCCTCGTGTAAAATTCAGCATATACCAGCCATTGTTTTATTTCAGGGTGGAAAAATTCAGTGGAGCGGAACCGGTGTTCAGGCTTTCGACGATATTTCGATTGCCCTGAGGGAAATTTTATAATTAACAGAGCTTGTTTCGAAAGGCAAATTGGCTCTTACCTACCTAAAAATGTCGAAAAAAAGATTAGTTATTGGCGATAAACTTCCTCATTTTATACTGAATGATGAAACGCACCAACCCGTTGATATTTCTTCTATTACCGGAAGATACCTGATTATTTATTTTTATCCGAAAGACGATACCCCGGGATGCGTAAAGGAAGCGTGCAGTTTCCGCGATTCATTTCAGGATTTGGTTGATGCCGGGGCGGTGGTTTATGGCGTAAGTAGCGATAAACCAGATACGCATGCCCGGTTCAAGGCCAAATACAGGTTGCCGTTTTCTTTATTGTCTGACACCGCTGGCGAATTGCGCAAATTACTTGGTGTTCCGGCCGATTTATTTGGTTTATTGCCGGGTCGTGTGACTTATATTTTTGATCCGGAAGGAAGGCTGATACAGGTTTTTAAATCTCAGCTTTCGCCCAATCTGCATGTAAAAGAAGCTTTAAAGGTGATACGGGGCGAGTCGGCTATATCGTAACCTATTCGTGGGTATGTAAAAATAGAGACTAACGGAATGGTTAGTCTCTATTTTTTTTGCCAGAGATCCGGAAGAAAATCAGATTGAATTTTTCCGGATAAAATCGATAATTTCCTGTTGATATCCAAAAGCCATTCCCACCACGGTATCAGCAGCACCGTAGTAAACAGCAATTTTTTCGCCATCGCTTAGCGCGGCACAAGGGAAAACAACATTAGGTACATCGCCCGCCAATTCGTAAGGTTCGGCAGGAGCCAGCAGGTATGGTTGTGTACGGTACAGCACTTTTTCCGGCTGTTCCAGATCGAGTAATACAGCCCCCATCGAATACCTAAACCCATTGCAGGTATTGATTACACCGTGGTAAAACATCAGCCAACCCGCTTCGGTACGAATGGGCACCGAACCTGCGCCAATCTTGGTACACTGCCAGGCGCTTAATTCAAATGGAGTCACTTTCATCACACAACGGTGCTCGCCCCAGTATTTCATATCGGGGCTATAGCTGATGTAAATATCACCAAAAGGAGTATGGCCATTGTCGCTCGGACGGCTTAGCATGGCATACTTTCCGTTTATCTTTTCAGGAAAGAGTACCCCGTTGCGATTGAATGGCAAAAAAGCATTTTCGCACTGGTGAAAAGTCTTGAAATCGAAGGTATAAGCAATTCCGATGGTTGGGCCGTGATAGCCATTGCACCAGGTTACCCAATAACGGTCTTCGATAAATGTAACACGCGGATCGTATTTATACGCCGATTCAATCATTTCGGTATTTCCGGGAACCATAACAATCGGGTCGGGATTGATGTCCCAGTTCATTCCGTCTTTACTGAAACCGGCAAAAATATTCATTTGTACGGCTTTATTGTCGCAGCGGAATACACCGGCAAAGCCATCGCCAAAAGGCACCACCGCGCTGTTGAAAATACTGTTCGATGATGGAATATGATAACGACCGATAACAGGGTTTTGAGAATACCTCCACATCACCTCTGACGAACCTTGTGCCCGGTCTTCCCAGGGCATGTTAATTTTACTTGTCATAGCTATTCGATTATAAATTTTAAACTTGTTCTGCTTCTTTCAGTTCATTGTGATCGGGATGTCCGAAGGGGACAAACCAAGTGGCCAGGAACGAAGGGATAGTGGCCAGCAAAACCCAGATGAAAAAGACTTTATAGCCCAGAAAATCCGATAGCAATCCGCTAACCATCGAAGGTATCATGAACCCCAGATTCATGATTCCCGTTGCAAATGCATAATGGGCCATTTTGTATTTTCCGGGAGCAACCTGCTGCATCATAAACAACATCAATCCGACGAATCCAAAGCCGTAGCCAAAATATTCAATAACCACAGCCGAACCGATTATGTACAGGTTCGAAGGTTGTGTCAAGGCCAGCACGGCATAAACAGCAAAAGGCAAATTGAAACTGGCGCATAAAAATCGAATGGATCTTTTCAATCCACGCCTGGCAATAAAATAGCCCGCCAGAATTGATCCCAAAACAAAGGCTGCAGCTCCAAAAACCCCGTAAATCAAACCAATCTGAGACGTCGAAAGTCCCAATCCTCCCTGGTCGGCCGCAGCTTTGAAAAACAACGGGGCAATTTTAATGGCAAATCCTTCAGCAAAACGATACAGGATGATGAACGCGATATACCAGTAAATGTATTTTTTCTGAAAAAATGTTTTAAGCACATCCCATAATGTATCAATTCCCTGAGCCGGAGCGCCGGCTTCAGCTTCCGGATTGGTTCCTTTGGGCAACATGCGTAAATGGTACAGGCCCAGTGCAGCCATAATTCCTCCAAAAATAAGCATCACGGTTACCCAGGCATTTACTACGCCAATACTTTCTTCCAACTGCCCGGCCAGATATACAAAAGCTCCGGCTGTCAGTATTTTGGCAACATTATACGAAGCGCCCTGCCATCCGATATATTCTGCCTGAAGTTTAGGGCTCAGTACGTTGAGGTAAACACCATCCGTGGCAATGTCGTTGGTGGCGCCGCTAAAGGCAACAATAGCCAGTAAGGCGATGGTATAAGTAAAAAAATGATTCATGGGGAGGGCAAGTGCCACCAAAGCAAAGGTAATTCCGGTGATGAACTGCGATGCAACTACAAAATGTTTCTTCGATTTATACATTTCGAGTAGCGGGCTCCAAAGCGGTTTGATCGTCCACGGAATCATGATCAGCGAAGTCCAGAACGCAATTTGAGTATCCGAAATTCCCATGTTTTTGTACATCAGCGCCGAAGCCTGGGCTATGGCAACAAAAGGTAAACCCATGGCAAAATAAGCTGTAGGAACCCAGGTGGCAGGATGATTGGTCTTTGTTATCGACATGTTGTATTTTGTTGTTTGGTTCTCATTTTTATCAGGACAATTCCTGAGGTTTTCCTTCAGGAAGCGTTCTCCTGAAATCTTCTGAAATGCTTGTCAAATCGGGGTTCCCGTTTAAAACAAACGAAATTTTTACTCCGTATGGAAAACTAAGGCAAATAAACGGATTTTTTATATTTTTACAATGACATATCGACTTTACTAAATTTTTTAAAAAGATATTTTAATCATTCGCTTTTTAACCCAATGGAATGCACTAAAAATTAAATCACAAATCAATGAATCGCAAAAAACTCTTTTTATTTCTGGGGTGTTTATCGCTGACACTCTTCTTTTTTAACTGTTCTCCTGACCGCAAAAAGAAGGAAGCCAAACAAGTTGATAACCAGTCAAAATCCAATGTGGTTGCCTATGTAGCCGGGTACCGCAGCTTCGATTTTACGACTATTGATGCCAGTCGGCTCACCCACATTAACTATGCGTTTGTAAACATCAACGATGGAGAAGTGGTTTTTGACACCACTAAAATTGATGGAAAAGCGCTTACACCCAAAGATATTGAAGCCTTAAACAGCCTTAAGAAAAGCAATCCTGAACTGAAAGTTTTGGCATCAGTGGGCGGATGGAGCTGGTCGAAAGGCTTTTCGGATGCAGCATTAAGTCCTGAATCGCGTAGTAAATTTGCGGCTTCGTGCGTTCGAATGGTTACCCAATATCAATTGGACGGCATCGATCTCGACTGGGAATATCCCAACCAAAGCGGTGCTGGCAATACGTTTCGTCCTGAAGATGTTCACAATTTCACGCTGATGCTGAAAGCTGTTCGCGAGGCGCTTGACCAACAGGCAGCCGGAAATGCGGGAGTGCATTATTTACTGACGATTGCTACCGGAGCCGATCTGGATTACGTTAAAAATACCGAATTGGGCGAATTGCAGCAGTATGTTGATTTCATCAACATCATGACCTACGATTTTTACAACGGATGGCACAAAACAACCGGGCACCACAGTAACTTGTATCATTCGGCCCACCCCGAACTGGACAAAAATTCGGTGATCGATGCTGTCGATCTGCATTTAAAAGCGGGAGTTCCGGCACATAAAATCAACCTCGGGATTCCCTTCTACGGAAGGATTTGGGAAGGAGTAAAATCTGCGGGAAGAAACGGATTGTTTCAGGAGGCCGAAACGGTGGGCTCGGGCATCGATTTTGTAAATTTTGCTGAGAAAATCAACAAAGACGGTTTTACCCGTTACTGGGACGATGCAGCTAAAGCGCCTTACCTCTGGAATCCGGAAAAGAAAACCTTCATTTCGTACGAGGATGAAGAATCTATTCGTTTAAAACTGGAATACCTGAAAGAAAAAGGACTCGGTGGGGTGATGTTCTGGGAATACAGTGCCGACTATCAAAAGCGGCTTCAACATGCAATTTCAGAAAACCTGACAAGCAAGCAATAAGCCCGGAATCTGCCGAAAGGAAGTTTATGAAAGCGCAACAAATTGGCAACAATCTGTCGCTTTCATAAACTTTTTTCATTTTCGGGCACCATACCCGGGGATTTTTACGAATCTGTTTTTAATCCCGTTTAGTGCACGTGAAAAGCATGTGATGAGTAAAATCCAACGACAACGAATACCAACAGCATGGCATAGATGGCTTCTTTGCTGATACTGATCCCTTTTAGTTCGCGGATGTGATTCATTAAGGCCTTCCAGTTGTAAAAAACATGCCATACGGCAAAAATGCAAAAGAGTGTTGCCGACATGTTGTGAACCGACATCCAAAAATGACGTTGGGAAGACAGTGTCTCCAATTGCAAACGGTGGTTCATAATTCCTGAAAAGGGTAAAATCATTCCGGAACTAAACATGCTTATGGATACAAAGGCACGCTTGTTAAATGGTTTTTTTAAGTTGTTTTCCATGTTCTTTGGTTGTTTTCTGAAAAACTCCGAATTCACATACTTTTACACATTTCAAGCAGCCGGAACAACGATTGGATTGGTTGATGAGTGCATGTTTATGCCAGGGTAGATCAACCTTTCCTATCACCTGTTCAGGACACGCAGCAATACATTTCCAGCACGCCTGGCATTTTTGTGTATTGAGGCTGACAAAAGCTGTTTGCGTCGTATTTCGTTGAAAGAATCGGAGCATCTTGTTTTTTGAAACAAAGAAATGCAGAGCTGCGATTTCTGACGATAACAATTGTTAAGAAATGGATTTCATTTTTTGTTCCGGATTCGGCTTAACGAAATAGGTGTGATTCCAAGGTACGAAGCAATGTAATGCTGCGGTACGCGTTGAACTATTTCAGGTTGATTTTCGATGAGTTCCTGATATCGTTTCTTCGGGTTGTTTTTTATCCTGGAGAGAAAAAGATTGGCATAGTTGCCTAACCGGCGAACAACTACATCAAAAAAATGATTTTTAACTTCAGGGATTTCGTTCATGAGCCGTTTAAAATCCTTGTGGTGAACGGCAATCAGCGAACATGGCTCAATGCTTTCAATGTTGAACATACTGGCTTTTCGCCCCAGAAAACTTTCGAATGAAGAAACTGCCTGCCCTTCGAAGAAAAATTGAAATGAAATGTCTTTCCCGTCGTTGTTAAACCAGACCCGCAGGCAACCTTTGCGAATAAAGTAAATGTTTTGGGATATCTCTCCCTCGTGCAACAAGATGGTTTTGGCAGCTATTTCTTTTTCCTGAAACATATCTTGTACCCGGGTCCAAACCGCTTCATCCTTACGGAGATGATTGATAAGTTGATCAAGCATGATTTAATAAAGTGTAGGATTTCAAAACTACAGAAATTCCGGGATGAATCCTAAAAATCACCATTCCTAAAAAATGTCAGTGGATAGAGCCGGATTGCGACTCCAATTCCCATCAGAACCGGCTCCGGAAGCGGTAGCCCAAACGAATCACCGGAGCCACATCGACGTTTGGAATGTTGTATTTTTCGTCATTAAAATCCGCCTGGTGGTCACTCCGCAGGTAAACATGGATGCCGGGTTGGATGTAAAATTTTCGTCCGATAAAAAACTGGTAACTCAGTCCGGCTCCCACATCGGTGCTGTGCAGGTTTTTTTCCAGTCCTGATTGTTTTTGCTCAATCGCAAACGTATGAAGCTCAATATAGCTGTACAGTTCCAGGTTTCGCCAGAGGTTATACCCCAGGAAAAATCCCGGTGATGTTTTGTAGTACCGTTTATAGCCGGGCGATGAATTTTTTAACCCGGCAGGCTCGGCATCGTAATTTCCCCCGTTAATGACACTCACCCGAAACCTGAATTTTTCGTAGCGGTAGCACAGTCCAAGGTGGTATCCGCCTGTAAAGAACATAGGCACCAAACTCTCGACTTCCCAAGCCTGTTTGACTTTGTAATTCGGTTGGATGGAATCGGTTGGGGTAGGGGTTGCCTGATTGGGCCGTGCCTGCATCTGCCGGGCAAAAAGAAGCAATGCGAATGAAAAAAGAATAAGTCGTTTCATGTTTCCTGTTTTTAAATTCTGTACAAAAATCAGGATAAATGATCGACCGGTTGCTCCGCATTTGTTACCAAATTAATCCTGGTGGCTGAGTTCGTTCCGGATGCGGCTTAACGATTTGGGCGCTATGCCCAGGTAATTGGCAATGTGATAGAGTGGCACCCGTTGCAGGATTTCCGGATGTGCTTTCAATAGCTTAGTATAGCGTTCGGTAGCCGAGAGTACCTGTAAATCGATGCTGAGTTGTGCTATTTTTACAAAGGCATTTTCCATGAGCTGTCGCCCCAGTTTCTCCAGTTTCGGTATCTTCGCATACAATCGCTCCAGGTCTGCCTGTTTGAATACCAGCAATTCCGAATCTTCAATGGCTTTTATGTTGATGAACGAAGCGGAGTGGTTTAGCCGGCTTAAATTATCGGTAACCCAATCGCCTTCAAAAGCAAAATCGGTCGTAACCTCCTTGATTTCGTCCACTAGCTTGTAATAAATCAAAGCGCCCTGCCTGACCAACACAATAAAATTGCACAACTGACCTTCTTTCAGGAGATGTTCGTTCTTTTGTAAAACTCTGATCTTGATGCAGTCCAAAAGGATCAGCCATTCGTCTTCATTTAAGGCGACGAATGGACTGATTGAATTCTTTATTTTTTCGATATTTTCCACAGTACTTAATTCAGCTTTTTTTTCGATTTTGAACATGCACCTGCTTTTATTCTGGGATGATTTTTTTCCATCTATTTCCACTACATCACCCGGGTAAACCTTCGTATCGGGGTTCGTTTCAATAATTCCATAAACTGAAACCAACCCGAGGATAATTAAATCGTTATAATTCTCTAATGTCAAACCGAAAAACAGCCTGAGCGGAAAGATGCCCACCGAAAACCACTGCTGCCGCACGGGTAGCTGAAGTTAAGCGGTCGTATTTTCTTCAATCTAATAAATGTAGTTTCTAGTTTTTAATGCACCTAATTGATGCACCTGAAACTTTTGCAGAAGTTCCATAAATAGAGATTGAAGAATTATTGCTTTCAATAGTTGCAAACTTTGGAATGCCAGAAGAATCAAATGTTGCCACCATAAAACTAGCATCCTGTAATTTGTCATGAGAATCGCCGTCAGAACCTACATAACCATTGGGTAAAGCTGTAAAAGCACTTATATTGTCCGCACCCAAATTTGGCGCAACCCAATATTGAACTGATGACTCTTTCATTTTTCCTCCAGCAACTGATGATCCGCCTAAATAATCTATTAATTTATTCCATTCCGATTCAGTTGGCACATGCCATCCAGATGGACAAATATTTTCATCCGCAATAATTGTATATCCATTATAAACATAGCCGAATGAGGCATTGTCAACATTTGTATAATATCCGAATGAGTTTTTTTCTGTCCAATCGCTTTGATTACTCAATTGCTTCAAATTAGTTCCATTTTGAAATTTAGTTACCCGAAGGTTTTCTTGCATCCAAACCTGATCACCAATTTTAATTGTATTATATGTATTTCCATCAATATCCTTGATTGGCTCATCTTGCACGTTTAACCACAGTGTAAATGACTGGATATCACCATAAGTTGTGCCAACGCTATTTGTTGCATAAGCTCTGATATAATATTTGGTGTTGGATTTCAGATTCGTTACAAAGCTTGTAAACTGACCCGTACTATAACCATCATCACTCTTATTATCAGTTATTAATGGTTCTGAATTCTCGCCCCAACAAACACCTCTGGCTACAATTATATCGCCACCATCGGATGAAATATTTCCACCACATTGTATCGAATTAATTGTTTTTGCGCTAATTGGATTTGTGCTTAAAATAGGTTTTTCTCCTGTAGTTTGAAATTCAATTTCATTTCCATATCCGGTTTCAATGTAATTTGTTGCATATGCCCTGAGGTAATATTTGGTATTTGGCATAAGACCTGTTATTTCTAAAGAGAATGTATCAGAATCTGAATCATCCTTAATCTTATCATCTGCTATCGTGGGATTAGGTTTTGTAGACCAACAGATGCCTCGTCTAATGATTTCATACTTTCCTTTATTTTTTATTTCACCACCGCTGGATACTGAAATATTTGTAATATTATTTACTTCAAAAGTGATTAATTCCGGGGCGGTTACTTCTATTTCATCTTTTTTACAACTATTAATAATTGCCATAATCGCAACCATTAACAAAAACAAAAAAATAAACTTCTTGTATTTCATAATCATTCAGTCTAAAATTGAAAATATACTTTTAAAACTTATTTCAATCCCGATTATTGTCGCTTAATACGTTTGTTAACGTACGAAGCTGCATGCAGTGCGGGATTTTACCCGAAAAACTTCCTGCGAAGTACTACATTCCAATTTACTAATTTCCTGTCAACGAAGCGCCGAAACCCGACTTGCGGGTATTTTGCTGTTGCCGCCAGTATTTTGATCACTTGAAATAACAATTATTATTTGTTAATAAAAAACATTTCTGTCAAAAAAAATTGCATACTATGTCGAGTATTGTACTTTTGGAAAGTTATTGAAACGCTTAATACCTGATTTGTATGAGAACCTTGTTTCCCATCATTTTAATTGCCCTGCTTGCTTCATCCTGCACTAAAGATCCTGGTCTCAAAAATAATGATTCCGAAAATGCATTTAAAATCAGATTGAATGTTCACGAAAGTGAAAAAAATATTTTCGAACCAATGGAATTCAATGTCTATTCTAAGGATGATAGTACCCGTTCGCAATATAGTGCTTACGCGGATTTCGGTGCCTATGATTCCATAGTTTGGAAAGTTTCGAATATGAATGGACGTTTTAAAATTCTTGAGTACACGAGTAATACAGAACGCGAGACAATCGCATGGACGCAGTACTTCTTTTTGCCTGGTGAATATGAAACATACCTTGTCGGGTATAAAGAAAACCGTGTAGTTTCGAGTGATACGGTTTCAATTAAAATTTCAAATAATAAGGACTTTCTGGGTTTCAATTGGGCAGATATCAAAAAATCTGATTACTATAGCGGGGGTTATGCAAATTTCATATCTGAAAATTACGATTTTGAAACCTTTCCCGGTATCCCTCAAAGTGTTCCTTGTATGCATTTCGTTGCTCTGGCTGACAATCAGGATCATGAAAAAGAACTTTTTGACTTTATCACAGCATTGTATGGCAAACCTGCTTATACGACATATGATACAGATACATTGTTGAAAACTTATCAGGACATGTTTGTCTATCACAGGGGAAAAGCAACTCCAATAAACATCTGGATTACGTCCAGGTCGAGAATCGTTCTGTTAAAATGCAATGGTGGAGAAGTTTTTGATTATGTGATCTATGCCGAGCAGAATACTCAGGCTTCGATGTAAGCAGGAACAGGTGCAAATTCTGTCGGGTTGTAAACCATAATTACCTTTGCTTCACATCTTTTTCTCTTCTAAACGAATCCAAATTGACTTTTCAATCTTCCAGATGGACTTTGCAATCTCCCGGATGGACTTTTCAATCTCCCAAATGGACATTTGCATTTTCAAAATGATCGTTTAAATTGTCCGGATGGATACTTTAGCTTTCCGGATGCACATTTTTGGTTTACAGATGCACAGTAAAAGCTTCCGGACGAGTGCTTCTGTCTTCAAAATGCACATTTTAATGTTCCGGAGGGACATTAATTATCTCCGGATACACTTTGCCATTTCCCAAATGGACATTCATTTTATCCGGATGGATTCTAATTCGGACTTATTCTAAGTAATGGCTAAAATATAATGTCGTATTTAAGTTTTGACAATGAGGTTGTATCAAAAGTCAAAATTTCATAAATGCAACTTTTAAATTGTAAGTTCACCTTCATTTCACCCCTCCAAACCTCCCCTGAAGGGGCGGCTTTGAAGTCCCCTTCAGGGGATTTAGGGGTTTTAACAGTATCTGTACTTTCAAATTGTAAGTTTTTGAAAAAACATAATCACTTTTG
>JAIBEY010000064.1 GCA_019459525.1 Prolixibacteraceae bacterium
TGTCTATTGTTCAGGGTTTGCTCGATCTTATGGGTGGTAAAATCTGGCTCGAATCAGACGAAGGAAAGGGAAGTACTTTTACCTTTACATTGCCGTATCTGCTTAGTAATAATTTTGTTAAGGTTCAACCTGATAGCAGGGAAGAGTTACGTATTGATATCCGGGAGGCTAAAGTTCTGATTGTTGAGGATGATGAATACAATGCTGAATATTTAAAAGAAATACTTTCAGATGTTGGCATATCTTACGTTCATACTCAGTATGGCCGTAAAGCAGTTGAGATTTGCTCTGAACAGCAAATCCATTTGGTATTAATGGATGTGAGATTGCCCGATATAACCGGATACGATGCTACCAGCCTGATCAAAAAGATTAACCCGAAAATAAAAATAATCATCCAAACTGCGTATGCTACCTTGGATGATAAAGAAAAAGCATTTGATTCGGGTTGTGACGATTATCTTAGTAAACCCATTAAACGTGATTTGCTGGTGTCGCAAATTAATACGTATCTGAAAAATATAACAAACCACGTACAATCCTGAACTCGCGATGTTGTACGTGGTTCATCATCAGGCTCTACTTACCGACTATAATCTTTGAAAAACCTATGGAAAAATTAATTTCTTGCTGTGGATTAGACTGTGCCGGTTGCGATGCACGGATAGCTACTTTAGCCGATGATACTGATTTGCGCACCAAAACAGCGGAGACGTGGAAAGTTCAGTTCGGTGCCGACATTACGCCCGAAATGATCAACTGTACCGGTTGCCGTGAAGCCGGGGTTAAATTTGCCCATTGTGCGGAATGTGAAATCAGGAAGTGTGTAAATTCAAAAGGCTACGAAACCTGCGCCAATTGCGAAAAGCTGGAGAATTGCGAAATCACCAAAAGCCTGCACCAGTTTGTCCCTGAAGCTTTGTTGAATTTAAAATCGCTGAATTGATTTCACATTCAAATAAAAAGAGGCTGTTTCGAAAGAAACAGCCTCGGGTAATAAATGTCTTATATAGTTATAGACTAAGCTAGTCTAACATTTACTGCATTTAATCCTTTACGTCCATCCTGGAGATCAAAAGTTACGTCGTCATTCTCTCTGATCTGATCGTTTAAACCTGATACATGTACGAAATATTCGTTTCTTGATTCACCATCGGTAATAAATCCAAACCCTTTAGATTCATTGAAAAACTTTACTGTTCCTTTATTCATAATAATTTTTGATAAAAAATGTGGGCGCAAGCTACACATTATATTGGATAACCTACAACTATCTGAAAAATAAATATTTTTATCGAAGTTTTTCAGTCTTCCATCTACAAAATGCGTTTTTCAAGCAGCACAACATTTTCCACATGGTGCGTGTGCGGGAACATATCAACGGGTTGAATGCGGGTAACTTTGTAGAATTCATCCATCAAAGCCAGATCGCGGGCCTGTGTAGCCGGGTTGCAGCTTACATAAACCACTTTTTCGGGAGCAGCTTCCAGAATAGTTTTTACTACATCTTCGTCCATTCCGGCGCGCGGTGGATCGGTAATAATTACATTCGGTTTTCCATTTTTAGCTATAAAATCACTGGTCAGAATTTTCTTCATGTCACCGGCAAAAAAGCTGGTGTTCGTAATTTCGTTGAGTTCCGAATTCACATGTGCATCTTCAATAGCTTCAGGAACGTATTCAATACCTACTACTTTTTGCACATTTCGGGCAATAAAATTGGCGATGGTTCCGGTTCCGGTGTATAAATCGTAAACCACTTCGTTGCCTTTTAATCCGGCAAATTCGCGGGCTACTTTGTACAACTCGTAAGCCTGTTCGGAGTTGGTCTGGTAAAAACTTTTTGGTCCGATCTTAAATTTCAGGCCTTCCATTTCTTCCAGAATATGGTCGTTCCCTTTGTAAACCATTATTTCCTGATCCTGAATGGTATCATTCCCTTTTCCGTTGATTACATACATTAGTGAAGTAATCTGTGGAAACTCTGCAGCGATGGCCGCCAATAGCCTTTCGCGATTTTCAGTTTGCTCGCTATAGAAGCAAACAATCAGCATCAAATCGCCGGTAGTCGAGCTGCGGACAATGATGTTCCGAAGTAAACCGGCCTGAATACGCCTGTCAAAAAATTCGAGTCCGTTTTCGTCAGCATAATTCTTTATAAAGTTTCGGATTTGGTTTGACGGGTCGCCCTGCAGCCAGCATTTGTTGATGTTGATAATTTTATCGAACATACCCGGAACATGAAATCCCAACGCATTCACGTTGATGTCTTCCATGTCGGTACCTATTTCTTCATGAGTCAACCAGCGTTTGTTCGAGAATCCAAATTCGAGTTTATTGCGGTAATAAGTTGTTTTTGCAGAACCCAGAATCGTCGTAATTTCGGGCAGTTCAATACGCCCTATGCGCCGAAGCTGATCTGCCACCTGTTTTTGCTTGTAGTAAAGCTGTTTTTCGTAAGGAAGAAACTGCCATTTGCAACCGCCGCAAATCTCAAAATGTTCGCAAAAAGCCGGAACACGGTCGGGCGATTCGGTAATCACGCGGGTTACCCTCGCTTCCATGTATTTTGTGCGTTTTTTAGTCACCTGCAAATCAACCACATCGCCTGGAATAACGTGCGTAGTAAATACTACCACATCGTCAACACGTGCAATTGCTTTTCCTTCGGCACCAATATCGGTAATGGTTACACCCTGTAAAAATGGCTTATTTTTCTTGCCTCTTCCCATGATTTTCAAATTTGAGGCAAAAGTAATCAAATCGTGCAAACAACAGGAGGCGAAAAAAGAACATCAACAAAATATGAACTTCTTCTCCAGAAACACTTAGCGTAATAAAAACAGAAAGACTCCCTTTTCTAATCCGAAATATTTATCTTCGAAACAGATTAACCCAAACAACAAACTAAACCACGCATGATGAAACGAGCCATGAGCAGACCTTTCTCACACACGAGGATGACTGGTTGGCGAGTTCCATATGGCAATTAAAAAACAAATTATAGACATATGAAACAATCTTTAATTTTGCTTTTCTGGATGCTGTCCATCAGTTCATTTGCCCAAAAACCTATTGGTATCTTTCAAACCAGCAAAGATATTGGTTCTCCAAAACTTGCAAGTTCTGCCACTTACGACCAAAGTACACAAACCTACACCATTAGCGGTGCCGGATACAACATCTGGTTTGAGCGTGATGAATTTAACTACTTGTACAACAGACTAAAAGCTGACTTTATCCTGACTGCCAACTTTGCATTTGAAGGTGCCGGAACTGACCTGCACCGCAAAATAGGCTGGATGGTTCGTGCTTCTGAAGATGCCAATGCGGTACATACATCGGCAGTTTTGCACGGCGATGGATTGACCGTTTTACAATGGCGAGTGCTGCGCGGTGCATTTATGCGCGATCCGGAAGATGAAATTTTTGCACCAAAACCCAACTATACCATCCTCCAGGTGGAGCGTTCAGGCCAGACTATTACTTTGAGGGCAGCTCATCCGGGCGAACCACTGCAAGTTATAGGCAGCCAGATAATGAACGAACTTCCGGAAGAAGTGCTCGCTGGCTTATTTATATGCTCACACAATCCGGATGTGGTGGAAACCGCTAAAATCTGGAATGTGCGAATAGATCAGCCTGTTGCTGATTCGTATAATCCAAACAAAGAAGGATGGCTCGGTTGCCGTCTGGAAACAATGAACGTGTTCGACGGCAAACGCAAAGTAATTCTGGAAAAGGATGGACGTTTTGAGGCGCCAAACTGGATGCCTGACGGGAAAAAATTACTCTTCAACATGGATGGAGGTATTTACAAAATTCCGGTGGAAGGTGGTGAACTTGAAAAGCTGAATACCGGAAATGCTAACCGCAACAACAACGACCATGTCATTTCATTCGATGGAAAAATGTTGGGAATCAGCAGTCATCGTGAGGGCTTGAATGGCGGCGGATCGACCGTTTATGTGTTACCTATTGAAGGTGGAACCCCGCAACTGGTTACCGAAGATACACCCTCTTACCTGCACGGCTGGGCTCCAAATAATAAAGAGGTTGTTTATGTGGCACAACGCAACGGAAGCAGTGTTTACAACATTTATAAAAATTCGATTAAAGGCGGAAACGAAGTGGCATTAACCAAGAATAACCCTAAAGAACATGTGGATGGATGCGAATATTCGCCCGACGGCAAATACATTTACTACAACGGAAGCCAATCCGGAACGATGCAACTGTGGCGTATGAAACCCGATGGAACAGAAAAAGAACAGCTCACTTTCGACCAATACAACAACTGGTTTCCGCACATTTCGCCTGACGGAAAATGGATTGCGTTTATCTCTTTTGAAGAAGATATTGAATTCAACTCACATCCTTCCTACAAACGGGTAATGCTCCGGCTGATGCCCGTTTCAGGTGGCGCCCCCAAAGTAATTGCTTACCTGTATGGCGGGCAAGGAACCATTAATGTACCCTCCTGGTCGCCCGACAGCAAAAATATTGCCTTTGTAAGCAACTCCGGAAAGAATAAGCCATAAGTTAAAAAAACTGAAATCGAGGCCGTTTTTAATTCAGATTAGAAACGGCCTTTTTCTTTCAGGAAAAACTTTGTTTATCTTTGCAGCAAACATAAAATCCATGGCACGCATCAAAAAAAGATACATCGTTTTGGGAATTTTCTTGCTCCTGATCGCTGCAATTTTGTTTTTCCTTTCAACAATTACCAAAAATTATTTGGTGAAAAACAGCGAAAAACTGATCGGCCGGAAAATCGGGATCAGTGAATTGCATTTTAATTATGCCAAGGTTGCCGTTCAGGTGAAAGGATTCGTAATGTACGAAGACAATCCATCCGAACAATTTGCCTCATTCAGCGAATTCTATATTAATCTCAACCCGTGGACTTTAATTTCCAACGAATATTCGGTATCCGAAATCCGGCTGGTCAATCCCCGGATTCAGGTTATCCAAAATGGCGAACAATTTAATTTCGATAGCCTGATCCCCAAAGAAGATAGCCTGGCAGTAAAAGACACCACACAAAATGAATCGCTAAAATTCACCATTCGCAACATTCAGTTGATTGATGGCAAAGTGTTATACAATGATCTTCAGAAGAAAAATCAGGTGGAAATGAAAAACCTGAACCTGAATTTACCGCTGATCTCGTGGAACAATGAAAAATCGGATGTTGGAATTGATTTCAGTATGGGGCAAAAAGGACATGTTAACGTGAAGGCAACCGTTGACAACCTGAATGAAAAGTACCAGATCAACCTGAAAACTCAGGACATTGAAATACTTCCAATTACTGGTTACCTGACCGATTATTTTGACATTAAGTCGCTGAACGGATTCTTGACTTCGGACTTAAAAATTGTTGGCGACATGAATGAAGTGATTAACATTTCGGTTTCAGGTACTGGCTCAATAAATGATTTAGCAATACTCGATGGTCGCTCTGAAAAGATTATTTCCGTACCAAAACTATCAACCAGCATAAAAGATATTAACCTGAAAGACTTTCATTTTGGCTTTGGCAAAATTGAAGTTGACCAACCTCATTTATTGATGGTTGTAGATAAGGATATGACTAATCTGGAACGGTTACTTCAGCCCTATTTCCGTAACGATTCGATCAGCATGGCTACAGCCGCGCCGACAACTACCGACGAAGCTCCGGTTACCTACAGCTTTGACACCATTCGGGTAAATAACGGGTTAATTTCGATTGCCGACAATACTCTGAACCGACCGTTTAATTATGAGCTGAATGATCTGAATATGACCATGACCGGCCTGACTGAAAGCGCCGGACAGATTCCGGTTGAATTCAGTACCAAATTGAACAACAAGGGTGAATTATCGGGCAAAATCATTTGGAGTATGGTCGATTTCATGAACATTGAAATGAACGTTCGAATGAAAAGACTGGATTTACTGAGTTTTTCGCCTTACTCGGAATATTACATTGCTTCGCCCATTACCCAGGGTTGGTTTAACTACGATCTTGGCCTCAAAATGTCGGCAACCAAGCTTACAAATACCAACGTAGTAAAAGTGGATGAACTTGAATTTGGCAAACGCACCAAAGATACCACGGCCATGAAGGTGCCCGTTCGCCTGGCTCTTTACCTGATGAAAGATGCCAAAGACCGGATTGCTTTCGATTTACCAGTTTCAGGAAATCCATCGGAACCACAGTTCAAATTGGGTAAGCTGATATGGAAAACCTTAGCGAACCTCATGATTAAAACGGCGGCTTCACCTTTTAATGCATTGGCCGGATTGGCTGGTACAAATCCGGAATCGATGGAAAAATTACCCTTCGCCTTTGCTCAGGATTCGCTTGACCAGCAGCAACGCGATAAGTTAATCAACCTGGCTACTATACTGAAAAAGAAGCCGGATTTGATACTGACCATGACACAAACCACTGATCCGGAAAAGGAAAAGGGCCAGATTGCCGTTCAACTAACCAAAGTTGAATTTGCAGCCAATCAAAATGCCGGTGTGGATAGTACAAAAGTTTCTGCTACTGAAATAAAAGATGACGATCCCAATTTACTTTCGTTTATCCGGAATACGGTTCCGGCTGTAGATTCATTGGGCATTGAAACAGCCTGCATAAAACGGTTGGATTCCGGACGAATTGAAACACGCTTTCAGGAAATTCTGGCTCACCGCAACCGTGTAATCACCGAATTTTTAACTCAAAATCAAGGTATCCCAGCAGAATTGGTTCAGGTTTCAATCGCCGATTTAAAGAACCTTCCCCAGGAATTAAAGGTTCCGCAATTTAAAGTGGAGGTTTCGATAAAATAAAACTGTCGGAAACGATCTGGGGTCGGGCAAGGTCAAGACATATCCTGACCCTACATGGTTTTGTTGACAAGTACTCCACAAAAGTATCTGACAGTTCAGATTAATTCATCCACCTGTAAATTGAAACTTGAAATCTGGAATTCAAGTTTCCCAATGTTTGTACTATCTTTGCACCCTCAATTTTAAGAATTATGATTTCGGTTGATCAATTGGTTGTCAGTTTTGGCGGATTCGAACTTTTTAAGGGAATTTCATTGTTGGTGAGTCCCAAAGACCGGATTGGCCTGGTTGGCAAAAACGGGGCGGGAAAATCAACCCTCCTGAAAATCCTGGCAGGTCATCAACTGCCTAACGAAGGCGTTGTATCTGTTCCTTCCGATGTCCGTCTGGGATATTTGCCTCAGCACATGGAAGTTATAGACGGACGAACCGTTTTTGAAGAAGCGGTTACTTCATTCGAAGAAATTCTAAATCTGGAACGACGTATCGAAGAAATCAACCACGAAATTTCCACCCGTACCGACTACGAATCAGAAGAATACCACCGTTTACTCGATCATGTTACCGAATTTAATGAACGGTTTCACATGTTGGGAGGCAACAATTTCGAAGCCGAGGTAGAACGAACACTCATCGGATTAGGATTTAAGCGATCGGATTTTACGCGTCAAACTTCTGAGTTTAGCGGGGGCTGGCGTATGCGTATTGAGTTGGCCAAAATTCTGCTGAAACGTCCTGATGTGTTTCTGCTCGATGAACCTACCAACCACCTGGATATTGAGTCGATTCAGTGGCTCGAAGATTTTCTGAGAACGTACAATGGGGCTGTAGTTTTGGTTTCGCACGACCGGGCTTTTCTGGATGCTATAACCAACCGCACTATCGAAATTACACTTGGTCGCACCTACGATTTCAAATCCAATTATTCAAAATATCTTATCCTCCGCAAAGAGCTGAAGGAAAACCAGATGGCTGCGTACGTCAATCAACAAAAAATGATTGCTGACACCGAAGAGTTTATTGCCCGGTTTCGCTATCAGGCCACCAAAGCGGTTCAGGTACAGTCGCGGGTAAAAGCGCTCGAACGACTGGAACGGCTGGAAGTTGACGAGGAGGATAACTCGGCCCTCCGTATTAAATTTCCACCGGCTTTACGCTCCGGAACTGTAGTTGCCGAGGCTAAAGAGTTGACCAAAAATTACGGAAAACTGAACGTGCTCGATAAAATAGACATCATTATTGAACGGGGAGAAAAAGTGGCTTTTGTTGGTAAAAACGGCGAAGGAAAAACGACACTGGCTCGTATCATTATGAGCGAACTGGAATATGACGGAGAATGCAAACTTGGTCATAACGTTAAAATAGGTTATTACGCTCAGGATCAAGCTAAACGATTAAACCCTGATTTAACCGTATTTGAAACCATCGACCAGATTGCGGTGGGCGAAATTCGAACCAAAATTCGCAATATTCTGGGTGGGTTTATGTTTTCGGGTGAAGATGCCGATAAAAAAGTACGGGTGCTATCCGGAGGAGAACGCTCCCGTCTGGCCATGGTCAAACTCATGCTTGAGCCGGTTAATCTGCTCGTTTTAGATGAACCAACCAACCACCTCGATATTCGTTCGAAAGAAATCCTGAAACAGGCGTTGATTGATTACGACGGAACTGTAATTGTGGTATCTCACGACCGCGAATTTTTGGACGGACTGGTAAATTGTGTGTACGAATTCAAGGAGAAAAAGGTAAAACAGCACTTGGGTGGAATCTACGATTTCCTTCGCCGCAGGAAAATAGAATCGATGAAGGAATTGGAGAAAAAGGACTTACCTTTGAATCAGGAAGTTAAAATACAAAAAGTTGATGAAGCTGAAAAAGTTAGTTTTGAAGAGCGCAAAGAAATCAACAAAAACATCAGCAGGATCGAAAAAAGTATTGAAAAAACAGAACAGGAAATTGCCAGCCTGGAGCAAAAAATAGTGGATATGGATCAGGTGCTGGCCGAGACAAACGGATCTGATCCTGAAATTTTCAAAAAGTATGACCGCCTGAAAAAGGATCTGGAGAATAAAATGTACGAATGGGAAATTTTACACGAGCAACTGGAAGAATTGGCAGCAAAAAAAACGTGGTAAACGAGTTGCGAGTTCCGGGATACGTGTTTCGAGAAATAACCCGCAACGTTAAATGATAATTTATAAATAATAAATAACAAATGTTTAAAAGAGAAGATAAACCCGCCGACGATCTGGTATTTGGTATTCGTGCCGTCATCGAAGCCATTCAGGCCGGAAAAGAAATAGATAAAGTATTGATCAAAAAGGGCTTGGTCGGCGAGTTATTCAAAGAACTCTTTGATCTGATCCGCATTCGGCAGATTGCGTTTCAGTATGTTCCGATTGAAAAAATCAACCGCATTTCGCGTAAAAACCATCAGGGAGTGTTGGCTTTTGTATCGCCGGTGGCGTTGCAACGAATTGAAGACATCATCCCAACCATTTACGAAGAAGGCAAAACTCCATTTGTACTGGTACTCGATCAGGTGACCGATGTGCGTAACTTTGGAGCTATTGTGCGTTCGGCCGAATGTGCCGGAGTAAATGCCATTGTTATTCCCGACAAAGGTTCAGCCAGAATCAATGCCGACGCTGTAAAAACTTCAGCCGGAGCCTTGCACCTGGTGCCGGTTTGCCGCTCCAGAAGCCTGAAAGAAACTGTTTCGTTTTTGAAAGAATCGGGACTTAAACTGGTCGCCGCCACCGAAAAGGCAACCACCGTTTATACCGACGTTCCATTGACCGGCCCCATCGCTTTCATTATGGGTTCTGAAGATACCGGAATTGATCAGCGTTTGCTGGCATTGGCCGACGAACAGGTTAAAATTCCGATTCTCGGAAAAATTGAATCGCTCAATGTTTCGGTAGCCTCAGGATTATTGATTTATGAAGTAATCAGGCAACGGGGATTGAGTACTGAAGCCTAAAATGATTTCCATGTTGGCCCGTAACGGGCATCTGCCCCAGCCAACTGACCTTTAAAGATTTATTAACCCAAAACATACTATTGACGCGCAGATAATACTAACTTTGCGCCCCAGTAAAATCAAGAATAAAAAAATATTTAGCTCATGATTACGGTTTCAAATTTGGCCATTCAGTTCGGAAAAAAACCTTTGTTTTCGGATGTAAACTTAAAATTCACACCGGGAAACTGTTACGGTGTTATTGGTGCAAACGGCGCCGGAAAATCAACTTTCCTTCGGTTAATTTCCGGAGATCTCGAACCCACCCGCGGATCTATCCTGATGGGTTCCGGCGAACGTCTTTCGGTATTGAATCAGAACCACAACGCCTTTGACGAACATACGGTTTTGGATACTGTGTTGATGGGACATACCGAATTGCTTCGGGTGATGAAGGAAAAGGATGCCTTGTATGCCAAAGCTGATTTTACTGAAGAAGACGGACATTTAGCTGCCAAACTGGAAGACGATTTTGCCAACATGAACGGTTGGAATGCCGAAAGCGATGCAGCCAACCTGCTCAGTGGACTGGGCATTAAAGAGGCCATGCATTACACCCTGATGAAAGACCTGAATGGTAAGGAAAAAGTTCGCGTTCTGCTTGCTCAGGCTTTGTTTGGTAATCCGGACAACCTGCTGCTTGATGAGCCTACCAATGACCTTGACCTTGAAACCGTCCTCTGGCTCGAAAATTACCTGGCCAACTGTCAGAATACGGTGATTGTCGTTTCGCATGACCGCCACTTTTTGGATAATGTGTGTACCGATGTAGTGGATATTGACTTTGGAAAAATCCGTGCTTTCTCCGGAAACTATACGTTCTGGTACGAATCGAGCCAATTGGCTTTGAGGCAGGCAGCCAATGCCAATAAAAAAGCGGAAGAAAAGAAGAAGGAATTACTCGAATTTATTCAGCGATTCAGTGCAAACGTAGCCAAGTCGAAACAAACGACCAGCCGCAAAAAGATGATCGAAAAACTGAAGATCGAAGAAATTGAACCTTCAACACGCCGCTATCCCGGAATCATTTTTCAGCAGGAACGTGCAACAGGAGACCGCGTGCTAACCGTTGAAAATCTTTCGTACGTTTTAGACGGGGAAGTCCTGTTTAAAGATATTTCCTTTACTATTGAGCGTGGCGATAAAGTGGTGTTTCTTGCTAAGGAAAACCGCGCTATTACTGCTTTCTTCAACATTATAAACCGGGAACTAGAGCCCACCACCGGAACTTTTGAATGGGGAGTAACCATTACAACGGCCTATTTACCCAACGACGTTACTGGTTTCTTTACTAAAAACGAAACACTTTACGAGTGGCTGGGCAAATATTCGCACGACACCAGCGAGAACTTTTTGCGTCAATACCTCGGTAAAATGTTATTTACAGGCGACGACCTGACGAAAAGCGCCAAAGTACTTTCAGGAGGCGAAAAAATGCGCTGTATGATTGCCCGTATGATGCTGACTCATCCGAATACGGTAATCATGGACCACCCAACCAACCATTTGGATATGGAATCCATTCAGGCCTTTAACAACAACATGAAAACCTATCCGGGGCAAGTGCTGATGACCGGCCATGACCACGAATTTATTGAATCGGTTTGTTCGCGCGTGATCGACCTGACACCCAAAGGAACCATCGATAAATACATGGACTTTGAGGATTACCTCACCGACGAAAAAATCAAGGCTCTGCGCGAAGAAAAATACAAATAGTCAACTTCATATATGCTTTTATCCGATGATTTGGAGTCGTCGGATAAAGCATTGGAAAACCATTTTTAGGTTGTTGCTATTCAAATATCTACAAGAGAAACAAAAAAATGTTGGGTTTTCTTTGTTGGTATCATCCGTTTACTTTCTCCAACGCCTTCTGCACAATCTCCAAATCACTGGTTCCCCGGAATCCGCTAAATCCAACTGCCAGTTTTGTGCCATCAGGAAGGGTGATTGGTTGTCCACCTTCGTAACCAACCAAATCGGGCAGGCTGATGCCAAAGGTGTGGTAATCCATTTGGTCGGTAAAGATCATTCGCTCGTATTCGTTGGTTTTGTAGCCGGTTATCCATACCTGGCTGGCTTTTGTCCAGGCTATTCTATACGAATCGCGGCCCCGAAGCTTATCCGTTCCAAATATTTTTCCGTAAATACGGCCATCTTCGCTTATGATGCAAACCGATGCTACGCCTTTTGATTTGGCATAATCCTCAGGAATAACCATATAAACCGGGACAAGCGCTTCGATGTGGGCTAATAATTCTTCGATAAGTGTGTGTGACATATGGTGTCATTTAAATTTAAAATCGTTTTTTGAAACAACGGATTAAAGTTAAACAATATTTATGGGTTGTTATTTTTCAAAAACAAGCTAAGTTTACAGGCAGAACTACTAAAACCAACATTTCATGAAACGATCCAAATTAATTGGCATTTTGCTATTTGTGCTGATTGCCATTCAAACCCAGGCTCAATCTGGCCAACCCATTCATTTACAATGCGAATATCTACTCAATCCGATTGGCTTGGATTCCCCTTCTCCTCGTTTGCATTGGCAAATGCTCGACAATCGCGAAGGTGCGCTTCAAACGGCTTATCAGATAATTGTTGGAACCGATTCGGTTCAGGTTGCCGCCGGAAAAGGCAACAACTGGGATTCCGGAAAAATTTTAGGAGCGAACAGGCTGGTTTCATACCAGGGAAAAGCTTTGCTGCCGTTTACCAAATATTACTGGTCGGTAATTTTATGGGACAAAGACCAACAGAAATCTGCTCCCGCAAAAATAGCCAGTTTCGAAACCGGAATGATGCAAATCAGCAACTGGAAAGGCGAGTGGATTTCAGATTCAAAAGACATTGCCCTGAAACCGGCTCCGTATTTTCGTAAACAATTTCAGCCTTCGGGAAAAGTAAAAAGCGCCCGTATTTATATGGCTGCTGCGGGTTTATACGAACTTTCGATCAATGGCCAGCGCGTTGGCGATCACCGGCTCGATCCGATGTACACTCGTTTCGACCGCCGTACGTTGTATGTGACTTACGATGTGACTTCGCTGGTTGATGCCAAAGAGGTGGCGCTGGGCGTTTTGCTCGGAAATGGCTGGTACAACCACCAGTCAACGGCTGTTTGGTATTTTCACGAAGCTCCGTGGCGCGACCGCCCCAAATTTTGTCTCGATCTGAGAATCACTTACGAGGATGGCCGCGAAGAGGTTGTTTCTTCGGGAACCGATTGGAAAACCTCGTTAAGCCCGATTATTTTCAACAGCATTTATACAGCCGAACACCACGATGCACGGCTCAGTCAGCCCGGTTGGGATAAAGCCGGATTCGACGATTCGAAATGGAAAAACGTCATTCCGGTGAATGCTCCTTCGCAAAATATAGTGGCTCAGCAATTGCACCCGATTCGTTTTGTGGAAGAGATTAGTCCGGTAAGTGTAAATAAAATGACTGAACTGAAGGCAGTTTATAATTTGGGGCGTAACATTGCCGGAATCAGCCGCATCAGCGTAAAAGGGGAACGTGGAACGACGATTCGCCTGAAACATGCCGAAATGATTTTCAAAGATGGAAATGTAAACATGTCGAACATTGATGTGCATTATCGCCCGACTGATGATAAAGATCCGTTTCAAACCGATATTTATACTTTGAGTGGCGACGGCGTGGAAACGTTCTGGCCACATTTTAACTACAAAGGCTTTCAGTACATCGAAGTTACCAGCGATCGTCCGGTGGAAATCCAGAGCCTTACCGGAGTTTTCATGCACAGCGACGTTCCTACGGTTGGTCAGGTAAGCAGCTCGAACGAAACGCTGAATAAAATCTGGAAAGCAACCAATGTTTCCTATCTGTCGAACCTGTATGGTTACCCAACCGATTGCCCGCAGCGCGAAAAGAATGGTTGGACCGGCGATGCGCACATTGCCAGCGAAACAGGCCTGTATAATTTTGACGGGATTACCGTTTACGAAAAATGGCTGGCCGATCACCGCGACGAGCAACAACCCAATGGTGTTTTACCCAATATTATTCCAACCAGCGGATGGGGCTATACCTGGGCCAACGGCCCCGACTGGACCAGCACCATCGCCATTATTCCCTGGAATATTTACCAGTTTTATGGTGATTCGAAATTGCTGGCCGATACTTACGACAACCTCAAAAGATATGTCGATCACATTACCGATGTCAGTCCGAGTGGTTTGACGGACTGGGGTTTGGGCGACTGGGTTCCGGTAAAATCAGTTACTCCCAAAGAGCTGACTTCATCGATTTATTATTTTGTGGATGCAGATATTCTGGCCAAAGCGGCCAGATTATTCGGAAAAGAAGATGACCATCGGAGATATTCCGCTTTGGTAACCAAAATAGTATCGGCAATCAATACCAAATACCTGAATCGGGAAACCGGAATGTATGGAACCGGCTTACAAACCGAATTGAGCGCACCGCTTTTCTGGGGAATTGTTCCTGAAAACCTGAAAGCGAAAGTGGCTGAAAACCTTGCCAAAAGGGTGATTGCAGATAACAAGCATCTGGATGTTGGTTTGCTGGGAACGAAAACCATCCTGAATGCATTGAGCGAAAATGGGTATGCTGATCTGGCTTATGAAGTGGCGGCTCAGGAAACATTTCCATCGTGGGGCTGGTGGATCGTGAACGGGGCAACCTCGCTATACGAAAACTGGCCGATTGATGCCACCCGTGATATTTCGCTCAATCACATCATGTTTGGCGAAATAGGAGCGTGGTATTACAAAGCTTTGGGCGGACTGAAACCGGATCAGAAAAATCCGGGTTTTGGAAATGTGTTGCTCGAACCACATTTTGTAAAAGGCTTGAATTCGTTCCAGGTTAGTCATGCCGGACCTTACGGCGAGATTCAGTCATCGTGGAAACGCGAAGGTAAAAAGGTAGTTTATCGGGTAGTCATTCCTGCGAATAGCACGGCTACGTTAAAACTTTCCGGATCAAAAATCAGCCAAAACGGTAAAGTTGTTTACACGCAGCCAAAATCAGGTAATACTGGTTATTTGGCCAATCTGGCTGCGGGTACTTACGAGTTTGTTGTGGCGCCATAATTTATGAACACAAAGACACGAAGTCACAAAGAAATATATTTCCTTTTTTTTGTGTCTTCGTGTCCTTGCGTGCCATTTACGTTACAACCTATTCCCGACTTTATTAGATAGTGTTCAATGTTTTTTACCAAGCTGTTTCAACTCATTGTTCAGGTTTTCCAGAGACTTCATGTCATCAGTAGCTATTCGTTGTTGGTTGTATTTCTCGTACTCGGTTTCGGCTAGTTCCAATGCCAGTTCGTGCGAGATTTTGCCAGCGTGTTCCAGTATTTCGTTTTCGTTGATGGTCAGAATATCGTTCAGCTTTTTGATCCAATCGCTCATGTACATCTCCTTTTTCTGGCGTGCCTGATTTTCTGCAAAGGCCAGAAATTGCTCTACCAATAAATTAAGCTGGCTAAGTTCAGGTTCACTGAGGTAGTTTTTGGCGATGATGGCATCAGTTTTTCTGATTTTGGCTCCCTGCCATGCCGTTAAACCCATGTTTTTTTCGTTAGCATTGGCTCTGATGGCAATCAATTCGGCAGCAGTATGTTGGTGAATTGCCCAATGAAGTTTATTCTGGACAGTGGCAAAAAAGTCTTTTGCGTGATTAGTTTTTGGATCATAGTCGATGCTCAGGGTAAAAATATCTTTTACTTTTTGGTAGAAAATACGCTCGGAGCTACGAATATCGCGAATTCGTTCCACCAATTCATCGAAATACCGAATTTGTCCTGCGGCTTTTAATCGCTCGTCATCGAGCGTGAATCCTTTGATAATGTATTCTTTGAGTCGTTGTGTAGCCCAGATGCGAAATTGTGTGCCACGGTGCGATTTTACCCGATACCCAACTGAAATAATAACATCGAGGTTGTAGTATTTATTCCTGTATTTTTTGCCATCGGCGGCAGTTGTCAAGTATTCCTTGACAACTGAATCTTCCCGAAGTTCACCTTCTTTGAAGATATTGATGACATGTAAACTAATGTTTTGTTTGGATGTCTGGAATAACTCAACCATTTGAGCCTGATTGAGCCAAACGGTATCATTTTCGAGCCTGACATCAATTTGAGTATTTCCGTCTTCGGTCTGGTAAATTATAATTTGACTATCTGCCATATCAGGATTTGTATAAAATATTTCAGGATATTCAAATATACAGCATTGGAACTATAAAATTGGGACAAGTTTTGTTAAATGATTTCGGGATTACAGCATATTTCCGATTTTTATCCCGAAGTAAACAGTCCGGGGTTGAGTAGGGCCATACATGTAAGCGGGATCGCGGTCGGCTCCACTGTCGAAATCAGATTGATAGGCATTGAAAATATTCTTGATTCCTCCCAGGAACTGAAGTTTAGCACCGTTTAGTTTCACGGTGTAAGTCAGTTTGGTGCCCCAGTCGAAGAATGTGTCGGATCGGTGCAGTTCTCCCAAATCGGGATCGGCCAACGGGCCAAAATAGGGAACCAGCATTTTACCGGTATAGTTACCGGTTGCCGAAAGGCAAAAATCTTCCAGAAAGTCCCAGTCCAAAGCAAAAAATCCATAATTATCCGGAGTCCTGAAAAACCTGCGTTCGCCAAATTCCTGCGAATTGTCGTATTTCGAAGTTTGAACAGTGAAACCCGAAGTCAGCGAAAAATCGGCTGCCGGTTTTAGTTTTAGTTCGATGTTTACACCCTGAACAGCAGCACCGTCTTCCGCATTTTTACGGGTATAAAGTACCGTCCCGTTTTCGTCGGGAGTACCAATTTCGTTTACAAACGGATGGTCGAGCCGCGTGTAAAAACCTTCAAGCAGCAAACCGGTGTGTACTTTACCAATCAGCTTGTTAAAATCGAGCGAAACCATTACCGAGTGGCTGCTTTCCTGCTTCAGGTTCGGATCGTTTACATTGATCACCTGACGCGAACCGGAAGTCTCGATATGCAAATCTTCGTCGAAAATCTGTGGAGCGCGGTAACCCTGTGAGTAGCTGGCCCGGGCCTGAAGCGATTCGGTTAGTTCCTGCATCAGGCTGATTCGCGGACTAAATACATTGCCGTTTTTTTTGTTGGCCAGCTTGGCGTAATCTTCTATTTTGTATGTGTCGAATCGCCCGCCTGCAGTTATTTTGGTCTTGTTGAATTTCAACTCATACTGCGCAAAAATCCCGGTTGTAACGGTCGATTGATCGGACACCAACGTGTTTTCGGTATGCGGTATGGAAACGATTTTACCATCGACGATCACTGCATTGTCGTAATCCGGATAACCCAGTTTCATGTCGGTAAGGAAGCCTCCGGTGTTTTCAATTCCGGCGATCAGGCTAGAATTACCCAGCGCAGCTTTGTACTGAACGCCCATGTTGTAGGTTTTATCTTTTGAATTTCCGTAGTCGCTCAACGAATGATTGGCTCCGTAATACGAATCGCGATTCAGAAATTGGCCTGAAGCATAAACCGAAAGCATATCGTATTCGCGCACAAACTGATCGTAAGTGAAAGCCACCGTTTTAATGTCGTGTTTCACTGCTTCGGCTACATCGCGTTCATGGAGCGGGTAGTCGTGCTTGTTACCACCATCGCGTTCTTCCCTGATGTTGAAAAAGTCGATGGCCATTTTGCTGCGATGTCCGAACCGGTGAAAGAAACGCGTTCCCATCGTGATATTTTTCATCGGGGCTTGTTCCGAAAAACCATCGTTGTTGGCATCGAACATTTTGCGTTCACGCGAAAACCCATAAACCGCAACACCAGTTTTTCGGTCATCTGAAACGAGCGAAGTATTAAAATTAACCGAATAATCGGCTGCCGAACCTCCCGAATTATTCAGTCCAACGCCGGTTAAACCGGTATTGGCGCCGATTTCGTACGCATTGCTGACCGGATCTTTCAGGATAATATTGATGGTTCCGGCAATGGCATTTCCACCAAAGAGGGCAGAACCGCCGCCGCGAACCACTTCTACGCGTTCAATCATGTTCGATGGAATCAGTTCCAATCCGTAAACACCTGCCAATCCGCTAAAAATGGGCCGACTATTAATCAGGATTTGTGAATAAGGGCCTTCCATGCCGTTCATACGAACCTGCGTAAAACCACAGTTTTGGCAATTGTTTTCGAGGCGAAGTCCGGGGCAGAAATTCAACCCGTCGCCCAGTGTGGCCGATTGGGTGGTCATAAATAATTTGGGAGATATGGTGTTGACAATCATCGGGGCTTCGGTACGCTTTTGTTCACTTCTATCGGACGAAACAACTACTTCCGAAATGTTAAAAGCATCCTCCTCCAGATCGAATTTAATTTCGTTGGTTTTTCCAAGTTCTACGACTACCGGTTTTTCCTGAGTTTTATAGCCCAGACTACTTGCCGATAAGATGTAACTTCCGGGAGGACAATTGACGAGTTGGAAGTGCCCGGTCTCATCAGTTAAAGTACCAATAGTGGTTCCTTTCAGGCTAACATTGGCATAGGGTAAGTGGGCGCCATTATTGGTAACATGCCCTACTATATTGGCATCGGTTTTAGCTTTTTGAGCAAAGCTAATGCTGGAAACTGACATGATTATTCCTGTCAGCATGATAACTATTTTGTTCATGATGTGATTTAAGGATAAACAAGGTTCTGCCATTCAGTCATTTAAAATGAATGTCAGCAACCGAAATGTTGATTTTGATTATTTTACGGGAATGTTTTGGCTTACAGAAATACAGGAGGGGCGCGTCCGTGAAGCTGCGAGAGATGAAATGAAGTATAATCTGAAGCAGGCCTGTGAAAGACAGGAGCCGATTGAATGTGTATAAAGCTAAAAAAACTCAATACTGCCGAAAGGAAAAGAAGGTCGAGGTTTTCGTAAAAGAAAAACGCTGCTTTGGTGTGATGATGTGTTTTAAACGGCTGTGAATCACCTGAACTCTCGCAAGGATGTGCATGAGTAACGATTGTTCCGTCATCCAAAATATGACTATGCAAAAAAATAGCCTTGTTGATGATCATTAAACCCATCAGGCCAATGATCAGATAAATAATCTGCTTTTTTGCTGTATGTTGAATGCTTAACATCATGCAACAAAGGTAGTCGGATTACCAGCTTTAGAAATCCCCAAATATGGGGATATTGTAAAAACTTTACTTTTTAGTAAACTGAACCTGAAACTGATTGTCGAAACGAAAAAGTCCTGTCAGTTTTTCACCCGAGGTTTCGTCAGTACTGGTAAATGGGCGGGTTTGTCCTTTTAATACCAATTGTGCCATTTGGCTTTCGTTGATTTTTTTGCCCTGAAGTTCAAACGGAATGCGAAGTTTACAGCCTCCCTTGTAATTTGTGCAACCCCATGCAGTGTTGCCTTTTACGATTTCTCCAATCTTGCACGATGGGCAAATCAGCTTTTCCGGTTCTGCTTCTGAAAATGCGATTTTGAAATCTTCGGTTAGCTCCAAAAAACCGTCAGCCGAATCCTCATCCCGCTTGAACCCCTTTATCAGTGCGGTTTTTCCTTTTTCAGCCAGCCGTTTGATTTGCGCATCGGTAAGTTTCTTTCCCATAAATTCAAACGGAATAACAAAACGGCAACCGTCTTTCCAATCAGAGCAGCCCCATGCATTTTTGCCTTTCTTCAGGATTCCCTTTTTACAGGCGGGGCATGTTGTTTCGGTTGGTTCTGCCGGAGCTGCCTTTTCTTTTTTCTCCGGAACGGCCTGTTCTTCAGGTGCCATGGCGATGGCTTTCCCTTGTGACCGCTTCACCTGATTGACGACCTCGGTGACCATCTGCTTCATTTCATCCATAAAAAGAGTGACATCGTACTGCCCCAACTCAATCATCCGGAGTTTCTTTTCCCATTGGCCGGTAAGTTCGGCTGATTTGAGCAGTTCGTTTTCAATGGTGTCAATCAGGTCGATTCCGGTTTGGGTGGCAACCAGCCGTTTGCCCTCTTTCTTCACGTATTTTCTCCGGAAAAGTGTTTCGATGATGTTGGCACGCGTAGAAGGTCGGCCAATTCCATTGTCTTTCATCAGTTCGCGCAATTCTTCATCGTCCACACTTTTTCCGGCAGTTTCCATTGCGCGGAGCAAAGTTGCTTCATTCAGGTATTTGGGTGGTTGGGTAAATTTTTCGAGCAGCCCGGGTTCATGCGGGCCGTGCTCGCCGGTTACAAAAATCGGCAATATGTTTTCGTCGCTCTGAACCGGATTTTTTTCGTTCATGTAAACTGCGCGCCATCCGGGCGAAAGGATTTGTTTTCCGGTTGCTTTAAAGTCGTGCGAGCCGACCTTGGCTTCAACCGTGGTGTTGGCGACTTTACAATCAGGATAGAAAACCGAAATAAACCGTTTGGCCACCATGTCGAAAACCTGTCTTTCCGTCTGGTTTAAATCGGCACGGTACTGGCCGGTGGGAATAATGGCATGGTGATCGGTAATTTTTTTATCGTCGAAAACTTTGTTGGTTTTGCGTATTTTCTCCTGAAGCAGTGGTGCTGTCAGTGTTTCGTAGCCTTTCAGGTTTTTCAGGATGCCCGGAACTTTGGGGTAAATATCATCCGAAAGATAAGTGGTGTCCACGCGCGGATAGGTGGTCAGTTTCTTCTCGTACAGCGACTGAATGGTTCGCAACGTATCTTCGGCACCCATGTTGAATTTCCGGTTACAATCCACCTGTAAGGATGTCAAATCGAACAGGCGTAAAGGTGCTTCAGTACTGTTTTTAGTTTCAATTTTGCCAATGACCAGCTCGAAACGACTGATTTCTTCCAATACCTGTGCTGCATCTTCACGGTTTTGGAAACGTCCGGAAGCCGCCGAAAAAGTGGCTTCGCGGTAGATGGTTTTGATTTCGAAATACGGTTCAGGCTTAAAGGCATCGATTTCTTTTTGCCGGTTGACGATGATCGCGAGGGTAGGGGTTTGCACGCGCCCGATCGACAAAACCTGCCTGTTTCGTCCATATTTCAGGGTGTACAGGCGAGTGGCATTCATTCCCAGCAGCCAGTCTCCAATGGCACGGGCGCTTCCGGCAGCATAGAGGTTATCAAACTTTCCTCCAGGCTGTAAATGAGAAAAACCTTCGCGGATGGCTTCTTCGGTAAGAGATGAAATCCATAAACGTTTTACCGGGGCTGTGCATTTGGCTTTCGACATCACCCAACGCTGAATCAATTCCCCTTCCTGGCCAGCATCACCACAGTTTATAACCTCTTCGGCAGCCTGCATCAGTTTTTCGATGGTGGCAAACTGTTTTTTTACACCGTCATCCTCAATGAGTTTGATGCCAAATTTGGCCGGAATCATAGGCAAATGGTGGATATTCCAGAATTTCCAGTTTTCGGTATAGTCGTTGGGCTCTTTAAGGGTACACAAATGCCCGAACGTCCAGGTTACCTGATACCCGTTTCCTTCAAAATAGCCATCGCGACGGACGTTGGCGCCCAGAATCTGCGCCAGTTCTTTTGCTACACTGGGCTTTTCGGCAATACAAACTTTCATGAAGTCAGTTCAAAGTTCCAAGTTTCAGGTTCCAGGTCAGGTCCCAAAATTGGATATTGGTTATTGAATATTGGGTGTTGGATATTTTTGATTGTTTACCACAAGTTGACTCTGAGTTAACTCGTGAATACAGTTTGTTATTTCTTCAATTTTATGGGTATCCAGATTTCTTCTTCCGAAGCGGGATCGTCTCCTTTGTATTTTTCTCCCATCACTTCGAAATGTGCCCGCTGATCCAGTAGATATCCGGATTGAGGCAACCATGTTCCAAAAATATACTGGAAAAACGAAGCAGAGTTGTTTGCTGCTCCCTGGTAAATAAATACGGCGTAAAGCCCTTCAGTTAAGGTGAATGCTTCCATTCCGGCAGGAACTGTGTCAAATTCAGAGACTTCAATCGCGGCCCACTTTTCGAATTCTGTAGTTGGGTTAAAATCATTAAAATCAAGATTTTGATCGTAAACTTCAATTGAAAATAAATCAGCGTTCTTTTTATTCCTGATTTCTTTTCGACCAGGCATAAACGATTGCCAAAGTTCAGCAGTGAGGTTGGCCGATAATGACATCCGGATTCGTTTGCCGACTAGTTTTTTTTCTGAAATTGTTATGAATCGTGGTTCCATTGTCATTTTATCAAAAAAATCATCGGGTGAATAAGAATCCTCCGATGAGTAGCGAATCTTATATTTTTATTCGGAAACAAGCAACCTGATTCCGTTTTCTTCCAGTGTAATCATTCGTTTTTTGTAGAGTGCGCCGATTGCAGCTTTGAAGTTTTTCTTGCTGAATTTGAATGTTTTATAAATTTCTTCCGGAGTGCTTTTATCAGTTAAAGGAAGGAATCCTTTGGCCTTTTCGAGTTCCGAAATAATTTTATTGGCAAACGAACTGATTTTTTCGTACCCGGCTTTTTGCAGACAAAGGTCAATTTTGCCGTCGGTTCGGATTTTTTTGATGTATCCCTGCACTTTATCGCCCGGATTAAGTGGTTGAAAAACCTCGTTTTTGAAGATCACTCCGAGATGGCTGTTGTCTATAATGGCGTTGTAGCCCAAATCGGTTTCATTCACAATAATAAGGTCAACTTCCTCGTCAATGTCATAGTCAACCGGGATATTATCGAGGTAATGTTCAATTTTTGATGAGGCGGCAATACGTTTGGTGTTGGTATCTACATACACATAAACCAGGTATTTCCGGCCTTGTTCCATAGGCTGGCGCTGCTCGCGGAACGGAACAAACAGGTCTTTAGGCAATCCCCAGTTGAGGAATGCGCCAACCGGAGTTACCGAAACTACTTCGAGCAAGGCAAATTCTTCGACCATGGCCAGCGGTTTCTCCGTAGTGGCCACCAAACGGTCTTCCGAATCGAGGTAAATGAACGCATCCAGATGATCACCGGGCATCGTTCCTTCCGGAACATAGCGTTTGGGCATCAGGATTTCGCCCAGATCGCCTCCATCGAGGTAAATACCAAAGTCAACTTCTTTAACTACCTCTAAATGATTTATTTTTCCTATTTCAGTCATAATCGAGTTCCAAGTTTAATGTTTAAAGTTTCGGGCAAACCATTTTATTTGGAGTGTCATGTTGAACTTGTCTCAGCGTCTCAAATTGTATTTCCAAGTTCAGTAAGATCTTCTGTAGGAACTTTGTATTTTGAGATGCATTTTCATACACGAGTTTCCCTTCGGAAGTTAATAAATACATTTTTGCATGCTTAACTACGAGTCCTTGTTTACTTAACCACGAAAATGATATTTGCAATTCTTTTTGAGTTGGAACAGCATGATTGATGCCGTCAGCAACATTAGAAATTCCAAAAATACTTGCTGGTTCAGTTTGTGAAGCAAGGGCTGTTGCTAAAAATATCCATGCAAAAGTGTGCTCTTGTTTAATAAGATTATCCATAATCTTCAATCATTTATCCTTCCCAACCCGCTGCCAGAATGTCGGCAATGTGGATTGGTTTGATCGGTAAATTATTTTTCAGAATGTATCCTTCCAGGTTCATAATACACGATGATTCGGTTGAAATGATGTATTCGGCTCCGGTTTTCAGGGCATTTTCCACTTTCTGTTCGGTCATCGCCGATGAAATAGCGGTAAATTTAGCCGAAAAAGTTCCTCCAAATCCGCAGCAGGTTTCGGTATCTTCCATTTCAACCAGTTCCAGTCCTTTTACTTTCGAGAGCAAAATGCGCGGTTCTTTACGGATTCCGTATTCGCGCAGCGCCGTGCAGGCATCGTGGTAACACACCTTGTGCGGAAATTCAGCTCCAAAATCGGTAAAATTCAAATGATTGACCAGATAATCCGTCAGCTCAAAAATATTTCGGTTGAGTCGCTGGTAATCTTCAAAACCAGCCTGACCCGTTTTAAACAGGTCGGGATAATAGTTTTTAATGAAGCCGGTACACGAAGCCGACGGACTAACAATGTGCCGGTCGTTCGGGAAATCGAGGATGAATTTTTTAGCCAGCGTTTTGGTTTCGTCCCAGTAGCCACTGTTGAAAGCAGGTTGCCCGCAGCAGGTTTGCTCCGGATTGTAGTTCACTACCAGCCCGGCTTTCCGGAGCAATTTTACGGTATTAAAAGCCGTATCAGGATAAATCTGATCGATAAAACAGGGTATAAAAAGATCAACCGTCATTTCTTTTGAATTTGGGTTCAAGTTACCAAAGACTTTTCTTAAAACAAAAAAAGCTGCCCGAAAGAGCAGCTTTGCACGGGAGGAGCGACTCGAACGCCCGACACCTGGTTTTGGAGACCAGTGCTCTACCAACTGAGCTACACCCGTATCCGTTTTGCGAGTGCAAATATAATAATTAGTTTTTCACAACCTAGAGAAAATAACACTCCTGGCATAAAAAATATACCCGATTTCAAGCTTTTCAAAGGCAAATGAAGTCTGACTTTTTCATAATCAACCGGATAAAGTGATTCCTGTTTCCTAAAAAATTGTCAACGATAAAATCACGAATAAAAAAAGTGCCATTTGGAACATTCCAAATGGCAACTAAATGTGAATAATTCTTGTAGGCGGTTCGACGTTATTTTTTCAATTAATTTATTACTGCATTTATTTTCTCCCAAAGTGCATTATCAAAACCTGATACAGCAAAATTTGAATTTGTTGGGTCAGACGCATCTCCCATTCTTATTACCACCATTTTTTTACTTGGGATTACATAAATTCGTTGGTCGTTTGCACCCATTGCAGCATACATATCCACTGGTGCATTTGGTATTAAAAAGCCTTGATAAACTGTTTGCTCGTTAGGAATCATATAATTTGTTTTTCCGTTTAACCACCATAAGTATCCATATGAAGGATTGATATTTTGTGAAGTAGTTATACTCTCATTAAAAAATGATTCATTTACTATCTGTTCGTCATTCCATTTTCCCTTATTCAATGCAAAAAGTCCAAATCTTGCCATACTTTTTGTAGTGCTGTGGTAAATGGTGAAAATTATTCCAAAATTCCAATATCCATCCATTCCTATTTTACTCTTTAATTTTTCATTGAAATAGGTTTCAAATGATTTACCACTTGCATTGGCAACTACATCAGTTAATCTTTGGAAAATATTACTATAAGCCCATCTTGCCCCAGCATCGGCCACATAAGTCAGATTCGGTTTTATAACCAATTGTTTTGTGTCATCATTGCCTGAAGTCATTGTTAGCAAATGTCTTACGGTAATTAGATTTTCTTTAGGCAATGGCATACTGGTCCATTCTGTCCCCAAATAATCAGATGCTTTGTTATTAATGTTCAATAAACTCTCTTGTTGTGCAATTCCTGTTGTTGTGGCAACTAAGGTTTTACCAGCACTATTCCATTCCCAAGTTTTGGTTGCTGTGTGACCATTGAAATACTCTTCCATTACAATTCTACCATTAACAAGAATCATAAAAGATTTTGTGTTTTTTTGAATAAGAAAATCTTTCAATGATTGAATAGCGTTTTGATTCCAGCCCAAACTCGAAAGAGATTTGGTTTCCCAGATAGAACCTGTATTAGAAGGGAAATACATAGATTCTGTTGGTGTTGGTTGGATTTCATCGTCATTTTTACTGCAACTTACAATTGATAAGAAAAGCAGTAAATAGAGTGTCAAATTTCGCATATATTAAATTTATTATTGGACCTATAATTTGTCAAAAAAGTTAAACTACATTTTAGCTTTATTTACAAAGTGTCGCACTTACAATGACCGCCTAGCGGATTCTGATTTCTTTGGTTTTATCGCCAATGGTTAGCGTAGCTTTGTTGTCGCATTCACCATTTCCGAAGTCGATGGTCCAGCTTTTGTCGTTACCGGAAGTAAATGAAACGATTCCACTTACGATATGGTGGCAGGTAGTCTTAAAAACCAGCGGATTTTCTGCCGCAACAATTTTGGTTACTTTAACTCCTGAAACCCTTGTAAATTCAACTGTTCCACAGCTTACTGCCTGGTTATCTTAGCGGTTTGACAGGGTGTTACGCTGGTACTGGCGGGTTAGGTTTGCAACCCGGGTCGCTTTTCCTTCCCCATCAGGAAAAGTAATGGTGATATTCTCCTTGATTACTGCGGTGCGGATGTTGTTTTCCTGATCTTTCGTAATGGTTTTGGTTACGCTTCCTTCGATCTTTTTACCGTCAACAAAGTAGTTGTCGAATGATTTATCCCTGACAGACGGAAATGTGGTAAAAGAGGCCGAAGTCACAACGATTTTCCCTGAACGAACTTTTCCGTCTTTTCCGGTGCAGGCAGTTCCAAAATCGATGGTCATAACCTGTGGTGTTGCTGTTTTGTTGACTGTAATTACCGGACAATCGCTAAGGTAAAAAGAACCTTCTGTACTGGCAGATTTGAGTGAGCCGAAGTTTATATCCAGAGCTTCATCAACCATAAGATCAACATCTGCACCCATTTCTTCAGCTTGTGTTTCCTGCTGACTTAATTGAATCTCATCAAAAACGGCGGCAACTTCATCTTTCTGGCATGAATGGAATGCCAGATACATCAGGCTTAAAGCGAAAATCATTTTTAATCGTTTCATACGTGAATAATTTGTTTGTTTAATTGTCGTATGGAACTCGCATGTCGATATTTTCATATTAATGTAAGTATTTTACATGCTCGTTTCATAAGGCAAAATTTTTAGAAATTAAATTGATTACCCTTAAGAAGCGGTTGTTATCGAAAAGTTAAATCGGAAGATGATTTTTTTTGCGAAAAGGAAAAATACATTTTCTGAAAATAATCCATTGGTGGATTTAACTTTCAGCTACTTTTAACATCCAAAGCGTAAACCGGTCATTCCTGAATCTGATTAATGAACGAAACGTCTGACGCATATTTGTTTTCCCTTATCAAAAAACCTGCTTCGAAAGATAAAGGCTTTTTGCAACTGATGGATATCTATAAAAAGCCACTTTACTGGCATATCCGGAGGTTGGTGGTATCGCACGAAGATGCGGAAGATATTTTGCAGGAAACGTTTATTAATGTTTACCGCTTTGCCGATTCGTTTAAAGGCGAAAGCAAAGTGTTTACCTGGCTGTACCGCATTGCAACCAACGAATGCACCAAACATTTCAGGAAAAATAAAAACTGGTTGAAAAATGCGGAGTTGATTACCGACAAAATGATGAGTGATCTTTCCGGAAATGATTCTGACGACAGCGAAGCCATGCTGATAAAGTTTCAGCAGGCAATACTGAAACTTCCGGAGAAACAACGGATGGTTTTTAACCTGCGGTACTACGACGAACTAAGTTACGAGGAAATCAGCCAGATTCTGGATTCTTCGGTGAATACGCTGAAAACGAATTATCACTATGCCTCCGAAAAAATCAGGCAATATTTGATTGAACAAGCTTAACAATGAACAAAGACATCAACGATATGAAGCAACCGGATGAATTTCCAGGAATAGGTAAAAAATTACCTTACAGTGAGCCTGTCGGATTTTTTGAGAGGTTTTCGGAAAAAACACTTGAGCAGGCAAAACTCAGGGAGCAAAATCGCAAAAGAAGTTTGGTTCTCTGGCGCACGGTGGCGGTGGCTGCATCCGTTTCAGCCTTAGCGTTGCTTGGTTATTTTATGTTTGAACCGGAATTGCCGGAATCACCCCAGATTGTTCAGGAAAAACAACCGGTTGAACAACCGTTAATTAAAGAACCGGAAATTGCAAAACAACCTGAAATCGGGACCGAAATCAAGAAAATGGCTACTGAAAAAGTGCCGGAGAAGTTTATAGCAGAAGAAAAGGACATGGAGGAGATAGGCGATGTTTTAGCCGACCTGTCTGACGAAGAATTGCAGCAATTGGCCGCAATGTACAAAGCTGATCCTTTTATTAGCGAATCAGAACAATAACTGTTAAAATTAATCGAGATGAAATGAGCATGATTCTCGGAAACATCAACAGTAATGAATGTTTCCTATCATGCGAATTCCATTCGACAACTAAAAAACAAATTATACACGAATGAAAACGATACTATCAACCTTACTTTTAGTTTTTACGCTGTGCATTAGTTTTAGTGCAGAATTGCAGAATTCCGATCGTTTCCCAAGACTGCGAGAAAGGATTGTCCAAGCAAAACTACGCGAAATCAGGCTTGAATTGAATCTTGATCAGGCTACTTTTGATCGGTTTAGACCGGTTTACCTAAGGTATGAGAGAGAAGGTTCTGTCATTGACTTTAAAGATTTGGCCAGGCTGATGAAGGTTGATGCAGACAGTTTATCGTCAGAAGAAGCCGATAGATTGATTATTAGTCAGTTGGAGACGTCGAAAAAACTAATTCACATCCGCGAAAAATACTACAAGGAATTCAGGACAGTAATTACTCCGCAGCAGATCATTAAACTTTACCAGACGGAGGCCGAGTTGCGCAAAAAAGTATTGCAGGAAATGAAAAGACGAATGATGAGCCGGTAAATTGCTACTTTAGTCGTATCAATTCACTAGTCCTGAAATTATGTCCAAGCCCAATTCGCCCGGCATCGAAAAGAACATGATTATTATTTTTGGTGTCACGCTCATCGCCGTTATGGGAATTGCCAGTATTACCCCGGCTTTTCCCGGAATTATTAAATATTTCGGCATTTCGACCCAGCAAGTGGGCTGGCTGATTGCAGCTTTCACGCTTCCCGGAATATTTTTAACTCCCGTTTCCGGAATTCTGGCCGATCGTTTGGGGCGTAAACTCGTGCTGGTTCCTTCGCTTTTTATATTCGGGATAGCCGGTTTTCTCTGTTCTTTTATGCGCGATTTTCATTCGCTGCTGGCCCTTTTATTTATTGAAGGTATTGGAGCTGCCGGGCTTTCGAGCATCAACATTACCCTGATCGGCGATTTATATTCAGGCGAAAAGCGAACGGCGCTGATGGGCTACAATGCCAGTATTTTAAGTATCGGAACGGCGGCTTACCCGGCGTTGGGCGGGTTTATCGCCGCTTTCGGGTGGCAATACATTTTTTACCTTCCACTTCTTGCTCTTCCGTTGGGCATCTTCGTCATTTTTGGCCTGAATAATCCTGAACCCAAAGACCATCAGGGAATTGGCGAGTATTTCCGTCGCATCTGGAAAAACATCAATCAGCGAAGTGTCTGGGGACTGTTTCTGGTCAATATGTTGGTATTTGTTCTGCTTTACGGTTCTTACCTTACCTATTTCCCGATTTTGCTTTCCGAGCGATTACAGGCAACTTCAGTTCATATTGGCCTGATGATGTCTATCATGTCACTGGTTACAGCCGCCACCTCTTCGCAATTGGGGCGCTTCAATAAACGGTTTCAATCTAAAACAATACTGTTGTTTGGAGCCGGGTTCTATTTTCTATCCATGCTTTCGTTGCTGGTTAGCCAGAGTTGGATACAGGTGGTTTTGTCGATCATGGTTTTTGGTCTGGGACATGGTTTGTTGATTCCTTCCATACAGAATTTGCTGGTTGGCTTTGCTTCGATCAAAGAGCGCGCAGCATTTATGTCAGTTAGCAGCATGGTTCTTCGCATTGGTCAAACCATTGGCCCATTGCTGATTGGTGTATTTTATGCTATCGGAAGCCTGCAAGCTTCGTTTATTGCCGGAGCAGTTGTGGCGTTAGTGATGTTCAGTGTTATCGCGGGAATGGTGAAGAATGCAAATGAGAGTAGGCCATGAAATGATCCTGAAATAAATTCAGGCTGACAGAGTGCATGCCCTTTTGGTTAAGTGGTGCTCGAAGCGATATACTGAACTTGTTTCAGCATGACACTTTGAGAATAAAAAAAGCAAATACCTCGTCCGAAGTATTTGCTTTTTAGTATAGTCGAAATCAAATTATTATTCCAGATAAGTGTAACCGTACAAGCCGGAGCGGTAGTTCGATAAAAACTCTTTTCCTTCTTCGGCAGTAATGATTCCGGATTTCACAGAGGTCGTAACCCAGGTTTCAACGGTGCGAACCAGCTTTTTAGCGTTGTATTGTACGTAGTCGAGCACTTCTGCAACGGTCTCACCATCAATAATCTGATCGATACTGTAGCCTTTATTATCAACAGAAATGTGTACGGCATTGGTATCGCCAAACAGGTTGTGCAAATCGCCCAGTATTTCCTGGTAAGCGCCCACTAAAAATACGCCAATGTAATACGGCTCTTTGGCCTTTAGTGAATGAACGGGCAGGTAATATGAGAAATTACGGGTCGAAATAAAGTTGTCAATTTTTCCGTCCGAATCACAGGTAATATCTTGTAAAGTGGCCGATCGTTCCGGTTTTTCGTCTAACCGCTGAATGGGGATGATCGGGAAAATCTGATCGATTGCCCATGAATCGGGTAGAGACTGAAACAGCGAGAAGTTGCAGAAATATTTATCAGACAATAATTTAGGTAAATAGGTAAGTTCTTCTGGAATGTGTTTTAGTTCTCCGGTCATCTGGTGAATCTCTTTGGTGATTGACCAGAACAATCGTTCGATTTGAGCGCGTGTTTTCAGGTCGAGCATACCGAGGCTAAACAAATCGAGCGCTTCTTCGCGTATTTGCTGGGCATCGTGCCAGGTTTCGAGCATACGCGACTGGTTGATCTGTTCCCATAACGAGAACAACTCGCGTACCAGCTCATGATCATCCTCTTTCGATTCTTCTTCTTCGCCCATCGTTGGCAGTGTGGTTGTTTCCAGTACCTCAAAAATCAACACAGAGTGGTGTGCAGTGAGCGAACGGCCCGATTCGGTGATGATGTTGGGATGCGGAATGTTGTTTTTGTCGCTGGCGTCAACCATGGTTGCAATAGCGTCGTTCACGTATTCCTGAATGCTGTAATTTACACTGCTTTCACTGCTCGAAGAGCGGGTTCCGTCGTAGTCAACTCCTAATCCGCCACCAATATCTACAAATTCAACGTTAAATCCTTTCAGGTAAAGCTGCACGTAGAATTGGGAAGCTTCGCGCATGGCCAGTTTGATGCGGCGTATTTTGGTAACCTGGCTGCCAATATGGAAATGAACCAGTTTAAGGCAATCCTGCATTTCCTTTTTCTCCAGAATATCAAGGGCTTCCAATAGCTCACTTGAAGTTAAACCGAACTTGCTGGCATCACCTCCAGAGTCTTCCCATTTGCCACTTCCGGAGCTGGCTAGTTTGATGCGAATGCCGATGTTTGGCTTAATTTTAAGACGGTGCGCAATCTTGATGATCAGTTTAAGCTCGTTGAGTTTCTCAACGACCAGGTAAATGCGCCGTCCCATTTTTTGAGCCAGCAGTGCTAGTTCAATGTAGCTTTCATCTTTGTAGCCGTTACAGATAATCAGCGAGTCGTTATCGGTATTGATAGCAATTACGGCATGCAATTCGGGCTTTGAACCCGCTTCCAAACCGATGTTGAATTTCTTACCGTGACCAACAATTTCTTCGACCACCGGACGCATTTGATTGACCTTAATCGGGTATATGATAAAATTTTGTGCTTTGTAGTTGTACTCTTCAGCAGCAATTTTAAAGCAACTGGCCATTTTTTCAATCCGGTTATCCAGAATGTCGGGGAAACGAAGCAACATAGGTGCTGAAACGTCCCGAAGCTGAAGTTCTTCAACCAATTCGTGCAGGTCAACCTGTATGCCGTCTTTTTTGGGAGTTACGGTTACATGACCTTTTTCGTTGATAGAAAAGAAGTTGATACCCCACCCGTTGATGTTGTAGAGTTCAGCCGAGTCTTCGATGCGCCATTTTCTCATTAAGGAAAAGTTAATTGTTTGTTCATACTTGTTTTTAAGGCCTGAATTCAGGCCAATCACTCCAATTAAACCTTTGAAAAATTGATTTTGGAATGTGAATGGAAGTTGCTGTAATTAGTTGCAGGATTCAGTATTAAAAAACGTAACCCCAAATACTGCTGAAAGCCGCGCCACTCCTAATAGCCCAAAGATTTTTCAAACGGGGTAAATGTAATAAAATAATGAAAATGATTTTATTTTTTTTGAACGGTGAAAAATTAGGGAAATGGAAATTTTATAGGACTACGTTACTCTTCTTCCTAATGCTTTTCCATTTCGGGGCTTTGCCCCTTTATTTGTTGATAAGTCCTTGTAAAAACACAGGATGCAGAGAAACGAACCCCTGTGTTTTGGAAATAGCTACTGATTTTAAAACATCTGCATACTGTGCAGGCGTTTGTAACGACCATCCAGTTCAATAAGTTCATCGTGGGTGCCACGCTCCACAATTTCCCCATCGTGGAAAACACAGATTAAATCGGCATTCCTTACCGTTGACAGGCGGTGGGCAATTACCACCGAGGTGCGGTTTTTCATCAGGTTTTCCAGTGCGTCCTGAACGAGTCGTTCCGATTCGGTATCCAAAGCCGAGGTAGCTTCATCGAGAATCAGGATGGGTGGGTTTTTCAGGATGGCACGTGCAATACTCAACCGTTGACGTTGGCCTCCGGATAGTTTGCTTCCCCGGTCACCGATTATAGTGTCGTATCCATGTTCGGTTTCAATGATAAAATCGTGGGCATTGGCTACTTTGGCGGCTGCAATCACTTCAGTCATCGATGTGTTTTCTACACCAAATGCGATATTGTTATAGATGCTGTCGTTAAATAGAATGGCTTCCTGGTTCACATTGCCCATTAAGTCGCGCAAATCGTGTAATTTCAGGTCTCGGATATCGACACCATCAATCAGGAGTTGGCCGCTGTTTACATCGTAGAACCGGGGCAACAAATCAACGAATGTGGTTTTTCCGCTTCCCGATTGACCAACCAAAGCGATGGTTTTACCTTTTTTAATTTCCAGAGAAACGTTGTTCAGCACCACTTTTTCGTCGTAGGCGAAAGTTACGTTCCGGTATTCAATTGAATCTTTCAGGGTGCTTACCGCTTGTGCATAAGGAGCTTCAGGAATGGTGACGTCGGCCAGCAGGATTTTGTCTATACGGTCCATTGAGGCCAATCCTTTCTGAATACTGTACAATGCTGTGGTAAAAGCTTTAGCCGGATTGATGATCTGGTAGAAGATGGCGAGATAGGCAATGAATTCAGTGCCTGTTAGTTCACTGTTTTTATCTAAAATTAAGGAGCCTCCATACCATACCACTATAATAATTACAATTGTTCCGAGTAATTCACTTAACGGATGTGCCAGTTCGCGACGGCGCATCAGGCGGTTCATGATGTGCCGGTAATCGTGTAGCTCAGCATTGAAGCGGGCATCCATTTTCTTTTCAGCATTGAAAGCTTTGATAATACGCAGTCCACCGAGTGTTTCTTCAACGACAGTTAAAATAACGCCCATTTTGTCCTGACCTTCGCGCGATACTTTTTTCAGCGATTTTCCTACACGACCAATAATGAACCCGGCAATGGGAAGTACAAGAAAAATGAAAAGGGTCATACTCGGGCTCATAACCAGCATGGAGGCCAGCAATACAATGATGATGATGGGATTTTTCAGGAACATATCGAGTGACGACATGATCGAGTTTTCCACTTCAGTAACATCGCCGGTAATGCGTGAAATGATATCGCCTTTTCGTTCTTCGGAAAAGAAGGGAAGCGCGAGTTTGAGTATTTTGTGGTAGATCTGTTCGCGCATATCCTTAACCACACCATTCCGGATGAAAACAGCTTCGTAGGCAGCCATGTAAGCAAAGCCAACTTTGAGCATGGTGGCTAAAACAACAAAAAGGCCGATGAGTAAAAGCGCAAGCCCTGGCCCATGAGTATCTTTAATGAGAGTAATATAGTATGAAAGATTGTGTTTAGCCACATCCAGATTGATTTCCCAGGGCAGTAAATCATGCACCGCCTTGGATTGATCAAACAGGATGTCCAGAATGGGGATCATCATGGTTACTGAAAAGACTGTGAACAAGGCCGAAAGCAGGTTGAACAGGAAATTGAGAATCAACTGCTTTTTATAAGGTGGAATAAAACGCTTTAAAATCTGAAAAAAATCCTTCATGAATGTTGAGATAATCAGTATAATTAACTGTATCTAAAACTTTAATTAATAGGTATTTATTGTTTGTGTTAGAATATTCCGGTGTAATTTTGCGGAGTAATCTTTTTTAGTTCTGTTTTTAAAACCTCAGTAATATCAAGGGTATCAATAAATTCGTGAATAACCTCCTGATCAATCTTTCGGTTGACACGCGTTAGGTTACGAAGGGCTTCGTATGGGTTGGGATAACCTTCCCGTCGCAAAATGGTTTGGATGGCTTCGGCAACTACCGGCCAGTTTTTTTCCAGGTCAGCATCAATGGCATCTTTATTCAGCAAAAGTTTGCTCAGCCCACGCATGGTCGAGTTTACCGAAATTAAAGTGTGAGCAAAAGGAACTCCAATATTCCGCAATACGGTTGAGTCTGTTAAGTCGCGCTGTAAGCGGGAAACCGGAAGTTTGGCCGATAAATGTTCGAAAATGGCATTAGCCAGGCCAATATTTCCTTCCGAATTTTCAAAGTCAATCGGGTTAACTTTATGCGGCATGGCCGACGAACCGACTTCACCAGCTTTAATTTTTTGCTTGAAATATTCCATCGAAATGTAAGTCCACATGTCGCGGTTCAAATCCATGATCACGTTGTTAACGCGTTTCATGGCATCAAAAATAGCCGCATGGTTGTCGTAATTAGCGATTTGTGTGGTGTATTGCGACCGTTCCAGACCCAAATATTTTTTAAGAAAATGATTGCCAAACGCTTTCCAGCTAATTTCAGGATAGGCAATCTGATGGGCATTAAAATTCCCCGTTGCCCCCCCAAATTTGGCATCGCACGAAATGGCTTTTAATTGCTCCAACTGGCCTTTAATGCGTTCAGAAAATACCCGGATTTCTTTACCCAGATTTGTCGGGGAAGCTGGTTGTCCGTGGGTTTTAGCCAACATCGGGATGTTTTTCCACTCGTCAGCCATTTCGTCTAGCTTGTCAACCAAATCGTTAATGGCCGGAAAATATTCGTTATCCAACGCATCGTGAATAGATTTGGGGACGGCTGTATTGTTGATGTCCTGCGATGTCAATCCGAAGTGGATAAATTCTTTGTAAGCCTGAATGTTGAGTTTGTCGAATTCTTCCTTCAGGAAATATTCCACAGCTTTTACGTCATGATTGGTTACTTTTTCAATGTCTTTAATCCGTTGGGCATCTTCAATCGAGAAGTTGGCCACTACATCCCGTAACGGATTGAACAGATTATGGTCGAAAGCGGCCAGTTGGGGTAAGGGTAATTCGCACAGGGAGATAAAGTATTCGACCTCAACCAGCACGCGGTATTTAATTAGTGCAAATTCAGAAAAATAGAGCTGAAGGTTTTCAACTTTTGAACGGTAACGGCCATCAATGGGCGATATAGCTGTGAGTAAATTTAATTCCATGTTTTAATTTTTTCGAGCCGTAAAGGTAGGAAAATTTGTGATTGGGTAGAAGTGGTCGTTTTACTCCATGGGTGACTTGAAGTCTCGTAATACGTGAAAAAGATGATGCTTCTTTCGAAAGATTATTTTGGCAAACAGGCAAGGTATGTTGTTATATTAAGTAAATTTGAACAGCCCAAAACAATCCAGACTATGTTAAAACCTCGCTTATTGCTGATATTAAGTTTCTTATTTGTTTTGAGTTGTACAAAAACCAATAGTCAGATGATTGATCAAACTACGGTAAAAGAACTCGACCTGAACCGATACCTCGGAACCTGGTACGAAATTGCGCGTTTCCCTCATTCGTTCGAGAAAAATCTGGTAGGCGTTACAGCTACTTATAGTTTGCGCGAAGATGGTAAAATAAAAGTGTTGAATCAGGGCTATAAAAATACGCTGGATGGGGAACTTTCTGTGGCAGAAGGGAAAGCCAAAATTCCGGATAAATTGCAACCCGGAAAGCTGAAAGTTTCTTTCTTCTGGATTTTTTATGGCGATTACCATGTGTTGGAACTGGACGAGAATTACCAGTATGTTATGCTTGGAAGTTCATCGGACAAATACTTCTGGATTTTATGCCGCACGCCGCAAATGGATTCGGCTACCTACGAAATGCTGCTCGAAAAAGCCCGCAAACGTGGTTATAATCTGGACAAGTTGTATAAAGTTCCACAAAAAACGAATTAAAATTAGGAGAAAATGAAACGAAATTGGACACGAAAGCTTATTGGAGGTTTGAGTTTTACCTCTGCCATGTTTGTATTTCAGGCCTGTTACGGTACGCCGCAGGATTTTGGACTCGATATTTTGATTGAGGGTCAGGTGAAATCTAAGGTAACAGGCTTACCTGTAAAGGGAATTAAAGTTTCGGTAGAAGAAAACATGCAATACGATTTTACCAATGATGAAGGTAAATTTTCATTTTATACCGAACCCGTTAATAGTTTGAAGATTAAGTTTGAAGATATTGATTTCGCTCAATATGGCACTTTTGTGAATAAGGACACCATTCCTGCGATTGCTGATAAAAGAGTTTATTTGAATATTGTATTGGACTCCAAATAGATGTATCAAATCATCAGGAAGCATATTTTTCGGCGATTCAAAAAAACAGAAACAAAGATTCATGAATTGAATTATCTGTTTTGGGAATGTACAACCAGGTGCAATTTAAGTTGTTTGCATTGTGGCAGCGATTGCTCGAAAGATAACTCTATCGGCGATATGCCTTTGGGAGATTTTCTAACAGCTCTCGATACTATAAAATCAAAATCAGAAAAATTCATCGTTGTTCTAACCGGTGGCGAACCGCTTTTGCGCAATGACATTGAAATCTGCGGTCGCGAAATCAGAAGTAGGGGAGTACGATGGAGTATGGTAACCAATGGTTATTTGTATAACGAGCAAAAACATATTTCGCTGCTCAATGCCGGTTTGGGAGCATTGACGATTAGTTTGGATGGATTGGAAAATACGCATAACTGGCTGCGCAATAAAAAGGATAGTTTTTCGAAAGTTGACCGGGCTATAGATTTGGCTGCAAGTTCATCGCGCCTGAATTTTGATGTGGTTACCTGTGTAAATAGCCGAAATTGGCACGAACTTCCTGCTTTGTATGATTATTTGATTCAGAAAAAGGTAAAAGCATGGCGCTTGTTTACAATTGTTCCGATCGGTCGGGCAAAAGACAATCCGGAGCTATTCCTGACTGATCTTCAGTTTAGGGAATTGATGGATTTTATCAGCGAAAAGCGAAAACTGAAATTACTGGATGTCAAATTCAGTTGCGAAGGCTATGTTGGATCGTACGAATCGAAAGTTCGGGACCAACCTTTTTTTTGCAGGGCCGGAATTAATATCGGTTCTATTTTAATTGATGGTTCTATATCAGCTTGTCCAAATATTGACCAGAGTTTAGCTCAGGGAAACATTTATCAGGATAACTTTGCTGAAATCTGGGAAACTAACTATCAGGCATTTCGCGATCGGAGTTGGACTAAACGTGGGCAATGTGCAGAATGTGCTGATTATACCGATTGCCAGGGAAATGGATTGCATAACTGGCACGGAAACAAAGAAAATGTATTAATTTGCCACAAGGGAAAAATCGAACGAGCAACAAAATCTAATTCATATCTTTGAAAATATTCTAGTCAGCGGGTGACTTTAAGTCACC
>JAIBEY010000036.1 GCA_019459525.1 Prolixibacteraceae bacterium
TAATCGAGTAGACGGCTCCGCCAGTAGTAAGCTGACGGAGTGCGCCTCTCACACCACTGTACGTACGGTTCTCGTATACAGCGGTTCATTAAGATGTGGAGCAACTTTCTCGTAATACGTTAGTAAAGCCTCATATCCCCTCTTTCGCAAGCGTTCCAAGGTAATGGTAGTGATCAGAATCGGACTTTGGGCAGTTGCCCAGCCACCCATTCGGGTTCTGCTCCATTGATATGCATGTTCCGGATCAACGCCCAACTGAATCAGGTTTTTCCTTTTCCGTTCAGGTTTTTTCCAGTGATGCCAGATGCAGTACCTCAGTCGGTTTCGCAGCCATCCGTCCAATTCCTTCAGTTTGCCATGAATACTTGCCATTCGAAAGTAATTGAGCCAGCCTTGTGATACTTCCTTGAGTTTCTGGATACGTTCGTCAAACCTCATGGGTGTGGTTTTCCGTGTGATCGTTTTCAGCTTCTCTTTGAGCGATTTCCAACTCTTCTCGCTTGCCACCAATTGATATTTGCCTTTCTCTCCCTTTTTGTAAGTGGGTACAAAACCGTATCCAAGTACTTTAAAATTCACAGGCTTTCGGATACCGCTTTTCTCCCGATTGATGGGTAGTTTCAGTTTGTTTTTCAGAAACAAGAAGATACTATTTCCAATCTTTCGCGCTGCCGTGTTACTTTTCGTATAAATACTGAAGTCGTCGGCATAACGAACATAGCGGAATCCTTGCTTTTCCAATTCTTTATCCAATTCATTCAACATGATATTTGACAGTAGCGGACTAAGTGGACTCCCCTGTGGTACACCTTTTCTTCGTTTGACGAGTTTCCCGTTAATTTGAATCGGTGCTCTCATCCATTTACGAATCAGGCGTAGCGTGAGCGGGCATTTGACCTTGCGGTACAGCAACTGCAACAGGATACAGTGATCTACCTCGTCGAAGAAACTTTTTAAATCAATGTCAACGATGTGGTGGTAGCCCGAATTGATGTATTCCAGTGCTTTGAGTACTGCTTGTTGGGCGTTGCGGTTCGGTCGAAAACCATAGCTGTAATCTTCAAACACCATCTCGAATTTGATGGCTAAAACCTGACCAACGGCTTGTTGCAGCAATCGGTCGGTCACGGTGGGAACGCCTAACAGGCGGACTTTTCCGTTACTTTTGGGTATTTCTACCCCCCGAATGGCTTGTGGCTGGTATATTCCCGCACGAATATCAGATTCTATCTGCTCCCTGTTATTGGTCAGGTGGTCATACAGTTCTTTTACCGGCATACCATCAACGCCTGCCGAACCTTTGTTCGACACCACCTGACGGTAAGCCTGTATAATATTCCTTCGGTTCAGTACCTGTTCAATCATTCCGTTTTTTTCGTTTACTTCGTTTGCTCTGTTCTGCTTATAACAAGGCTACTGCCGAGTGGCCGATCCCTGTTTAATTTGGAACATCTTAATGTTCAGCCCTTCACTACCTCGGTGAGGCCTCCACGGTCTCTATTCGTGGCTCGTTACCGATAGCTACTATGACCTCTGCTGACTCCTTGCCCTAACCACCCGTGGTTGACAAGATATCCCCTGGTAAAAGCTTTTCCCTTCCTCCAATTCCTGCGTGATCTACATAGCTACCCTGTTGGTATTCTTTGGGCGTTACAATGGTGTGCTTGCTTACCCGAATAACTTTGCCTCATATCACGTTTCTGTTCGTCAGTACCGGATTTTGCCGTTTGGCTTCCTTCAGTGCATGGGTCGCCCCAAACCACCTTGCCACTTGCTAATACTTCCGGGCGTTACCCCAGCGTATAAGGGATTTTCACCCTCTGGAAAAATACACTTGTTGTTTTAGCACTATGTAAAGTTTATTTGTATTTTTAAACTTTTTCCAGAGCTTACAACAAGTGTGCGCGCTGCTTATGCAGGGCGCACACAGCAAAATACCCGCAAGTCGGGCAGCCAGCTTCGTTGACAGGAAATTGAAATTTTGAGATGCAAATCTTCGCAGGAAGTTCATCGGTTAAATCCCGCCCTGCGTGTATTTGCGAACGTTATACACAATTTTAGTTCGCTGCTTGACAGTTTAGTAAATAAACACAAATATTAGACATTGAAATTCTCGATAATTTATGGATAAAGTTGACATAGAAGGTTTTTTAAATAATTTGACACAGGATAAAAGAGATGTATTTGAAAAGTTTTTTGTTCCAGAATACAAATTTATTATGGAGACAAAAATTCTGAAAGGTAAAAAGTACGATAATGAGATACTTCCTGAGCGTAAGATTTTTAAAGCCAACATATATAACCGTGTGTTATTGACCTGCTTTGGAGGAGGTATTTTTACTTTTATTGGGTTTGAGGTAATTAAAGAATCATCTGTTATTGTTGCTGTTATAATGTGGTTAATAGCTCTTTTTCTTGTAATTTACGTCTGGGTTGATAAATACAATAACACCCTTGAATTAAATAGTTTAGGAATAATTCACAATAAAGGACATCAAATAGATTGGTCTAGAATTACTTCCACACACATACTGTATGTTGAAAGAGGACCCCAGAGAGATAATGACAGCTATTTGATGATCGGTTTTAAAGATGGCACATTCTTGAAAAAGGAGTTAACTAAGATCAATTTTTCTGGCAATATTTTTCTTGATGCCTTTTCAAACGACGAAAAGGTTTTGGGACATTACATTGAGAGATATAAAGTAATGGACATAAAGGATAAATAAAAAACTGTGTATAACTTTTAGATCATAATTAAACCAGGAACGCAGTTTGATTATGAACAGAGTTGAACGTTACCTCCGGCAGCCGAGCCCTTATAGGAATTGAATGGAGGTTTTGTGTTTTGAAGAGTGGGGATTTAGTTTCCCCCGATGCGCCATTTTATTTCAGGATGGCTTTTTTTTATTTTCCGAACTTTATTTCAGCACGGTTTTTCCGGTTTACGGTGTAAAACCGGTCATTTTCGGTCGGTTTGGGCAATACGATTCCAGCCCCGGTTATTTGGGGCATACTTTAGTTTCGGCTATTTCATGCCTGCCGTTTGCCGAAGCCAGGATTTTCCGCCAATGCGGACAGGCGGTGTTGCTGACAGGTCCTGAAAGTTACGGGAGAAAGGCAGTACTTCGTAGAAAGTTCATAGGGAAACTCCCCGCCCTATTGATATCAAAATTCTGAAGGAAATGATAGAAGCTTCATTAACCATAGAATTCTTTTCCAAATGAGATAATTCGTATTTAAGAATTGGCAGGCAAAATGACACGTGCCACAGGAAACACATTTGCACGTATCGTGTTTTTGTCTGTATATTTGCACGTATAAATTTAATTGACAAAACCCTGGTATCATGAATACAAAATTGACATTGACGATTGAGCAGACAATTATCGAAAAGGCAAAGAAATATGCCAATGGTAAAGGTCGTAGTTTATCCAACATTGTTGAGAACTACTTAAAAGCCATAACGAAAGAAGATGATATTGAAAGTATCGAACTGACCCCGATTGTAAAATCATTAAAGGGTACGTTTAAGGCTCCCAAAAACATCGACTACAAAAAAGAACTTTCCAAAAGACTTACTGAAAAATATCTTTAGCAAATGAAGCGAGTTCTTATTGATACCGATGTAATTTTAGACTTCTTTTTTGACAGAGAGCCGTTTTCGGACGATGCTGCAAAAGTTTTGTCACTATGTGAATCCAGAGAAATTAAAGGCTTCATCACATCAGTAATAATTAGTAATGTGTACTATCTGTTAAGGCAAAGTTCTACTCATGAGAAAGTTGTCGAAAAACTCACGCAATTAATTACGATTACAGAAGTACTTACAACAGACAAAGATGTTATCCTGAAAGCTCTGAACTCGAATTTCAGGGATTTTGAAGACGCATTGCAAAACTATTCGGCAGAATTAAATGGGCAAATTGATTTAATTATCACGAGAAACATCAAAGATTTTAAGAACAGTTCCCTGGGAATAATGACTCCGGGAAATTATTTGAAGACAACAATTGCCAGCCGCTAACATTTTAAACATTTAGCCGAATAGCCGAAATCCCGCAAAATGAAACTGGTCAACCGATCAAACGATTTTTGTGAATCATCGGACCAATTGACCAGTAATCCGGATAAAAAACTTCCGGAACAGATAGCAGCAGTTATAGCTTAAACGTCTTTATTTACCAGTTTTCCAAGTTTTCCGTAACCCTCCTCAACACCTGCGATCAAAGTTTTGGCGATGTTGTTGTAATGGGCTTTTTTTGTTTCCTTTTTGTCTCTTTGCTCCGGATGATTGGCCTGGTCGCGCAATTTATTTCTCAGTAACATGGTATCCTGAACAATCTGAAGTGCCTCTTCATCATTTGGCTTTTGGTACAGATTGGTGTAGGTGATACTGTCAAGAATCAGATCTGACACTACGTAATCAATCTCTTTTTTTAATCTCCGTCTTGTTGTCATAGCTTTACTTTTTTAATGATGATAATGGATATTTCAGTGATTTTGAATCGAGTAACAATGCTTTTACCGAACCAACCTGAATTTCAGATTCAACCTGAACAGGCAAATGGTTTTTATCGTCGGTAAACCAAACTTTCATGTATTCCCCTTCCGGGAAAAAATCACCTTGCAGTAAATATACTGAAACTTTATGACACCGGTATTCTTTTCCGTTTCGGGTTTTCACATTCTCTTTTCCCAGGTACCTGAAATAAAGGTCGGCCACCTGCCGGTCAATCAACATCCGGTAGGGAACTTTTTGACCAACAAAGAGTTTGTCGAAATCGAATTTCCTGAAATGGTAAGCCGTTGCAAGTAAATCGTAGGTATTTTCCTGAACAGGAATTCTGCCTGTATAAAGAGGCTTATCCTCCTGCCTGATGCGTGTTTCAATTTTTCCGGTTTCGTAATCGAACGAATACTGGTGAACGGAATTCGACTTTGCATGGTTTAATACCCTGCGCGAATACAATGGTTTGAACGTATCGTAATTACTGAAAACTTCGAAAGTATCGCGCACGCTGTAAAGCAAATCGTATGTTTTGAAGGTTTTGCCAACTGCCTTTAAATGCCATGCTTTTTGCTTTTTGTACTGAATGGTATCAGCTTTGAATTCCACCTCGCCACTTTGCAACCAGATAAAATTCCAGTTGTAATAGGCTCCGTAACGGGCATATTCGCCACTTTTAAAAGGATATTCAATGCTTTGCCCTGTAGCCACTTCAGGAAATATAAAAGCAGAAAACAGCAGAAACGTGAGTAGTACCTTAATCAACTGGCTGCTCTCCTGTCTTTTTTTCAAGTTCTTTTTTGCGGGCTTTTTCTTTTTCAAGATCTTCGTCGATCAATTCTTTTACGATGGTCGGATCGTAATCAATTTCGAGGCTTTCCTTGTATTCGAAGTTCGACCGGACTTTGATGATTTTGGGAAAATAAATCACCCGCTCGGGTTGAACATTGTTGGCCAGAAAACCGGTATCCCACAGCCCGTTTGTATTTGAATCGAGAATGACCCTGATTTTATATTTTTCAGGTTTCAGGTAGGGAAATTCAATTTTTCCATCCTCCAGTATCTGAATTTTCTGCAAAACCCGTTCATCCTTGTCGTTCGCCAAAAGCTGTACAATTGCCGGTCCCGGAAGATTTGAGAGCGTCAGGATTATTTTTCCGTAGTAATCTTCCTTTTGTGTCCTGAATTTCTGTTTGACCGGACGGTTTGGATATCCGTAGATGTTACGTGCAGCAGCCGAATCAATTTGCAACGAATAATTCGAATTTTCCTCCCAGTCATATTCTATGTAATACTTCCTGATTGAATTGGTGTCTTTTACAACTGTTATCGGAATTTCTGTCTGTACCGTATCTATCATAGAATAAAGCCTCACCATGTTCGTTTCGAACGAGACCAGTGGTTCGGGCGCTTCAATATTTATCCGCTGGTATAAATCGTGCGCCGAAGCGTTGATAGTGTTCGACAAAATAATGGTTGGAGCCTCCACAACTTCATCCTTTTTTCTTCTTTGTTTGGCCACTTTCGGCGCGGTGTAAACCATCTCAATTGTGTCGAGCATGTTTACAAGCTGGTTCATCGAGTCGAGCACTTCATATTTGAGTTCAAACAATACTGTGTCGCGGGTACTTATCAGCGTGTCGGTCAGCCAAACAGTAATCGAATCGCGTTTCAGGTTCGATTCAATAAACTTCCATTCTTTGGTTGGAGCAGGTTTTAAAAGATTTATCCTGAATGAGTCGCTGAGCGATTCAGTGAAAAAGAATTCGCATTTATTGGCTTGGTTGCGTTTGTAAGAATCGAGGAACTGATCAAATTTTTCTTCTTCAAACATCATCAGGTACTGCGGTTCGGGGGAATAGTCAACGTGACCCGACACTACAATCGTATCATTTCCTTCCACAATGGTGTCGTTTTCAGGATGGAAAATTGCTGAAGGAACGATTAAAGAATCGGCAAAAGCAATCAGTTCGGCATTCTGATTATAAGTCAGACTATTGTCGGCATCGGTCACTGCATACAGGCGGTAGTTGCCTGCCGCAACATTATCGATCATGAAAAAGCCTTCCTCATTTGTGGTTGCAATGTAATCAGGAATGCTGTCGATGAAAAAGATATAATCCAATTGACGGTGCAACACAACCAACGCCTTATCAACCGGTTCCTGGTTCATCGCATTTTTTACGTATCCGGCAACACGCAAACTATCAAATGTTTCGCCGGTACTGAAAGAAAACCGCAAATCTTCAATCGGATTTTTTTCATTGTTATCAGCAACGGCATCCTTAAAATCAAGCGAATAAGTTGTTTCCTTCTTCGGCTCCTCTGCAAATTCAATGATCAGTGTTTTGCCTTTCATTTTAATGATTGGCTTCTTTTTCATTGGGGGCGAAATCACCAGTTTTTCGCTTATCTCGTCCGGAATAATGTATTCATCGAAAGTAAAACGGAGGTCGGAGCCTGTAAAATTTGTACCGCGCAAGGTGGGAACTGTTTTTACAATGTACGGCGGAATCGTATCTTTTTCGCCACCTGTTGGCATTCCCTGATTGGCACAGGAAGTGTAAAAGATCAGGTAAAAAAGTGAAATACCAAACAAAAGAGGTACAATACTTTTCAGCCTGAAAAAACTTACTAATAAATTGCCTGAAGAAATCCGCTGCGGATTTTCATTGTTGTCGAAACCAGAGTGCTCCATAGTTGTATAATCCGTGCAAACTTACAAATTCCTGAAAATATACTCTATAAAGCACTGTTAATTTATACTAAAGCAGGTTGGCCACTTTGGTTAATCCCGGAACATTGATAAACTTTATTTTCCTGCCTTGCAGGTCAATCAGTTGATCCTGCTTGAATTCAGAAAGTAACCTGATCACACTTTCGGTAGCTGTACCCACCATGTTTGCAAGTTCTTCGCGGGTAAGCGAAATCTGCAGTGTATTTGAATTGTCAAGTTCAAAGTTTTCTTTCAGCAGTAGCAGCACTTCGGCAAGTCGTTCGCGAACCGATTTCTGAGCGATATCGGTGATGTAATCATTTGCCTCGCGCAACTCTTTGCAAACGATTTGCAGCATGTGGTGAGCAAATTGCCAGTTGTTCTGTATCAGGAATAAAAGCGTTTGGTACGGAACGTGGCTTAACACACTTTCCTCGATTACTTTTGCTGTGGTACACGCCAATTCCTGACTTAAAAGCGAACGGTAGGCAATAATATCGCCCTTTTTGGCAAAACGTATGATTTGCTCTTTCCCATCGATACCCGTTTTGAATATTTTAAGAATACCACGTGTGACACAGTAGAAACCTGTTAACCGACTTCCCTCCCTGTAAATAATACTTCCTTTTTTATACAACGAACAGGTTTTGTCGTAATTGAGCTGGGCAATTTCCTGTACGGTAAGTTTTTTAAACAATTGAAATCCTTCCAAATCGCATTCGTCATCGGTAGGTCGCTTAATTGAACTTCTCATCGAGTTATTTTGTTAATAGATTTTACAATGCTGAAGGTTCGATGTCACGTTGAAATACTTAATTCCTGTTTTTCAAAGTGATACTTTTCCTCAAATTTGAGACGTAAAATTAGCTTAATTATTCAAATTGCAATACATATAAAAAGTTGATATGAAACGAGCATGTTCGTTAAACACATACAAGGATGGATATTTCACATGCGAGTTCCATCCGGCAATTAAAAAATAAATTATTTACGGATGAAACATGTAATTGACCTGGCCTGGAAACAAAATTTAGCTTTCGAATGTGATATGGACGGACATCATTTAGTGGTTGACGCATCAAAAGAAGGTGGCGGCGATGATCTTGGGCCGCGACCAAAAAAACTGATGCTTACCGCATTGGCGGGTTGCACCGGCATTGATGTGATAATGATACTGAAAAAGATGAAGGTTGAACCCGAGGCTTTTAATGTAATTGTTGAAGGCGATTTGACAGAAGAACATCCAATGCGTTACAATAAAATGAAAGTAATTTACCAGTTTAAAGGCAAAGACCTGCCATTGGATAAGCTCGAAAAAGCAGTAAAACTTTCCGAAGAAAAATACTGCGGTGTTTCGGCTGCCTATCGTTTGGCAATGGATCTTTCAATTGAAATAAGGGTGGTGGAATAACCCAAATTCAAAAAAACCTTGAAATCCCATCCGGTAATCGACGAAGGAAGCGAAAAGATCTTCACCATCAGAAAGATCAGTGATTTTGCTGAAGATGAAATTGAGCACAACCTCATGCCTCATCTTCACGATTTTTATTCCATTTTCTGGATCGACTCCGGCGAAGCCATCCATGCAACCGAATTTGTTGAATACAGCCTTAAAGCCGACACTGTACTTTTTGTTCCGCCGGGATTAAAGCACCGAATGTACATCGACCAGTCTGTAACGGGAATTTACATGCTTTTTAACGAGGAATTTATTCAGTACAATCAGAAAAACCATGTGCCTCTGAAGGAATACCGGCTTTTCAACAATCCTGAATTTAAAAGTCTGATCAAAGTTGCTCCTGAAAAAAAGTATAAACTGAAAAACATTACCGGATTTATTTTTGATGAATTCCAGCATTCTGACGATTACAGCCAGGAAATTATCCTGAATTTACTTCACTTGTTTTTACTTGAGTCGCGTCGCATTTTCGATCAGCAGTATGAGGCGCCGAAGGAAGAAATGGATTCAACGCCCGATGTCACGATCATTAAATTTAAACAGCTGATCGAAAAAAATTACCAATTGCAAAAGAATGTATCGTCGTATGCCGAAATGCTGAATATGAACCCTTCGTGCCTGAATGAAGTTGCAAAAAAGACTACTGGAATTACTGCCGGTGAACTGATCAGGAACCGGGTTATTGAAGAAACCAAAAAATTACTTTACTCGAGTAGCCTCTCCGGAAAAGAGATTGCATTTCAGCTCGGATTCGACGATCCGGCCTATTTCAGCCGCTTTTTCAGGAAATACACGGGCACCACTTTAAAGGATTTTCGCGATCACAGCCGAAAAAAATACCATTAAATCCTTTTTTAGTCCATTTTCTACCCCTTTCTTTCACTGTATGTTTGTAGCTGTAAAAACAATTAAAAATTTAACAGCTATGAAAACAATTAATTTAAAATCATTGGGCGTATTTGTACTTGCCCTTTCGTTGACAACAAGTGTATTTGCGGGATCACAGAAAGTTGATGCCTCAAAAAGTAGTGTAAAATGGCTTGGTAAAAAAGTTACAGGCGAACATTTCGGAGCCATCTCGGTAAAGGAAGGCAACCTGGAAGTGAGCAATGGTAAAGTTACCGGCGGAAAAGTCGTTATCGACATGCAATCACTGACCGTTGAAGATATCAAAGATGCAGGAACGAATGCAAAATTGGTTGGTCACCTGAAATCTGACGATTTCTTTTCAGTAGCAACCAATCCAACCTCCGAGCTGGTTGTGACCAAAGTTGAAAGCAATGGCAACAGCCATACCTTTACCGGTAATTTAACCATTAAAGGAGTTACCAATCCTGCCAGTTTCACTGCAACTTCATCAAAAGACGGAAAAAGTACGGTTTATAAAGGAAAACTCACTATCGACCGCTCAAAATACAATGTTCGTTACGGATCAAATTCATTCTTCGACAATTTAGGCGACAAAGCCATCTACGATGAATTTACCCTTGACTTCAACCTGGTGGTAGCGGAGTAATTTGAACCTAAAGTTTAATTATTTACTATTTATTCATTGACCATTTACTATTTTTTCTTGGATCATGATTCCGTAGTGTAAATAGTAAATCGTCCAATTGTAAATTTTTATTCGTTCAACTTTAGGCACTTCGAACTTTTAAAACAGAAATCATGAAACTCACCGTTCACCGCTCAGGATGCAGAGGGCATTTCGATCACGGCTGGCTTAAAACATGGCATACCTTTAGTTTTGCCAGCTATTACAACCCCGACCGGATGCATTTTGGTGCCCTGCGTGTGCTGAATGACGACATCGTTCAGGCAGGAATGGGTTTTGGTACCCATCCGCACGACAATATGGAAATCATTACCATTGTGCTTGATGGTGAACTCGAACACCGCGACAGCATGGGCAACGGGTCGGTAATAAGCTCAGGCGAAGTACAGGTAATGTCGGCAGGAACCGGTATCCAGCATTCTGAATTCAATCATTCTGAAACGTCAGATGTAAATTTACTTCAGATCTGGGTTTTTCCTGATAAGAAAAATGTTGAACCACGATACGGCCAGGCTAAATTTCAGGAAGACGAAATGAAAGAAAGCTGGCGGACTGTTGTATCTCCCGATGGAAAGGACAATTCGCTGTGGATCAATCAGCAGGCATGGTTCTCGCTGGGAGTTTTTTCTCCTGAAACAACATTCAGTTATCAAATGAAAAAGCCCGGGAACCTTTTGTACCTGTTTGTAATTTCAGGCGAATTGAATGTTGGATCTGAAACCATCAACCAACGAGATGGTTTGTGCATCGGGGACATTGAAAACAATGTGCCCATAAAAACAATTAAACAATCCAAAATACTGGCAATGGAAATTCCGGTATAAATGCAGAAAAATTTGATACAAATGAAGGGATTTGGGAAACCAGCTCCCTTTTTTTATGGCCAAATTTCAGCTATCGAATCAGTTATCGGATCAACCCTTAACAATTCAATCTGGAAGTCAGTTAATTCGCGCCCTTTTACCTGAAATACCGCCTTGAAATTTGAGCCGGTGACTTCCGCTTTTTTCATCAGCAACCCGGCATTCTTTTCGTCCATTAGAAATTTAATGGCAGCAATATTTCCGATGTCCGAATCAGAAAGCAGGAACAGAATTTTGCGTCCGTCAGCAGTTTTAAAATGAATGAGGCAGGCATGTTCGTTTTGGAGATAATTTTCCGAGCGGTTATTAAAATTCAGCAAACTATCGGCTGTTTGATAAATGAACGATGTATTTTCAAGATCGTATTTCAGCCCAAGTTTTTCGATGGTATTGTTCAGGAAACCGATGGTTTTAATGGAACCAATAAAAATAAGGTGTTTTTCCAGCAGATCTTCCCAGCTCAATTGCGACGAAAATTTCATTTCAGTTTCGGCCTGATTTCCGCCAAACATTTGCATCATGCTGAAAAGGCCAACCGGAGCTTGTTTGTTGATGTAGGTCATTCTGTTTTTGGTGATTTTACCTATCAATTCCGGATGTGCTTTCAGGTAATTGTCCAGCTCCTCGTCTGAGTTAATGCGCGTATCTCTTGAAATCCCAATCCTTCCGGTGGCAATTGAATCGTTGAAAAAATAATGGTCGCCCAAAACAATCTGAATCGGGAAGTCAGGTTCGAAAAATTCTCTCCAAAGTGAATTTTCAGGCAGTAGTGATTTTGGGCGCTGTACAATGACAATCAGCGCTATGATGACCAATACCACGCCTGCCGCAAACAGGTGAAAACCATACCTGCTCACCATACTTCTAATCGATTTTATCCGGTCGAACCTGAAATCAACCTTGTATTTTCCTTTGGGAATCTGAATGATTACCGTATCATCTCTTCCTTCAGTTTGATAGTATTCCTTCAGTTTATTGCGCAGGTTGAATATATAAACACGGATGTTAAAGTCCTTTTGCTGGTCGGCCTTTTTCCCGAACACATCATTGGCAATCTGATATTCCTTGGGATTTTCTCCTTTCAGCGTGCAGTTTACCAAATAATTCAGCAGGTCTTTGTTAATTCCTGATTTCGAAAAAGTTTTGCTATTCAATAGCTTTTCAAGGGTTTGCGATATTTTCTGGTGATCGGTCATTAAAACATTCTGAATGAGTACCGTTAAATATATTTTTAACCTCAATATTACGCAATAAAGTTCATTTTTTTCCCGACATTTGATTTCCATGCCTATCTTGAGGGGGAATTTATTTAAACCATAAAAACAATCAACAAATGAAGACATTTTGTATTACGGCTGTTGTCCTGCTTTTTGCCGCAAATATCGGTCTGGCGGCGAAGAAGGAAAAGGTTGAATTTAAGAACTTTAAAAGCGAAAAAAAGGTAGAGGTTTTTGTGGGCGGAAAACTTTTCACTGCTTTTATCTATCCCGACAACATGGAGAAGCAATCGCTTTACCCAATCGCAAGTGCATCGGGAAAACTGATTACCCGCGGCTATCCGCTCGATCCAAGGCCTTTTGAACGTACAGACCATCCGCACCACGTTGGTTTGTGGCTGAATTTTGGCGATGTAAACGGCCTCGACTTCTGGAACAATTCTTTTGCCATTAAACCAGCAGACAAACCCAAATACGGTACCGTAAAGTTCAAAAAGATTGTTTCGGAAAACCCTGCAAAAGGAACACTGATTACCGCTTCAGAGTGGGTCGACATAAACGATAAAGTTCTTTTAAATGAAGAAACCACTTTTGTTTTTGCAGGAACCGGAAATCTACGTACCATCGAACGGACTTCAAAACTTACAGCAACGCAGAAAGTTACTTTTACTGAAAATAAGGAAGGTTTAATCGGACTAAGGTTGGATCGTGCCTTTGAAGAACCGGCCACGAAACCTGATAAATTTCTGGATGCAAATGGTATTGTCACCGAAGTTCCAATCATGAATAATGAAGGAGTGAATGGCGTTTACCGCAATGCTGAAGGGATTAAAGGCGGAGATGTGTGGAGCAAAAGAAGTCCCTGGGTGGCTTTACGAGCCAATAAAGAAGGTGAAATTCTTACCGTTGTTATAATCGACAATGCTAAAAATCCAAATTACCCGGCATGGTCGCATGCCCGCGGATATGGTCTTTTTGCTACCAATAATCTTGGAGGCCGTGCCTTCGACAAAAATGCAACGGAGGTAAAAATCATTCTGAACCCGGGTGAAAGCATCGTTTTTAAACACAAAATTGTGATTGGCGGCGATTTGAGCGACTCTGAGATTAACAAATTGTCGAAGAATTTTAAATAACCAACATAAACTAAATATCCAATGGAAAAGGAAGAAAAAAATTCAAGAAGAACATTTCTACGGACCGCAGCAACCGGAGCATTGATTGCAGCCGTTGCACCATCAGCAGTTACTGCTCAGGTGAAAAAACCTGAGATTATTCCCGCAAGTGTGAAGGGGGCCAACGATCGCATCCGAGTTGCGGTACTTGGTATCAACGGAAGGGGTAAAAACCATATCGAAGAAGTTATGGGACTTCAGGAAAAATCGAATGTGGAAGTGGCTGTTTTGTGTGATCCCGATATGAATTTATTGCAAACCAGGGCCAGCGAATTCGAGAAAAAGTATGGCAAAAAAGTGGCCATTGAGCAGGATTTCCGCAGAACATACGATGATAAAACCATTGATGCAGTAACACTTGCAACCCCAAACCACTGGCACGCACTTCAATCAATATGGGCTTGTCAGGCCGGCAAAGACGTTTACATTGAAAAACCGGCGACACACAACATTTACGAAGGCCAGAAAATGATTGAAGCTGCCTATAAATACAACCGCATTGTGCAGCATGGCGTTCAGTTACGCAGCTCGGTAGCGATACGTGAAGCAGTCAAACACCTCGAAGATGGTTTGATCGGACGGGTTTACATGTCGCGCGGACTGGTTTACCGCTGGCGTCCGGATATTGGCGATCAGGGTATTTCCCAGATTCCTGCCGGCCTCGATTACGATTTGTGGTGCGGACCTGCCCCAATGCGCCCGTTCAGCAAAAACCTGGTTCATTACAACTGGCACTGGCACTGGAATTATGGCAACGGCGATGTTGGAAACCAGGGAATTCACGAAACCGACCTTTGCATGTGGGGTTTGGGCGTGAATAGTTTACCCGAAAGAATTACTTCCATGGGCGGAAAATTCCTGTGGGACGATTGCAAGGAAGTTCCTGAAATACAGACGTCGATTTACCACTATCCGAAAGAGAAGAAAATAATTCAGTTTGAAGTGCGTAACTGGTGCACCAACCTTGAAGATGGCGCCGGAGTTGGCAACATTTTTTACGGCGACAAAGGATATATGGTGATCAAAGGTTACGACACGTATGAAACTTACCTTGGCGAAAAACGCGAAAAAGGTCCAAGCCGATCAGAAAAAGGTGAATTGACTTTGCACTTTCAAAACTGGTTCGATGCCATCCGGGCACGCGATATGAGTATTCAGAACGGGCCGGTACAATCCGGACATTTGTCTTCATCGTTAGCTCACCTCGGCAATATTTCCTATCGTTTGGGCAAACAGCTTTCTTTTGATCCGATAGCAGAACGCTTTATTGGCAGTGATATTGATGATGCCAACAACATGCTTACGCGGGAATACCGTGCTCCATATCTTTTGCCTGAAGTTATCTAGCGCAAAATATTAAATTCCTAAAAAAGGGGAAACTTCAGAATGTCTGTTGTTTCCCCTTTTTTCTCTTTTTTTATCCCAAACCAAGCGGGTGAACCCATCCGAGACATTTTATTATTCCAAACTGGCTGCGGGAACTCATCCGAGCCCTTTTTTTGCTCCAAGCTGGCTGCGGGAACTCATCCGAGGCATTTTTTTGTCCCAAACTGACTGCGCGGACTCGTCCGAGAGGTTTTCCGGGTTCAAAACGGCTGCGGGAACTCATCCGGGGGAATTTCGGAATTTATCGGATATATGGTTGATTTGAATAGCAACGGCATTTATGCCGTTGAAAAATGAATAATCCTTATTTCGGCTTTAGCCTAAACATCTGATTATTTCGGCTAAAGCCGAGATTTGTCAATTTCTCATTTTCTCCAGACCTAAAGGTCTGGGCTATTCAGAATCAATAAACTTTAAATAATTTTATTTCCTGAAATTTTGAGGGCGCATGGTAAAATCTGTGAGGTCGCGAAGACTTATAATTCAGCACTGGCAATTGCATCAATGCACCTTTCGGCCACTTTGCCGTCAATCCGGTAGGCGTATTTCTGAATAAACGAATCGTATTTTACGCGGTCAACCCTTAATGCTCCCCTGAAAATACCTGAGAGAATAGTGGCCAGGCTGTTGGCATCAGTGGCCTGAAAAGCAACACCTTCGGCAACATAACCCAAAATGTCCTGTTTCAGGTGGTCGAGAATTATCAGCGGCTTGTAAAAATAAATGGTTTCGGTTCCAACCGTCGAAAAGCAGGTAATCAGCACATCGCACGAAGCAATCAGCTGGTATAAATCGGAGGTTTTATCAATTGTATAGTTTTTACAACCGGCTTCGGTGGCAATGGCCGAATAATATCCTGAATCGGCAAATTCACGCGGATGAAGTTTTACAATCAATTGTGTATTTGGTAATTTTCCGGCAGCCTTAAATACATCGAAAGCGGCCTGGTACCTCAACTCCGGATCGCGCTGCGGCTGCGAAGCAAAAAGGATTTGCTCGGTTGGATTTGCCTTTTTCCGGTTTTCAGCTTTCATCAAAACCGGAATTATATCGGTGCGGATTTGTCCAACTGAAATCACCGAATCTTTCGGATAATTTCCCTTTTCAATCAGAAAATCTTCCCAATATTTTCCCCAGGTAAGTGTCAGGTCGGGCATTACCCGATTACGGCTGTCATTCGGCGTGAAAAGATATGCCGGGTGCAAATCGTGCATGGTTCCATGCTGTAACCCGATCGTTTTTATCCCGCAGAATTTGGCCGCATCCAGAATCGACTTTGTGAGCGGACTATTTTCGTCACCTGCAATCACTGCTTTTATTCCTGAGCCTGCAAAATACTTTCGGGCAGCAAAATACCTAAAAAGGAAGAATCCGGAAGATGAATCGAGCGACTGAAAAACTTCGAATGTAAGTCTTTGAATCAACGAAAGATCGGATTTGGGAACTTTCGGATAAGCAGTCCTCAAGGTTATTCGTGCAGTACGGGTTGATTGCCGAACCTCTTTGTTAAACATTCCGGAAATCAGGAAACCTTCGAGAAATATTTTCGGGCAATGGTTCAGGGAGGTTTGATACTGTTTATTGGAGAATGAATAGTCTGATTTACCTTTCGGTTTTGGCATTAAAACCTCTGTTAAAAGTGCAAATCTGTCGTCAAGTTCCGAAATCAAATATTCAAGAATATGATGTCCTGACCTGGTTTTCAGGGTATTTTTATCCATCACTGCAGAATACTTTTCGGTCATATAAAGAAGGCATTCCGGCTTCTTCTTTTTTGAGAACAAATTTTTCAGGAAACGAATTTTTATAAGAAAAACATAACTGAAAAGGATTTTAAAATTGAATTCGCTTTTGGATTCCACCTCCGGAAACCTGAAATCGACCTCCGGAAATATCCTTCGCAAAATATATACACCGGGAGTCACAAACCAAATATGATCATTAAAAGTGCTGAACTGCTGTTTCACCGGCTTCAGAAAATACATCAGATTTCGCACGGCAAAATACACCCTGAATTTATGGTAATGCCAGATACTCGCATTGTCAATCCTGAAAAGATCGGCCACTGTTTGATCTCCAACCGGCAAATCGCCAAACCGAAGCACTTCGTCCATCGTTTGATAATTCAGTTGCCGCTTTTCTTCAGAAGTCAAAATTATTGGTTGTGCAAAGTCCGGCGAATTACTTCCCGACAAAGCAAAAACTTTCGCTCCTTCTTCAATCAAGAGTTCGATTTCTTCAATTTCCGAATCGTCGAGAGGCCGGTTTATAATGATGGTTTTGCTCATATTTCAGTATTTTAAGCCTTTAACAATGTGGCCAACTTTCCGGTTAACTTTTTTCTTGAATATTCAATTGCAATATCATTACCTGAAACCGGACGATTCAGACTTTCCGGAATAAAATGACGCATTCCTTCTGAATCGTCATAGTCAAACATTTGGCCGCATTTGGTTTCCTGAATGATTTTGGCCAGATCGCCGTCCGTCGGTCCAATGGCCAGAATCGGTTTTCGCGAAGCCAGGTATTCAAAAAATTTGCCCGTTAGAATTCCCTTGTTGTTTTTTACCTTCGGAATAACCAGCAAAAGTATATCGGAGCGAAACAAATATTCGATGGATTTCGGATGATCAACATATCCAACCAATTCAATTTCAAGCCCGGTAGCCGTGAATTTCTGAGCCACTGATGGCGGTACTTTACCAACAAACCTGATTAGCAATTGTTGTTTCAATTCACTTTCAAGGCTTTGTAAAGCATCCAAAAAGCTGTCAACTTCATACGCTTCCGAAATGGTACCCGTGTAAGTGATCACCTTTTTAGTTTCTTTCGGTACTACTTTTATCCTGAAGTCATCCTCATCAAATCCGTTCGGAATCACAACGGTTTTTGCAGCAACGGGCAATTTCGACTTTTCCGCAAAAATGCGTTTCACATCTTCGCTGACTGTAATCAGCAGGTCTGCATTTTCAACCACGACTAGCTCATAAGCCTTATCAATTTTACGAGCCAGAGCGGTATGATGAAATTGATTGTAGTAATAAATGTCGGTCCATGGGTCGCGCAGATCGGCAATCCAACGAATCTTAAACCGTAGTTTTAACATCATTCCTATCAGCTGAGTCGAATGTGGCGGACTGGTAGTTACCACGGTATCAATATTAAATTCCAGGATCAATTCGGCAGCTTTTTTTAGGGCATATTTGTTCCAGCCTTTGCGCGGATCGGGCAACAGAAAGTTTCCGCGCAGGAATTTCGAAGCTTTCTGGAACAAACCTTCCTTCGATTCGTTTGCAAAACCGCCGTAAGGAACTTCCTTTTTTCCGGAGATAAGTTTATAAAAATTATAAAGTTCGCGGCTTTTGGTGGTAAAAACCAGACATTCAGGGCTAACTTCAGAAAGCAGACTTTCGTCGCGTTGCGGATAGCTGGCATATTCGGGATCGACAGTGAGAATAACAGGTTGCCAGCCAAATTCAGGCAAATATTTGGCAAACTTAAGCCAGCGCTGTACACCTGCCCCACCCGATGGCGGCCAATAATAGGTAATGATTAAAACCTTCTTCATGCAAAATCGAAATATAGAAACTCAGTCGGGTAAAGATAAGTTATTTAAGGATAAAGCTATATTTGTATTCTTACTGAACCAAAATTTGAAAATTATGAAACGAACGATCCTACTTTATGCACTCATTATAACCACTTTGACAAATATAAATGCACAAACTCCGGAAAAGAAACCAATCCGACTGGCAATTGCAGGAACGACCCATGGACATACATCGTTTATATTGGGACGAAAAGAAAAGACAGATTTTCAATTGGTTGGTGTTTTTGAAACGAATACCGAACTGGCGAAAAACCTTGCCAAAAAATTCGGTTTCGACACCAAGTTGATTCATAACAATCTGGAAAAGATGCTGGACATTGTAAAGCCGGAAGCTGTTGTGGCATTCGGTTCTATTTTCGAGCACATGGCCGTGGTTGAAGCCTGTGCTCCCAGGGGAATACATGTAATGGTTGAAAAACCGCTGGCAACCAATGTGGAACATGCTCAAAGGATGGTGGAACTTGCAGAAAAATACCACATTCATTTACTTACCAATTACGAAACATCCTGGTATCCGACTACCGCAAAATCGTTTCAGTTGGTCAACGACAGTAATTTCATCGGCAACATCAAAAAAGCAGTTATTCACGATGGACATCAGGGACCAAAGGAGATTGGTTGCGACGAGTTTTTTTTGGATTGGCTGACCGACCCTGTTCAAAACGGCGGAGGCGCATTGGTTGATTTTGGATGTTACGGGGCGAATCTGATGACCTACATTCAAAAAGGGCAGGAGCCAGTTTCAGTAACAGCTGTTACCCGGAATTTCAAACCTGAAATTTACCCCAAAGTAGATGATGAAGCAACCATAATTGTCAACTATCCAGAATCTCAATGCATTATTCAGGCTTCGTGGAACTGGCCATTCGGTAGAAAAGACATGGAATTGTACGGCGATTCAGGATATATTATTGCCGCTGACAGTAAAAATATGCGTTTGAGAAACAATACAATGAAGACGGAAAAGGCGATGCAGGTTACTTCAAAAGACATTGCGGTTTATGAAGATCCGTTCTCCTATTTTTTTGGTGTAATTAGCGGCAAAGTAAAAATGACAAAATACAATCCCTATTCATTGGAAAACAATATTTTAGTCGTTAAGATTTTAGATGCGGCAAGAGAGTCGGCCAGAACCGGAAAAACGGTCGGGTTTGATAAATAAACTGTTGGTTATAAAAAAGCCGCTTCAATTGCTTGAAGCGGCTCACCATGCTGAGTTTATAAAATCAATTCAGAATGCTGCTGTATTGTTCGTTGATTAAGTCGGGAAGATAGCTTGCAATCATCTCCAAAACCTTGTCGCTGCCAATTGCTTCGCCGCTAATACATTTCTGGTTGTTTAAACTGTTCTGGTTCAAAACGGCAGCATTTAAGCTTTCGCTCACTGTGCTTTCCGAACCACTCACCAATTTTACACCAAAACCTTTAGAGTCATTCATGTATTTTACTTCAAAGTACTTGGTACGAACCAGGTATTCCTGTCCTTTTTTTGTTTCTTTCATGAAAACATGAACAGGAGTTTTTGATTCACCGTAAGCAATTTCCCAACTCTTTTGGAAGTCGGAATTCGGACTAAAATTCAGATCGGGGGAAATCTTATAGTTCGAATTAAAAGATTCTTCGTTTCCGGCCCAAACATTGATAGAAATCGTCGTAAAAACTACCAACATTAAATAAACAAACAAATTTCTTTTTTTCATTTTATTTCTTTTTAAATTGTTAAAATCTGATTTTCGTTTCATTGAACGATGCAAATCTAGCTGGCTTTTCGTTCACAAAAACATAAATAAATATCAAGTTTCGGAGTGCAAAAAACCCCGAAATAAAATTCAGAAGATAAAACCTTGCTTTAAATCCGAAAATAAAATGAAACCACAGGGAACTTTCTTTTTACTATAAAAACAAGTCGGTTTGCTTACGAATTGAAAGTGGTATGTTTTGCAGCATTCGAGCTATTTATTTTGCTCTTTTTCTGATTGTTAAGAAATTGTAAACAAACACATCTTTTCATAAAGTGCGCTAAACAATCGTATTAATCAGACAATAAGGAACTTCTACTTACAATTCATAACCATATCTCATGTACGTACTTCATAAAATAAAAAGTAAAAATCATTTGGAAATAAAAAGCAATTGCCTTAAATTTACATACTCTTTTAAGAGAATCATTCTTCTTTAATAATAATTCAATAATGGAACTTTCAGAAGCCAGAAATAAACTGATAGAAAAGGGATTACGGATCACCCCGCAGCGACTCGCCATTTTTGAGGCTATTCTCAAACTCAACAACCATCCCACTGCTGACGATATCGCTGCATCTATAAAGCAAGACAATCCGAATATTGCGACCGGAACGGTGTATAAAGTATTGGAATCGCTGGTTGAAAACGGGTTGATAAAAAAGGTGAAGACTGAAAAAGATGTAATGCGGTACGACGCGATTCTTGAAAACCACCATCATCTGTATTGCGCTGAATCTGACAGGATTGCGGATTATTACAACGAAGAAATCAATAACTTACTTACAGATTACTTCAGGCAACACGCGATACCGGATTTTAAAATTGGAGATATCAAACTTCAAATCATCGGTCAGTTTTTAAATGAAACTGACTAAAACATACTTTTCTAACTATCAATTATTAACAAATACGTATTAAAATGGAAGATAACTCAAACAACGTCAGCAAATGCCCGGTAACCGGAGCGAGCGGCAAACACAATGTTGGCGCCAGCGGAACAAAAAACCGCGACTGGTGGCCTAATCAATTAAAATTGAACATCCTGCGACAGCACTCTTCTAAATCGAACCCTATGGGTGAAGATTTTAACTACGCTGACGAATTCAAGAAGTTGGATTTGAAAGCTATAAAAAATGACCTCCACAAACTAATGACCGACTCTCAGGATTGGTGGCCTGCCGATTTCGGTCACTACGGACCATTTTTTATCCGGATGGCGTGGCACAGTGCAGGTACTTATCGCACAGGAGATGGTCGCGGAGGTGCTGGTGGCGGGCAGCAACGCTTTGCCCCGCTTAACAGTTGGCCCGACAATGTCAATCTCGACAAGGCTCGAAGACTGCTTTGGCCGGTCAAGCAAAAGTATGGTAAAAAAATATCATGGGCCGATCTGATGATCCTGACAGGTAATGTGGCTTTGGAATCAATGGGGTTCAAAACTTTCGGATTCGCCGGAGGTCGCGCAGATGTCTGGGAACCGGAAGAAGACGTTTACTGGGGGGCTGAAACCAAGTGGCTGGCTGGTGATATTCGCTATGCACATGGATCAGAAGGTGTGGAAAAAGAAGGTGGAGTAATTGTTTCTGAAGATGATGCCGACGGAGATATCCATTCGCGTAAGCTGGAAAATCCACTTGCCGCCGTGCAGATGGGTTTGATCTATGTTAATCCTGAAGGACCTGATGGAAATCCTGATCCATTAGCAGCCGCGCATGACATTCGTGAAACTTTTGCCCGTATGGCGATGAACGATGAAGAAACCGTGGCGCTTATTGCAGGTGGTCACACTTTTGGCAAAACTCATGGTGCTGCAGATGCTGCACACGTTGGCCCCGAACCCGAAGCTGCCGGTATTGAAGAGCAAGGTCTGGGCTGGAAAAGTTCTTACGGCTCCGGAAAAGGAGGCGACACCATCTCCAGCGGATTGGAAGTGACCTGGACACAGACACCAGCCAAGTGGAGTTATTACTTTTTCGATAACCTGTTTAATTGCGAATGGGAACTGGAAAAAAGTCCGGCCGGTGCACATCAGTGGGTCGCTAAGAATGCAGGGCTGGTTGTTCCTGATGCCCACGACCCATCCAAAAAACATGCGCCAACGATGCTTACGACTGATCTTTCGTTGCGTTTCGATCCTGAGTATGAAAAAATTTCAAGACGTTTCTATGAACATCCGCTGGAATTTGCCGATGCCTTTGCCCGCGCATGGTTTAAGTTGACTCACCGGGATATGGGGCCTCTTCCGCGCTATTTAGGCCCTGAAGTACCCGCAGAAGAACTGATTTGGCAAGATCCGATCCCTACCGTGAATCACGCGTTGATTAATGAGAGTGATATTGCAGGATTAAAATCTACAATCCTAAATACCGGACTATCTGTATCTCAATTGATATCTGCAGCCTGGGCTTCAGCTTCAACCTTCCGCGGATCTGATAAACGAGGTGGCGCCAACGGTGCCCGCATTCGTCTTGCTCCGCAAAAGGACTGGGCTGTTAACAATCCGCCTCAACTAACTGAAGTATTGGAAGCACTGCAAAGTATCCAAAATGAATTCAACAATGCTCAAACCAACGGGAAAAAGGTTTCGCTGGCCGACCTGATTGTACTGGCCGGTTGCGCAGGGGTTGAAAAAGCCGCAAAAGATGCTGGTTTTGAAATAACTGTTCCTTTCACTCCCGGGCGCATGGACGCTTCGCAAGAGCAAACCGATGTAGAATCGTTCGCAGCGCTGGAACCCGCCGCCGATGGTTTCCGCAACTACTTAAAAACAAAATTTACCATATCAACCGAAGAATTATTGGTTGACAAAGCCCAATTACTAACCCTGACTGCTCCTGAAATGACAGTTCTGGTGGGTGGGATGCGTGTGTTGAACACCAATTTTGACCATTCCAAACACGGAGTCTTTACGAATCGTCCGGAAGTTTTGACCAACGATTTCTTTGTCAACCTGCTCGATATGAGTACTGCATGGATGCCAGCATCTGAGAACAAAGAAACTTTTAATGGACGTGACCGCAAAACGGGCGAAATAAAATGGACCGGAACCCGCGCTGATCTTATCTTTGGTTCAAACTCAGAGTTGAGGGCTCTTGCCGAAGTGTACGGTAGCGCAGATGCCAACGAAAAATTTGCGAATGATTTTGTTACGGCCTGGAACAAAGTAATGAACCTCGATCGCTTCGATCTGGCGTGATTTTTTTTTTACAGAAGAGTTTAATTTTAATAAAAAACCAAAAATACAATGAGAGAAAAAAGCATTGAATTATTAAACAAGGCAATTGCCGACGAGTTAAGCGCTGTTCACCAATACATGTATTTTCACTTTCATTGCGATGATCAAGGGTACGATCTACTGTCGAACCTCTTTAAACGCACCGCCATTGAGGAAATGATGCATGTTGAAAAACTGGCCGACCGTATTTTATTCCTGAAAGGCGAAGTGGAAATAAAGGCTGATCATGATGTGCAAAAGATTCACGATGTGAAACTTATGCTTGAGATGGCAGCCGGAATGGAAACCGGAAGCGTGAAGGATTACAACGAATGGGCTAATGAATGCTCCAGAAACAATGACTCGGCTTCGAAAAAGATTTTTGAAGCTTTGGTTGACGATGAAGAACGCCACTTTGGTCAGTACGACAAAGAAATGGAAAACCTGATCAAATTTGGCGATAACTATCTTGCACTGCAATCTATTGAGCACAGCAAGAATGTGGCAGCAGGACACCCAACAACTTAAAAATTAAGAAATTAATAATCATTAAAATGGAAGAAAATCAAGTAATGACATTACCTAGAATCGGCGAAGCCGCACCAGAGTTTAAAGCAGTAACCACTCAGGGACCTATCAATTTCCCATCTGACTATTCTGGGAAATGGGTTATTCTGTTCAGTCACCCAGCCGATTTCACACCGGTTTGTACTTCAGAGTTCATGACTTTTGCTTCGATGGAAGCCGAATTTAAAGCGTTTAATTGCGAACTGGTTGGTCTATCGGTTGACGGATTGTACAGCCACATCGCCTGGTTGCGCACTATCAAGGAAAAAATTGAATACAAGGGAATGAAGAATGTGGAAGTTAATTTCCCATTGATTGAGGATATTACGATGGAAGTTGCCAAAAAATATGGCATGATCCAACCCGGCGAAAGCAACACAAAAGCAGTTCGCGCTGTGTTCTTCATCGATCCCAAAGGAATCATCCGCGCCATGATTTATTATCCGCTTTCGCTTGGCCGTAACTTCGACGAACTGATGCGTGTTGTTATCGCTCTTCAGGCGGCTGATGCTTTCAGCGTTGCCATGCCTGCCGACTGGCGCCCGGGCGATGCTGTAATTATTCCAACAGCGGGATCGTGCGGGACTGCCAAAGAACGTATGGAAACCAAAGAAGAAGGTAAAACTTGTTACGATTGGTTCTTCTGTACCAAAGAATTATCAGAGGAAAAAGTAATGAATGCGATCAAAGCGAAATAGCTGATCAACAGAACAAAGCAAAGCCGGTTATCTCATCAAATTCAGAGTTAACCGGCTTTTTTATTGGTATTATTTCGCAAAATTTCATTTGCTCTTTTAGGGTAACCCTTCAGAAATTTACTCTTTTAGGGTGAGCTTAAATGTGAAAACTTCAGCAGTTTACCGATTCTTTTTATATTTAACGAAAATTCTGCATGAAACTCCTGATTATTGAAGATAATCTGAAATTGCTCGATGCAATTACAGAAACTCTGGTTGACGAAAAATTTCTGTGTGAGATTTCGGCCAACTATCCCGATGCTCATGAAAAAATCTTTCTGTATCGCTATGATATTATGGTTGTTGACATTAACTTGCCGGGAGGTTCGGGTCTCGATCTGATACGCGAGGTTAAGGCACAAAATCCGGAAACCGGTATCATCGTTATCTCAGCACGAAATTCACTCGACAACAAACTGGAAGGTTTCGATTTGGGTGCCGACGATTATATTACCAAACCGTTTGACATGGCAGAACTTGTCGCCCGCATCAAATCGCTGATCCGCAGACGAAATTTTTCCGGAACCAGTCTTGTCAGTTTTGGTGACATTTCCATCGACACCACCAAAAGAGAAGTGACTGCAAACAACCAAAAGATTGAGCTGACCAAAAGCGAATTCGATATTCTTCTGTTTTTCTTTTCAAATCCGGGAAGGGTATTGACCCGCGAAAGTATCGCAGAACACATTTGGGGTGACAATATGGATTTGGCTGATTCATTTGATTTTATCTACTCGCACATCAAAAACCTCAGGAAGAAAATAACATCGAATGGTAGCGTTGATTTAATCAAAGCTGTTTACGGAATTGGTTACAAATTAGACATTAACTAGAATTTTCTGTTTGTAAATCCGGTACATGAAACTGATCAAACGCACTTATATTCTCACCGCAAAATGGTTCCTTCCGTTAATGATTGCAGGAAGTATTTTTTGCTTTTACATGATTGAATACATTTCGTATGAAGAAGCCGACGAGTTTCTCACTTATGAGATGCAACGGCTGGTCAACTACCACGAGGAGTTCAACGATTTACCCGAATTTCATCAGGTGACCAATATAATTCCGGATCTCAGACTTGACAAGCCTATGTTTAAAGATACCATGATCCTTGAGACAGGAGATAATGAGATGATGCCTTATCGCGAACTTCATTTTTCAATCAATCACCACGGAACTTACCAGACACTTGTTCTCAGGCATTTGCTGCTCGGACGCGACGATATTGCCGAGGGTACAATTTTGATTATCATCGGGTTAATGTTGTTAGTGGGCTTTTCTCTTTTTATTATTGTCAATTATATGGCAGGTAAAATCTGGAATCCATTTTACAAAACGCTGGACAAACTGGTCAAATTTAAAATTAGCGGACCGGTGCCCGAATTTCCGGCAACCACCATCGACGAGTTTAAAACCTTAAATACAACTCTTGGTACATTACTGAAAAAAGTGAGTGACGATTACCGGCACAACAAAGAGTTCAGCGAAAACACTTCGCATGAATTGCAAACCCATTTGGCTGTCATCAGGGCCAGTACAGAGAAACTACTCAACAAACCGGACGAAGTTCCTCAAATAGAAGAACTTCAGAAAATATACGTCGCTTCAACAAAACTTTCCCAGGTGCAAAAATCCTTTTTTCTGTTGAGCAAAATCAATAACCGCGAATACAGTAATCCGGTTGAAATCGATCTCCGGAAATTAATTGTTCAGGCACTCGGTTTTTTTGAAGAAGCAATTGCCATCCGCGGGATTAAAGTGGAAAGACGCTTCGAACCATGCTCTCTTTCAATGGATACAGGATTGGCTGAGATATTGGTTAATAATCTGATTAAAAATGCTGTCAAGCACAATATCCAAAACGGGGATATTTTAATTACCCTTTCAGCATCAGCGCTAATCATAGAAAACAGCGGGTTGCCCTTTGCCGGAAATGCGGAAACCCTGCTCGAAAGATTTGCAAAAGGAAAAAACGGGAACATCGGAATCGGGCTTGCCATTGTCAACCAAATTTGTGAATTGTACAGTTTCCGTATATCATACATCGTTTCGGAACAAGCCAGGCACCAAATAAGTATTTCCTTCTGATCAAAATAGATATCCCGGATTTCTCCAAAATTGACTTCTATCTTTGCTACTGTAAACATTAAAACAAATAATATGAAACAGTTAAGCAAAATTTTTATGGTTGGTTTATTTATGTTGATTGCTGGTTATTCACAGGCACAATACAAAGGAGCGGGTTCTGCCAGCAAGTTATTTTCAGTAAAGCAAATTAAAGAACAGGCTTCAAAACTTGACAGAAGTGATGCCGTGGTAAAGATGCAGGGATTTATCATCGAAAAAATCAGTGGTGATAAATACTGGTTTCAGGATGCTACCGGAAAGATTTGTATTGAGATTGATAAAAAAAGACTTCCTGCGGTTCCGTTCGATGAAAAGACAGAACTGATTATTATCGGGGAGGTTGACAATGATTTTCTGGGTGGAATTGAGGTTGAAGCCAAACAGGTTGAAATTTTAACGCTTACAAAATAACCTTACTTCAACTACCCGAATCATTCAATCCAATTCTTCAGAAGTAGAAGGAGGAAAAGCCTTCTTTAAATAACAAACTAAAACCCGGCTAATTTGTCGGGTTTTAGTTTTAATGGGTTATTATCTGAAGATAAATCCCAATTAATGGGGATTGTTCAGACTCATTCTAAATAATAGGTTTGCACCGAATTCAAACTTGTTATTTATACCAAAAGGATGATTATGAAACTTACATTTAGTTTTATCGTGCTTATTTTCCAAATAAGTATTGCAATAGCCCAACCCGGAACAATTTCCGGAACAATAAAAACAGCAGACGGACAACCAGCAGAGTTTGTCAACGTAGGACTGAAAGGTACCAATTTGGGCTCAACCGCCAATAAAACCGGAAGCTACGAAATCAAAAGAGTGCCGCAGGGGAAATACCTGTTGCAAATCTCGTTTGTCGGGCTGGAGTCGAAAGAACTGGCCGTTGAAGTTAGTGCAGGGCAAGCAACCGTTGTTCCTGAAATCGTTTTGAATGAAACCAGCCAGAAACTGGATGAAGTAATTATTTCCGCATCCAGAAGCTATAAAGACAATACGCTTTCTTCCTCCATGCGGTTGATGAGTCCGATACTGGAGACACCGCAGAATATCCAGATAGTAACCGGAAAAATTCTGGCAGACCAGCAAATAATCAGCATGAGCGATGGCGTTTTAAGGAACGTGAGCGGAGCAGCCCGCGTGGAACATTGGGGCGACATGTACACCAACATCACCATGCGCGGGTCGCAGATTCAGGCTTTTCGCAACGGATTTAACGTGGTTAATTCCTATTGGGGACCACTTACCGAAGACATGAGTTTTGTTGACCACATCGAATTTGTAAAAGGACCGGCTGGTTTTATGCTGGCCAACGGCGATCCCAGCGGCTTGTATAATGTGGTAACTAAAAAGCCAACAGGGATCACCAAAGGTGAATTTACGCTGACCACCGGAAGCTACGACCTGTACCGCGCCACCCTCGACCTTGATGGAAAACTAAGCAGCGACGGGCGTTTGCTTTACCGCTTGAATGTAGCCGGACAGAATAAAAACTCGCACCGTGCCAACGAATACAACAACAGGTACAGCTTTGCCCCGGTAATCTCCTACCAGCTTGACGACCATACTAAGTTAACCATGGAATACACGCTGCAACATTCAAAAATGTCGGATGTCGGTTCGTTTTATGTATTCTCTACGGAAGGCTACGCAACTTTGCCTGTTGACTTTACTACCTTACCAACCGGACTGGCTCCAACGAATACGAACGACCACAGTTTATTCTTAAATTTTGAGCACGAAATCAACAAAAACTGGAAATTAAACGCACAAGCTTCCTATTTCAATTATTTGCAGGAGGGAAGTGATTTATGGCCTGCGGCAGTAAATGCCGACGGAACGATGATCCGTGCTGTTTCCTTCTGGGACGCAAAAAGCGAAATGACTTTGGGCCAGGTTTTCGTAAATGGAAAGATGGAAACGGGTTCGATAAGTCACCGTATTCTTGCCGGATTGGATCTTGGAACAAAAAATTACATGGCCGACTGGAGTCAGAATCACCGGTTGGATTCCGTCGGGGCTGAATTTAATACAGCCTCTCCAAGCTATTCATCGCCTGTCAATGGCTATCCGATCCCCGACCGCACCCTAAATCTGGAGGCGCGAGCTGTTCTCAGTGGCGGATTGATCGATCAAAGGTACACGGGGCTGTATCTTCAGGATGAACTGGGTTTTCTGGAAAACAAAATCAGACTGACACTTGCCGGAAGATATACGTTTGTAAGCCAATCGGCCTACGGAGGCTCGCCTCTTGAAGCTAAACACTTTTCTCCCCGCGTGGGATTAAGCGCTTCAATCGACAAACAAACTTCTGTTTATGCGCTTTACGATCAGGCTTTTACACCGCAATCAGGCATCTTAGCCAATGGCAATGATGTTCAGCCAATTACAGGAAACAACACCGAATTCGGGATCAAGAAAGACTGGGATCAAGGTCGCTGGAATACTACGCTGGCCATTTACCGGATTGTGAAAAACAACGAGCTGACCGGCGATCCGAACAGCGACCCCAACTCGGGCCTGAGTATTGAACTGGGTGAGAAAGAAGCGAAAGGGGTTGAATTCGATTTGCGCGGAACGATCCTCCCGGGCCTTAACCTGGTTGCCAATTACGCCTATACCGATTCGAAAGTAACCAAAGTAGCCGAGGGTGTAACATCCATTAGTGTGGGAGATGTGATTCCCGGATTTGCCAAACAAACGGCAAACAGTTGGCTTAGCTACAAAGCGCAAAACGGCGCCCTGAAAGGCACAGGGGTTTCGCTTGGTTTTACTTACCTGGCTGACCGCGCTACAGCGACCTGGAGCAAAACCGAAAATACCAAAAACCTGCCCGATTACTTTAAGCTCGATGGTGGCGTTTTCTGGGAAAAGGATAAAATTAAGATCACTGCCAATGTGTTTAATATTCTGGACGAATACCTGTACAGCGGCGGATATTACGATTACCTGCCCGCTTATTACTGGCAGACCGAAGCTCCGCGAAACTTCAGGTTAAGCCTCGCCTACCGCTTTTAACCGGATTTCCGGGTTGATCGCTTCATTGAAATTCCGTCCAACTTGCAGGGATGGAATTTCAATTTATCAGTTAAAAACACAAGCCTTCATTGTAAAAATTGACAACACATGACTTTTAAACAGCTAATAAGAAAACTTCATCTCTGGCTGGGGTTCGTCTCCGGAATTATTGTTGCTTTTCTGGGTATAACCGGTTGTATGCTGGCTTTTCAGCACGAGATTGAACAGATAACCAATCCGTATCAGTTTGTCGAAATTCAGGAAAAACCGGTACTACCACCATCCAAACTTCAGGAAATAGCGGTGCAGGCTCTGCCCGAAAAACACATCCACGGTATTGCCTACCGGGAACCGGGCAAAGCGATTGTCGCCACTTTTTACAGCGAGGAGTATTATTATTTGGTTTATTTAAACCCTTATTCGGGCGAAGTGCTGAAAGTAAAAGACATGAGCAGGGATTTCTTCCGGATCATTGTCAACGGGCATTTTTACCTGTGGCTCCCGCCTGCCATCGGACAACCCATTGTAGCCACAGCAACCCTGATTTTTGTAATCCTGCTTATCACCGGGATCATTTTGTGGTGGCCCCGAAAAGGTAGGTTCACCAAACAAACCTTCTCGATTAAATGGGCCAATCCTGAACGATCGAATCTTGATTTGCATCGGGTGCTAGGATTTTATGCCTCGTGGATTCTAATTTTCATCACTTTCACAGGATTGGTCTGGGGATTTCAGTGGTTTGCACGGTCAACCTACTGGTTAGCTTCAGGCGGCAAACAATTGACTGAATTTTATATGCCGACAGTGGATTCCATTCCGGCACAAAAATCGGAAACTCCGGCTGTTGACGTTTTGTGGGAGCTCATGTCCAGAGAATATCCATCCGTAAAAATGCTCGAAGTTCACATTCCTGAAAACGACAGTTCGGCCATTGAAGTGGCCGCCAATCCCGACGATCAAACTTATTGGAAAGCCGATTACCGTTATTTCGATCAATATACGCTGGAGGAAATTGAGGTGACCCACCTCTATGGCAAATTAAGTAACACAACGGTTGCCGACAAAATTGCCCGCATGAATTACGACATCCATGTGGGGGCGATTGCCGGGCTGGCCGGTAAAATACTGGCATTCTGCGCCAGTTTAATTGCAGCTTCCCTGCCGGTAACCGGGTTCCTGATTTGGCGAAGCCGACGAAAGAAGCAGCAAAAACCTCTCTTTCTGTAACCGGAATTTTATACATCTATTGAAATACAAAACCATGTTCGAAACTGCAATCCAGAAAATATTCAGAAAACCAACCGATCGGCCAACCGACGAAATGGTCGTTTTATATGGAAGCCATTCCGGCAATTCGGAGTTTATTGCAAAAGAAGCGCAGAAGTACCTGAAAAAGAACGGGCTTTCGGCAACTGCCTGCGATATGGCAAAATATGAGTTCCGAAAATTGACGAATGAAAAGTCAGTCTTAATCGTCGTCAGCACACAAGGCGAAGGCGATCCACCCGATTCGGCTCAAAAGTTCTGTAAAAACCTGTTTGCCGAAAATGCGCCGTTGCTGACCAACCTGCAATTTGCCGTTTGCGCGCTGGGCGACAGCAGTTACGAGCATTTTTGCCAAACCGGTAAAGACATCGACCGGCGGTTGGGTGAACTGGGCGCCATTCGCTTCCATCAACGGGTGGATTGCGATGTGGAATTTCACCAGGCTGCTTCGGGTTGGGTGTCTGAGGTGCTCGGGAAATATTCAGGAAAAACCGAATCTGCTCCTGTTCAAATCAACACCGAAAACCTGCACCGCCTCTACCCCGCTGTCGTTAAAGAAAAGTTCCGGATTAACGAAGGTTCACAGTCGGAAACTTATCACATTGTGTTGGCCGTTGATGAGCCGAGTTTCCGTTATCAGCCGGGAGATACCGTTGGTATTTTTCCTGAAAATCAGGCCGAATTAGCAGATCAAATCCTGAAGCAGTTAAACGTATCGCCTGAAAAGGCTGTTTTGTTTGAAAATAAGCTAGTTCCGCTCAGGAAATTGCTGACAGCACAGCTTGAACTGACCGCCATCAGTAAAAATTTACTGGAAAACTATCAGAAACTGACACAAAATCCGGAACTGGAAAAACTGTTGACCGACGGGAAAAAGTTGCAGGATTATATCCGGCATCACGATGTACTGGATGTATTGGTTGAATTCCCGTTTTCTGGCAATCCGGAAGAGCTGGTTGCTGTTCTTCGGAAGCTTCAGCCCAGGTATTATTCCATTGCTTCCAGTCAGCGGAAACATCCGGGCGAAGTTCACCTCATCGTCAAACTGGTTCAATCAGAGCAAAACGGACGAATCCGTTCCGGAGCCTGTTCGTCGTACCTGAATCACTGGATTGAAGTGGGTCAGAAAATAAATGTACAACTGATTCCCAACGAGCAGTTCCGGATGCAAACCGGGGAAACTCCAATGATTGCGATTGCTGCCGGAACCGGAATTGCACCCTTTCGGGCCTTTCTGGAAGAACGGGGAAATGGAAATCTTCAGGGCGAAAGCTGGTTGATTTTTGGTGAGAAACATCGGGATTTCGATTTTTTCTACCAAAAAGAGTGGGAATACTGGTTAGAAAACAATCTGTTAGACCGCCTTGATGTGGCGTTCTCGCGCGATCAGGCTGAAAAAATTTATGTGCAGCACAAAATTGAGGAACAGGCCGATGAATTTTACCAATGGCTGAATCGCGGGGCACATGTGTATGTTTGCGGATCGGTGGCCATGGGGAACGATGTAAGGCAAGCCATTTGCCGGGTGATACAAACGGCGGGCGGAAAAACTGAAAAAGAAGCCACCGCACATTGGGAAAACCTGTTGAACGAAAACCGCATCCACCAGGATTTGTATTGACACCTAATATTTTCCGAAGAATTCCATAATTTACCTAAAGAGTTATATCCTAAAAGCGCTGCAATCGAAATGATTGTGGCGCTTTTGAGTTATAAAGTTACTCCTCATTTTCCTGTTTTTCTACTCCTGGATCGAAAATCTGACACCCTTTAAAAGTGAGAATTGTGTAACTTTTTCACAGAGTTGTGTAACAATCCGGATAAAAATAAGTGCACCTTTGACCGCATTGGTATTTAAACAATAAAACAATTGAAAATCTACATCAAATACATGGTGAGTAACCGTTGTAAGATAGCGGTAAAACAAGAGTTAAAAAAACTGGGTTTGCACTTTATTGTGGTTGATCTGGGTGAAGTGGAAATCATGGAGAATCTTTCTCCCGATAAACGCGAGCTGGTAAGAACAGCCTTATCCGATGTGGGATTTGAATTAATAGACGACAAGCGGGCAGTTTTAATCGAACGAATAAAGAATACCGTTATTGAAATGGTTCATCACTCGAACGAATTGATAAAAACAAACTTTTCGGTATTTCTGAGTGAAAAACTGAATCACGATTATACCTATCTGGCCAACTTATTCTCCGAAGTACAGGGCACAACCATCGAACAGTTTATTATCTCTCATAAAATTGAACGGATAAAAGAATTGATCATTTATGGCGAAGAAAACATTACGGAAATCGCGTGGCGGATGAATTACAGCAGTGTTGCCCATCTATCCAATCAGTTTAAAAAAGCCACAGGGCTTTCGCCTTCGCATTTCAAGCAACTGAAAGACAAAAGGCGAAGTCCGATTGAAGATATAGGAAGCATAGTCGAAGAAAATAACAATGGCGTAAAAAAAATAACGACATGAAAAAAATAAAGTCGATCAATCATCAATACGCCAACTGTTTAATGGAAGCCAGTCTGGATCCCTTGATTACGATCAGTGTCAATGGTAAAATAACAGATATGAATCAGGCCAAGGTGAATGTTACCGGAATAGAGCGCGATAAACTTATTGGCACTAATTTCTACGATTATTTTACCGAACCACAGAAGGCGCGCGAAGTTTATCTCGAAGTATTTGCCAACGGATCGGTAACCAATTGTCCGCTTACCTTTTGCCATAAAGATGGAAAGTTAACCGATGTGTTATTCAGCGGATCGGTGTATAAAGACACCGATGAAAAAGTACTTGGTGCCCTAGTTGTTGCCCGGGATATTGCCTACCAGAAACGAGCTATGGACTTGCAGATGGCCAATAAAGAACTTGCTTTTCAGAATGATGAAAAGGAAAAACGGGCTAAAGAGTTGATTCTTGCCAATAAAGAACTGCTGTTTCAGAATAAAGAGAAAGAAAAACGTGCTGCAGAGTTGATCATTGCCAATAAAGAGTTACTCTTTCAGAATGAAGAGAAAGAGAAGCGTGCTGCAGAACTCATTATTGCCAATAAAGAACTTGCTTTTCAGAATAAAGAGAAAGAAAAACGCGCTGCAGAGTTGATCATTGCCAATAAAGAATTTCTCTTTCAGAATACAGAGAAAGAGATGCGTGCTGCGGAACTTATTATTGCCAATAAAGAACTTGCTTTTCAGAATAAAGAAAAGAAAAAACGTGCTGCAGAATTGATTATTGCCGATAAAGAGCTCGACTATCAGAATGAAGAAAAAGAGAAGCAGGAAATTGCAAAAAGAGAATTAGAGGAATTTACGTATTCCTTAAAGTTAGCATCACAGTATTCACTCAGCCTGATTGAGGCCAGCCGCGATCCGTTGGTTGTTATTAGCCCTGAAGGAAAAATTACCGACATGAACGAAGCGTTGGTAAAAATAACCGGAATAGCCCGTAATGAACTGAAAGGCACCGATTTTCTGGATTATTTTACCGAACCGCAAAGTGCACGTGCCGTTTATAAGGAAGTATTTGCCAAAGGGTCGGTTGCCGATTCGCCGCTTACACTGCGTCGTACCGACGGGAAGCTGACTGCGGTATTGTTTAACGGATCGGTTTATAAAGACGACCGTGGAAACGTGTTAGGCGTAGTGATTGTTGCCCGCGATGTAACCGACCAAAAACGTGTGGCAACAGAGTTAACCGAAGCCATTGTGTTTGCCGAACTGGCTGTTGGAATTGCCGAAGATGCCAAAGTAAAGGCCGAAAGTGCGACCTTGACTGCCGAAAATGCGGTAAAAGCCAAACAGCAGTTTCTGTCGAACATGAGCCATGAGATCCGCACACCAATGAACGCGATCATCGGGTTCACCAAAGTACTGCTGAAAACTGAACTGACTGTCAAACAAAAGGAATATTTACAGGCCATAAAAGTGAGCGGCGATGCTTTAATTGTGCTGATTAACGACATCCTGGACCTGGCAAAAGTAGATTCCGGAAAAATGACTTTCGAGCAAACCCCCTTTAAAATGGCCTTGTCCATTTCGGCTATGCTTCATCTGTTCGAAACAAAAATTCAGGAAAAAAACCTGAAGCTGGTCAAAGAGTACGACAAGAACATCCCTGAAGTGCTGGTTGGTGACCCGGTGCGCCTCCACCAGATCATTTTAAACCTGGTAAGCAACGCAGTGAAATTTACAGCTAAAGGAAAAATTACTGTCAGCGTTACTTTGCTGAACGAAGATGAAAAACAGGCAACCATACGGTTTTCGGTTGCTGATACCGGAATCGGGATAGACGAAAATAAAATCATAAAAATATTTGAGAACTTCCAGCAGGCATCAAGCGGCACTTCACGCTTATATGGAGGAACAGGTTTAGGATTGGCCATTGTTAAACAATTGGTTGAATCTCAGGGAGGAACCATTCATGTGGAGAGCAAAATCAATCAAGGTTCAACATTCAGCTTTGAACTGAGTTTTTTGAAAACGTTTGAAGATGCCGAATCGGAACCGGAAATGGTTGAATTGGACACGGATAATAAAAGCATAAAAGTTTTGGTTGTTGAAGATATCATCCTCAACCAATTGCTGATGAAAACTTTGCTCGATGATTTCGGGTTTGAACGAGACATTGCCGATAATGGCAGAATTGCCATTGAAAAAATGCGGCTAAAAACTTACGATGTTATTTTGATGGACTTGCAGATGCCCGAGATGAATGGTTTCGAGGCAACCGATTATATCCGGAACATCATGAATTCGAAAATCCCGATCATCGCTTTAACTGCCGATGTTACCACTGTTGACCTGGCTAAATGCAAGGCCATTGGCATGAACGATTATATTGCCAAACCGGTTGACGAGCGCATATTATACAGTAAAATAATTGGCCTGATAAAGCGAACCAACGGGCAGGAACCCGAAGTGAAAGAAGAGATTGTTAAGAATAAATGCGTTGATCTGGAATATTTAAACCAACGCACCAAATCGCACCCTAAGCTAATGATGGAAATGATCTCGGCTTATCTGGAACAAACGCCCCCCCTGGTTTTATCCATGAAAAAAAGCCTGATTGACAAAGATTGGGATTTGTTGTATGCTTCAGTACATAAAATGATTCCTTCCTTTTCAATCATGGGCATCAGTATCGATTTCGAGAACATGGCTAAAAGAGTTCAGGAATATGCGATCACCCAAAAAAGGTCGGGAGAAACTGACGACCTTGTCAATCAGCTTGATAAGGTTTGTTCTCAGGCATGCAAAGAATTAGAAGTAGAATTTAACCGGATAAAAAGCATGAACCAATGAACGACGAAAAAATTAAAATATTCCTGGTTGACGACGATAGCGTTTATTTAAAATTGCTTGAGATAGAATTACTATCGCAGGGCGATTTTGATATAGAAACTTATGCCACGGGTGAACTCTGTATAGAAAAATTATCTCATTCGCCCGATGTAATTGTGTTGGATTATTACCTCGACGGCATTCAGAAAAATGCAATGACTGGCATCGAAACCCTCGATAAAATAAAGGCTGTCAATCCTGAAATTGCTGTAATCGTTTTATCGGGCCAGGATAGTATTGATATTGCGGTAAGCTGTATGCACCACAAAGCATTTGATTATGTAGTTAAAAGTGAAACCGCTTTTCTTCGGTTGAAAAAAATTATTCCGGCCATATTTCAATACAAAAAAATGGAAAAGCAATTGAAATGGTATATGGAACGGATGTAGCCATGCAAACCATCCAGGTTTGAAGAATGTGGGAATAATGTAACTCTTATCCGGAATTCTGTAACGCTTTGAAGGTGGAGGTTGATGATCTTTGGTTGGTGAAAATAATTTCACAAACCAAATTTTAACCAAATGAAACGAGCATGTTTTTACAAAAGCACTAACAAGCATGAAAATAATTACATGCGAGTTCCATCCGACAACATAAAACCAAATTATTTACGGATGAGAAAACTACTACTTGGATTAATCGCAGGATTCATGTTGTTAATGGGCAGTCCCACCCTATTAAAAGCCGACACCGAACCTACCGCGATTTCTGTTCCGGCAACCACCACTGTTAACTCGCCGGAAGTTGCTGCCATGGAACTAAGGTTAAATGAAATTAAAGCCATGGATACGAAAGCGCTAAGTTCTGCGGAAAAGAAGGAATTAAGGAAGGAAGTCCGTGGAATTAAAAGTGAGCTTAAAGCAAACAGCGAAAGTGCGTCAGTCAACAATGGCGGGGTTTACGTTTCTGTTGGTGCAGCCATCGTGATTGTTCTTTTGTTAATCCTTTTACTCTAATCAATAGAAAAATGAAAACATTTGGATTTTTCCTTATCGGCTTGGGTATCATCATGATGATTTATACCGGATTTAACTATGTAAGCACCGAAAAGGTGGTTGATCTGGGCCCGATTGAAATAAACGCTGAAAAGAACCACCCGGTAAAATGGTCACCCATTGTGGGTATCGTGCTTATTGTTGGAGGTATTGTTGTTTTTGCCATCGATAAAAAAAAATAACAGGTCATTAACTTTTAAACTAATTTATTATGCCACTACTAACTATTTTACTTGTAATCATTGTTGTTGGTGTTATACTCTGGCTGATCAATTCATTCATCCCGATGGATCGTAACATCAAAACAATTTTAAATGTTGTTGTTGTAATTGTTCTTATCATATGGTTGCTCAAAGTGTTTGGAATTTTAAGCGGACTGATGGATATACGAATATAAAAAGTGCAATAGCTAATTGAAATATACTGACTAGTGTTGTGTTAAGACTCCTATTTTTGGTTGAGACTGCTTCATCCTCGTTCCTCGTCTTCGCAGTGACGTCACTCCGAGGAGGTACGACGAAGGAGTCTAAAACGTCATTCCATTGTTAACACAATACTAGCATGTTGAATTGAAAATACGGTACTTGTTCGAGTGCAAAAGTCTGCTTCGGTTTGGAGTAGGCTTTTGTATGTTAAAGTGTTTGCCCGGGATTGCAACAATCATTTTTAATAACTGACTAAAAGACCTGATTGCAACTTCGGAAAGACTACCTTCGGAAAAATAGTATCAACGAATTATTCATTTAAAACAAAAATCCATGCAAGTTACTGTCACCCGAAAAAAGTTCATGTTTTCTCCGGATCCATCGCGGATAATTGCCCGGTTTTTATATTTAAATGACGACCGGTCAGCGGATATTATCCGGAAGGTGCTGGCCATGCCCGAAAATGAAGTAAACATTGCTATGAGTCAGTTGCTGAGGGGATACTCGCGGCGGCACAGGAACATTTCCCGAATTTTTGAGAAAAACTTTGACAAACTCGCCCCAATATTCGATAAAATTGAGGTGAACGAAGAGGATCTGACCGTACCTCAGAAAGCGCTGATTGGATCCTATTTTACCATGGAATATTCCATCGAGTCGGCAGCTTTTTTTAATCCCTCGGTTGTTGAAGACCCCGACCAGTCGGAAATAAGACCAGACGAAAAAAGGGTCATTTTTAGTTTCCGGGCTACCGGGGAAGGACACATCTCGTCCATTGTGTTTCGTACCGGAATTCTCGACCGGAACAATAACCTGAGTATTGAGCCAGTGGGTAAAATGCTGGCCGAAGCCGATGTGATCAAACGGAATTTTTACGACAAAAAGGCTTTTCAGAAAAAAATACATGAAATGAATGAAACCGGAAATAGTATTTCTCCGGCAATACTTGACGCCCACGATGAAATATCCGATCAGAGAAGTGCCATTCCTCCTGTTATCGTGGCCAAACCTGATGAAATTCAGACGCATAGCAACACTGTTTCTCCAGACTTTATTCTGGATAAGCTTGGCGATAACTTCACGTACGGCGAGTTAATGCGGAACATCGAAATAGTGAGAAAAAGTTCTGACCTTACTCCGGACCACATCGGTATAATTAATCAAATGTTGTGGCTGGCTTCGTCTCATTATGAAATTAATTTCTCGATTGATTCGGCCATTTCCGAACGGGTTATTTTTCCGGTATCGGCAACCGAACAGAAAGGTATTGAAGATGCCCGTTTCGTTAAATTCACCGATGACAATGGTGAGGTGACCTATTACGCTACTTACACCGCTTACGATGGAGTTGCGATCCTGCCGAAGTTGATTAAAACCACCGATTTTTATAATTTCAAGATTCTGCCAATCAATGGCGAAATTGCCCAGAACAAAGGGATGGCCCTTTTTCCCCGAAAAATTAAGGGTAAATATGCCATGCTCTGCCGTATTGATGGGGTAAACAATTATATCGCTTATTCCGATAGCATCAACCTTTGGCACGAAGCCAAAATTATACAGCAACCCGCTTATCCGTGGGAACTGGTTCAAATTGGCAATGCCGGTTCGCCCATTGAAACCGAAGATGGATGGCTGGTTATTACACATGCTGTTGGCCCAATGCGGGAATATACCCTGGGGGCATCGCTGTATGAACTGGAAAATCCGGAGAAAGAAATAGGCCGGCTTAGCAGCCCGTTAATGATGCCCGATGAAACAGAGCGTGAAGGTTATGTGCCGAATGTGATTTATTCCTGTGGCTCAATTATTCACAACAACGATTTGATTATTCCGTATGCGATGTCCGATCATTCCTCCACATACGCCACAGTAAATCTTCGCGAACTGCTGGATGTACTTAAAGGTTCTGCCGATAACAGCAAGAAATAACAACCAGTACTTCAACCGAAAGATAAGCCATAAAAAAATAACCTCCCAGTTCTTTTGTGGGGTTCAACCAGGCACAACGGGCCTCGGAATGCCACATCCATCACTCAAACCAATGAAGTTTAAAACCTCGTTACACCGCTATTAATGTGTGAATAATGTAATACTTAACCGGAATTGTGTAATGCTTTCGTGCCAAATATGGGGCAACTTTGAGTAGTGATAATTTATTCGCTGACAGTTTAAAAAATGAAAGCATGAAATAGCCATAAGAGTAAAAGCCCATGCAAATCAAAAATGTATAAATGGCTATTCCATACGTTGGATATTTTGAAAAACAGGCAGTGTTAATACACAAATTTTAAGGCGTTAAGTAAAAATTTATACAGATGAATACAACAGAAGTATCAGGAAGCTGGAACGCAACTAAAGGAAAGCTTAAACAGAAATTTGCGATGCTGACAGATAATGATCTGATGTTTGCCGATGGAAAGAAAGATGAACTGATCGGACGGCTTCAGGTAAGGCTGGGCAAGACAAAAGAAGAAATGCTAGAAATCATCGCCCGACTTTAATTAAATCTGATTCTCAAGTTAACTTAAACACTTTAATACAAATATTATGAGCAACCTACTTTATGTAATCGCGGTTATTCTGATTCTGGGCTGGGCCATTGGATTTATTGGCTACAATGTTGGAGGAATCATACACATTTTGCTCGTTATTGCAATTGTTGCAATAATACTTCGGGTTATACAAGGAAGAAACATTCTTTAAACAATCATTAAAACAGAAAATTATGAGTACAGGAAAAGTAGTATTAGGTGTATTGGCTGGCGCAGCCGCCGGTGCATTGCTGGGAGTTTTATTTGCCCCGCATAAGGGTGCAGTAACCCGCAAAAAAATAGTTCGGACAACTGGCAGTTATGCCAACGGTGTAAAAGGAAAAGTCAAGGATTTACTTGACGATATTACCGAGAAATTCGAACAGGTAAAGGAAGACATTTCTGAATTTGCTGAGCAAAAAATGCAAAAAAATGGAGAACCCAAAAAGGAAGTTAAAACGACCTAATATCGTGTTGTTCCCCATTGTTACAATCCTTTTGAGCCTGCTTCGGAAAAGTTCTTGTTACGGATATCTTTCCTATCATTGATTCCGGAGTGGGCTTAATTTTTTAAACCGTATAAAAACTGGAGTATGAAATACAAAATATTAACATCGATATTCCCCTATCAGGAGAATATCGAACAGGGTTGCACTCCATTTTCTATCAGCAGTTTACCTGCATTAATTGACACCCTGAAAAAAAAGTGTCAACTAAAAAAGGAACATGGATCAATTATCTTTCACAGGAGTAAGGAGAAGAAGATTTTACTTACTGCATTTCGTGAAGGAATAAAACTGGATTCTTTCCAGTCAAACGATTCCATGACTTTTCAGATTCTTGAAGGGAAAATAATGTTTCATATGCCCAAACAATCCTTAAGCCTCGAAAAGGGGCAATTCCTGAAACTTATACAAAATGTACCATATAGTTTTAGTACCTGCGAGGATACCCTTCTGCTTTTAACAATTACAATCAGAAAAAACACAAATTCTTCGGCGAATCTACCCTCATTTCAAGACCAAAATTATGGAAAACAATACGAATTTAATTGAAGCACTGCTTGAAAAGACGGTTGATTATGGCAAAGTGAGCCTTGAGTTGGCAAGACTTAAAGCACTGGATAAAACAACAGATGTAGCTTCCTCATTGGTAACACAAATGGTTGTTGTTACTGTGCTGCTTTCGTTTCTGTTTTTCCTCAATTTTGGGTTGGCCGTTTGGTTGGGCAAACTGCTCGGCGAAATTTATTTCGGATTCTTTGTGGTCGCCGGTTTTTATGCCTTGACAACCATTTTCATTCATCTCTTTCTGCGTAAATGGATAAAAAGAATTGCTGCAAATACAATCATAAAACAGATACTAAAATAAGGTGAAATGAGCATGATTCGTGGAAGCACCAATCAGAATGAATATTTTCAAATTATGCGAATTGAACGAAGTGAAATCCATAAAATGAATTCCATTCGGCAATTAAAAATTATATAAGATGAAAACAATAACTACTGTTGAAGAGCTTAAAGATGCCATTCAACTCCTGGAGTTTGATCGCGCAATAAAGGAGCAGGTGCTGAAAGAACAAATTGCTTTCGCCTTTGAAAGCTTAAAACCCGCCAACCTGATCAGGAGTACCATGCACGAAATAACCTCGTCGCCCTATTTGCTCGAAAACATTTTAGGTACAGCAGTTGGTTTAGTTTCTGGTTTTATTTCGAAAAAAATAGCAACAGGCAGATCCGGAAATTTGATTCGGAACATTTTGGGCACCATCCTGCAGTTTGGAGTTACCAATACGGTAGCCCGGCATTTCCTGAAAAATAAAGTGTCGTGACAGAAACAATAACTTAATACTTCATCCCATGAAAAACAGAACTATTTCTCATCCGTCTGACGATGCCAACCAGCATCATTTCACATATTCCGATCACGGAAACACCATTGGTTCAACCAGTAAAAACAAAGAGCATAAAATCAAGCCGGATAGTTTAAAGGAACTCCCCGAAATCCTGGTAATAACCTCTTACCCGCCCCGGGAATGTGGTATTGCAACTTATTCTCAGGACCTGATTAAGTCGTTGAATAATAAATTCAGCAATTCAATATCCATCAAGGTTTGTGCGCTGGAATCAGGCGACACCAACTATTCCTATCCGGAAGAAGTAAAATATATACTGAAAACATCTGTTGCCCGCGAGTACGAAAAGCTGGCCTTCCATATCAATAACGATGCTCGCGTCAAAATAGTCCTGATTCAGCACGAATTCGGGTTTTACCACGAACAGGAACAGGCATTCGAACAATTCCTTTCTGTGCTTTCCAAACCGGTTATTGTGGTATTTCACACGGTTTTGCCACAGCCCAGCGATAAACTAAAAACAAAAGTTCAGCGAATCGCTTCGGCGTGCAGCTCCATTATAGTAATGACCCATACGTCAGCCAATATTTTAACAGCCGACTATAACGTAGTTCAATCAAAAATATCGATAATAGCCCATGGTACTCACTTGGTTACCCATTTAAGCGAAAAATTTCTGAAGGAAAAATACGGGTTGAAAAACCGGAAAGTACTTACCACTTTTGGCTTACTCAGTTCCGGAAAAAGTATCGAAACCACGATTGACGCATTGCCAGCCATTGTTAAGCAATGTCCGGATGTGGTATTTCTGGTCATGGGAAAAACCCATCCGGAAGTAGTGAAACAGGAAGGCGAAAAGTACAGGCAAATGCTCGAAAAAAAGGTAGAGCAGCTTGCCCTTCAGGATCATGTCAGGTTTATAAATAAATACCTGGCTTTGCCCGAATTGCTCGAATATTTGCAGTTGACTGATATATACCTGTTTACCACCAACGACCCGCACCAGGCGGTATCGGGTACTTTTGCCTATGCCATGAGTTGTTCCTGCCCTATCATTTCAACCCCTATTCCACATGCAAAAGAAATACTAACTAAAGATACCGGGATCATTTTCGATTTTCGCAATTCGCAACAACTGGCCGATGCTGTTATCCGCCTGTTTAGCGATGACGAGTTGCGCCGGAATATGAGTATCAATACGCTCCAGAAAATCGTATCTACAGCCTGGGAAAACTCGGCCGTTGCCCATGCTAACCTTTTTGAAGAAATTGCCGGGGGAATGATTGAATTGAAATATAACCTTCCGGAAATTAAACTCGACCACCTGAAACAAATGACGACCAATACGGGCATTATTCAGTTTTCGAGAATTAATCAACCCGATATTGATTCGGGTTACACCCTGGACGATAATGCACGCGCTCTGATTGCCACTTGTATGTATTATGAATCGACCGGCGATAAAACTATCCTGCCCGAAATACAGAAATACCTCAGTTTTATCAAGCGCTGTCAGTTGCCCGAAGGTAATTTCACCAATTACATTGATAAGAATCTGCATTTTACCGACCAAAATAACGATGTTAACCTGGACGATTCCAATGGACGGGCGATTTGGGCCCTGGGATATTTAATATCCATGCTTGGTCAGTTGCCTTCTGATATGATTTTAATGGCCGACCAAGTTATTGAAAAATCATTGCTTCATTTTAATGCCATCCACTCTACCCGGGCTATGGCTTTCGCTATAAAAGGAATTTACTTTTATAATAACACCATAAGTTCGCCCATGAATCTGGCGTTGATAAAAACATTGGCTAACCGTATGGTACAAATGTTTAAGCACGAATCAGACGGCAAATGGATTTGGTTCGAAGGTTATTTGACTTATGCCAACAGCATTTTGCCCGAAGCATTACTTTACGCTTGGCTGCTTACGGGAGAGCCCATCTATAAGAACACAGCCGTAGCATCGTTTAATTTTTTGCTGTCGCATATTTTCAACGAAAATGGCATCGAAGTCATTTCAAACAAAGACTGGTTTAAAAAAGGCACGGACGCGCCCCAATTTGGGGAACAGCCCATTGATGTTGCGTACACCATCATGACCTTAAGCAAATTCTATACTGTTTTTGGCAATGAAGATTATCATCAAAAAATGATTGTTGCATTCAATTGGTTTTTGGGAAATAACCGGTTACACCAGGTTATTTACAACCCCTGCACAGGTGGCTGTTACGATGGGTTGGAAGAATGGAATGTAAACCTGAACCAGGGAGCCGAATCAACGGTTAGTTACCTGATGGCCAGACTAACTGTAGAAAAATATGTAGGTTCGGATAATCCCGCCAAAATACAGTTCCACAATCAAAACAGCCTGTATTCCAGACCAAAGCAGCGTATTAATTCCGACATTTTTGAAAATCAATACGACAATTACACCTACATTTTATTTCCGGATCATTTGGAATAACACATTTCATGGAAATTACTCAGAATGTGAGAATTATATAATTTCTTTAAAAAATTATGTAATACTTTTTTGTTCGACACGCTATATCTTTTCAGCAAGATTAACTTCTTAATCCCCATATGGGGATTTTCTTCATTTACAGGCGCTTATCATGTTTGCAGTACAAGCCCCCTTCTGAAAGTTGGAGGTTAAGCTATACGAATGAAGGGCTTGATTGGTAAGAAATGTTAGTAGCAACTAAAAACACTGAATATGAATATAGTATTAGTGTACCCGCAATACCCCGATTCATTCTGGAGTTTCAAACATGTCATGAAATTTATATCCAAGAAAGCAACGGTTCCACCCCTCGGATTAATAACTGTTTCGGCAATGCTCCCCAAAACATGGAAGAAAAAGCTGGTGGACATGAATGTTTCTGTACTTCAACCGGATGATTTACTGTGGGCTGATTATGTTTTTATCAGCGCCATGCACATCCAACAGCAATCGGTTGACCAGATTATTGACCTTTGCCTGAAATATGAAACGAAAATTATTGCAGGCGGGCCTCTTTTTACCCAGGAGTACGAAAACTATCCACAAATTGATCATTTTATATTAAACGAGGCAGAAATAACATTGCCCTTGTTTCTGAACGATCTGGATGCCAACAAACAACCCGACAGGGTATATAAAACTAGTGAACATGCCGATATTACCTTGACTCCCCCACCCGATTTCCATCTATTATCGGCAAAGGATTATGTGACTATGAATATTCAGTTTTCGCGCGGATGCCCTTTCTCCTGCGACTTTTGCGAAATCACTTCGCTCCTGGGTCACAAAGTGCGAATGAAAAATACCAGTCAGATTATTAACGAACTTGACTTGCTTTACAACCTGAACTGGCGTGGCCCTATTCTTATCGTTGACGATAATTTTATCGGGAATAAAAACAAGGTCAAAAACAACTTGCTCCCGGCCATGAAAAAATGGATGCAGGCTCATAAACATCCGTTTACGTTTAACATCCAATCCTCTATCAACCTGGCGGATGACGAAGACTTAATGTCGCTGATGACTGCAACCGGATTTACATCAACATTTGTAGGAATTGAAACCCCGGATGAAAAATCACTTCAGGAATGCAATAAAGGACAGAACAAAAACCGTGATTTACTGAATAGTGTGCAAAAAATACAAAATGCCGGATTGCAGGTTTCCGGCGGGTTTATAGTAGGTTTTGATGCCGATACTTCGTCTGTTTTCCAGAATCAAATCGATTTTATCCAGCAGAGCGGAATTGTTTCGGCCATGGTTGGTTTGCTAAATGCCCCCAAAAACACAACACTTTACAAGCGGCTAAAAGCTGAAAACCGGTTGACAACTGAATCTTCGGGAAACAACACCGATTCATCAATGAACTTTATTCCCGTCATGAACCGCCAGGAACTGCTGGATGGTTATCAGCAAATCATTCAGAATATTTATGCCATAAAGCCTTATTATAAACGAATCCGCAAATTCCTGCTAAACTACCGGCAAATTCATACAGGACAAAAGAGAATGGAATTTTCGTACATCGCTAGTTTCTTCAAATCGGTTTTTGTGATCGGAATAATGAACAAAGGCAGGCGTGAGTATTGGAAATTACTGGCCTGGACACTTTTCAGACGACCGGCTTTATTAAAAGATGCCTTAACGTTTACGGTATATGGCTATCACTTCAGGACGGTATATGGACTGAGAAATTCAAATTAAGTTCTTTTAAGTATTTATTGTCGTATTTTTTCAGCTAAACCCCAGAAAGGGGCTTTGGCTGTGAACATCGCCAACCGATTAGCAATGAGCCAAGTCCCCTTTAGGGGATTTAGGGGTTGACAAAGAATGGACTGCGGTATTATTTCATAAAATCATTACAATAAAAGCAAACACCATGAAATCAGCAAAACGCATAGGCATTTGGATGGATCATTCCGTTGCCCATTTAGTGGAATACATCGACGATCAAACCAGTACAAAAACAATTTATGCCCAGGTGGGGGAACAGGACGAACCTCTAAACCCAAGCGATGAAACGATGATACAAAACAAAGAGCAAAATCAACTCTCGAATTATTATAAGCGATTAAGCGAGGCGCTCATCAATTATGAGGATGTGGTTCTTTTTGGGCCAACCAGCGCCAAGGAGGAATTAATAAACCTGATAAAGGCTGATCATCATTTCGACAAAATAAGATTCGCCATAAAAACAACGGATAGTATGACTGAAAACCAACGTTTTGCTTTTGTTAATGCACACTTTAGTCCTTCTAAAAACAGGCCGGGAGAAGACAATTAAAATGGGCATAAAAAAAACAAAGACTGTGGCGATTATTGTTGCCCACCCTGATGACGAAACTTTATGGGCAGGAGGAACGCTATTGAGTCACCCGAAATGGAACTGTTTTATTGTCTGCCTGAGCCGGAGAACCGATACAGAACGGGCTCAAAAGTTTTATGCTGCATTAAAAATACTAAAGGCTGAAGGCATCATGGGCGATATGGACGACGGTCCCGATCAGAAAGCATTGGAGGATGATGCTGTTGAAAACACAATCCTGAACCTTTTGCCAAAAAGGCATTACGACTTGATTATCACTCATCATCCGAAGGGGGAATATACCCGGCATCTGCGCCATGAAGAAACCGGCAAGGCTGTTTTATCGCTCTGGAATTCCGGTAAAATCTCAACCAAAGAAATGTGGGCATTTGCCTACGAGGATGGAAATAAAAAATACCTTCCCAGGCCCGCAAATGGAGCCCCTGTTTACCTGATCCTCACCAAACCTATTTGGCTAACGAAATACAGCCTGATTACCAAAACGTATGGTTTTGAAAAGGATAGCTGGGAAGCCCAAACAACGCCCCGTGCAGAAGCCTTCTGGGAATTCGCTGATTCATCTGAAATAAAAAAAACAATTTGAAAATTATTGTATCATGAAAGTACTTGTATTATACGACTATCCACCGTCTCCTGGCGGACTTGCAACTCAGGGCGATTTGCTCTACCGCGGACTTACAGAAATGGGTGTTGATGCCCATCCTGTTCATTTCGAGTCGGCACAGGAAAAAGAATGGTATTACCGCTGGTTCGAGCCGGATGTGGTGGTCGGGGTTGGTTATTGGGGACACACACCTCAATTGGTTCTCCATCCGCAACGATATGGTATTCAGCCTGTGCCCTGGTTAGTTGCAGATGGCTACATTGCCAATTATCAGGAAGTCCTGAATGCTCTTCCATTAATTTTGGTAACCTCCAATTGGGTGAAGGAAATGTATGTTCGCGATGGAATTAATGCAGATAAAATTGAAGTTTTGCCGGTTGGATGCGATACCGATTCGTTTATTCCTTTCGACAAAAATGATCCGAAAATTCTGGCTGTACGTGAGGCGCTGGGTATTTCACCCGATCAGTTGATGATTCTCACCGTTGGTGGCGATGCTGCATCGAAAGGCGCACAGGAGGTTATGCAGGCGCTGGCCATCATCGATACCAAAGCCCCCGACTGGAAATACGTTTGCAAAGTTTGGCCGCAACCGCGCACCAAAAAGCAAAACCTGGCCGATCTACAAATGGCTTCAAATCTCGGAATTGATAAAAATGTGATGTACGAAACCAATACCATTTCCAGGACATTTATGCCTTATCTGGTGGGTGCCTGCGATATTTACGCAGCCCCTTCGCGGCTCGAAGGATTCGGAATGCCCCAGGTGGAAGCCGGAGCCTGCGGAAAACCTGTGGTGAGTATAAAAGCTATGGGAATGCTGGATACGCTCATTCATGGCGAAACAGCTTTTCTGGCCGAAGTCGCAAAAAAGATTGTGGTAAACGAAGTGATACTTGGAGGCGAATCGGGTTTTGAAGATCAGCACCGGGTTCAGTTTAAAGTGCCGCGCACGGTTGATTACCGCGCAAATGTTCAGGATATTGCCCAATACCTGTTGACTTTGATGAACGATCAGCAGTTGCGCGATAAAATGGGAGAAGCAGGCCGCGAGCGCGTTGTAGCCAATTTTGACTACCGTATTGTTGCCCAAAAGTTTGTACAGATTATAAACGATAAATTGGGTATAAAATAATTTGAAGATTCTGAAACCATGAATAGTCAAGAGATTGAAAAGGCAAAAGCTGCCGCCATCGAAGTATTGCTTCACAATGCCCACGGTCCGTTCCACGGCCTGCCACGTACTGCCGGCTGGGGTTACCCGGAGCCATACACCCGTGATCTGATGTTTTCCATTCTGGGTATTGCCGTATCCGGAAATCAGAAACTAATGGAAAGTATTCGCAAAGTACTGCGAACCCTGGCCGAAAATCAGACCAAACATGGGCATATCCCCTCGCTGGTGCACGATAAAGACGATCGTGGAGCCAGTGATACCACTCCCCTTTTTTTGCTGGGCGTTGGTATCTTCCGAAAAGTAACCGGGGAAACCGATTTTTTGCACGAAGCCGTTGAAAAAGCGCTGGTTTGGATGGAATATCAAAGCCCGTCGGACCGATACCTGGTGGCGCAACAACCCACCAGCGACTGGCGCGACGAGCAATGGATGACCGGATATGGCTTGTTTGTTAACACACTGGTGTATGCATATCTACGGATGCTTGGACATCATGATCGTGCCGATATCGTACGCCATGAAATGTCACGGTTCACCATTTCAAGTGACGCCAATCGCCATCACCAGCACGAAGGCCTGGTGGTAAAACACAAACCTTATTTCGCATTCTGGTCATACAAAATCTATAGCAGCGAACGTTTCGACCTGCTCGGGAATAGTTTGGCCATACTCTCCGGATTAGCCTCGTCCTCGCGCGCAGATGATATGGTTACCTGGATTGAGGAAGAGTGTGCCGAAATGAGGGAAAAAGGTGAACTGGCCCTGAATTTGCCTCCCAATTTCTTCCCGTATATAAAAACGCACGATACCGACTGGCTTCCGCGTTATTCCCAGTTTAATAATCCGGGCGAATACCACAATGGTGGTATATGGCCATTCATATGCGGATTTTATGTGGCAGCGCTGGTGGCCGCCAAACGGTATAAACTTGCTGAAGAAAAACTTATGGCGCTTACGCTATGCATCAAATCGTCGAGCACCGGAACTGTAGCTTTTGGATTTAACGAATGGATAAAAGCCCAGGATGGTAAGCCAATGGGACAGGATTGGCAAACCTGGAGTGCCGCACTTTACCTTTACGCCGCAAAATGTGTGGAAGAAAAAAGCACTCCCTTTTTTGACGAAATGCGCTGGTCGGCTATGAAGACTGACAGATCCGGAATTCAATACTTTTAATCTCATCTTCTGGTGAGAATGACCCAATCTATTCGTAAAATACGGTGAAACGTATTGTTCCAAAAGGATTAAGATTTACCATTTTTACCCCTAAATCCCCTAAAGGGGACTTTTGCCATCTACATGCATTTCCGATGCTCGCAGGGTAAAAAATGTAGGTTAACCGATCACTCACAATTTAAACGGATAAAAATGCATGAAAATCAGAAAGACGAACGTAACCAACTAGTTGGTAGCAAGTCAAATCAGGCCTTAACAGGAGAAAAAGAAGACAATCCATCCAAAAGGCCAAGGATTCCGGTTCCCGACAAACCGATTCGACCAATAAAGCCAGAGAAAGCACCGGAACCGATTCCACATGAACCGGGGGTAAATGAACCAGAAAAAAGCGATCCTACCCGCATTGATGAACCACCAACAATTATCTCATAAAAACGAATGATGGCAAAATATTCAAAAAAAGCTCAGGAAAAAATTGAGGAGGTTATGCATGAATTTAAGCATGGCGAATTAAAATCAGGGAAAGGCGGCAAAGGCGGAATCGTAAAAAGCAGGGATCAGGCCATTGCCATTGGAATAAGTGAAGCCCGGCAAGCCAGATTAAAGGTTCCTAAAGAAAAAAGCTAATTCGTTAGTGAACGCTATCCATGTGAGAATTTTACAAATTTATTGTAAAATTTTGTAATCCTTTCCAACGTTAGATTCTTTAAATTTCACAAAACTAAATGATTAGCACAATGAAAACAATTGTATTGGGATACTGGGATACAAAGAAAGAAAAGATCAAACAGAAATATCCGGGTATTACCGATCAGGATTTGATTCTATATGAAGGCAAGGAAAAAGAAATGATTGAGAATCTGGAGTATAAACTTGGAATCACAAAACTGGAATTGGCAAAAATTATAGAAGCGCTGTAATTGAATTAACATGCATGGTATGAAAGACAAACTTTCCGAAGAGGGAAAACAGGCCAAAAAATTTCCGCTGGGCTCAAAACCAGCAAACTTCTCCAACGAAACCGAAAATCATCAATTCGATGAAAAGTTTAAAGAATCGGAGATGCGTTACCGCCGATTATTTGAAACGGCCCAGGATGGTATCCTGATACTCGATTTCGAAACCGGAAATATAGTCGATGCCAATCCATTTATAATGAAGATCCTGGATTTTCCGTTATCCGGAATTATGGGCAAAAAATTATGGGAAATCGGTCTTTTTAGCAATAAGGAAGAATCGGAAGTTGCTTTTATCGAGCTCAAAACCAATGGCTACGTTCGTTTTGAGGACATGCCAATACAACGGAAAAACGGAAAAATTGCAGAAGTCGAATTCATTTGCAACGTCTATTTGGTAAACGACACGAAAGTCATTCAATGCAATATCCGCGATATTACCGACCGGAAAAGGGCCGAGAATGCATTGGTGGTCAGCGAACAAAACCTAAAGGAGCAAAACTCCAATTTCCGCGACCTGAATAAAGAATATGCGAATTTGAATGAAGAATTAACCGAGAGCATTGGCCAGATTCAGCACATGAACAATAACCTGATTATCGCCAAATTAAAGGCTGAAGAATCAGATCACCTTAAATCGGCTTTCCTGGCCAACATGAGCCACGAGATTCGTACGCCCATGAATGCCATAATGGGTTTTTCTGAATTAATCCTCGGCCTCGAATTAGCTAACGAAAACCTGAACAAGTATGCCCGCATAATCAATACCAGTACCCAACAGCTTTTAACCATTATCAGCGACATTATTGATATTTCGAAAATTGAAGCCGGACAATTTACTGTTGATTCGGAATTAGTTAACGTAAGCGCATTACTTGCCGATATATTTGACACCTACAAAAGAGTATTCGACAGTAAAAAAATAAAATTGCATTTATCAACCGAACGCCCTGCAGATTCGGTACAGATACAAAGTGACGGGAACCGGATAAAACAGGTATTTTGTAACCTGCTGAACAATGCCATAAAATTCACCCGCGAAGGTGAAATCGATTTTGGATACAAGATGAAAGATAACTTCATCGAGTTTTATGTGAAAGACAACGGCATTGGCATTACTCCTGAAGACCAGTCGCTTATTTTTGAACGTTTTATGCAGGTTAACGCAACCAATAAACAACTGAATAGCGGCAATGGCCTGGGATTGTCCATTTCAAAAGCGCTCGTCGAAAAACTTGGCGGTACCCTCAGTGTTTATTCCGAACCGGGTGTTGGTTCAACCTTTGCATTCACCATTCCCTACCCCAATGAAATCTGATTCCTATTCCGGCGCAGGCCTCCTGTTTTATTTTCCTGAACAACAAAAATGTATCAGTCACTATCCAAATACCATTGAATGTGAGAATGATACAAATCTTTACCAAAATTATATAAGCCTCCTTCCCTATTAAGTACACAACTTTGAACATGGAGATAACTCATTTACAATCAGAAAATAAACTAAACCAGGGATTGCTGTAAGGATCACTCCATCAGTATTAAAAAAACGCAAAACTATGAAGCTCTACATCAAAAATATGGTTTGCAATCGATGCAAAACAACTGTACGAACAGAACTGGATAAAATCGGGATCGCATATAATACGATAAAGATAGGCGAAGTGAGTACCGAAGAAAAAGTTTCTCCGGAAAAGTTGGAACAGTTTGCGGAAGCGTTGCAGAAAAGCGGATTTGAACTGATAGACACTAAGAATAACATGCTCATCGAAAAGCTAAAAAAGTCGGTTATCGATCTGGAACATTATTCTGATGAAGATTTAAAAACAAGTTTTTCCGATTATATCCGTTTAATTGTTGACGATAACTTCATTTCGCTAAACAAGCTGTTTGAAGAAATCGAAGGCATCACGATCGAAAAATACATCAATAAACGAAAAATTGAACGCATAAAAGAAATATTGGTTTACGAAGACCTTGGACTCGCTGAAATTGCAAAGAAAATGCACTATACCAGCGTAATTGCTTTGTCGGCACAGTTTAAACGAATGACAGGATTAACACCTGCTTATTTCAGACAACTAAGGCAAAACAGAACATTAAATTCTACAATCAGTTGATTACCAAACAAAATACGATTAGCATGAACAATAAAAAATCCATAAGGAATAATTTTGATCCTGAAGAAAAAACAACATCCGGAGATATAGGCAACTTGTTACATGTGAGTCATTACGATCCTTCGGAAGAAAAAAAATTACCAGAGGATCTGTTGCTGATGCGGTTGCAGAAAATGGAGGATCGGAATTCCCGGTTGGAAAATCAGATAGAACAGGACACGATAAAACTAAGCGACGTTGTAAATACCAATAACAAGTTCCTTTCGCTTTTGGCGCATGATTTACGAAGTCCGTTTAACGAGATTATTGGCGTACTGGACATGCTAAACGAGAGTTTCGACAGTTTGGACAAAACAGAAATTACGAAGTTCATCCACATTGCCCTAAATTCATCAACCAAAACATTAACCCTGCTCGACAACCTTTTAGCCTGGACCATCACCCAGAACAAAGAGAAAAATTTCAATCCGGTTAAGGTTAATGTTTTTACCGTTGCTTCCGACGAACTGGAGAATTTCAATACGCTGGCAATCCAAAAAGGAATAACACTTCATCAATGCGTTTTACCCCATACCTATGTAACTGCTGATATACAGATGGTAAAAGCCATATTCCGAAACCTGATCAGCAATGCCATCAAATATTCAAAGCCTGGCGGAAAAATAATTATAAGCGCAACCGAGGTCGGGCAATTTATTGAAATTGAAGTGGCCGACACTGGAATTGGAATTTCGCAAAAGATGCAGAAAAGCCTCTTTAAAATTGATGAATTTCATTCGACCGACGGAACGGAACATGAACAGGGTACCGGGTTGGGCTTGCTGTTTTGTAAGGAATTTATTGAAATGCACGGTGGAAATATCAGTATTGAGAGCGAACCCAACAAGGGCTGTAAAGTAAAATTTGAACTTCCACATTATATTTAAATAACCCAGTTCAACAGATGAATCCCACACCCGGAATTCGGCATGAAGTTGCGATAAGAGTTGGTTGACACTACGCTGGTATTCATTAATTTTTTTGAATTATCAGATATATGGTTGATTTAAATTAGCAACGGCATTTATCGTTGAAAGATGAATAATCCTTTTTCGGCTAAAGCCGAAATTTTTCTGTTTCTCATTTCCCCGCAGACCTAAAGGTCTGGGCTATTCAATCAATAAATCGATAATTCCGATTTTTCTTAATGCGAACTTCCTAAATGTGAGAATTGTGTAAATTTTCCTGAAAGTTATGTAACTCCTTTGTCCATGCAGGATTGTATATTTATACAATTAATCGCTTGTACCACTTGCATATAATCCGGAATCGCATGAAACAATCTGCCAAAATTCATAAATTAAACGACGAGGTTATTGTTACATTTCTTAATCTGTTGTTGGCCGATGAATATATCCTTTATACCAAAACCCGGACAGCCCACTGGAATGTTGATGGGGCAAACCAATTCGAGAGGCATGTATTCCTGGAAAACCAGTACAACGGGTTGGATGAAATAATTGATGAAATAGCCGAAAAAATCCGCTCATTCGGACATTTTGCATTGGGCTCTTTAAAAGATTTCCTCAGTATTGCCCAAATGAGCGACGATTATCCACATTTTAAAAATCCTGAAACCATTTTTGCCGCGCTTCTCAACGACCATCAGGCCATTTCCCGGATTATTCAGCACGAAACAGATTCGGTATCGCATCACTTAACCGACACACCGACAGCAGATTTTTTGAACGAAATATTGACCCGGCATCAAAAAATGGCATGGATGTTAAAGTCGTTCCTGTCGGGCTCTCATTTCAGGGCCACAGTTCCTGCTCCTGTAAATACCAACCAACTTGCCGATTGGCAGGATTAAAAACGAAAACAAAATGGCAATCACTACATTACTAAAAGAAAACTGGAAAGAAGATAAAGCCAAGCTCCAGACCTCAATAACCGCGTTAAAGAAGGAAGTTGCCGATTATAAAGAGGAAAGAAAATCAAATTGGAGAACTTTTAAAGATAAATTTCATAGCGATCTGGATCAACTGGAGAAATCGTTAAAGGAACTGAAAGCTGCGCGTAAAATTCAAAAACGTGAATTACCGGAGTAATTTCCGCACTATTGGCGAGGTTTGATCAGAATATGATATTATTTGAGTTAATTTGTATAGGACACGGCTGTAAGGATATTAAAAACAGCCTTTCTGCCTAACAAAAGCCATGGCGAAACCTGAAAAATTAAAAGCAACAAGCTCTTCAAAAGAAAAATCAGCAGATACTGATGCCGGTTCATTCCCAATTGTGGCAATTGGCGCATCGGCCGGAGGGCTCGAAGCCCTGGAACAATTTCTGGTTAATGTGCCCGAAAACAGCGGAATGGCGTACATCGTTATCCAACACCTCGATCCTACATATGTAGGCATGTTGCCCGAGTTGCTTCAACGGGTCTCAAAAATTAAAGTCTTTCAGGCAAAAGATAACACGGCTGTAAAGCCCAATTGTGTATATGTTATTCCGCCCAACAAAAGCATGTCGATATTAAAACGAACACTTTACCTGTTCGACCCCATGGAGATCAGGGGGCTTCGGTTGCCTATCGATTTCTTTTTGCGCTCGCTTGCCATCGACCAAAAAGAACAGAGTATCGGCGTTATCCTGTCAGGTATGGGTTCTGATGGAAGCATTGGGTTACATGCCATCAAAGAAAACAACGGCATCGTGATGGTGCAGGACCCAACCACGGCCAAATTCGACAGCATGCCACGCAGCGCTATCGATTCGGTACTTGTTGATATTGTTGCACCGGCAAACGAATTGGCAGCCCGGCTCATGGAGCTGGTTAAACAGATCCCCACCCTAAAATCGAATATGGAGATCGAAATAAAAGATAAAGGTTCGCTCGAAAAAATTATTATCCTGTTGCGGACCCAAACCGGCAACGATTTTTCGCTGTATAAAAAAAACACCTTGTACCGCCGCATCGAAAGGCGAATGGGCATTCATAAAATCGACAAAATCATTTCATACGTTCATTTTTTACAGGAAAATCAGGCTGAAGTCGAAATCCTTTTCAAAGAATTGCTGATTGGTGTAACCAACTTTTTTCGCGATAGCAGCACCTGGGAAAAGCTGAAAAATGCGGTACTGCCCGACCTATTGATTAATGCCAAAGACGGGGCAGTTTTAAGGGCGTGGGTTCCGGGTTGTTCTACCGGCGAAGAGGCCTATTCGCTGGCTATTTTATTGAAGGAAACACTCGAAAAGGTTAATCCGCATGGAAACATTTCGTTTCAGATATTTGCTACCGATCTTGATAACGAAGCAATAGAAACCGCCCGAAAAGGACAATTCTCCTTAAATATTGCAACCGATGTTTCGCAAACCCGGCTTAACCGTTTCTTTATTAAAACCGAAGACGGTTACCGCATCAATACCGAAATACGCGAAACGATTGTGTTTGCGCAGCACAACATTATTATGCACCCGCCTTTTACCAAAATCGATTTTCTGACCTGCCGCAACCTGCTCATTTACATGGACAGTGAGTTACAACGGAAACTGATTGGCTTGTTCTACTACAGCCTGAATCCTGACGGAATTATGCTGCTCGGAAGCTCTGAATCACTCGGAACACAGAGCCCGCTATTTATAAGTATCGATTCGAAACTAAGAATATACAAACGTTCCAATACCATCCAAATACCCGAACTATTTGATTTTCCTTCATCTTTTTCAAGAGCAAAAATGAGTACTACCGAAAACCAGACCCCAGATAAACTACCATCGAACATTCAATCACCTGCGGAACAACTGTTGTTGCAGCATTTTTCGCCCCCTGCGGTTTTGGTAACCGAAACGGGTGACATTATTTATATTAGCGGACGAACCGGGAAATACCTTGAACCGGCTGTGGGTAAAGCAAACCTCAATATTTTCGCCATGTTGCGCGATGGGTTACGCAACGAATTTCCAACTGCATTTCGCAAAGTATTGCTAACAAAGGGCAAAGAAGTATTGCACCACATTAAAATTGGCACCAACGGCAGCACGCAAACACTGGATGTCAGCATTCAATGGATCGACAAGCCCGAGAGCTTAAGGGGTATGATTATGATTGTGTTTGCCGATGTTCACGAAATTTACAGCAGTAAAACCAAGGCAAGCCGTAAAACAATGAGCAGCATCAAGCAGTCGGAACTGGAAAAAGAGCTGCAACATGCGCGCGATGAAATGCAAAGCACGCTGGAAGAAATGCAGACTTCGCAGGAAGAACTGAAGTCAACCAACGAAGAGCTGCAATCGACCAACGAAGAACTGCAATCGACCAACGAAGAATTGACCACTTCGAAAGAAGAAATGCAAAGCCTGAACGAGGAACTTCAAACCGTGAATGCTGAATTGCAGTCGAAAGTTGACGATTTTTCGAGGGTGAACAACGACATGAAAAACCTGCTCAACAGCACCGATATAGCTACTTTGTTTCTCGATAAAGAATTGAATATCCGCCGGTTCACGAACCAAACAACCAAAATTTTCAAACTCATCAAAAGCGACATCGGCCGGCCGTTTACCGATCAGGTTTCGGATCTGGATTACCCCGAGTTGGCCGACGATGCCCTGGAGGTTTTGCGTACCCTGGTTTTTATACAAAAACAAATTGTAACCAAAGACGGTCGATGGTTTTCCATCCGCATTATGCCCTACCGCACGTTCGACGACCGTATTGACGGACTGGTAATTACCTTCATTAACATTTCCGACCTCAAACAAATGGAAGTAAAATTGCTGGAAGCTGAGCAGACGAACCGAATGCTCCTGGATTCATCGGCAGATGTAATCATCAAACTTTCAGTCAACCTGGAAATTATGGAGTTTAACTCCAAAGCCGAAGCCTTTTTCGGAAAAAAAAGGATGGATGTGGCCGATCATCATTTTATACATCGCCTGATTCCGGAATCCGTGCAGAAGAAGACAGAAAAAGAATTAAACAAACTCCTGGCCGAAAAGCGTGACTGTAGATTTAAAATGCAGATAATAAAAGCTGATGGAACACAACCAATTGTGGAGTGGAACGTAAACATTTTGCGCAACAAGTTGAACGTACCTTCAGGAATGATTTTAACTACTAAAAATTAAAGCGATGGACACTGAAGAACTGGATTTAACTGATGCCCGGGCACTTCGCCAAAAAGCCGAAGAACAACTGAAGACGAAACAACAAGCTACTGAGCTACAGGTTTCAGGTGATGATGTAACCCGCTTATTGCACGAACTCCAGGTACACCAGATTGAGCTGGAAATGCAGAACGAAGAGTTGCGGCAGGCCTATGAAACCACGGAAGCGGCTTTGAAAAAATTTACCATGCTCTACGATTTGGCTCCAATGGGTTATTTTACACTAGATCGGGATGGCTCCATCATTGAGTTAAATTTTACCGGCGCCGATATGCTTGGCGATAAACGGTTTAGTTTGGTAAACAGCAACTTTAAACTTTACATTTCCGAAGATTCACGACCGGTATTCAATAATTTTTTCAGAAAAATTTACGCCGGAAGTGCCAAAGAGTCGTGTGAGGTTACGCTAGGCTACAATACAAAAATTTTATGCCACGTGTATATGGAAGGCGTTATTGCCGACGATAACCAAAAGTGCCTGCTATCGGTAATTGATCTTTCGGGCATGAAAAAAATATGAAGCTCCACATTAAAAATATGGTTAGCAACCGCTGCAAGATGATTGTGAAATCTGAACTGGAAAAGCTCGGACTTCATTTCATGGTGTTAGGTCTTGGCGAGGTGGAAATAATGGAAACCCTGTCGGATGAAAGGCAAACCTTATTAAACGACCGACTGAACGAATGGGGGCTGTCGTTGATCAACGACAAAAAAAGTGTAATGATTGAAAAAATAAAAAACACCATTATTGAGCTGATCCATTATACCGATGAGCAAATAAAAATAAACTTCTCCGATTATTTGAGCCAGAAACTTAATTACGATTACACCTATTTATCCAACATTTTTAAAGAAAACCAGGGCACTACCATCGAACATTTTTTGCTCACACACCGGATTGAGAAGGCAAAAGAATTGTTGGTTTACGACGAGCTTAATGTTACCGAAATAGCAGATAAACTGCATTTTAGCAATGTGGCCCACCTCTCGAACCAATTTAAAAAGATGACCGGATTAACACCATCCTATTACAAGCACCTGAAGCTTAAACGGCGTAACCCGCTCGAAAATGTGTGAATGATGTAACTCTTTCCGAAAGTTTTGTAACTGCATCCGAAACCGTGAATTTATCTTTAACTGTTGCTAAAAACTGGCCACCCGACCCGACGGATGCGGGAATCAAAAAAGACACCATGCAAAAAAATAAGCTTGAAAAACTCGCTACAGAGCGCAGTTATCCGTGTGTAACTATTTCTATGAACACCAACCGTACCTATCCTAAGAATCAGGAAGATATCAATCAACTGGAAAAACTCATGGAAGAAGCTCACGACCATGTAGTGAATGAATTTGGCCAGCACGAGGTAAAACTTTTGCTCGAAAAAATTGATACACTCGACGAGCAGATAGACGTTAACTATAACCTGGACAGTCTTCATATTTTCCTTTCCAATACAACAACCGAAATCGTAAAATCACTGTGGCCAACATTAAAAGATACCGTTTCGGTAGCCGAAAATTTTGTTGTAAAACCTTTGATTAAAGACTTTAACCGGATGGAAGAATACCTTATTCTGGTGTTGTCCCAGTCGGATGTCAGGCTCCTGAAAGCGATTAACGACAGTATTTCCGGAGAAATTAAAGACGATGATTTTCCATTTAAATCGGGCGATGGAAAACAATCCGACAGCCAGGTTGGCGAATTCTTCAACCAAATCGACAAAGCGCTGGTGAGGTTATACAACAAAACCGACATGAATGTAGTGGTTGTTTGCACCGAAAAGAATTGGAGCCGGTTGATGCAGGTGGCCGACAAACCTTCTATTTACTATGGTACGATCAGCATCAACCAAAACGGCACACCCAATACTACACTGGCTTCAGAAGCATGGAAAATAGTAGAAGCCATTCAGGAAGAAAGCAGAACTCAGGCTATTCGCGAAATGCTGGATGCCAAAGGAGAAGGTAAAGTCCTTACCGATTTACTCGAAATTTATGTGGCAGTTAGCGCTGGTCGTGGCGATTTATTAATTACACACGATGATTACCACCAGGCAGTGAAAATGAACGGACAATATTCCTTTTATTCGGTTGATGATCTTACCCAACCCGGTGTTATTGACGACATTACCAGCGACTTGGCCTGGGATGTGATTTCGAAAAAAGGCCGTGCCATATTTACCCATTCCGAAGAATTTAAACCGTTGGGGAATATCGCGCTGAAGCTGAGGTACTAAAAAGCCGGAAGACCGAAGCTGGAAGTTACGGTTTCGGTCTTCCGACTTCCGACTCCTTTTCAACTTAATCCAAGCACAGAAAACATGTGGTTCACCAAATCAAACGAAGAAGTTCTTAAAGAACTTGATGTAGTTGTATCGCAGGGACTTTCTGCTGAAGAAGCAAAAGTCAGGTTGGAAAAATACGGCCCCAATCAACTACTTGCCAAAAAGAAGAAAAGCATTTTCCGCTTATTTATTGCCCAACTTCAGGAATGGCTTATTTATGTGCTGTTTGCTGCTGTTGTTATCACCGTGTTCATGGGCGAATATGTTGATGCGGCAATCATTCTGCTCGTCATTACAATTAATGCCGTGCTTGGTGTTGTTCAGGAAGTTAAAGCCGGAAAGGCGATTGAATCATTGCAGAAAATGACACATCCCAAGGCGCTCGTCCGCCGAAATGGTGAGGTTGTGGAGATTCATTCCGATCAACTGGTGCCTGGCGATATTCTTATACTCGATACCGGGCGATACATTTCAGCCGATATTCGGTTGATTGAATCGGCCAATCTTCAGATTGAAGAATCGGCTTTAACCGGAGAATCTGTTCCTTCCGAAAAAGACGCTTCACTGCTGCACCCCGATCCGAAAACACCGCTTGGCGATCGCGCGAATACGGCATTTATGTCAACGCTGGTTACCAATGGCCGGGGTATTGGCGTGGTGGTTGAAACCGGTATGAACACCGAAGTTGGCAAAATCGCGAACATCATCAATACCGAACAGAAATCGAAAACGCCACTGGAAATCCGGCTTGACCAACTGGGGAAAACACTTGGCAAAATGGCCATCGGCATCTGCATTATTATCTTCCTGATTGCACTGATTCAGGGGCGCGAACTGGTAGAAATGTTCCTGATGTCGGTTTCGCTGGCCGTGGCAGCTATTCCTGAAGGGCTTGCAGCCATCGTGGCCGTGGTTCTTTCAATTGGCGTAACCAGCATGTCGAAGAAAAACGCCATCATCAAAAAATTACCGGCTGTTGAAACGCTCGGATCGGTCAACATGATCTGTTCCGACAAAACAGGAACGCTGACCCAAAATAAGATGACTGTAAAAAGCTATTTCAATCTGGAAGGCGAAACAACTGTTGAAAGGGGCAAAAGCAATACGGCCTCCGATGATGCAAAATTGCTGGCCAAAGCAATGGTTCTTTGCTCCGATGCCACTTACACGAACGGACACGGAACAGGCGACCCGACCGAAATCGCCTTACTCATCTTTGCCGACGATCTGGGAATTGACCGCAAAAAATTAATCACCGAAAACAGACGTGCCGGTGAATATTCGTTCGATTCGGACCGTAAATTAATGTCAACACTCAACGAAGAAAAAGGAACGTTTACGGTTTATACGAAAGGCGCCATTGGCAATCTGATCAAAATTTGTACACATGTTTTGGAGAAAGGAAAAGTTATTCCAATTACCGAAGCTCATCGGCAACAGTACCATAATGCAACAGATGGCATGTCGAACAACGCGCTTCGTACGCTGGGTGCAGCATACAAACAGGTAGGTTCAGTCATCGAAGCTGCTGAAATGGAAAAAGACCTGATACTTGTCGGGCTTGTTGGCATGATCGACCCTCCCCGACCGGAGGTAAAAGAATCGATACTGAAAGCAAAACAGGCCGGAATTACCACTATCATGATTACCGGCGACCATAAAAACACTGCTTTTGCCATTGCCAGCGAACTGGGAATTGCTGAAAACATAGATCAGGCGATTACCGGACAGGATATGGAAGATTTTTCGGAAGCCGAATTTGCCGAAAAAGCAGTTAATTATCGTGTATTTGCACGGGTATCGCCCGAGCATAAAGTACAGATTGTTCATGCCCTGAAATCGCACGGGAACATTGTTTCCATGACCGGAGACGGGGTGAACGATGCTCCTTCGCTAAATGCCGCCGATATTGGCGTTGCCATGGGAATTACAGGCACCGACGTAGCCAAAGGCGCGGCTGACATGGTTCTGACGGATGATAATTTTGCAACCATTGTTTCGGCTATCGAACATGGCCGAAACATTTACAACAACATAAAAAAATCGGTTATCTTTCTGCTAACCTGTAACCTGGGCGAAGTGGTCACCATGTTCGTGGCCATTCTGATAGGTTGGGAAGCTCCGTTAATTGCCACCCAACTGCTTTGGATTAACCTGATCACCGATTCGTTTCCGGCAGTTGCCCTGGGCATGGATCCCGGTAATCCGGATGTGATGAAAGAAAAGCCGCGCGATGCAAAAGAAAGTTTCTTTGCCGGTGGCGCCGGACTGCATGTCATTCTTGGAGGTTTTTTAATTGGAGTACTAACCATTGGCGCTTTCTGGTTCGGATATTACGAACACGGATACAGCCCGTTTGATCCTTCCGTTCCGGTTGAAACCGTAGAATATGCACGAACAATGGCTTTTATGGTGTTGGTGATGAGTCAGTTGTTCTATTCGTTAGCTGTTCGGCATGGTTCAAAGTCAATTTTCCGGATTGGCGTTTTCTCCAATAAATACCTCATTGGCGCTATTTTGCTGGGCATATTCCTTCAATTATTCGTCATCGAAATTCCGGTCATGCAACGCGCTTTCCATTTGCAAATGCTCGATCTGGGCGGTTGGGTAATGGCCATTTCATTGGGATTGGTTCCACTGCTGTTCAACGAAATTTTCAAACTATTTATCCGCTCGGGCAAAAGGAGAAAGGGCTTATAACTCCTGCTAAATCTGTGAATAATGTAACTTATTCTCAGAATAGTATAACAAGTTAAAGGGCCGTATCCCTACCTTTAAGTACATCTAATAATTAAAAAAACATAACATGAAAAAGACTATTTATTTTGCTATCCTAATGATTTTCACGTTGAGTGCAACGACTGCATTTGCAGGTAAAAACGACCTAAAAGCGACAACTCCCGCAGCCACAGAGAATAAATTAACTACAGAAGAAGTGAACAGATTAAAAACGCGTGTTGAAGAAATCCGTAGCATGGATAAATCGGAAATGACTTTGACAGAAAAGCGCGAACTGAGAAAAGAATTAAGGAGCACGAAAGAAAACGTACGCAAAAGTGGTGAAGTCATTTACATTAGTGGTGGAACCATTTTACTCATCGTTCTTATCCTCCTTTTGGTTTGATCCAAGTCAAATTATTCAATAGCCTTTAAATTGCAAACGCAATAGAAAAATAGTTGTACAGGCTAAAATAATTTAAAAGTCAAATCCGATGAATATATTCCAAGCGAAAACGGGACTAAGACTCCATAAACAAGTAAAAAAATATATGGTCCTACAACTGTTTATCAATTCGATGCGTACCAGATCGGTAAGAAAACGCTTTTTGAATTTTTACAGCCCTGTTCCTTTGCAAAATGAAGACAAGCAAAATGAAACTAAGCGGGTTTCATAGCAAAAACACATTGAATATCAGGAAGCTAATAGTTAGCTTCCTGATATTTTTTTGTTTATTACCGGAGACTTCAGCTCAGAAGTATTTTCAGCAAGAAGTTAATTACCAGATCAATGTCACACTAAACGATCAGCGTCACGAATTAAATGCTTTCGAAAGTATTGCATACATCAACAACTCTCCCGATACCCTTCGGGTTCTCTATTTTCACCTGTGGCCCAATGCCTATAGCGCTAATAAAACCGAACTGGCCAGTCAGTTACTTAGCCTGAAGGGAAAGCAAAAACTGTTCGACGATCCGGAATTGAACGGATATATCGATTCACTGGATTTTAAAGTCGATAATCAAAAGGTTCATTGGAACTTAGTTGATGGCCAACCCGATATTTGCCTGATTATCCTGAATGACCCTCTCCTGCCCGGCGATTCAATAAAAATTACCACACCTTTTCATGTCAAAATTCCCAAGGGAGTCACTTCCCGGATGGGTCACATCGGCGAATCGTATCAGATTTCGCAGTGGTATCCCAAACCGGCGGTTTACGACCAAGCGGGCTGGCACCCAATGTCCAATCAGGATCAGGGTGAATTTTATTCCGAATTTGGAAGTTTCGATGTAAGTATAACACTGCCATCTAATTACATTGTCGGTGCTACCGGGAACCTGCAAAATCAGGATGAAACCGAGATGCTGAATAAGTTTGCCGCCGACACAAGCTGGATCAAAACCCTGCCTTCCGAAGATTTAGCCTTTCCGCTTTCTTCCGGACAAACAAAAACACTCCGATATACCGAAAAGCAAATCCACGATTTTGCGTGGTTCGCCGATAAACGTTTCCATGTTTTGAAAGGCAAAGTGAAGCTTCCGGAATCGGGCCGCAAGGTAACGACCTGGGCAATGTTTACCAATCAACAGGCTGAACTTTGGAAAGATGCAATTCCTTACCTGAACCGTGCCATCAAACTTTTTTCGAAATGGAACGGCGATTACCCGTATCAGAATCTTACCGCTGTGCAAAGCGCCCTGAGTGCAGGCGACGGAATGGAATACCCCGGCATTACGGTAATTGGGCTGGCCAGAGATGCCTATGCTTTGGACGAAGTAATTGCACACGAGCTTGCACACAACTGGTTTTACAGCGCATTGGGATCGAACGAGCGTAAATACCCGTATCTGGACGAAGGCATTACCAGCGCTAACGAGGTTCGGTATATGCACGAACGATATCCGCAGAAAAAGCTTTGGGAAACCAATGTCCGGAACCTGAAACTGGCCAGATTCTTTCACATCGACCAAATGCCGGTTAAGCAAATGCGCGAATTGGAATGGCTTTCGCAAGCACGCGACAATCTCGAACAAGCAATTAATCTGCCCGCAACCGACTACTCCACCTTAAATTACAGCCTGATGATTTACAACAAAGCCGGAGCAGGTTTTAATTACCTGCGGGCTTACCTGGGCGATACTGTTTATGATGCGGCGATGCACGACTATTTCCAAAGATGGAAATTCAAACACCCACAACCTAATGACCTTCAACAGGTATTCGAATTCAATACAAGTAAAGATTTAAGTTGGTTTTTTGACGATTTTACTGCGACGACCAAACGATTGGATTACGAAGTGGTGGTCTTCGCAAATCAGAAGTTGCTGATCAGAAACAAAGGCGAACTGATTTCACCCCTGGTTATTGCCGGAACGCTGGGCGATTCCATTTGTTTTGAAAAATGGGTCGATGGTTTTGAAGGGCAAAAATGGATCGAACTTCCGGCCGGAAATTATACTGAACTAAAAATAGATCCAAGGCAGGTAACTCCTGAGATCTTCAGACTGAATAACAACATCCGCACATCAGGAATATTTCCCAAAACAGATCCTTTGCAGACACAAATTTATTTTTCGCTGGAAGATCCGGAGAAACGGTATCTGATGTATTTCCCGGCACTAAACTGGACACGCGAAAATGGGTTTATGGCCGGAATGGCCATTCATAACGGCTTCCTGACGCCTAAGCCGCTCGAATATTTCGTGATGCCCTTTTATGCGTTTCAAAATTCTGATTTGGCCGGATTCGGGAAAATTTCATACAACATCACTCCTTACGACAAACGAATCAGGAAAGCAACAATCTCGTTGGAAGGAACCCAATTTGGCGCTCCGGGCAATCAAAACTATCACAAAATAAAGGCGGGTTTCGACCTTTATTTCAGGTCGGCTCAGAAGGACAATTCCATCATGCAGAAAGCTTATGGAAACTTCATTACGGCAACCAATCTTTTTCAGATTAACCATCAGGAAAAGGCAAGCAGGAGTAATTATCTGCAATTCGGGTACCAGTTGGAAAAACCCGGAAATATTAATCCTTTCAATCTGTTGGTTTCATCCGAATCAGGCCATTCCTTTTTAAAAACAGCGGCAGAGTTTAATTACCGGTTTAGTTATTACGGAAAGAAAAAAGGTCTGGATATTCGGTTGTATGCCGGCGCCATGCTCAAAAATGATCCGGCAGTTCCTTTTTATTCACTTGCTGCCAGTGGCCGAAGCGGATCAGAACAATATCTTTATGAAGGAACCTTTCCCGATCGTTTCAGTAGTTTCCCGACCACATTATGGTCCCGGCAAATGAGCTTTTCGGAAGGTGGTTTGGTATCGCCCGTTAACGACCTGCTTGGATACAGTCAATGGCTTGTTTCGTTGACGTTCACCAGTAATTTGCCGGGTAAAACCGCCCGAATTCCCATAAAACCATTCGTTAATTTTTTGCTGAACGATCACGGTACCGGGCTGAAAAATAATTCGCCTTTCTTTTATGAAGTTGGATTAAAAGCCGGATTATGGAATTTCCTGGAGATTTACATTCCCGTGGTGGTTTCCGAAAATATAGCATTCATTACCGGTTCTTTCAAAGACCGTATTCGCCTGGCTTTTAACCTGAATGCATTAAGTCAGGTGAAGTTGAATTCTGGAATTGGTTTTGAAATCCGCTGATTATGGAGTTTCGAAATGTGTGAATGATGTAACTCTTATCATCAATTGTATAACACTTCCTGATTGGATTTTAAGCTTCTTTGCGTAAAGAAACCCAACGAATCAACAGGAATAATCTATGAGACTCCGCATCAATTTAATCCTTCTCTTTTATCTCGTGGCTTTTTATAGTACGGCACAGGAAATATTAACCCCGTCGGTAAAATCAACTACCGCATTTATTGCAGGTGAAAACCTCCATTATCAAATCAGGTATGGTTTTGTTGTGGGTGGAACAACAACTATTTCGCTAAGCGATGATAATTACAACAACGAACCTGTTTTTCATGCTGTAGCAACCGTCCGAACAAGCGGAATGGCCGAAGTCATTTATGGGGTAAATGATGTGTACGAAAGTTGGTTCGACAAAAAGACCAACCTGTCGCACAAGCAGATACGCAACATTAAAGAAGGAAATTATACGCATTACAACGAAGTTACCTACAACCGCCGCAACAACACCGTTAATTCAAAACTTACCGGCATACACAAGGTTCCGGAGAAAATCCTCGATTTGGCCACCACACTTTATTACATTAGAAGGATCGACTTTTCGAAAGTAAATGAAGGCGATATATTATTTGTAAACATCTTCTTTTCCGACGAGATATTTCCTTTCTACCTGAGGTACCGGGGAAAAGAAACCATCAGGACCAAATTCGGAAAAGTCAGTTGCCTGAAAATTTCGCCGGTGGTTGAGGTGGGTCGCATGTTTAAAACGCCCGATGATGTCAGCATTTGGCTTACCGACGATGCCAATTGCATTCCGGTTTCTATAGAGATGGATATTCGTATTGTGGGAAAAATTCATTTAAAACTCACTAAATATGAGAACATTGCAAATCCATCAACGTTTTTGACATCAAAAAAATAGTACTTATAAATGTGTGAAACATGTAATTTTTCGTAAAAATTTTGTAATACAAACAACAACAGCACTTTATAATTTAGTATGGTCATTAAAATGGCAATTCATTCTATTCGTATCACATGAAACGAGCCATGAGTAAAACTTTCTCATACACGATGATTCCTGGTTGGCGAGTTCCATATGGCAATTAAAAAAACAAATTATACACAGATGAAAAACATTCTATTTCTTTTGCTTATCGCTGGTCTTTTAGGAGGCTGCGCGATGAATCTGGTAACGGGCCGTAACCAACTGAGCCTGGTTCAGGAATCTGAGTTACAGGTTATGGCCTTAGCCCAGTACAATACATTTTTGACGGAAAATAAAACATTAAGCAACTCCAACAGCAGTGCGGCAATGGTCGATCGTGTTGGCGCCCGTATTTCAAATGCCATTACAAAATATTATACCGGCAAGGGGCAGGGAGCGGTGCTTGAAGGATATAAATGGGAATTCAATACCGTTGACAGTAAAGAAGTTAATGCCTGGTGTATGCCCGGTGGAAAAGTGGTTGTTTACACAGGCCTGTTGGCTGTGACTCAAAACGAAACGGCGCTTGCCATTGTTATGGGGCACGAAATTGCCCACGCCATTGCCAAACATGGCAGCGAAAGAATGAGCAGGGCAATGGTTCAGCAATTGGGAGGAACCGCTTTGGAAGTCGCTTTATCGCAAAAACCACAGCAGACCAAAGACTTGTTTATGACCTCGTATGGCATTGGAAGCCAGGTTGGAGCCATGTTACCATGGTCTCGTCAGCAAGAAACGGAAGCAGATCAGTTCGGATTGATATTCGCCGCAATGGCCGGGTACGATCCTCAGGAAGCCATTCTGTTCTGGCAGCGAATGTCGGCAGCAGGCGGAGCAAAACAACCTGAATTTTTAAGTACTCACCCATCTGACGATACACGGATGAGAAAGCTAAACCAGTTTATGCCTGAAGCTTTGAAATATTACACAGGGGGCAAATAATCAGAAATCAATATGGAACAGATAAAGAAAGATCATCCTAACCGAACCAGAATGGACAATTATTCCAGACTCGCTGCTCTATTACTATTGTCACTGTTAACATTGATGGTAAGTTCGTGTAGTGTAATTACCGGTATTTTTAAGGCAGGAATGGGCTTTGGCATCTTTGCCGTTCTTGCTGTACTCGTAGTTATCGTATTTATTATCATGCGTTTACGAAAGAAATAATAAACAACCAACATGAACAACCTATTCAGAGGATTAATATCAGGTTACGGAGCCGCAAAATTAGGCGGAGGCTGCTTAAGCACGATTGTTGTTTTTGTAGTTATCTGGCTCATACTTGGCCAATGTAGTTAGAAACAGCTTGAACACATGACTCATAACCAATAGATTAACAACAAAGAAGGGACGACATTTCAATTTATGGTTTGTCCCTTCTTTGTTTTCTGCTCTCCTTTCGGGTAACAGGGGTTTTGGTAACACTACTTTTAATGCCCGAAATAATTGATTTGGCACAATAATTAAAAAAACTTTTTTCAGGATCCCGTTCAAAACCAATACTTCCCTGTCTCAACTCCTCGCCTGGCATCGGGTTCGAATTCATTATTTTCATATTGGCAATTACTGAGATCACCCGCTCTTTTACCGCAGTAGTGTCGTCCGTCCGCTTATTCTTTACGGCAACATTCAATCCATTGTAGCGCAGGTTCATTTGTCCGGAGGATTTGGTATTGTTCGCCGTAAAGCTGAAATTCATAGCTTCAATTTTCCCCGACGTGGCGAATATGAACGCATTTTTCTCCAGCATGGGGTTTAGTTCCATAACTTCCATTCCAGAAAGGTTACCATTTACTGCAAATGCGTTCTGACTATCGAACAACCTGCCTTTCATTTGAACCGTCATTTTGGCTTTGCCCATTAACAGAGCGTCAGCATTGAATCCGATAAAAGCTTTTTCAGTTTTGTAAATGGTGTCGTTGGTGATATTGAAAATCAGCGCGTTCAATTCATTAAACCTGATGACTCCCGGCTCGCTTGCATGTTCTGCATGTTCAGTATAAGTTATGTTTCCGCCTGAAATGCCGATTGAATCAATATGGACCTTACCCGGATAGTTGTATAAAATGTCCTGAAATGCAGATTTGTTCACGTGGTTGAATTCTTTGCGCTTATCGCGAAAGATGTCCATCTCCATTTTCCCGATTTCGATGAATGAACTTGTCACGCTTCCCGATTTTATAAAATCGCTGGCAGAAAAATCGTGAAATACAATTGGGTTCAAACCGGCCTCAATACGATCAGTTTCAAACTTATCTCTGGCGGTAAATTCATAATTACTGTAATTCGGATGAACAGAAAAACTGTCAATTTTAAGGCTATTTGAAGTTGCAGAATAGTTTATACCTGTGGATGTTATCGTGTACATGCTGTCAGCCGAAACAGTCACCTGTTGCAGCGCATTAAAATCAAATTGCTTAAAGATGCTGTTCGATAAGGTGTCCCGTTTGGCAACCTGCAAATCGTACACTTTCAAAACAACATCTTTTACCGAATAGGCTTGTGCCGTTAATTGGTCTTTTATATCCACCACCAATCGGTCAAAAATCAGGCTATCAATCCTGATGTTCAAGGGCGAAACTTTCGCAGGCCCGGTTTTCTCCTGAAATGGCAACTCCTCTGCAAAACGACTGTTGAAAATATGAACTTCCCTGACTTCGATGTCGTTTTTGAACAGCGCCTTAAACAGTTTGATCCCCTTGAATTTTACCGATGCTATTTCACCTTTAAAATCAGTCAGGCTGTCATTTGGAGACTTCGGACTCAGGGTAATATTTTCAAGATCAATTCCTGATTTAATAATGGAGATATGAACCTTCCCTATTTCCATGTGATATTTATCGGAGTTTTTATTAAATGCTGCCTGAATTCTTTTTGCAGCCCATGGCTCAAGAAACACCGTTGTTAAAAGTGTGAGCAATAGTATCAGAGCAATGATTCCAACTGATATTTCCAGTGTTGTGTTTTGTCTCATAATGAGCCAAATATGCCATTAGTTAACTTCAAAACCGTTACAGAATTCCAGAAATATCTTACAACATTCGCACAATCCAATCATTCGTTTTGATAATGTGTGAATCATGCAACTCTTTCCTAAAGTTTTATAACACTTTCCGCGGCAAACCCGTTTAAATTAGTGTATGCTAAATTCAGATATACTGAAACGAGCATATTCGCTAAACACAAACACGGATGAATTGAAACGAAGTGGAATTGAAGCGAAGCGTAAATCCATGAAATGAAATCCGCGAAGCGAATATTTCGTATGCAAGTTCCATCCGTCAATTAAAAAACAAATTATATACGAATGAAGAAAGAAAAAAGCGGCAACCCAAACCTGTTGGTTCAGGAGCCAAACAACAATGTCGATGATCTTCCAGGTAACCCTGCGTATCCTGAAAACGAAGATATTTACGATAACTATCTGGAAGAGAAAGATATAGATCCGGAAGACATTCGTAAAACCAAAGCGGAAACCCCAAAAGATTTGGAAGACGAATATCCGGATCACGACTTGGATATCCCCGGTTCGGAACTGGATAATGACATGGAAATTATAGGTAGTGAAGACGAAGAAAACAATTATTACAGTTTAGGCGGAGATGACCATAACGATCTGGACGAAAGACAGAACGATTAAGGAAAGTTTAGCCAGACTGATACAACGGTTATATTCAAAAATAAATATCGAGGAACATGAAAACAGATCAATTAAAAAAAGTAGTGATTGCACTGGACTATGATCCAACTGCACAGAAAGTAGCAGAACAAGGTTTTTCGCTGGCAAAGACATTGGATGCCGAAGTCATCTTATTGCATGTATTGGCCGATCCAACGTATTATACATCCATCGAATATTCTCCGATAATGGGATTCGGCGGTTATATGGACGTGGCTCAAAATCAATTGGGTACGGTTGACGGTTTAAAATCGGCATCGCAGCACTTTCTGGACAAAACAAAACTACATTTGAATGACTCATCCATTCAGACCGTTGTTTCAATGGGTGATATTGCCGAATCTATTTTAACGACAGCCAAAGAGTTTCATGCTGATATGATTGTATTGGGTTCGCACAGCCGGAAATGGTTGGAAAACATTGTTGTTGGCAGCGTTGCCGAAGAAGTACTGAGGCAGACCCGAATACTACTATTCATCATTCCTACAAAAAAAAGAAGTTGACCATGAAAACACAAGAACTTATTAGCACAGCCAGATTGATGGTTGATAACCACAAAGGGATTTTGGCTATGGACGAAAGTTTTCCGACCTGCAACAAACGTTTCGCAAAATTGGGAATTCCACAGACCGTGGAAACCCGACGTGCCTATCGCGAAATGATTGTAACCACACCTGGCCTCGGAGAATTCATTAGCGGAGCAATCCTGTTTGATGAGACCATCCGTCAGAAAACGAAAGATGGTATTCCGATGATTAAAGTTCTCATTGATGCCGGAATTATACCCGGAATTAAAGTTGACACTGGTGCAAAAGAGCTGGCTGGCCATCCGGGAGAGAAAATTTCAGAAGGACTTGATGGATTACGAGAACGCCTGATTGAATATTACCAGATGGGTGCCCGTTTTGCCAAGTGGCGGGCGGTGATAGTAATTGGCGAGGGGATTCCCTCGAAAGCCAGCACCATTGCTAATTCGCTTACACTGGCCCGGTATGCGGCATTGTGCCAGGAGGTAGGATTGGTGCCAATTGTAGAACCAGAAGTACTTATGGACGGCAGTCATACTATGGAGCGATGCTTTGAAGTAACCGAAGAAGTACTGCACGAGGTCTTCAATCAGCTTTACATTCAAGGCGTACTGTTGGAAGGTATGATTCTGAAGCCCAATATGATTGTACCCGGATTGAGCTGTCCGAAACAAGAATCGGACAATAAAGTGGCTGATGCTACCGTCAACTGTTTAATGCGGTCGGTCCCGGCTGCTGTTCCGGGCATTACATTTTTGTCTGGAGGACAAACGTCCGAACTTGCTTCTGCGCGTTTAAATGCCATGAATGTCAGATTTAAATCGAAATTGCCCTGGGAATTGTCATTTTCCTATGGTCGAGCCCTTCAGCAACCAGCATTGGAAATATGGCTTGGAAAAGAAGCCAATGTACCGGAAGCACAAAAAGCGCTTCACCATCGCGCCAAATGCAATTATGCTGCACGTTGTGGCGAATACAATTCCAAAGAAATTGTGCGTATTGCGCACCAGGTAAAAAAGGAAGAAAACTAAAAATCGGAGGGAGTTGTCGGGATCATTTCCCAAACAGCTTATCTATCATTTCGGCCAGATCAAAATCCAGTTGGGTAATCCCTTTGGCTTCGTGATTGGTTAAAGCGATGCTCACTTTATTGTACGAATTACTCCAATCCGGATGATGATTCAGCTTTTCAGCTTTAAAGGCAACGGCTGTCATAAATGTGAAAGCCTCTACAAAGGTTTTAAACCTGAAATCACGGGTAATGCTGTTCTTTTCAAAATTCCAGTCTTTTAGATGATCGGTCAGAAATAAGGCTACTTCTTGTTCTGTAAATACTTTCATTCGTATATATTTTAGTTTTATTATTAAATTTTGGCACGTACTCATGGAATAGCCATTGATACATTTCAGGTTTGTGCTACTGTTGCACACATGGCTATTTCATGGCTTAATTTTTTAGAATAGATACACGGCAGTAATAAGCTTTAGAGTTCTTTCAAACAACGAACAACTTCCATCGCTAAATTGTTTAAAATAAATAGTTTACGAATGAACTATTATTCAGTTGGAATTAAGATTCCAAAAATTAGGATTTGGATTAACCACTAAATAAAAAGGTCATGAATTACAGAACCGAAACCGATACCATGGGCAAGATAAAGGTACCTGCTGATAAGTACTGGGGAGCTCAAACTCAACGTTCGATCATAAATTTTCCTATTGGGCCACCCGCATCAATGCCCATCGAAATTATTCATGCATTTGGTTTTCTGAAAAAGGCAGCGGCTATAACCAATCATAAATTTGGCTTATTGACCGAAGAAAAGATGAAAATCATTTTGCAGGTATGCGACGAAATCATTGCAGGCCAGCTCGACGATCAGTTTCCTCTGGTAATCTGGCAAACGGGTTCAGGAACCCATACCAATATGAATTGCAACGAGGTTATTGCCAACCGCGCGCATGTTTTGCTGGGCAATAAAATGGGTAAAGGGAAACGACTAATTCATCCAAACGACGATGTGAATAGGTCACAGTCTTCGAACGATACCTTCCCCACAGCAATGAATATTGCAGCCTACCAAATGATTGTTGATTATACGATTCCGCGGATAGAACTGCTCCAAAATACCTTGAACGAGAAATCAGTTGCCAATACCGAAATTATAAAAATCGGACGCACGCATTTTATGGATGCCACCCCGATTACGCTTGGTCAGGAACTCTCGGGCTATGTATCGCAACTGAAATACGGAATTCGGGCATTGAAAAACACCTTGCCGCATCTCTCTGAGTTAGCCATGGGAGGCAGTGCCGTCGGAACCGGTTTAAATACTCCGCAAGGTTATGATCGTGAAGTTGCAGCCGTTATTTCCCAATTAACAGGACTGCCTTTTATTACTGCTGAAAATAAATTTGAATCGCTGGCTTCAAACGATGCTTTAGTTGAAACCCATGGAGCCATTAAACAACTGGCAGTTAGCCTGATGAAAATTGCCAACGACATCCGGATGCTGGCTTCCGGTCCACGTTCAGGAATCGGGGAAATTACTATTCCGTCAAATGAACCAGGTTCGTCCATCATGCCCGGCAAAGTTAACCCTACCCAAACAGAGGCATTGACTATGGTTTGTGCGCAGGTGATCGGAAACGACACCACTATTTCGTTTGCAGGTGCGAATGGACACTTCGAATTAAACGTTTTTAAACCTGTCATGATCAATGCTTTGCTGCAATCGGCCAGGCTGATCGCTGATGCCTGCAAATCGTTTAACGATCATTGTGCCTCAGGAATTGAACCTAATTTGCCACAAATAAATAAAAACCTCAGTCATTCGTTGATGCTGGTAACTGCATTAAATCCACATATCGGGTACGAAAATGCCGCCAAAATTGCTAAAAAGGCTTTTGACGATCAGTTAAGTTTAAAAGAAGCAGCTTTAGCCTTATGCCTGATAACCGAGCAGCAATTCGATGAATGGGTAATTCCAAAGGAAATGATTGGGCCGATTAAATAATACGGAATTATCGGATATATGGTTGATTTGAATAGCAACGGCATTTATGCCGTTGAAAGATGAATAATCCGTATTTCGGCTTTAGCCTAAACATTCAATTATTTCGGCTAAAGCCGGGATTTGTCTGTTTCTCATTTTCCCCTGACCTAAAGGTCGGGGCTATTCATAACCTATAAACCGATAATTCCGAAATAATAATAAAATCCCTTGCAAACAGTGTGAATCTTGCAAGACTAATCAATAATTATACAACACTTGCTCCGGTAATAGCCCTCACCTTTGTTTAGTGGAAATACATTCACGCCTGTTTCGCCAGTTGCGGAAAATTTAACGATCAGAAAATGTTTAAAACAAGAAAATTAATCAGTCTATTAACCATTGTGACCGTAGCAGTTTTGCTTATAGCAGTTGGTTGTGATAAAGATGATTCGCCTGCCGCAAAAACTAGCTACGACCTAGTGGTGAAAGACGTTTTAGGAGTAACCGGTACTGTTACATTTACCGAAACCAGCATTACATCAACAACGATTGATATCGTGTTAGTGAATGCACCATCGGGAACCCATCCGGCTAACCTGTACATGAAATCGGCTGTTGAAAGTGGCGCAGTTGTAGTTGCACTTACTCCCGTTGATGCAACAGGAAAAAGCTCAACTTTGGTAAGCAACATGACATACAGTCAATTAATTGATTATGATGGTAGTGTTAAAGTTCTTAAAAGCAGCACCGAACCCGAAGTAATTTTGGCTATTGGTGACATTGGTGGTAATGTAATCACCACCACCAACAAAACTTATACACTGAAAACAATCGGCGTATTTGGGGTGTCGGGAACTGCCTTATTCGAAGAACGCGAAAATGGAAATACCCTGGTAACAGTTTCGCTTACCGGCACAATTGCCGGAGAAACTTATCCATCAACCATTAATCTGGGTTCGGTGGCTACTGTTGGCGGCGGAACTGTTGTAAAAACGCTGAGCAATGTTAATGGAACAACGGGTAAAGGCTATACCAATATTCAAAAACTGGATAGCGGTGTGGATATTTCATATACCAACTGGTTGGTTTATGATGGATACATCAATGTTTATCAAACAGCGGTAAACCTCAGCACTATTATTTCTCAGGGAAATATTGGTTCTAACTAGGCTATTGTTTGATTTTAAATCATCCAAACACCCACAAGTATCCGAAGAAAACTTGTGGGTGTTTCTATGTTACGAGAAAAGTTATCCGTACATAAGTTTTACCCTGAAACCTCCGAAAAGTTTAAATGTGGGAATGATGTAATTTTTCCTTAAAATTCTGTAACCCAATTGTGGCTGAAGTTACCCAACTTAGTTCTTTATAATAACCATCGCCTGGCTAATCAAATTGAAAGTCCGGCTGGTTAAATCCAAAGAATATAGGATTCCTATATAGAGTTGAACAGCAAATAGTGAATGAAGGTGCGATACGTTTTGTTGCACCTTCATTTCAACAAACAACGAGAATGAATCTTGATGTCCGTAATGAATAAAAACAGTAGGAGAAAATGAAATTTAATAAAGAAGTAAAGCCATGAGATATACAGGAACAGATATTGAAACAACAGTTAATCAGTTCAGCATAAGCTATTCTGATGAAGGACCTGACCACGCACCGGTAATCATTCTGATTCACGGTTTCCCATTTAATAAATCGATGTGGAACAAGCAGATGGAAGTACTTATTGAAAGTAACCGTGTAATTGCCTACGACATACGTGGGCACGGAAACTCGGATGCCGGAACTGAAGACTTTTCGATTGAGCTTTTCGTAAGCGATCTGCTCGGACTAATGGATGCCCTTAAGATTAAAACAGCAATGCTGTGTGGTTTATCTATGGGCGGATACATTGCCTTAAATGCGGTACAAAATTTTCCGAAGCGGTTTAACGCACTCATCTTGTGCGACACCAACTGCGCCGCCGACACCCCTGAAGCCAAAGAAAAGCGGATGCTGACCATTGAAAGTATCGAAAAATACGGCGTTGAACCCTACGCCAACGAAATGTTGAAAAACCTTTTTGCCCCTGAGTCATTTGTTACAAACAAAGAAAAAATTACGGTGTTAAAGGAGATGATCATGGAAACCAAAGTACAGTCACTTTCCAAAACGTTAATTGCTTTATCTAAGCGTAAAGAAACATGTTCAAGCCTGCATAAAATAAGTATTCCGGTGCTTATTATGGTTGGAAGGGAAGATAAAATTACCACTCCGGTAGCGGCACAACTGATGCAAAAAAACATCAAAGGTTCTATCCTGAATATCATTGAACATGCAAGCCACTTATCCAACATCGAGAATTCGTACGAATTCAACGACCAACTACTGAAGTTCGTTTCTTCAGTGAATCAACAACCCGACCAGCAAACGGGAAGAGACCGGCTGGTGTCGGAAGTATATCATTCACGAAAAATCTCCCAATACGAAAAATCGGTGAAGGATTTGAATACAAAAATCCTGAAAATAACAATGACAATTAAAGATCATTATCCGGAGTTATCGAAATATTTAGACGAAATGCCGGTGACCGTTCCATCAGAAAAGGATCCGGAAGTAACCCTCAACCTGCTGAAAGAATACTATGAATCATTGCATTCGATGCTGAACAAATACAAAGTAGATTATCCGGAAATACAGGAATGAGGTTTTACACGATTTATTAATCCTTTATAACACCGTAAACCATTAATTAATAACGCCATGACACAAGTTCAAATAGAGGGTTTCAAATACAAAGAGATTGCCGAAGAGCTTAAGTTGCCCCTCGGAACAATTAAAAGCCGTATTTTTTTTACACGCAAAAAACTGGAAAAGTCCCTGAAAGAATTTATTCACTAAATTGCTTGCATTATTTTTAAACAGAAAAATCATGAAAACAAAAATTAGCATTATTTATTTGTTCATCGCATTTACAGCTCTTGTATTTACAGGATGTAATAATGAAGGAGAGCCGGGACCTGCCGGGCAAGACGGACTGGACGCAACAATTTATTATTCGCAGTGGATTACTCCAACAGCCTGGATGGGAACTTCTGGCGATTGGTATTTTGATGTGAATGCTCCGGATTTAACTGAGGATATTGTGGAAAATGGAGTCATTCTGGCTTACGTTTGGCTGGCTGACGACATTTACGATGCTACGGCAGTGAGACCCCTACCCGCTTATGCCGTTGGCGCAAACTGGAGTTTTTTAATATCGGAATACGAAAGTATTGAGTTTACCTCCGATATGATTTCAAAACCGCTTACAGCGGGTAATCATTTTCGATTCATCGCCATTCCCGGTAACGTCGAAACATTAAAATCGGCATCGTTAAAAAGCGTAAGCGAAACCGAGCTGAGAAGTATGACCTACAAAGAGGTTTGCAAATTCCTTAACATTCCCGAATAAAAACAAGTCCGGAAAACATTGCAAATACAAATTGGAACAGCAGTTAAATGGCAGAATAAACCAAGTTTATCCTGCCATTTTGCTAATCAGCTGACTCATTTCCCCAAGTATTAATCTACACGCTTTACACCCCGGAAATTACAACAACAGGGAAGTTTCCGTGTCCGGATTTCGTGCGCCTTCTATTCTTCTGGCGAACATTGTGATACTTATAATTGTTCCAATTTCCTCACGTAACAATACAAAATGAAGCTTCACATTAAATTTGATATTAACACGGCATGTAAAAAAATAGTAATGGAGCAATTGGAGAAAGAACAATTAACATACTCTTCGTTAAGCTTTGGTGAAGTTGAGCTGAACGAAACGATTTCTGGCGACCAGCTAAAAACCCTGGCTGCAAACTTGGGCAATTATGGCATTGAAATAATTGAATCGCCGAAAAGTATCCTTGTTCAAAAAATAAAGGACACCATTATAGAAATGATTTACATGGACGAAAAATTACCGACCATAAAAATCTCAGACTATCTATCCGAAAAACTGAATTATAGCTACGGCTATCTTTCGAACCTGTTTGTAGAAGCGACTTATACCTCCATTGAAAATTTCATCATATTCCAAAAAATCAACAAGGCAAAAGAACTTATAACTACGAATGAATTTACGATTACCGAAATAGCATATCGGTTAAATTACAGCAGTACCGCTCATCTCTGCAACCAATTTAAAAATGAAACAGGAATTACCCCAACTACGTTTCAACGAATTATTAATAAACGACGAAATCCGGAAGAAGTAGAATAAAACAACTAGAAAAAAAACCATTATGAATAACGGACAAATGCATATTTTACTTGCTGACGACGACGAGGATGATCGTCTCTTTTTTAGAGAGGCATTTGACGAAATTAAAATAAATACCAAGGTTGAAACCGTTAATGATGGGGTTGAACTGATGGATTACCTTACCCGTCCCGATATTACATTACCTCACATTCTTTTCCTTGACCTGAACATGCCGCGCAAAAACGGGATGGATTGTTTGAGGGAATTAAAACGCATTGATTATTTAAAAGATATTGCAGTAGTAATCTATTCCACCTCGGCTTCCGATGTGGATATTGAAGAAACATTTGTTCAGGGCGCAAATGTTTACCTTAAAAAACCGAACGATTTTAACACACTCAGAAAAACGTTAGAGGCGGTTATCACTACCAATTGGCAATATCAAACATCAGGATTAAACAGGGATAACTTCATACTTAGTCTTTAATTCAAAAACATCGGCTTATGAAGGGGAAAGCCATTTTTACGACTAACTTTTTACTTAATGGTATTTTTGTAATAGCCTTATTTATTCTGGTTTTTACTTCAAGTGTAACCTACAAACATACTGTTGTCATCAATGAATCCACCGAACTATTGGTTCATTCATACCAAATACAGATTCAGCTGGAACGATTAGAATCATTCGTTAAAGAAGCTGAAACAGGTCAGCGCGGCTATATTATTACCAAAGATCCAAGTTTTCTTCAACCCTACAACTCGGCACGCGAGGAGATTAAGAACCCAGTATTTACGCTGAAATACCTGACCTCCCAAAATCCACAACAGCAACAGAACCTGGATTCACTTCTTCGCCTGGTGAACCTGCGATTTGCCCTTTTGGCCGCTTCATTGGATATTATTTCTGAAGAAAACTCGAATAAGAAGATGCTGGATGAAAATATGGCTAAAGGTAAAAATGTGATGGACTACATGCGCATTCAGATTAACATGATGGTTGACCTGGAAGTAGCAAACTTTAATAAACATCAAAAAAAATATAACCGCGAAATTTCAATTACCCCTGTATTCACTTTAATTCTCTTCATTTTCACCATGATCTTCTTAATTATTTCATATCTGAAAATTCAGAAAGATCTGATTATCCAGCGAAAGACAAACGAAAAATTACTGATTTCAATTGAATCAATAAAACATGCCGAAATCATTGGGGAATTTGGCATTTCGCAATGGGATATGAAAACCGGTGAAGTCTCTTTTTCCGACAATCTGTATGCACTTCTGGGTTGCGAACCGCAATCGTTTGAACCTACGGTTGCCAATTATTTGAAATTTGTACATCCTGACGACAGGCATATTGTTTCCGACGGAAGAAAAAAGACACTCGAAAACAATGCCAATCCGCTGGAATACCGAATTATTCGTAAAGATGGTGAATTGCGCCATTTTAAATCGATGGGAAAAATTATTACTGATACTGAAAGGAGCAAACTGCATGTTGGTATCGACCGGGATATCACCCAACAGCACCTGAGTGAACTGGCATTGGTGGAAAGAAATCGTGAACTGGAGAACATTGTCAATGAACTGGATTCTTTTAACCGGGTTGCAAGTCACGATTTACAAGAACCACTACGCAAGATACAAACATTCATATCGCGCCTTTCAGACAACGAATTAGCAAAAATATCGGATACCAGCAGAGAATATATCGCGAAAATAAAGACATCGGCAAACACCATGCGAATGTTAATCGATGATTTATTGTTGTTTTCGCGCGCCAATAAAATTGAAAAAGTATTTGAACAAACCGATTTCAATATCCTGATAGAAAACGTCAGGCAAGAGTTGTCTCAAACAATTGAAGAGAAAAATGCAGTCCTGACAGTCGGCCATTTACCAAATCTAAATGTTATCGCATTTCAAATTCAGCAGTTGTTTGTAAACCTTATCGGAAATTCGCTGAAATACTGCAAACCAGACATTTATCCGGAAATAAATATCGATTGCGAACTAATCCAATCGAATGATTATCCGATTCTTAATACTGATGCCCAAAAAAGGTATTACAAAATTTCGGTTACCGACAATGGCTTGGGATTTGAACAAAAGTATGCCGAAACTATTTTTACGCTCTTCCAACGGCTACATAATAAAAGCGAATATCCCGGCACAGGAATAGGACTCTCTATCTGCAAAAAAATTGTTGAAAACCACAACGGATTTATCATCGCAGAAGGAAAACCCGGCATGGGCTCCACCTTTACTGTTTTTCTCCCGGAATAATCCGATGTAAATTAAATTTTAGCTTCCGCCCTTAACTGCTTTCCGGCCAAGGTAAAAATTGTCCTTTTGCCACTTTCCATGGATAAAATATGGGAATTGTATAACTGTTTCGGATAATGATGTAATGCTTTAGGATAACACCCGGTATAACTTTGACAGATAAATTAGTCAATACAAAAACAAGGTATGTGGCTTAGTATAAACAATCTAAAAAACAACTACCATGAACAGTATTCTTTATATCGTAGCAGTCATTTTAGTCATTTTTTGGGCTATCGGATTCTTTGCCTACAGTGTGGGAGCAATTATTCATATTCTGCTGGTTCTAGCTATTATATCAATTCTATTAAGAATTATTCGGGGAAATAGTAACGTTTAACCTATAAAAATAACAGTCATGAAATCAGATAAATTAGTAGCAGGCTTATTGGTTGGCGTTTTGGCAGGCGCAATTCTTGGAATTTTAGTTGCCCCAAAAATAGCCTCGGCAAAACGTAAAATGTCAGGAAAGAAAGTTGATTTTGCCGACGAATTGAAAGACAAATTCGACGATCTATTCGAGAGCGTCTCAGAAAAGTTCAAAAACGTACAGAAGGAAACCTCCGAGTTTATTGAACAAGAAAAGCAAAAGATAGATGAATTGAAAAAAGCTGTTAAAACTACAAAATGATAAAACAATCAGTGGACCAATTGATCATTTAATTTGTGAAAGTTTGACTATTTGGCAGTTTGCAGCATACCATTGTTCGTTAATATTTTTGATACAATAGTGTGAATTATGTAATTTTTCAAGAAAGTTATATAACATGTATCCAAATACTTAATATTACCTTAGTTAGGTATAAATTAATATTTAAACCATGGAAAACATTAAAGAAAAAGTACATGCCGGCAAGGCCAGGGCTGAATACATTAAAGTAGAAACCAATGTTCAACTCCACATTACAGATGCGGGAGAAGGCAAACCTATTGTGCTAATTCACGGATGGCCGTTAAGCGACGAAATGTACGAGTACCAGTATAACGATCTGGTAAATAAAAACTTCCGGGTTATTGGAATCACCCTGAGAGGTTTTGGCAAATCGGATAAACCATACGGATCCTATCATTACGATGTACATGCCCTCGACATTAAGCGGGTTTTGGATAAACTAGACATCAAAGATGCTATGTTGGTTGGTTTTTCCATGGGTGGTTCAATTGCAGTAAGATTTGTGTCTGCCTATAATGAAGATCAGGTAACTAAATTAGTTTTGGCCGGAGCCGCAGTCCCGAGTTGGACACAGCGCGAAGATTTTCCATATAATCTTCCTCAAAAAGCAGTTGATGAGCTGATTAAATTGAATTATAAAGACCGGCCAAAACTTTTGTCAGATTTTGCGAAGATATTTTCGGCTACCGAAACATCACTGAATGAAGGGATTGGCAGTTGGCTGAACGGAATTGGATTGAGCGCGTCATCACACGCCACAGCCGAATGTTTAGTTGCACTGCGCGATACAGACCTGAGACCTGATCTGGAAAAAATCCAGATTCCGACTCTGATTTTACATGGGAAAAATGATAAAATCTGCTCTTTTGATCTGGCGGAACAAATGAAAGCCGGTATTAAAGGCTCACACCTCGTTACTTTTGAGAAAAGCGGACACAGCTTATTTCTGGAAGAAACACATAAGTTCAACACAGAGCTGATCAAATTCGCTGAAAAATAAATCGGGATAGGATGACCTTTATCGACTACTATAAAATTCTGGAAAAGAGCCGGAAACACAGAACGGAAGCAAAGTAAAACTGAAAGGCAAAGGATTTCCGGTTTATAAAAATGAAGGGCAGTTTAGAGATTTACTGATCGCTTGGTTTGTTAAAATTCCAACAAACCTTACCGATAAGCAAAAAGAATTAGTTACTTTATTATCAAAAAATTAAGCTATGAAAACTGAATATCTAATTCCAATTGATGACTTTTGTACACGGAATGACATTGAAGTTTCTTTTGTCGATTCATTGCAGCAAACCGGCCTGATAGAAATTACAACCATCGAGGAAACCCGTTTCCTCGATACGGAACAACTACAGCAAATTGATCGGTTCATACGGTTCTATTACGAGTTGGGAATGAACCTGGAAGGGATAGAATCCATCAAACATTTGTTTCTTCGCGTAAACGCTTTATATGATAAAATGAAAACATTACGAAACAAAATTTGTCTTTATGAATAAAAGGGAACATGAGTAAAATGCAAACAGCTATAAAGAGAACGATAAAGGCGATCATCTGGGTGGCCCTAAGTTTTATACTCCTGTTTCTGATTCTTGCCTTACTTATTCAAATTCCGTCAGTTCAAACCAAAATCGTTCGTTTTGCCACTTCGTTTATCAGTACTAAAACCGATACCAAGGTCGAAATCGGTAATGTCAGCATTGCATTCCCCAAATCGGTAGTTCTTGAAGGACTTTATCTGGAAGACCTCAATCAGGACACCTTGATTTATGCAGGAAAGGCGAAGATAAACATCGCGCTTTACGACTTGCTCAAAAATAAGATCGCTATCAGTTCATTCGGCCTGCAAGACGCAACCGTTAAGCTGCACAGCGCCAAAACCGATCCGCTGTTCAATTACAATTTCCTGCTTACCGCGTTTGGCGACACAACTACTCAGGTAAAAACCGATACACTCTCAGCATCCAAATGGACATTCAGCCTGGATGAAATTTCGTTGGAAAATATCCGCTTTACTTACCACGACGAATATGCCGGAATGAATGTTTTCGCCGGAATAAAAAGTGGAGAAATCAGCGTTGAACTTCTCGATCCCGGAAAATCGATCTATCAGTTCGATGAAATGGTTGTAAAAGGATTAACGGCAATTGTCAGGCGGACGGATTCCGGGAATACTTCAGCAGGCAATCCGGAAAGTGTTTTACCCCAAATAGGTGCAAAAAATCTTCAGATCAGTAATTCCAGCGTTAGTTTTGTTGATTCCATTGGCAATCTGTCAGTTAACGCCATTCTCTACGAGTCGGAGCTGGAAGATTTTTCCATCGACTTGCAAAAGGAGAAGCTGAATCTGGAATCGATCAACCTCGTGAAAAGTCAAATCCGGTATCACGATTTCAAACCCGAAATCCCTTTGGATTCGGTTGTCGCAACTTCAGGAAATAACTGGCAGGTTTCGGTTAAAAGCATTGAAATGATGGACAATGTGTTCGTTTATAAAATCGGAAATTTGCCTGAACTAAAAGGTTTGTTCGATCCCAAAAATTTAACATTTAATCATTTGGATCTCGTGGCAACAGATTTCTTTTATTCATCAGACCTGACAAAAGCATCGGTTAAAGCATTCAGTGCCATCGATCAGAACAACTTCGCCTTCACCGGCCTTGAAACTGATTTCAGGATGGATGCCACTTCCATTACTACTAACCAACTGAAATTCACCACCATAAATTCAAGCATTGATACAGATTTTAACATCCAATTTTCTTCGTTGGACGCATTGATTGATTCGCTGGAATTCATCAACATGGATTTAGACCTGAAAAACCTGAGTTTCAGGAATTCTGATCTGTTGTATTTCAATCCTGAATTGATTGCACAACCCTTCTTTAAAAACAGGATGAACATTACCACCGCTTCAGGAAAAGTAAATGGACCGCTGAATGATCTGAAAGCGAAAAATTTGTCGGTTAAAACCGGAGCAAACACGATTGTAAAAACCGATTTCCACATCAAAGGTTTGCCCAAATATGAAACCGCCTTTTATGATTTTCCCAACCTGAAGTTCGTTTCAGGCAAAAAAGATTTGGTGACCTTTGCTGGCCCGTACCTTCCTGAGAATATGGATATTCCTGAAAATATCAATCTGGAAATGGTTTTAAAAGGAAAGCTAAAAGAGTTTGCAACCACCGCGAATGTGACCAGCAGTTTCGGTTCTGCCAATCTCACAGCCTCTGTCGATCCGGCGGAAAATTTCAACGGGAAAGTGATCTTAAATAAGCTGAATGTTGGCCGATTTTTAAAAGACACGGTCATGTATGGTCCGGTATCGCTCAATGCTGAAGCCGACGGAAAAGGATTGGACATGAAAACGATTCAGGCAAAAATAAAGGCTGATGTTACGGAACTAACCCTGAATAAATACACCTATCACAAGCTGACCGTGGATGGAACCGTCAACGGCAAACAGTTCGAAGGAAAAGCAAAACTTGACGATGAAAATGCGGCAATCGATTTTGATGGTTTGGTAAATTTAAACCCGAATCAGGAACATTATAAATTTAAGCTGAACGTATTGGGCGCCGACCTCAAAAAATTGAAACTGACGGAAAACGATATTCAGCTTAGTTTTGTTACTGCGGCCGATTTAAAAGGCGGGTCGGTTGACAAAATGAACGGGACTGCCGGTATCACGCAGATTGTGGTTGCACGCGACGGGGAAAGATACACCCTCGATTCGTTTTTAACCGCTTCGGTGAATGAGCCCAACAAAAGTGAAGTGAATGTCAACAGTGCGCTGATCGACATCAAATATTCGGGCACGGTCTCCCCTATTGCCTTGCCAGCTTTGCTTAGTCAGTTTGTAAACCAATATTTCCCGGTTACCGATTCGGTGCAGCAAAAGAGGAAAAGCGACCAGTCCAACTTTAGTTTTGAGATACAGGTACACAACCATCCTATTCTTTCTAAAGTACTTTTCCCGGATTTGTTGGAATTTGAGCCGGGAATGATAACCGGAAGTTTCGACAGCGAAAAAAATGACCTGAAACTGAATGCCTCTATCCGGAAAATGATTTACGGAAGCACTGAAATAAACGACTTTGCAGTGGATGTAAATTCGGAAAACGCGGCATTGAATTACAAAATTTCGAGCACTTCGATTTCAAATTCACAAATCAGTTTCGACAATTTTTCGCTGGACGGAAAACTGACCAACAACATCCTCTTTGCAAATGTTTCATCAACCGATGGCAAAAAGAAGAAACTCCAGCTTATGTCGCAGCTATCCAGGAAAAATGGGAATTATAAACTGACATTTGATCCGAAAGAATTTTATCTGGTGAACAAACAGTGGAATATTGCTGCCGATAATTCCATTGAATTTGGCAAGCAGGGATTCCGGATACACAACTTCTCCATTGATCATGCTGAAAGCCGTATCATGATCGAATCGGTTCATGACCGGTTCAACGACGACCTGAACATTGCCATTCAGCAATTCAGGCTCGACGATATTTCAGGCATTATTGAAAAAGATACGGCCATGATAAAGGGAACGGTTGACGGAAATGTTCTGATGAAACGGGTTGAAGAATCGTATGGGTTAATCTCTGACATTAAAGTGAATGACCTCATTGTACGCGAAGTACCCATCGGGAATTTAAGCCTGAAAGCAGCACGTTCGGAAACCCGAAAATTTGACCTGGACCTGAATTTATCAGGACCGGATAACAACCTGACTGCCACTGGCTATTTTGTGCCAAATGATAACGAAAATACGATGAACATTAAAACGGTGATTCAGTCGCTTTCGATGAAAACCGTTGAAGCTTTTTCGATGGGGCAAGTCACCGAAGCTTCGGGAATACTTACCGGGAATATTTTAGCTGAGGGAACAATGAATGCGCCCGATATTTCAGGAGAACTGGTTTTTAGGGATGTTTTTATGAAGCCATCGTTCCTGAACAACCGTTTGGAGTTAAAAAATGAAACCATTCAACTGAAAAAAGACGGTATTTATTTCGATTCGTTTACCCTGCTGGACAGCGATCAGCATACCGCCATCATTGACGGATCGGTTCAAATGAAACAGTTTTCCGATTTCATTTTTGCCTTGCAGGTGAATGCCACCGACTTTGTATTATTCAATACCACTGCGAAAGACAACAAAGAATTTTTCGGACGGATGGTGATCGACAGTAAAGTCAAGGTAAGCGGGCCAATGAATCTTCCGGTGGTGAACGCCAGGGTGAAAATGAAGAAAGGTTCTAATTTTACGTTTTCAGTTCCCGAAGATCGATTAACCACCGACAAAGGTGAAGATGTGGTTGAATTTATGAATCCTCAAACATTTCATCCCATTCTATCCCGGGGTATAAAAAAAGGCGCTCAATCGTCGGGTATTTCCGGGTTCGACCTTTCTTCCATTATTGAAATGGATAAGGAAGCCACGCTCCGACTGTTAATGGATCCGGCGTCAACCGACTCGCTGGTGGTGAAAGGCGAGGCTGCGTTGAGCTTTACGATGGACCCCAGCGGAAAAATGAGCCTTACCGGCGCGTACAACCTGAGCGATGGCAGTTACATGGTTTCGCTGGAATCGGTAATCAAAAAGAGGTTCGACATTGATGCCGGGAGTACCATTATCTGGAACGGCGATCCGATGGATGCCGAAATATCAATTAACGCAACTTATACCGTTCGCGCCTCGCCAATAGATTTGGTGGCTGACGAGATTTCAGGATTAAGCGATGTGGACAAAGGTGGCTACAAACAACGTTACCCGTTTCTGGTACTGCTGAAACTTCGCGGCGAGATCCTTCGGCCTGAAATAAGTTTTGAAATACAACTTTCGCCCGAGAATAAAGGGATTTTAGGCGGGGCGGTGAATCAGAAACTCCTCTTGCTCAACGAAGATGAATCGTCGTTAAACAAGCAGGTTTTTGCTTTGCTCGTGCTGGGGCGGTTTATCCAGGAAAATCCTTTTCAGACCGAATCGGCCGGGGGAACATCCACGTTAATCCGGTCAACGGTGAGCAGATTTTTGTCTGCTCAGTTAAATCAACTGAGCGCTAACGTGATTCCGGGGATGGAATTAAATTTCGATATTCAATCGTACGAAGATTACCAGACCGGAACCGCCAAAGGAAGGACCCAGGTTGAAATCGGGGTGAAGCAGCAACTTTTTAACGAACGCTTGTCGGTTGAATTGGGCGGTTCGGTAGATGTGGAAGGAGATCAGGCCAAACAAAATTCGGCCAGCGATATTACCAGCGATGTAACTGTAGAATATAAGTTGAACAAAGATGGCTCATTCCGGATGAAAGGATTCAGGCATAACCAATATGAAGGCGCCCTTGAAGGCCAGTTGGTGGAGACCGGAGTCGGCGTGGTTTATGTGCGCGATTTTAACCGGTGGAAAAGGTTGTTTAAACCGTATAAAAGAAAAGTACAACCCGCAAAATTACCGGAAGAAGAACAATAAAAGGATTATTTGTTCGCGATCACAGTTTAGTGTGGCAGGTATAGTTAAATTCAAGTTCAGGTAGGTCACGATGTATCGTGACCGTACGCCGCGCTTGGATTGTAAGTGGAAATGCCGGTATGGCCACGATATATCGTGGCTTTGCATCGCAATCCCACTTTTAAATTTTTTGCGAATATGGCCTTGCATAGTTAAATTATTTAGTCTTTGATTTATGAAACGAGCCATGAGAGATAACCACACATAGGAGTATGACTATCATGGCGAGTTCCATCTGGCAATTAAAAAACAAAATATAAACAGATGAAAAACAAAATATTCCTGATCCTAATTTCACTGCTTCTGGCATCTTGCAGTGGTACAAGGCATTTACCCGAAGGTGAAAAGCTTTATACCGGTGCGGAAATTAAGCTGGAATCGGTGGATAAACCCAATACCCGGCTGGCTAAATCTGCTGCTGAAAGCGCTGTCCGTCCGTCGCCAAACAAAGTTTTTCTGGGCATCCGCCCGAAATTATGGATGTACAATGCGGCTGGCGAGGAACCCAAAACGAAACTCGAAAAGTGGTTGAGAAAAAAAGGCGAAGAGCCTGTACTGATGAGTAGCGTAAAACCCGGGGCTACTTCCGCAATTATTGACGCCAAACTCTTTAACCTGGGCATATTTAAAAGCTATACCGAATCGAAAACCGTTGAAAAGAAACGCACCGCGAAAGTCATTTACACCAGCAACATTCACGATCCGTATGTGGTTACCAACCTGGAATATGCCATTCAGGATGATAGCCTAAGTCGCCTGATCCTTGCTGAAAAAGATAATTCGGTGATTAAACCAGGGCAGGATTATAACCTCGATAACCTGAGAAACGAGCGGATGCGAATTGATGCTTTTCTGAAAAACAAAGGTTACTTTTACTTCAATCCCGATTATTTGTTGTTTAAAGCCGACACTTCGGATGTAAATAAAACGGTAACCTTTAAATTAACTTTAAAAGACAGCCTCCCGAAAAGTACGTTGACCGTTTACCGGCTTAACAATGTGCATATCAATCAGAATTATTCGCTGAACGAGCGTCGTACACGCAATAATCCCGATACCATGATTGTTCAGGATATGGTGTTTTTCGGGAAAGAAGAACGAATGGCAATCAAGCCACAGGTATTGGCCCGATCAATTTATTTACATAAACACGACATTTTTTCGCGGCAAAATCACCTCATTACCCTGAACCGGCTGATGTCGATGGGTAATTTTAAACTGGTGCAGGTAAACTTTGCCGAAAGTACGGATTCCGGCCCGGGATTACTGGATGCCAATATCCTGATGACACCCATGCCCAAACGCACCTTCAGGGCCGAAATTGACATGGTTTCCAAATCGAACAATTACTCCGGACCCCGGATGAATTTAAGTATCCTGAACCGGAATACCTTTGGCGGCGCCGAATTGCTCAACCTGAAACTGGCCGGATCGTTCGAGGCTCAATTAGGTAACAAGAATGAAAACCTGTATTCTTATTCCTACAACCCGCAACTGGAATTAACTTTCCCCCGTTTTCTGGTTCCGTTCAACATCAGGCAAACCAGCAGCATTTATATTCCCAAAACGAGCCTTTTGCTTTCGTACAATTTCCTGAAACGGGTTAATTATTTCGATATGCGCACCTTCAGGCTGGTTTATGGCTTCAAATGGAAAGAAAACATCAGGAAGGAACACGAACTGAGTCCGATCGACATCAGCTACACGTCGGTTGGAAACCAGTCGGATTTATTTACCAAACTGATCAATGCCAATCCTTTTCTTGAAAAAAGCTATGAGGAGCAGTTCATCGCTGGCGGAAGTTATTTGTTTACCTACAACGAGCAAATGCTGACCGGAAAAAAGCTGCAATCCTATTTTCATATCGGCACAGAGCTGGCCGGAAACGTGTTTTCGTTGGGCAAAGCGATTGGCGGCAAAAAAATATCTTCGGATGATCCGGGCAAAGTGGTGGGTTCCGTCTATTCGCAATATGCAAAACTGAGCCTCGACGGAAGAACTTACTTTACGTTTAAAGATAAGAATAAACTGGCCCTGAGGCTTTTTACCGGAATAGCTACCCCATTCGGGAACTCGTCGGTAATGCCTTATTCCAAACAGTTTTTTAGCGGAGGGCCAAACAGCATTCGTGCATTTCAGATTAATTCTGTAGGACCCGGAACTTATTTTCAAAATCCAGATAGTTTGGGATTGCTGCAATTGGGAGGCGATATAAAACTCGAAATGAATGCAGAATATCGCTTTGGTATTTACCGCTTTTTTAAAGGAGCCTTGTTTGTTGACGCGGGAAATGTATGGTTACAAAAATCCAATCCGTCAGATCTTGGTACTCCGTTCCGGTTTTCCGGATTCATGAATGAGTTAGCCGTTGGGGCAGGTGTCGGAATGCGAATTGATGTTTCCTTTTTTATTTTAAGGTTTGACCTGGCTATGCCGTTAAGAAAAAAGCCTGAGCTTGAAGACAATTTCAGGTGGGTGACCAATGAAATCGACTTCGGAAGCTCCACCTGGCGAAAAGATAACCTGGTTTTGAATGTGGCTATCGGGTATCCGTTCTAGGCCCGGGAAAAACTTTAAAGCATAAAAAAGATGTGTTAAATAGCTTTGAAATACAAACACAACCACTTACTTTTAGCACAACTAAACGCTAAATACTTACCTCCTATAATAAATGGAGACTCAAAAATAATATATGGATGGATTACTTGATTCGAAAAATGAATTGAAGTATCAAATGCTTCGAAAGTTTTTGTATACATGGCCTTTAGAAAGAATCAAACAAATGGCTTTGGAGGAATACTCTAATATCGGAGACAAAGATACTTTTTGCTATTGGTTAGAATTTGAAGCGGAGAATTTAGGGCGGATTGGAGGAAAACCATCAAATAAATTTGGTATTTGGAGAAGGAAAACTGAAAGAGAAATTGTTTCGAGTGATTTCCTGTTTGATAGTTATTATGCATGGTATAGAAAATATGGGCAAACAGCTCAGGAAGCATTTTCAACTGTAAAGAATCATATAATAAGAATAATTGAAAGTTCGCAAAGTGGTAATTTTAAAAATATTGATGGGATAGATTTAGATAGTTTATCTCGATGGAAAATTGCCTTTATTTATTCGAACTTCAGATTAATGCCAATCTATAAAAATGTTGTAATTAGAAAAATAGCAAAACATTTTGAACATCCAAATTTTGAAAGGGCTAGATTGTCGGAACTTCATCAATATATTGCAGAACATAAACCTGATGATGAAGATTTTTTTGTTTATGCTGCCAAACAATATGAAATTTCAACTAAAATACATGATAGAAATTATTATATTATTGGATCTAAATATGAGGATGATGAAGGCAGAGATAATGTTAATATCGCTGAGTATATGCTTAAACGAAATGTTATAGCTACTGGTTTTTTTTGGCAGGTGGACTTTTCAGGATTATATAATCATTCACCTCAAGAAATTAATACGTGGATAGATAACAATGTTAAAGATAAATCCGGGAAATATCAGGCTGGGAAAAGGACATTAGGATATTTTTTAAATCTGAGACCAGGAGACATAATAGCAATAAAATCTCATGGGCAATATGGTAATCTGACAATTATTGCATATGCGGAAGTTAAAGAGGTTGAAGGTAAAGTTTATGAATGGGATGGTAATGATTTTCCAGGAGGATTAGGTCAAATTGTTCATGTTGAATTTATTGAATCAGATTTAAAGATTAACACAGGTTTAAATTATGCACAAACGATTCATCACATAATTCCAGGAGAGAAAGAAGGTCACTTTGAGAAAATATTTGGAAGCTATTCCACCTTAGAAATAGATGATGATGATATATCTGTTGAAAAAGATAGAATAAATGAAAAACAAATTGAGCCACAATATCGGGCAGTTTCATACACTAAGTTTGTATCGCAAACACACAATAAGATCCAGAATGCGTTCGCGAAAAAATTAAAACAGCAATTCCCATACGATGTAGTTAGAACAGAATCAAATCGTATTGATATTAAGAGAGAAAATGAAAAAGAACTTTTTTACTACGAGGTAAAACCATATAATAGTGCATTTATTTGTATTCGAGAAGGAATCGGACAATTATTAGATTATTATTATTCTAATACATCAAAATCAAAAAAAATACATTTAAGAATCGTTGGTACACCACAGCCTTTTGATAATGATTTGAGATTTATTGATTTCATTAAGCGGTCTTTAAACATTTCCTTTGATTATATCGGGTTTAAGATTGAGAACTAAGGATATTTAAGTAATCTGATTTAATTGGACATCTTTCCATTTGGGTGGATTCTAAAATATATGCTACAATCTATAGTTTTCATCCGCATTCATCAGTTGATTTGGGAGCATGGTAAGGGATTGTGAAACAAATTGATTGATTGTCAGCCTCCAAACCTTCAGTTTCAAGAGTACCGCCAAACAATTCGATCATTTTTTTTGCCAGTTCCATACTGAAGTCCGATTCGTACTGAAATGAAAATTCTGGATAGAGGCCTCTCTGTCTGGCATGGGATTGGATTTTTTCCGGAACATCGGCCATTTGGCTATGCGTATTTCGGGCATAAAAGCGAATTTCCTGCTTTTCGGGGGATAATTCATAGCCAAATTCGATAAAGTCATCTTTTTGTGCCTGTTTGATTATGCTATTTATTAAACGCTGAATTATCAGCTTTATCTTTTTGCTGTCGGTGTACATCCGAAGTGATTTGTCCGGATTGTGGTAACTGATAGTAAGTTCGTTGTTATAAAGGATTGCTTTACTTTCAAAGTTTGCTTTTACATCGGCAAAAATAGATTCGATGGATGTGTCCTGGTTCTGTTCGCACAATTGATCACCCGAGTATAAATGCGAGAGTTCAATCAGGTCATTCATGATGGACAAGAACTGTTCGGAACTTTTTCTGATTATGGTATAAAATTCGTCTCTGTTAGGTTCAAGCTCGTCGGAAGAAAGATCTGTAATAATGCTCATAAATCCGAGAATATGATTGAGCGGAGTCCTCACTTCGTGCGAAATATTTTGTAGAAAGGCTGTTTTAATTGCTCTGGAGATCATTAATTCGTTCCGAAAATCGTCCAGTTTGTATTGGAGTTTTTTAATCGCATCGTTTTTCTCCAGAATGCCAAGATACTCGCCACATTGAAAAACAGGAAGCGCTTCGGAAGGCGTCATTTCAAATTTGCCGATTAGTTCACCGAAAGAATCATCGGTTTGAATTATTCCTTTAGGAGTTAAACAATCGATAACTAATTTACAGGGTTTGGCCAGTATATCGGATGGGGTAAGTATTCCGTAAAACTTATTTTTCTCATCGGTTACCACCAGATAATGCTTTTCCTTCAACCTATTTTCAATGGATTTGATACTTTCATAAGGGCGTACTATTGGATAAGTTACTAATATGCAGTCTTTTATTGTCATTTCAATTCCCCCTGTATTGAATCGCAAGTAAATTTAAACAGTCTTTATTTCAGCCAAGTGTTCAGAAGCGAATTTCGTTGAAGATTAATTGAACCCAAAATTGGTCTTTCATATCCATGTGTGTTTAATGTGTAAATCGAATCATTGTCAAAAGACATAAATATTACATGAGATGCTGTGACAAATGATAAAAATCAATTTACGATTTGGCAAAAAGCCGGAATTTATCGATCATTACAAACTTTTTTAATAATTGGGTGAATAAATGGTATCCTTGGCTGAGTTATATAAAATGGCAATATTGCTATGCCCGGTCTTTTCTTCTTTGTTTGCGATACTGATTTTACTCCTTGATATTAAATATTCATCCAGGAAACCCCTGAAATTAAACTATTATTTACTCGCGTTCTTCGGCTCGGTATTCCTCTCCTGGTTGTCAGCAATTCTGTATTTTTATATGCCCATGGTTTATATTTACATAAACTGGTTATCCATGCTTGCTTTTATGCTCATGCAGGTATTCTTCTACGGATTTATTTTTGAAGTCACCCACATCAATGAGCAAGAAACAATTTCGAAATTCAATTACCTGTTTCCTGCGTTACTTTCCCTTTTATTACTTGTTGTTTCGCTCATTACTCCTGTTTCAGACCAACACAACGTCATGCTATCCAAAGGGGTTTATTCAGGAGGGCCAAAGGTGTTTTTTTATCTCAACTACAGCAAAATATTTTTCAGACTGCTATTTAGCCTGATCTATTCAACACTCGGGTTTAACCGATTACTCAGATATCAGAAGTTTATCAGAAATTTTTCCTCAAACGAAGAAAAGGGCTCGTTGAGATGGGTTTCAACGTTATTGGTTTTTTCCATGCTACTGGTTCTTGTTCCTCTGTTTAGTATGTTTTCGTCGCGAGAAGAAATGGCTTATTCTCCCATGTCCATATTTTTTGTCCTGATACTTCTTTACCTGTATGGTTATGTTTGTCTGCATGTTATAAAAAGGGATCGTTATATCATCGATCTTTCTGATGAAACAGGCACTATCAGTAAACACCATCAAGAGGGAGATCAGTTGTACGCCTTCGCCTACCAACCCAATTACGAAAAATTCAGCTCCCCCAACATGGAGAAGAAAACAGAAGCAGAGAATGAGGTGCCTGGCAGAGAATTTCGCACACTCAGGGAAGTTGAATCAGCCATTATTACTAAAACAGATGAAGATGAACTATCTCCTTATTTAAAGAAGAATATACTGAACCGCGACTTCTTTGATACCTTTATGCAGGTTGAAAAACCTTATTTAAATGCAGATCTGCGAATTACAGATCTGGTGGACCGGCTACATGTGAACCGAACATACATCTCTTCTTTTATTAACAAGGAATATGGTGTAAACTTCTCAACTTTTATCAATACTTACCGATTGCAGGAGTATAAAGCACTCGTAGATAGGCCTGAATACAGCAAAATGAGTAAATCGGAACTTGCCGAAATGGCCGGATTTAATAGTTACAGAAGCTTTCAGCGGACCGAAAAAGAAGTTTCAGCCAGCAAAAAAACAGGGATCATGACCTGATGGATGAATCAGGCCTTGCTCGGTTTTTCAGATATGACGGGAGCCCGACCCTCTTCTTGTTTGAGAACTTTTCAACAGTCGTCGTAGGCCAGCCCCCAAACCTGTAAATCATGTAACTCTTTGCTGAAATTGTGTAACAGTTTCCGGAAGTTAAAAGACCATTTTGGGCTGTAATACAAAACCCAACAATCAACGTCAATGGAAAACATTTTAGCGTATGTATTAACTGTATTTACGGCATTTTTGCCGCCATGAACCCCATTCCAGAGAATTGTTATAGCTATGATTTGTTGTAAATGCCAACTTTTTTCACCTGCTAATATTGATATCTTGCCTGACTTTCATCAACAGCAATCACATTGTCAGGTTTTGGGAAGCTAAGAATATTGCGATCGTCGAAAAAATCAGGTGTATCATCCTGGGCATATTCGGTGTCAAGTATGTTGGTCGGAGGAATCAAACTGGCTCTTAATGCTTAATATAAACTTCATAAGTAAGCCGATGAATCATGCAATTCTTTAACTAAATTGTGTGAAGTTTTTCAGAAACAATTGACACCATCATTGTTGTTAATAATACCTATACTATGCATCCAATGAATAATATCCGAAAAATACTAACTGCACTTATCCTTAGCTGTTTGGTGGCAACCAGTTGGACCCAGCAACCAGTTGTAAAGACCAATACAGAGCTTAAGTCAGACTCTTTGGTACAGAAATTTTACGCTATCTACCCCGAACCGCTGTATTGGCTCTCGTCGCGCAAAGACACCAAAAGGGCAACCGAATGGCTCACTGCCATCGAAATTGCAAAAGATTCAGGCCTGGTTTCGAAGAAACTGATGACCGGAAAGATACGCACAGCAATGCTTGCAAAAAATATCCGGAACAAAGTTTTAAAAGCCAATACCGATAAGCAGATTACCAGCGTGGTTTTAAACTTCATTAAAGAATTACAGGAAATTAACGTTCACTTTGATTACGATGAAGTTAAAGCCCCACCGCGCGATTCCGCATTGATTTACCAGTTGATGAATTCGAAAGACAAAGCCGTTTCGCAAGTCGTTTCGGAGCTTGATTGTCAAGATCGGGATTATCAGGTCCTGAAAAAATTCCTGAAAGATTCCATCCCGGACAAGAATTCACTGAAATACAAATCGGTTGTTCTTTCGATGAACTATTTGAAATACCTGGCAGCGAATCGTCAGTCGGAATACATTGTTGCAAATATTCCTGAAACAGAAGTCAGGTACTACCGTGATAACCAGGTGGCGTTGAAAATGAAATCGGTGGTTGGCAAAAAGAAAAATCCAACGCCAACTATCGCATCACACATTACAAGTATTGTCACCTTTCCGGCCTGGAACGTTCCCTATTCCATCGCGTCTAAGGAACTGTTGCCCAAAATACAAAAAGACGAGAGTTATCTCGAACGAAATAATTTTGAAGTAGTTGATGCCAAAGGAAACGTCGTTGACGATTCGGAATTGGATTGGGCTAGCTATACGGAAAAAAACTTTCCTTATTTTTTCCGGGAGTCAACCGGGCCAAACAATTCGCTGGGAGTTTTAAAGTTTAACCTGGGAAATCCATTCAGCATCTATTTACACGACACCAACTCGAAAGGTGGTTTTGCGAAAGAATCGCGGTTTTTGAGTCACGGCTGTGTGAGACTCGAGAAACCCATTGAACTGGCAGTGGCACTGACTGATGGGAAAATTGATCCCAAAAAATTAAAAAATGGTCAAAAAGACACCGAAACCAAAATCATAAAGCTAAATAAAAGGGTGCCGGTTTTCATTGTATATATGCCGGTAGTGGTTAGCGGTCAAAAAGTAACTTTCCTGAAAGACGTGTACGGGCTAGTTCAGTAACGCCAGCAAAGTTTATTCTAACACAGATTACTCAGATGAACACAGATTGAAAACATATTTTATCTGTTAATAATTCGTTTTTAAATTGACAGATAACCTGTTATACATCTATGCGTCGTATCAACTCGCCAATAATCTTTCTCTTGTTTGATAGCTAATTATCTCTGTGGTATCTGTGGTGGTACAAGTGTTACATACCAAATTAACAAGTGTTGTGTTAACAATGGGTGACGGTTTAGGCTCCTTAGTCGTACCTCCTCGGAGTTACGTCACTGCGAAGACGAGGAACGAGGATGAAGCAGACTCAAACAAAAATATGAGCCTTAACACAACACTAGTTGAGTAATGCTGAACTGCAGATGTATTTGTTGTCGGGATTGTAAATAAAGAGGCACGTACCTCCTTTAATTTTTTCGATAATCGGTTTATTCAAATCGGGAGGAAGTGCCGGACAACCCATACTCCTACCCAAACGTCCGTGTTTCTTTATGAAGTTTTCGGTAGCATAATCGGCTGCATGAATAATGATTGCACGTTTTACAGCATGGTCGTTAAAACCTTTCTCTACTCCGTTGATCAGCAAGGCGAATCCGGTATGCGAGCCTATAATCGGTTTTTCAGTTACATAAAAACCCAGACTGCTTTTTAATGAACCTTCCTCGTTCGAAAACGAGCGGGCATACTCATCTCCGGTATTCCGGCCGTGTGCCACATAGGTATTAAACAGGAGTTTCCTGTCCTTCAAATCAATGACATACAGGCGTTTCTTTTTGCTCGATTGCGAGTAATCTGCTATGGTAACCACGTTGGCATTTGCCAATTTCCCTTCAAGGTCGAGCTTCTTTAAACCCTTAATGGCCAAATCAAATACCGTACGGGCTAATCCTGAATCAGCCAGGTTCACCGCAGAATAAATATCTTCATTCACTACTCCATCAGGATTAGTCGTTGTGATTCGCGCCGTATTGACTACCGGAATCAGAATCAATATCAGATAGATTATTATTCTTCTCATTCGGGTAAAGGTACTTTAAAATTCAAGAAGCGCAAACCGGGCGATTTTCAGAATGACCCCACAAAAACTATTTAAATTAAAATATTGAAAATAAAAGAATTATCAAATATAAAAGTGTATCTTGCACGAATATTTATTTTTATTAAAATTATCATGAGTAAAGGAACAGTAAAATTTTTCAACGAATCTAAAGGTTTTGGATTTATTAAAGACAGTGGATCAGATAAAGAGTACTTCGTACACGTATCTGGTTTGAACGATCAAGTCAGAGAAAATGACGAAGTAACCTTTGACCTTCAAGAAGGACAAAAGGGATTAAATGCCGTAAATGTTAAACTAGCTTAGTTTATCCTCATATTAAGACATTTATTATCTGGAAAGCCGTCTCAATTCAATTTGGGACGGCTTTTTTTATTAACCCTTCAAATCTTCAATTTTCGGTTCTTCAATTTCATTTTCCTTATGGATATGAACGGAATACCTGTTCGGAATTATTTTTTGCCCGTGAGTATAGGCAAATACTTTGGTGAATTCGGCACCGAAATAAAGTATAATGGCCGAATAATAGACCCAAACCAGAATGATAAGAACAGAACCGGCAGCACCATAAATGGACGCCATATTGTAGCGTCCCAGATAAAAACCAATGGCGAATTTGCCTATCATGAAAAGAAATGCTGTAAAGGCAGCACCTGTAATACAATCGCGAAACGCAATTTTTCCATCAGGCAATGTTTTGAATATGATGGTAAATAATAGGGTTATAATACTGAAAACCAGCGTAAAATTAAGGATGTAAAACAAAAAGACAATGTCTTTTGGAAAAATATCGGCCAAACGGGAACTAAGAATATCAACCAAGGAATTTACAATTAAGCCTACCAGCAATAAAAACCCAACTGAGCCAATCATTGAAAATGACATGAGGCGGTTGTAAACATATTTAATCAGTCCACGTTTAGGTTTGGCCTCAATTCCCCAGATAAAATTGATAGAGTCCTGAATTTCGGCGAATACACCCGAAGCGCCTATCAATAAAATGACTCCACCGAAAATTGCCGCATAAGTGTTGCTGTTCGAAAGCTTTACATTCTTTATTATTTCCTGAATTTGTAAGGCAGCCTCACTACCAACCAAGCCGCTTATCTGTCCGAAAATTCGTCCGCTTACGGCCTCATCGCCAAAAAAAATTCCACTCAGCGAAATGATGATAATCAGCAGAGGAGCCAACGAAAAAATGGTATAGTACGACAAGGCTGCGCTCAATTTAATAGCATTGTCGTTGATAAACCCCTTAAAGGTTTGTGCCAAAAGATACCCTGTTTTTTTTGCTGTAGTTTTAAATTGCATCATAGTATAACGATTTTAATAACCTTTTTATCACCGATAAACAACCGGTCCCGGCTTACCGATCTCAAAGTCACGAAACCCAAAATCGGCTGTGCCAAATGAATTTATTTTGAATATGTTACGACCGCTATCGGGAATAACCGGATAAAATGAAAGCGAGATCTGAAAAGAATTTAAAATCAGGTTTTCGTTTTTGATTAAAACCCCCACCCCAATCTGCGAGTACACTTTACTTTTCCTGAATCCGGTTACTGCATCGCTAAGCATACCCATCGTGAAACTAAAATAGGGACCAAAACGGAACCCGATGAAATTCCAGGGAGCATAAGCCTGTGTTTGTATGGTCAATAGCAGTCGGCTTGTTCCTTGCAGGGCCGTTGTGTGAAATCCATCCAACCCATAATCCTCATTGAGCGTTAGGCTATCGGAATAAAAACGGTTAAAACCAATGGTTACCTCTGGCTTTACAAATTGCCTGAATTTCCACTTTCCCATTTCGATTAAGCCGGTAAAATAATTCGCCCCTGCCGTAAAAACACCCTCTTCAACATGTGACGCTCGAATAAAGGTTCCGTATTCGAAATTGGAACTCAGGTAGCCCCACGGATAATAACTTCCCATTGAAACGCGTGCTCCCAAATAAGCACGACCCGTGTGGTTTTTCTCCTGATAACCGCCGGTTACGCTGAAAACCATACCGACAGGCACATCTTCAGGAATACCAAACTTGAATATGTATCTTTCCTGAACATACCTTCGGGTCGAAATTCCGAAGCTTGACAGGTAAAAATTCTCATTGGTAAACCGGTGTTGGGTGTCAAATAATTCGCTGGGTTTTTCCAGGTAACGAACCCGCAAAAATCGCGCGGTTGATATAAAATTGGTGGTTCGGTTGTATTCGCTGTTGCCACCAAAAAGCCGGATGGCATTACCCGCCCAATAATCCTGGGAATTAAATTTATACCGCAGCATTCCGAGTTTATGGGTATCGAAATGCGCCGAATCGTTAAAAAACTGTTGGGTAAAATTTACACCAGCAGCCCATTTGGCAAAAGGCGAAAAGAATGGCCGATCGATGGTAAAACTCCGGTTGTAATTTTTATCGCCTTCTTTTCCCAAATGTACCGTCCCCCTGACGTAACTGTTCCGGATGTTTGGGATTGAATAATTGGTGTGGTATGCATTGATGCCTTCCGCATAGTTTCGCGTAAAATCACCCTGTAACTCATGTCCCAGACCCAGAAAATTCTTGTCAGCTAAATTAATCGTAGTGCTTGATGCAGATGTCGAACCTTTAGGAATGATGCTCCAGATATCAAGTTCGCGGATAAAAATATCAACCGAATCGGATCCTTTCGCGACAGATTTGACGAAAAACGAAACATCGCGGATATATTTCTGGCTTCGCACCAACCGCTCCGACTCTTTCACCAGCAACGAATCAAAGACCTGGTTTTGGCGGATGAGCAGTAAATTGCGGATGGTTATCCGCTGAGATTTGACGTGTAACTTATTTCCTGTTTTTGCCAGAAAGTTCGGCGACTTATAAATGCTATCGCCGATGGAATATCCAAACGGGTCGAGCGTTTCGATGTTAATATTCCTGATAATTTTTCCTTCGAAGGCACTATAGGGCTTTTGAATCAGCTTTTTATAGACTTTTTTTTTGCTGTTCCTTTGGTGAGAAGTTGGCACAACTGGCTTGAAGATAAGCGAGTACATCAGTTTGGTAAACTTACCTCGTTTCGAAAAAGATTCAATATCAGAATAAATTTTAGTTGAGTCTTTGGGTGCAGGTTTTTGCTGGGCAAATGCAAAACCACTTGTCAAGACTGACACAAAAAACAGTATGAGAATAGTTTTGAATCGCATTTGCATCAGCCATTTTTGAATAGTTTTAAAAGCCGTTTTATCAGGGAAATACTATTCTCTCCCTGATTTGTTTATTTTTGCCCTGCTGCTTTTCTCGCTTCAGCTTCCCTTGTTTTCCGTTCAGCTTCTCTTTTCTTTTTATTAAAAAATCCTTTCAAAAGGAAATTATGTTTGGCAGCTTCCATGTTTTCATCCAATCCCTTCGAACTTTTCTTCAGGTTAATGATGGTTTGATCAATATTCCGGGCAATGGTTGTATCCTGAATCAGACGGCCTAGGGTTCCTTCCCCACCATTTATTTTGAGCATAATCTCAGCAAGTTGATCAGTGATAATTTCAGCATTCGCAGCGGTTACCTGTACACTTGCCATAATGGCGTCGGTTTCAACCGGTTCAACAGAATCCAGTTCCTCTCCTTCCCTCGCCAAAGGAGAATCGGCACTTCCCTGGGTAATAATCAGTAAACGGTCGCCTATCAGCCCTTCAGAGCCAATGGCCACCACACAGTCCGATTTAATAAACTGCTTAACCTCTTGCCTGACCATCATATCAACTTTTACCGTTGAATCGTTTACAATGCTTATATTGTCAACCGTACCCACATTAATTCCTGAAAACCGGATGTTGTTGCCAACCTGCAGACCACTCACATTGTAGAAAGTGGTAGTTAACTTAAATACCGGGTTAAAAAGGTTTTTTTGTTTCCCGATAATAAATATGGCCAGTACAAAAAGTGCCAGTCCGCCTACAACAAACAACCCTAAACGAACTTTGAATGGTGATGAATGATTATCCATGATGCTGTTATTTTATAGTTACTTAAAAAATGATTTGATTAAAGGGTCCGCCGATTTTTCGAAATCGTCGATGGTCCCTTCAGTATAAACTTCCCCGTCTTTCAGCATGATTATACGATCGGCCGTAGCCCGCGCACATTCAATATCGTGGGTAATGATGATGGACGATGTTTTGTATTTTTTCTGAACCTCATTGATCAATTCGCTGATTTCGTCAGAAGTTACCGGATCGAGGCCTGTCGTAGGTTCGTCGTACAGCATAATCATGGGATCAACCACAATGGTTCGCGCCAGGCTAATCCGCTTCCGCATTCCGCCTGAAAGCTGCGATGGCATTTTATTTAAAGCATCAGCCAAGCCCACATTTTCCAGTGCTTCAATAACTTTTTCTGAGATTTCTTTTTCTGAAAGGCCCTTCTTAATTCGCCGCAAGGGGAATTCAAGATTTTCCTTCACCGTCATCGAATCGTATAACGCACCACTCTGAAAAAGGAATCCGAGTTTCTGCCTTAACAAACCCAAAGCATCCGTATTTAAAGTGCTTAAATTTTCGCCGAGTACATTGATTGTTCCAGCATCCGGATTCATTAACCGCACGATACATTTAATAAGCACCGATTTTCCGGAGCCTGATTTGCCCAGCACCACCAGGTTTTCGCCGTTATATAATTTCAATGAAACATCTTTCAGCACCTCCTGAGTGCCAAACGATTTTTTCAGGTTATTGATTTCAATAACCGAATCTGTGCTTTTCGCTACTGACGAAGTTTTTGTAGTTTTTTCTGTTTGAAGGGTGTTCATGATATTATCATATCAGTAATTTGAACTGCAATCATATCAACAATAATTACCAGAAGCGAAGCCAGCACCACCGCCGAATTGGCTGCAATACCCACGCTTTCGGTTCCGCGACCGGCATTGTATCCTTTGTATGTTCCTACCATGCCGATTACTGCACCAAAAAAGAATGTTTTTACAACCGCAGGTAAAAAGTCAATAAAGTCGATGGAACTAAAAGCTTGTGAGAAAAATAACGTAAAGGTCACTTCGCCTTTAATATTTGCGCCGCCCCAACTTCCAAGTATGCCCAGCAAGTCGGCGTACAGTACCAGCAGCGGGATCATTATCGTAGCAGCCAGAACCCTAGTGACCACTAAAAACCGCATCGGATTGGTTGACGAAACTTCCATGGCTTCAATCTGTTCGGTTACTTTCATCGAACCCAACTCTGCTCCCATTCCTGAACCAATTTTTCCGGCGCAGATTAATGCGGTGATAACCGGCCCCATTTCCCTGATCAGCGAAACGGCAACCATTCCGGGAAGCATGGAAACGGCACCAAAATCTACAAGTACGGGCCTGGATTGTATCGTAAGCACCAAACCCATTATAGCACCGGTAATTGAAATAAGCGGTAAGGTTTTGTATCCGATTTGATAACACTGGTGCAGAAATTCCTTCCATTCAAAGTGACCTGAAAACATTTCTTTGGTAAGGCGCGCCATAAACAGGAATACATCGGCCACATCTATTAAAAAGCGGCTGAAAATATCGGTTTGTTCCAGTGTTTTTTCACTAACCTTCGTCATCGAATGCGCTGTAGCATCGCGAAGTTTTGGAATTACTTTTATGACTTTTGTTACAGGACTAAATTTTCCCATCTCTAGTTTGCTTAACTTGTTGTTATCACAAAGCTATGCTGATTAGCCTGCTATTGTGTTACATAACTTTTGAAATAAGTTACATAATTCACACATCCTGAAGTGTTGAGGGGCGGAGAAATA
>JAIBEY010000081.1 GCA_019459525.1 Prolixibacteraceae bacterium
TGAAAGGGAAAGAAAAGGTTCTTGGAGAAGTAGGGTTGGAATTTATTGGCTACAACCTGACCAGGTGTGTTTCAATACTAGGGTTTATAGAATTGTGTAAAGCACTGAAAAAGTGCACTTTCAATATTTTGAACCTCGTTGAACGGTCTTTTTTAGGCCTTTTCAGGTTACTTTCTTTCAAAAACGATAAAATGCAAATTGATCAGGACAAAGAAATTATCCCCTCATACAGCCTTGAAAATGATTTTGTAAAGCTATATTTATCGGTACAATTTTAAAAATAGAGTTTTTGCACGAACTCACGTTATAAGCAAGGTTATTGGGACACAGCTAACTCGAATCATTGTATTTCATAAACTAAATTTTGACCTATGATTGACAAATTAAACGACTTCATTGATCTGAATTTAAATTTTCTATTGACTGAGCATAAGTTTAGTTCGTTCCATCTTCTCGGATTGGACAAAAAGTCTTTAAGAAAATATGAACATTTACAATTAGTCAATTTAATGGCAGACAGGGGGTTAGTTACCATCAATGGACAAAACTGCACTTTGACAGAAGATGGTCATATTATCGCAAAAAATGGTGGCTGGTTGACACATTTAGAGAATGAGGCTAAATCTAAATTAGAACAGCAATCTAAAGTTGACACGAATGAGAAACTTGACATAGAATTAAAGATATTACAGAAAGAAAAATTAGAATACGAGTCAACAATTAGAGACAAGGAAGAAACCATTCGGTCTTTGACAATAAAGCTGAAACGAATGGAATTATTTAAACAATACTATTGGTTGCTTGGAATCATTTTAGCGTTTGGTATAGGAATAGGAAAACTTTGGGATATAATATTCCCATAAAAACCATTACCAATCCAATCCATGCGAAAATAAGTCTCGAAATATTATTAAGTTTATCTAGTGTTTGAACTATATCTTTATCAGTCATTTTGAATTATTTTGAATTATGAAACCAAACCCTGCTTATAACTTCAGCTACCCGTCAATTGGGGTGTCTGACAGTCATTTAAGGCATTCTTTTCGTATTCGCATCGTGGGGCTTGACAGGCTTTCACTCGTAATCCCCAACTGCGTGTAGCTTCCTACGTTATGGGCAAGTGTAAGGGCGTCCTCCCAACTTGACAGACAAGTGCAAAAAAATATACAGGTAGAATTTAGCTCTTTGACAGGTAAGTGCAAATTTGGATGAATTTATTTTGTTTTTTCCTTCCCGCTTTTGCCCTTTTGGGGCAATTTGGAATTGACAATAGCACCCCCACCCACATTGCAGCACATTTGCAAGCCCACACGAGCCGACGCTCAAACCAAAGGCTTGCAAAAGAGCTGCAATTTTGCTTACACACCCTTGCAAATTTGTTATTTTAGCACTTTAATTGAAAATTGTTTAAAAGGAAAAAATATAAATGAGTTTAAATACACAATCGCTTCAACCACTTATCAACTTTATCTACTCGGTAGCTGACCAGATTTTGATAAACACATACGAGCCAAGCAAATATAAAGATGTTATCCTGCCAATGACTGTTATCAGGCGTTTGGATGCAGTGCTGGAGCCTACCAAAGACAAGGTTTTAGAAACAACAGAAAAGTATAAAGACAAGCTAAACGACCTGACTGCTTTGTTGACAAGCAAGCAAAACGGCAGCGGACAAGCCTTTTACAATACATCGCCTTATACATTGAAAAAGCTGCTTGACGACCCGAAAAACCTTCGCAGCAACTTTGAGAATTACCTAAACGGTTTTTCTTATAATGTACAAGACATCATTACCAAGTTTAAGTTTCGCAACGAACTTGAAACATTAGACGAAGCCGGGAAACTCTTTTCAACCATTGAAAAGTTTGTTTCTCCAAAAATTGATTTACGGCCAGAAAGCTTGCCACCATTGGCAATGGGATATGTGTTCGAAGATTTGCTCCGCAGGTTTAACGAGGCCACCAATGCGGAGGCAGGGCGACACTTTACACCCCGTGAAATCATTGAACTGATGACACACGTTCTATTTCTGCCAGTTAAAGATCAAATACAAAACGGAGCGTTTTTGATCTACGATCCATGCGCAGGCAGTGGAGCAATGCTTACCGAATCGAAAAAGTATATTACAGATGAAGAAGGTGAAATAAAATCAAAAGCCACCATCCACCTTTACGGACAGGAAAATACTCCAACCATTTACGCGATAGCAAAATCGGATATGTTGCTAAAGAGCGAAGATCCTGATAAAATTGTTTACGGTAGCACTTTGAGCCAATACGGGTTCGACCGTGAATTAAAATTCGACTTTATGCTCACCAACCCACCTTATGGAACAAGTTGGGCCGATGATAAAAAGGCATTAAGTATTGGCGACAAAGGCAAAATCATTGATCCACGTTTTCAAATCAAAAAGGACTACGTTTCTGCTCCTGCTGTTTCCAGAGTGAATGACGGGCAGTTGATGTTTGTGTTGCACATGCTAAGTAAAATGAAAGACACCGAGCAAGGCAGCCGCATTGCTTCCGTTCACAACGGTTCGGCTTTGTTTACTGGCGATGCAGGACAAGGCGAAAGCGAAATTCGCAAACACATTATTGAAAGTGATATGCTGGAAGCTATCATTGCTTTGCCCAATGATATTTTCTACAACACGGGTATTCCCACTTACATTTTCATCGTTACCAACCGCAAACCCAATAATAGAAAAGGCAAAGTGCAACTTATCAACGCTAATGGAGACAAATTCTTTGTGAAAGAAAAGAAATCTTTGGGCAGTAAACGGAATAAACTTGATACATCGAACATTAACGATATTACCAAACTGTATCAGGAGTTTAATGAAACAAAGCACAGCAAGATATTTGACAACAATGAGTTTGGCTATGCTCAAATCATTGTTCACCGTCCATTGCGATTGATGGTTCAGTTTACAACCAAAAAAGTAGCTTCGCTTCGTTTTGTTTCCAACAACAGCAAATTGCGTGAAGAACTTTACAAAGAATTTGGCAACGAAGTGTACGACAAAAAAGCCACCAGTAAGCTGGAACAGTGGTTGCTGAACTACTTTATGCAAGACAACGACGAGGAAGAAACTGAAGATGGCGTAACCGAAATTACCATTGCTTCATTGCCAAAGAAAAAACAGAAAATAGTAAAACAACTGCTGGACTCTTCCGTTTGGCAACGTGACTTCGACCTAATGAACCAAGCCAAAACAGTAGCCGAAACCTTTGGAGACAAGCTGTTTGCCGATTTTAATGTGTTTGAGGAAAAGTTTGATAAGGAACTAAAAAAGCAAAACATAAAACTGGCAGCCAAAGACAAGAAAGACCTTTTGGGTGCTATAAGCTGGACAGACCCGAAAGCCGAAGCTGTAATAAAGAAAAAACTCAAAGACGGCACGATTGAGTATGTAAGTGACCCATCATTAAAGGATTCCGAAAACATACCACTGAAAGAAGATATACAGCAATTCTTTGAACGGGAAGTACTACCTTTTGCTTATGATGCCTGGTGGAACAAGGAAGAAACCCGGATTGGTTACGAAATAAACTTCAATAAATTTTTCTACCAATATACTCCACCGCGCAACAAAGCTGACATTGCAGCCGACCTGTTTGCCATTGAACACGAAACAGAAAACCTTTTAAAAGAAATTGTGGGATGATAGTGGCAGAAATGGAAAATATCAAAACAGGAAAAGAATGGATGCCGAATATCCCAGAACATTGGCAAATGATTCGGGTTAAAAACCTATTCAATGAAATTGACAAGAGAAGTTTAACTGGCAAAGAAGATTTATTGTCAGTTTCTCAATATACTGGTGTTACGCTTAGAAAAGACAGTTTTGAAGAAGGCAAAGAAATCACCAATGCAAAAACATTAAAGGGTTACAAAATAGTTGAGCAAGGTGATTTGGTTGTCAATATAATGCTGGCTTGGAATGGTTGTTTAGGGATTTCAAGCTACAACGGCATTACAAGTCCTGCTTATTGTGTTTATAGAGTAAAAAACGAACACAACCCGGAATACTTTGGTTATTTGTTTTCAACTTCTCTATACAAAGGTGAGTTTAGAAAACGGTCAACTGGTATTATCGAAAGTCGATTAAGATTATATTCAGATGCATTTTTCAGAATATTCTGTTTTGTACCACCCAAAGACGAACAAAATAAAATTGTAAATATTCTTAATTCTGAATCCGTCAAGATCACCCATTTCATCCAAACCAAGCAACGCTTTATTGAATTGCTGAAAGAGCAAAGGCAAAACATTATTACCAATGCAGTAACCAAAGGCATTGATGAAATGGCAAAGATGAAGGAAACTGGAATTGAATGGATGCCGCAGATTCCTGAACATTGGGATATAAGAAGACTGAGATATGTTGGTCAATGCCAAAATGGACTGAATAAAGGTGCTGAATATTTTGGTACTGGATTTCCGTTTATAAGCTATATAGATGTTTACAAAAACGAAAGTCTACCATTTCATGTAAATGGATTAGCAGTTTCAAGTGAAGAAGATAGAATCAATTATTCTGTAGTTGAAGGGGATATTTTCTTTACAAGAACTTCGGAGACCGTTGATGAAATAGGGTTTTCATCTGTATGTTTGTCAACAATCCCAAATGCAACATTTTCGGGATTTCTAATAAGATTTAGACCAAATCGTAATTTTTTGTTTGCAGGGTTTTCCAAATACTTTTTTCGTTGTAAAGTCCACAGAGCTTTTTTTGTCAAAGAAATGTTATTGGTAACAAGAGCTTCGTTAAGTCAAAATCTATTAAAAAACTTACCTGTTCTATTGCCTCCTATAGAAGAACAAAAACAAATAGCTAATTTTATTGAAGCTGAGACCCGAATTCTCGACATTGCCATCAGCAAAGCTGAGCGGGAAATTGAGCTGATAAAAGAGTACCGTGAGGCAATGATAGCGGAAGCGGTAACAGGGAAAATAAAATTTTAATGATATGATAGGCGATATTATTGTATTTTGGACAGTGGTTAAGGATGTCCACTCATTTCTTTCAGGCAGAGCCGATAACAAGAAGGAAAACACCATCGAAGCTCACAAGGCAATCAATACTGCGTTTATCAAAACGTATGATTACCTTAGAAACAAAAAAGGAGAATATGTCCCCAATCCGGAATTAGCTGAAGTTTGGAATAATGCATCATCAGCCGTTATGAAGATTGACAAGGATATGGGAACCACTCTTTATTACAAATCCCGTTTTTGGCTCGATCCCGATTTATATTTCAACTTAAACAGGGCAGACGAAATAATTGAATTAAACCAAGTGGTTTCAGAAATGGAAAAGCTACGGATGAAGCTCTAATAAAACAACTAATGGAATGACAGAAGCACAACTCATACAGAAACTAACCGAACTTCGTTCGCTACCTGCCGAAACAGAAGTAGTTGAGTTTAAAGAGGCAAAGACCGGATATGATTTTACGAAATTGGGTAAATACTTTTCGGCTTTGTGTAACGAAGCAAACCTAAAGGGCAAACCGGAAGCATGGCTGGTGTTTGGTGTGGAAAACAAAAAGAGAGACATTGTTGGTTCGTTGTTTCGCCACAATAACCGACCTTATTTGGACAGCCTTAAAGGAGAGATCGCCAATAAAACAACCAACCGCATTACCTTTATAGAAATATACGAACTCGATTTCGCTGAAGGCCGGGTCGTAATGCTGCAAATACCTGCTGCGCCCAAAGGAATGCCAATTGCCTGGGATGGGCATTACTACGGAAGAGATGGCGAAGAGCTTTCGCCACTCAACACCGAAGAATACGAACGTATCCGCAAACAAGCTACACAAACCGATTGGAGCGCTACCATTTGCGAAGAAGCTACTCTTGACGATTTAGACCCGATAGCCATTGCAAAAGCAAGAGAGAACTACAAAAACAAATATCCGGAACAGGCAACCGATGTAGATATCTGGAACGATACTAAATTTTTAAACAAGGCAAAAGTTACCATCAAAGGCAAAATCACCAAGGCGGCTATCATATTATTGGGCAAACCCGAAGCCGAACACTTTATTAATCCGGCAGAAGCAAAAATACGTTGGATATTGAAAGAGAAAGACGGAAACGAAAAAGACTATGAGATTTTCTGTTGTCCTTTTTTGTTGAGTGTTGATGAGGTCTTTAAAAAAATCCGAAACTTAAAATACCGATATATCCGCGACAATTCACTTTTTCCCGAAGAAGTGGATCAATACGAACCCTATGTAATTCGTGAAGCCATAAATAACTGCATAGCCCATCAGGACTATTCCTGTGGAGGCAGAATAAATGTGGTAGAGAAAGATGATGAACTCATTTTTACGAATGTGGGCAGTTTCATCCCTGGCACAGTTGATAACGTAATCAGGGAGGATGCACCCGAAGAAATGTATCGTAATCCGTTTTTAGCCACAGCCATGTTCAACTTAAAAATGGTCGATACCATTGGCAGTGGTATCAGGCGAATGTTCACCTATCAGCGGAAACGGTTTTTTCCTATGCCTGATTTTGATTTTTCGGGAGGCAAGGTGAAAGTAACCATTACTGGTAAGGTGCTTGACCTTAACTATGCAAGGATGTTGGCGCAAAATCCCGAACTCGGATTGGAAGAAATTGTGATGCTGGATAAAGTGCAGAAACGAAACCCGCTTTTAGAAGAGGAATTAAAACTACTGCGTCAAAAAGGATTGGTAGAAGGGAAAAAGCCCAATATCATCATCTCGGCTAAAGTAGCTCAATCTACAGGTCAAAAAGCTGTATATACAAAATACAAAGCCTTTAACAATCGCTATTATTTAGATTTGGTAGTTAAAGCCATCAAACAACACGGTTCACTAAACCGAAAGGAAGTAGATGAACTGTTAATGGATAAGTTATCGGACAGATTGAACGAAACTCAAAAAAGAACTAAAATTAGAAACTTGCTATATATCCTTTCAAAAAAGGAAAAAACAATAAGGAATTCTGCAAAATCAACTAAGGATCCAGTGTGGGTTCTAAATAAAGATAGAGCAGGTGGTACAGAAGACAGAGAAGATAGAAATAAAGATAGAGCAAATCCTAAATATAGAGCTACAGATACTGATAATGATAGTGTTATAGATTGATGTGGTAAAGATATAATGAAGAAGATAGAGGTGAATGAAGAAAGAAAAGAAGATAGAAATTAAGGTAAAGCAGCTATAAAAACAAGCGAATATGCCGGTAGTAACAGATACAACAGAAAAAGGCTTAGAAGCACACATTACACAACATTTGAGTTTGGTAAACGGATTTGAAGAACGCCACTTCGATCAATATAACCGCACCGAGTGTGTAGATGAAGAATTGCTTTTCAAATTTTTGGACGATACCCAACCCAAAGAAGTAGCCAAACTGAAACTAAGCCACGGAACTAATTTCAGACAACGCATTTTGTATCTCGTCAATCGCAAAATAAAGGATGAAACGGTAGTGAACGAAAAATGTCTGGGCGGCATTATCAACTTATTGCGAACCGAAATTACAGACGGCAATACAGGCATCAAATTAAAATTGTTTTACGACAAACCAGTTTCTACCCTAAATCCGAAAGATGCTGAATTGTATGAGAAAAATATTTTTTCGGTAACCCGGCAAGTTCATTTCAGTACACAAAGCGAGAAATCGCTCGACCTTGTTGTTTCGATTAACGGTTTGCCAATTATTACATTTGAGCTAAAAAACGAACTCACCAGGCAGAATGTAAAAGATGCTATAAAACAATACAAAACCACCCGCGACACCAGCGAAGAGTTATTTCGCCTTGCCCGTTGTTTGGTTCATTTTGCTGTAGACACCGAGCAAGTTTGGATGTGCACACATCTAAAAGGCGAAAACTCCTATTTTTTGCCATTCAACAAAGGACACAATAACGGTGCAGGTAATCCACCAAACAAATCAGGAATTAAAACCGATTATCTCTGGAAAGACATATTGACCAAGGAAAGCATCACCAATATCATTCAAAACTATGTTCAACTCATAGAAGAAGAATCAGAAAAGATATTGCCAGATGGTAAAATCAAGAAAGAGAAAGTAAAGAAGATGATTTTTCCACGTTACCACCAGATCGATTCGGTTCGTAACCTATTGGCAGATGCAAAAGACAACGGAGCAGGAAAAAGATATTTGATTCAACATTCGGCAGGTTCAGGAAAAAGTAATTCCATCAGTTGGCTGGCTCATCAGTTAGTTGGTTTGTTCGATAAAACCAATACTACAGCAGTTTTCGATTCGGTAATTGTAGTCACCGATAGAATTGTACTGGATTCGCAGATACAACGCAACATCAAGCAATTTGAGCAGGTTGCCGGTTTGGTTGAACACATTGACAAAGGTTCAAAACACTTGAAAGAAGCTTTGGAAGAAGGCAAGAAAATCATTATCACCACCATTCAGAAATTTCCATACATCGTTAATGAAATTGGCGATTTACCCGGAAATAAGTTTGCCATTATCATAGATGAAGCACACAGTAGCCAAAGCGGAAATACCGCAGGGAAAATGAATGTAACTTTATCGAATGGTGAAGATGTTGAAAATGAAGAAGAATGGACAGATGAAGATGAGATTGTCGAAATCATCAAAGGCCGTAAAATGCTCACTAATGCCAGTTACTTTGCTTTTACAGCCACGCCAAAGCCCAAAACGCTTGAACTGTTTGGCGTTACGTTTAAAGAAGGAGAAAAAGAAAAGTTCCGTGCTTTCCATTTGTATTCGATGAAGCAAGCCATTCAGGAACATTTTATTGAAGATGTGTTGAAATACTATTCCACTTATCACTAGTGTCTATTAATTTTTGTTAAAATGGCCCATATCTATTTTATGCACAGCATCCTAACCCCTCAAAACCTTG
>JAIBEY010000092.1 GCA_019459525.1 Prolixibacteraceae bacterium
ATGTTCTCCAGGTAACCGACCAGGCACACCTTAAAGAATACCACCGGGTCGAGGCTCTTTTGACCGCATCGCCCGTAATACGTTCTGGTAATAGGATATAAAAACGATAAATCCAGTGTATCGTGGAGCCTCCGGTAAAAACTGCTCTCCGGAACACGCCTTGATAACTGGAAACTGGAGAAAAGCTTCTCCTGGTATATCTTATGCCCTTGCATTTTTTTTATTTCAAGATACTCATTACACAGCTATTAACACCCAAAATATCATTATATTTACTAACATTTTAATGTGAATTGCGCAACAGGCACTTCAGCTACCCGTCCGGCAGCAGTTGTTTTCGGTGGGCATCTTTCCGCTCAGGCCGTCTTTTCGGCTTGACAGGAAATCGCCCGCAATCCGCACCTGCGTGTAGCTTCCTACGTTGTACAAAATTGTAAAAGAGACTCTACGACATAAAATAATTAGATATGAAAGCATATATATCACATCAATTCAAAGACAATATTTCTGAAATAATTAATTTGTTGAATAGTTACGGAGTTGACATTTTTGATTCACAAACTGATATTCAATATGGAAATTCCTTACAAAAAGCAATTAAAGATTCAATAAAGGAGTGTGATTTTATGATTATTGTTTATTCACAAGCAAATCCAAATATTGCATTTGAAGCTGGAATAGGAGTAACTTTAAATAAACCCATCTTTTCCATTGTGTCAGAAAAAAATAATTACCCTGATTTTCTTTTTGACTCAACCTATGTTCAGGCACTTCCCGATGAAGTCAACAAAATTGAATTTAATTTTAAAATATTTCTGGATAATATTAAACCTAATAAAAAGTCTCCAACTGTTAAAATCAAAAATCAAAAATTTTATGGAGGTGGTTATCCAAACTATTATGACAAGATTTTTAATTGGTATAATAATATAAATAATTCCACCGAAAAGAACTATGAGTTACTTTTTAAGCAAATATTTGAATTATATAATCTTAGTGTTATTCAGAATAAATATGATTCAAACATAAAATTCTTAACAGATTTCTGCGTATGGAGTGATGACTTAAATAATGTAATCGGGAATCCGATATTAATTGAAGTAAAGAAGGAGATTAACAAGAATAATATTGACAATCTAAAAGAAACTATATTAAATCTTGCAAATAATAACTCGGCTGAAAGTTGTTTGGTTTTTTATGAATCCCTGAAAGAATTATCAAAAAAGGATTTGCCAAATACATCAAGATACCTTTTTATTCAAATTTCTGATTTTATTGAAAAGTTTAAAACTTCTGATTTTAACGAATCTATAAGGAAAATTAGAAATGAAATAATTCATAATCAATACTAAAATGGCTAGATATTCGACGCATACATTAGCTGGCCATTTTCAAGTATGTGATAATGGCGGGACAAATCAAATAAAAGGGAGGGCATTTGAAGACTTGGCTTGCTATCTTTTTGAAACTGTTCCAGGTGTTTCAATTGCATTAAGAAATCAGATGAATGCATATGGCAATGAGGAGATTGATGTAGCAATTTGGAATGATAAATCACGCCATGGTTTTGATTTCTTACCAAATGTGGTCCTGATTGAATGTAAGAATTGGAGTAATCCAGTCTCAAGTATTGAAGTAAACTGGTTTTGTCAAAAAGTTGCATCAAGGGGCCTTGACTTTGGAATATTAATTGCCAACAATGGAATTACTGGAGATCAAAATGATTTAAACGCAGCTCATAATACGATTGCTTTTCATCTTATGCAAAAGCGTAGGATTATAGTAATTACTAGGCAAGAAATAAACAGTTTTAGTGTGACCGGAGATTTAATACATCTAATCAAAGCGAAAATATGCTTATTAACTGTTGCTGGAAGAATTTGTTAAAAATAACTGTGTACAACAATGAATTATGACCACTATCAAGAACATCTTGAATGGGAGATATTAGAACCCAATCAAGAAATTACGCATCTGACTTTTGAAACCGATTTTTATCGCTTGAATAAAAATTGCATTGTAAAATTTACAAGGGACAACCAATATGATTTAGTGGCCACGATAACAGGAATAATCCACGACAAAGACGAACTTGAACCCAATATTGAAAGGATAAAAGGAGCTTTCATTGAAAATGAAATGGTGACTGGTTATTCAACTAACGGACTTTTTAAATACAAATTTTCGGGAGTTGTTTTAGGTGCAACAACCAGCAGCCCAATTTCAATTGACAGTCTTGCTGCAAAATTTCAATCTGATTTTATTTTTCATAAGGTTGAAAAATCATTTTTAGAAATTGAAACGAAAACAGTAAGGATTCAAGAATGGTTTTTAACTGGAAGTTCTAACATTAACTTTACACGATCAACTTCAAGGAGTGTCGATAAGTCATTCAAAAGGAACAGAGATGGCATTGATCCAGAGGAAGAATTCCGATTAATAAAGAGTAGCGGCAGTGGAAGAGATTTTTTATTAGTAAAATATAATGACACGTCTTTTATAGTTGCGAAAGTTCCAAAAGAATTTGGACCTGACTGGTCATATAATCTTTCAATAGAGTACCGACAATCTTTTGGACGAATTCCAGAGGAAAATGAAAGAGAAGCAATTGCAGAATTAGTAAGTTTCGTGTTAGGCAACCAGCTCTTAAAAATTGGACAAACATCCTATGACGACACTGCATCATTGACTTTACAAGAGTATCAAAACCCATTGGTAGACAATATTGTAAGCAGATGTCAGCGACACGCGTTTCCACCAGTTGAAATCGGAAACTTTAATGATTGGGGTAGAGCGGAGATTCTGCTCAATGAACTCATTGTCCCTTATCTGGAACAGAGAACACAGTTGCGATTGAAAGACGCTTTGTGGAAGTATTGGCTTGCAAAATATTCATCGTTAGGCGCAAATCTTCCAATACTATCAAGTGCCGTTGAGACATTAGCAGACAGGGTCCTGAAAAATCATTCCGAAGTAAAACACTACTACATAAAGTTTGACGAGTTTGTTGGTATAATTAAAGACGAACTTCTATCCATTGAAAAAAAGCTTGGAGCTAATCCGAATAAAAAAATTATTCTAAACAAATTAAAGAATTCTGCACAACGAGGTTCTAACGAAAAGCTTGAAATGATGTTTGAAATAATCGAACTTCCTATTGGCAAGACTGAACGGGACGCCATCAAAGCAAGAAACAAAATGGCTCATTCATCGCTTGGTGATATTAGTGATGAAGAAATAAAAGAAACGCTTCGCATGACAAGAGCTTATGAAACATTATTCAATCGTATATTTTTAAAACTCCTCTTTTACAATGGACATTACATAGATTATTATACGCTTGGACATCCAAACAGAATTATTGATGAGCCAATTCCAGAATAAAATTTCAGCAAACTTGATAAGGGAGAACATCCGACAGAGAAATAGAGTCGCCGCCATCATCAGCTATCCGGCAGCAGTGGTTTTCGTGGTGTATCTTTCCGCTCAGGCTGCTTTTCAGCTTGACAGGAAATCGCCCGCAATCCGCCCCTGCGGGTAGCTTCCTACGTTATGGACAATTAATCTTTTACACCATATGAATGAGTTCCAAGACATGATTTTTATTAGTGAGATTTTACTACAATCAAAGATTGCACAAAGAGCCTTTGAAAGATTACAGGCTACACATAAAAACTTTGATCGATTAGAAGTTTGGTGCTCAATTCAATCAATACTTGTTTCAGCAGCAAATATATCCAAGATTCTTTGGCCAAGTAAGAATCGATTACGTGGGAAACGATTACGAGAGATGCTAAAAGTGGAAACGGACAATATCCTATCAAATCGAAAATTTAGAAATCACTTCGAACATTATGATGAACGAATTGAAGAGTGGTTTGATAATCGTTCCAACGGTGTTTACATAGATTTAGCAATGAATCCATCACTCAGAGTAGGATTTGGTGGTAATGATCACCGTGGATACAATTCATTTGATAATTCTCTGATGTTTCGTGGTGAAAGATTGGATTTAAATAAAGTATTAAATGCTCTTTCAGAAGTTCGTAGTAGTTGTAAGTTATATGTGTTGGACATACCTTGAACTGCTACTAACAAAAGTATTTGCAAAAGCAGGGCTGGACAATTTAACATCAGCTGTGCGCAAGCATCAGCAGCGGTGGTTTTCGTTGGGCATCTTTCCGCTCAAGCTGCTTTTCGGCTTGACAGGAAATCACCCGCAATCCGCCCCGCGTAGCTTCCTACGTTAGGTGTAAGCCAAACGCCGCTTTTTGACACATTTTCGCTGAATTGACAATGACTGCAAATAAAATGACAGATCGGGTTAATGCTTATGGAAACCTCTTTGCAAGGGGTTTAATTTTTTTTTTGCCAACTCGCCTTGCGCCTTTTGGGCGCATTAGGGAATGCTCTGATCAACAGCCCCCGCACATTGCATCACATTTGCAAATCGCACAAACCAACCCACAAATCAAAATTTGTAAAAGAGTGCAATTTCAGCCATCGCTTTGATGTGGCATCACAAATACACTATTATTGATAATATAAGTATTATCCTTTAATATTTCAAAATCTATTCATAGAAAATTTGTAGTTTTAGAGAAAGCCAATACTTCACAAATAATTGAGAAATACAGGGAATCTCAAAAAAATTTCTTGAGATAAAAGTTGATTATAATTTAGAAAATTGAAAATGTTTGAAAATGGCAAAAAAGAATAATAGTATCCATCCAATATTGATTCTACTTGGATTTATTGCACTTATTATAACAAAACTTGTTGAATTTATTACCGAAAATATATTACCCATACTTACGATATTAGGACTTGGGTTGGGTACTTTTTTAGTTTATAACATATTAAAACAAAGAAATAAGCAAAAGGCAAAAAGACAACCAAACAAAGAATCGACAAAACAAGCAAATGTACCATTCGCCATAAAAAATGCCAATGAGAAACCCAAAAATGATTATTCTGATAAATCGGCTATTGATACTAAGAAAAGAGGCATCGACTTGAAAGTTGATGAATTAACTTCCCCGAAATTAGAAATATCCACTCCAATTATAACTGATAAGAAAAATGAAAAGTTTGTAGTAAAAGAATATACAGATAATTATATTACAAATGAGAGTGCCTTTGATGAACAAATACAGGCGGAATCTATCACAACAAAAACAATAGATGAAGAAATTAGAAAATATGCATTAACGAAATACCCTAAAGACCATTCTCTACAAGAATATATTTACAAAGAACAAGTAGACTCGAAAGCTTTCATGACGGAAGCTCTTGATTTAGAATCAAAGAAATTTGCAATAGAAAAATATCCCGCCGACTATTCCTTACAAGAATACGTGTACAAAGAACAAATAAAATCTAAAGATTTTATTTCAAATACCTTAGATATAGAGTCGAAAAAATTTGCAATAGAAAAGTATCCTAATGACTATTCTTTACAAGAATATATATACAAAGAACAAGTTGCTGCAAAATCTTTTATGGATAAAGCCACAGAAAGAGAAGTTAAGGAGTATGTAGTCAAAAAATACCCAACAGACTATTCAATGCAAAAGTATATTTACAATGAGCAAATCGCATTAGCACCACATAAAAGGCAAACGATCAAGAATCAATTAGACGAAACTATTATTGACATAAATTCGGAAGAACTTGATTTAACTGTAGAACATTCAATTCCAAATACTGAAATGACATTGGATCCTCCCTTCTGGAGTCATACTTATGTTTATTCTTATGATGAAATAAATCACGCAACACCAGCACAAAAAAAATATTATTCCTTCTTTAAAAACAAAATTCTTAATGGAGAATTTGTAGATATTCAAGGTTATACAAACTATGCATTCATTCTTTATTTTGACTTGTTGAATGAGTATGAAAAACATCAAGATATTAAGATACTTGAAAAACAATTTAAGCTTTTAGGAGAGTGCTGTCCTAAAACAAAAAGCTACGCTCTTATTTCTTTGCAGGATTTTCTAAGAAAAAAAGGAGACTCAGACTCACGTTCACGACTAGAAGAACTACAGGACACAAATTATCAATTTGAGCATGGCTTTTCCAATTATGATCCGGATGCCTTTAAACTTGGGAAAAAATACAAAGACAAGCTGGATTTAAGTCAACAAGAAGTTACTTGGTTAAATAAATTTGAAAATCAATATAATGTTTTTACATCAATAGAGGGATGTTGCATTAGTACTATTAAACAGTACTTACTCATATTGAAGGAAATAAACAAAAAACTAAAAAAGGTTCCAACCACCGTAGCCAAAGAGGTTGATTTTTTTAAGCAGGCTGTATTTGAAATAAAAGGAATATCTGAAACATACTGGGGAGTTTATGATCAAAGCTTTTTGAAAAAAAGAGTTGAATCAGATATTTATAATACCATTTTCAGGCGTGTTGAAAATTCAGTGCGGGATGAATTTGGACATAAAAGAAAAGTGGGTGAATACACTTATTATGAATATAATGATGAATTCGAAAAACGTATAGGTTATATTTTGAATGAACTAATTTCGGAATTAAAAGACAATGTAGAAAAACCTGACACTTTTACTCAAATTGAATTAAACGCGCAAAATGTCAATCGGTGGAAACTTGATTATAAAAAACTTACAGATTCATTCCTGAAAAATGAAATGAATCATTTTATTGATGGAATAATAAATATTGAAGTAACAAACCAAAAAAATCCGAATATTGAGAATATTTTTTACGAATCTTCAAAGTTTATTGCAAAATACGATAAAGTTCAAGCATTAAAATACTACGCAAAGTATATTTACTACGATTTAAAATCTAAAAAATTTGACAACCAACAATTAACAACTACTATTCAAAAATCATTATTTACTACAAATGAGCAGCTTGTTGAATTTCAATCAATCATTGGGAAATTGATTCAAACTTCAAATATTGAAGAAGCATTAGATGAAATATCTAATATTTACGTTCCCAAGAGAAAGAAAATCATCCTAGATAAAACACAGATTAAAGAAGTTGAAAAGAAACATACCAATACTGTTGAGTTATTAAATGAAATTTTGGTCAATGAGTCTGTAGAATTTGAGGTTAACCCTATCAATAATGAAAATAAAGATGAAGAATTAGAAGTTTCATTTGGTATAAAAACAAAAACCAATTTATTCTTTAAATCCGAAATCGATTTAAACAAAGTGCAGGAACAATTAGTGCAAAAAATTGCATCGAACTCATTTTGGATTCATCAGAATGAAGTTGAGAAATTTGCTTTGGACAATGGTTTATTCAAAAATCAGCTAATTGATAGTATTAATGAAATATGTGCAGAATTTCTTGAAGGTCAAGCATTGATAGAGGAAGAAGAAGCTAATTATATTATTGATGAATCTTATTATTTAGAAATTGTGAATTAAGAAAATAGGCTATGGCATTAAAAATTAAACCCAAAGAAGCAACTGCAATAATAAACTCACTAACTGGTGGAGTTGTTCCACGCATTGGAGTTCAGCATATTACTGTTGGAAGAGATTTAGAAATTGAATCTTTCACTGCTGCACTAAATGATGTTCAAAATGGACACAGTATGGTGAAATTTTGGATTGGTGATTTTGGCTCTGGTAAATCATTTATGCTTCATTTACTAAATACTGTAGCAACAAAACAGAAATTTGTTGTTTCAAACGCAGATTTCACGCCAGACAATAGACTTTATTCAAATGATGGCAAGGCAGTAACTTTATATAGTGCAATTATGGATAATATTGCTATTCAAATTAAACCCGAGGGAGGCGCATTACCCACATTGCTAGACAAATGGATTGAACAAGTTGTTTTGAAAACAGCACAAGTCCATAATATACAAATTACAGAAATAAGAGACGACCGTTACTTTTTACTTATCCAAGAAAATATAATGCAAACGGTCAACGAGGTGACAGAAACAGGAGGATTTGATTTTGGGGTTGTTGTAATAAAATATTACGAAGGGTACATTAAAAATGATGAACATTTAAGACGGAGTGCCCTTAAATGGTTAAAAGGGGAATACCGAACAAAAATAGAAGCACGTCAAGATTTAGGTGTAAGAGAAATAATTACAGACTTAAATTATTATGACATGTTGAAGAATTTCTGTAGCTTATTTGTAAGCATGGGCTATAGTGGATTCATGATAAATCTGGATGAAGCAGTTAACTTATATAAAATTTCAACTTCTACGATGAGAGCAAAGAATTATGAAAAAATTCTAACAATATTCAATGACTGTTTTCAAGGAAAAGTTTCCAATTTGTTTATCAATTTTGCCGGAACAAAAGAGTTTCTTGAAAATGAAAGAAGAGGTTTATTTAGTTACGATGCTCTGAAAACGAGGTTAGAAACTAATAAATTTGAAACATTAGAATTACGTGATTTGGCTCAACCAGTTATTAAACTAATTCCGTTAAACCATAACGAGATTTTTGTACTGCTTAAAAACTTAAAAGAGATTTTTGATTTTAATTTTGGAATCAATCTAAACATTACCGAACAAGATATTCAATTATTTATGGAGGAGATGTTTAATAAGCCTGGTGCTGATGAGTTTTTAACTCCTCGGGAGGTTATTAGAGATTTCTTAAATATCCTAAGTATTTTAAGGCAAAATCCAGATGCAGATAAAAGACTTTTAATATCAAGCATTGAAATTTCAGACGAGAGACCTGAATTACTTGCAATTGATTCAATCGAAGAACTATAATGTCATACCAATTATTATCGGAACCTATTAGAAAGTATATTCGTGAAAAGCGTTGGGAATCTTTACGTCCAATTCAAGCAGCTGCAATCTCAAGAATAATATCTACTGACAATAATTATATTCTTGCTTCAAAAACGGCTTCTGGTAAAACAGAAGCGGCATTTTTACCCATTCTTTCAAAAACAGATTTTAATAAAGCAGGAGTTCAAGTCTTATATATATCTCCATTAATTGCGTTAATAAATGACCAATTTTTTAGAATTGAAGAATTGTGTAAAAACTTAGAAATTAAAGTAACAAAGTGGCATGGTGAAGCAAAAAAATCACTTAAAACTGGACTCATAAAGAATCCAAGTGGTATAGTATTAATTACTCCTGAATCTTTAGAGGCAATGTTTGTTAATGCTCCATACAACGTCAACACTCTTTTTGGTAATCTGAGTTATATTGTAATTGATGAAATACATTCATTTTTGGGAGCAGATAGAGGCATACAACTAATGTCAATTTTATCTCGCATCGAGCAGGTAAATAAAAATAAGATAATAACTATTGGACTGTCTGCAACTATTGGTGAGGCAAATTATATTGAGGCAAAAAGGATAACTGGAGATATTGATAATACAAAAGTATTATTGGATAGAACAAAGAAAGATACCGAAGCAAAATTCAAATATTTTAAAAATAGTACAAACGAACTTTCACTTGACTTATTAAAAGATTTATACCTAGAAACTAATATGAACAAAGTCCTCATTTTCCCAAATAGTCGAGGACGAACTGAAGAAGTTGCCGTTAAATTGAGAAAAATTTCCGATCGGGTAAATGGCCATAAGAACTATTATTCTCATCATTCATCTGTTGATAAGGAAATAAGAGAGAATATTGAATATTTCGCAAAGAACAATGAGCGTTTTAATTTTTGTATTGCATGCACATCAACCTTAGAGCTTGGGATAGACATTGGAACAGTAGACAAAATCGTTCAGATTGATTCAACTCACTCTGTTGCATCATTAGTTCAGAGAATAGGACGAAGTGGTCGCCGGGAAGGTGAAAAGAGCATTGTAAATATATATACAACTGATAAATGGAGCTTCTTGCAGTCTTTAGCATGTTGGCAATTATATAAGGCTGATTTTCTTGAACCAATAAAAACTCCAGAAAAACCCTACGACATCTTACTGCATCAGGTACTTTCAATAGTTAAACAATTATCTGGATGCAGTTTAACTAGTCTAATAAAACGTATAAATGCAAATAGAGCCTTTGTTTCAATAGATAAAGAAGACATTCAATCAATTATACAGGAATCAATAAAACTGGACTATATTGAAGTCCACCAAAATGAACTAATATTAGGCATTGAGGGTGAAAACATTGTTAATTCGCGTGAATTCTATAGCGTTTTCAAAACTGAACTAAATTTTAAGGTATTGCATTCTGGCCGAAAAATTGGTGATATACCCTATTCACCACAAATTAAGATTGGCGAAAATATCCTACTTGCTGCAAGAATCTGGAAAATCAAAGATGTTGATCTTGAGAGTTCCAAAATTGAAGTTATTCCAGCTAATGATGGTAAGAAACCAATGTTTTTTGGTGGAGGTGGAAATATTCACCACAAAGTAAGAGAAGAAATGTTACGGATATTAAAATCAGATGAATCTTACTCTGAATTAAACGAAACTAGTACATCTATTTTGCATGAATTAAGATACGATTTCAAGGGTTCGCAGATTAAGAATTTTGAATATGACCGGCCTATAATAATAAAGGATGGCAAAATTATTTTATACACTTTTACTGGAACAAAAATAAATAAGAGTTTAAGCTATCTAATTGGTTTTACTGGTATAGAAGCAGCATTTGACGATCATAGTAGTTCTTTTGAAATTACAATTAGCACTAGTGGCTTTAAAGACTTAGTAGCAAGTATCAATGTTGAGTATTCTAAAATAGATAATCATTTGGTTGCAACACTTGAGCAAAGTGAATCTTTACTTGGTTTTTCAAAGTGGGGAACTCTTTTACCAATGAAATACAAATGTGAGGTTGTAAAGGACAGATATTTTGATTTTGAATCTGCAATTTCATTTATTAATTACTTAAATCCTATAGTTATGGAATGACCTCTGGTAAAGTTGTAACGACCGTTGGTAAAGTTGTTTTTGACACCATATAAGTTGTAAATCAGCTTGACACATTTGAGACAACCGCCGAATAATATGAAACAAGGTATGCGAAGATTGTAGCAAGCACACGCACAAAGGCAAGCACATTTGCAATTCACGCAAAAACTCCCCTCAAAGCTAAAATTGCAAAAGAGCTTGCCTTTTTTCCCTCCTGCAAGGATACATTTCAGCAACTTGAAAGGTTTTACCCCCCCTCCCTCAAAAAATTAAAACCCCAAACAGCATTTGCGCCTTGACTTAAAATAAAATGCAAAGACAAGATTTTAGCTTGACAAAATACTTTATATTTGATATGTAAACTAAGGAAGAATAGCGGCCAGCACCTAACAACTTCGACTACCCACACAAGAGTGCTTCCATTCATTCCATTGCGATCAGGCCAACCTGCTGTTTCATGCCGCTCCCCTTTGGCTTTTCCACTCACGGCCCGGAACTCAAAGCCAAAAGGGGAAACTCCATTCCACCCTACCCCAATTCACTACATTGTATTCAGTCACCTCCCTTGCTTTTCCCAACCCAATCAGCGGTATGCCCTGCGAAGTGTTCACCCCTGGAAACAAAGACCTCAAAATCCCCCGCCACCCTTTAATGGTGCAGGTAACAATATAGGAGTATTCGCGCTTGGCCTTTGTGCTTGCAGCCGGTTCGTCTCACTCATTCAACCGTTCCATTCATACTTCATTTCACTATTTTATTCGTTTACCTCAACAGCTTCAGCACCGCACGAGTGAGTGTTTCGTGCCTCAACACCTACACCTTTCCCCACCCACAACAACAGCATTCCCGCTTATTTTTACCTGCGAAATGTTTGCTCCATAAAACCGGTTCCCGATCATTGTCGCTTTATTCAGCCTGTATTGAGCGTTTCATCATGCTATTGAAATGAGAATAACTGCCCACGCACCTCCCGGTGCCTGTTATTTCCCATTTCAACAGCACATCATCATACCTGAAATTTGACATTTCCTTTTTCATAGAAATATATGTCAATTCAACGACTAATGATATAAACAGAATCGTATAAAATGGAATCGCACTTTGATAGTGCGATTTTTATTAAAATATGCACTTAGTCAGTGCATAATATTTTTTTCAGAAAACAAGCTACTATGGATAAATTATTCAACAGCTTATAGAAGAAACAAATACCAGCTTCATCCGCTACATTTATACTGAAATCAATTGGAAAAGTCGGATGATTAGACTTACGGTTTCACGCGGAATTGGGAAACTACGCACATCCTAATTCTTCAGGCATCCGATAGGAACTACCAAAACACCGTCATTACGACGATAGGCATATTGACCTCCGGTTATGACCATTAAGAATGAGGCTTGTCCCATTTTATCTTCATCAATTTTTGCCTTTAGTGCCAATAGATTTTGAGCAGCTTCCTCAATCTGTTTGTTTCCTAACTTTACTTCTATCGCTGCCCAACGACCATCTCTTATCCGAACAATCAAATCGGATTCTAATCCACTTTTATCGCGATAATGAAACACATCACCATCAATTGCTTGCGCATAAATACGAATATCTCGTGTGCATAAAGATTCAAACAGGAACCCAAAAGTATTAAAGTCGTTCAACAACCCATCCGGATTTGTTCGCAACACTGCCGTAGCGATTGAGGGATCAACAAAATGTCTTTTTGCTGAAGTCCGTATTGCCGACTTGGAACGCATTGACGGCAACCAGGCAGCCAAATCCTCCACCACAAAAATTCTTCTTAACGCATTTAGGTAAGAACCAATTGTTTTATCTGATATTGAAATATCAGTCGCTTCAATATCACTTTTGATCGTCTCTATCGAAGCCATTGTAGCTACATTTCTTGCCAGAGATCGCAACAATAACCGAACTCTTTCGGGATTTTTTTCCACATTATCAACGCGCGATACATCATGATTAATTACAGCCTCTACATAATCTCTTGACATACGTAATGCTGATTCATCTTTTTTCAAAACACTGGCAGGCCATCCACCTCTACATAAAGCAAAAGCTATTTTTTCTATGGACAATTCGGACATTGATTCAATATCCTGATTCCCTCCAAACAGACTTCCTAAAGAAACTGAGCCATTTGATTCATTCGATTCAAATAGACTCATCGGACGCATCAACATTCGGGAAAACCTTCCTGTACCAGTATGTGCAGTTACATTATCAGCAGGTACTGCCGAACCAGTCAAAATAAACTGACCGACATCACCCCTTTTATCAACTTCGAATCTGACCGCATCCCACAAAACCGGAGCCATTTGCCACTCATCAATTAATCTTGGTGCTTCACCTTTGAGTAACAATGAAGGTTTTGTGTCGGCCATTGCCTGGTAAGATGCCGAATTATCCGGATCTTGCATATACAAAATGCTCTTTGCTGCCACAGATGCAGTACGTGTTTTTCCGCACCACTTGGCTCCCTCAATTAAAACTGCTCCTGACGATTGTAATGCTATTTGTAGTTCCTGATCACACAAGCGCGATAAATAAGTCTTTTCTGCCATATTATACGTAATTGAATTTCAATGCAAATATAACAATACTTCCTAATTTGGCGCTAATCTACTTCCTAATTTGGCATCGATTTACTTCCTGATTTGGCAGGCATTCACTTCCTAATTTAGAAAATACAATTTGAAATAATAGTTTACATTTACCGCAGTCATCAGGATTAACATTTTATAATATGATTACATAAACGAGCATTCCAAGCCAAAACTGTATCTTTACACCCAATGATTGGAATATTAATTTTTGAATAGATTAATTCATTTGTATCTTATTTGTACCATATAGCTCTAATCAACTATTAATCAATACTCGTTATTTTCGAAGAAGATTTCTCTATCGAGTAATTAATAATTCTACCCTGACATCAACATAACATTGATAATTCAAAGTTTTGTGTGCAAATTGTGTGCAAATAAAAAGAGGTTGCAAATTTTATTTTTGCAACCTCTTGATTTTCAGTAGCGAGAGGCGGGCATGATCCGCCGACCTCATGATTATGAATCATGCGCTCTAACCAGCTGAGCTACCTCGCCATTATTTTTTGTGAACCCGCAAAATAGAAACTTTCATTCCTTTTTTGCGGTGGCAAATATAGTACTTTATTTTTTCCGTGCTTAACCAATGGTAAATTTTTTTCTTTTTTCTTTTCCCGCTTTTTGTTCACCTTGCATTTATGTGTTTAATTCCATATATTGCAAGAAATCATAGAATCAAATTGAGTGAAAATGAAATTACAGTTGGAGTATGTTATTAATTGCTCACCCAAAGTGTTGTTCAACAGACTGAGCACTGCTTCCGGATTAACCGAATGGTTTGCCGATGATGTGCGAGTTAAGGGTAATGTTTACACATTTGTTTGGGGCGACTCCATGCAAGATGCAGAAAAAAAGAATCACCGGGAAAATAAAACGGTCAGATACGAATGGATTGACGACGACTCGGACAAAGCCGAATCGTACTTCGAATTTATTATTTCGCAAGACGAACTAACGAATGATGTGTCGCTTACAGTTATTGATTTTGCTGATGCCGATGAAGTTGAAGCCACTACTGATTTATGGGCATCTCAAATCACCAAATTGAAACAATTGCTGGGTTCGTAAATCTATTCATTTTCAGTACTATAATAATTGTGTAAATAAGCTGGTAAAATTTGGGGTTCTCCCTATACAGCCTTTTGTTCCGAAGTATTATTCCTCTTCCTTACGTTTTAAACCGTATTTGCCTGAATGCCTTTAAATAAATATGGATGCTGATATACTTTCACTTTTTAATTCTTCAAAATACTTTAGTTTTGTAATCGTTTTGACCACGCAAGAATAAAACATGAAGCGATTACACCGGTTTATCATTAAAAGTTTTTTAGGTCCGTTTTTTATGACCTTCTTCATCTGTGTGTTTATTCTGCTGATGCAGTTTCTGTGGAAATACATTGATGATTTGGTCGGAAAAGGACTCGAATGGAATATTGTTGCCGAACTGTTGCTTTATGCTTCCTTTGGGCTTGTTCCTTTAGCATTTCCTTTGGCTATGCTGCTGGCCTCAATTATGACATTCGGGAACCTGGGCGAAAATTATGAACTTGTGGCGATGAAAGCTTCCGGAATTTCCCTTTTCCGTATTATGCGGCCACTTTTAATGGTAACCATTCTGTTAACCTCTATTGCCTTTTATTTTTCAAATAATATTCTTCCCAAAACGAACCTGGAGTTTTATTCCTTACTGTATAGTGTAAAGCAGCAGAAACCTGAAATGGTTATTAAGGAAGGTGTTTTTATAAACGACATGCCTAACTATAGCATTAAGGTAGAGCGTAAAGATGAGAACACCAATATGCTCTATGATGTGATGATATACAATCATTCCCGGAACGAAGGAAACGTGAATGTGACCATTGCAGACTCGGGAAAAATGGAAGTTACCGAAGGTAAAATTATTCGGGCCGAAGCTGACTCAGGAAAAGTAAAATCGGCCGAAGGAAAGAAATTTATGACAATCACTTTGTATAACGGTCAAAGTTATACTGAGGAATCAGATCGGCGCCAGGGAGCGGACCAACGATATCGTTTCAGACGAGAATCGTTTAAAAAAGAAGTTATAAACATTAGTATGCTCGATTTTGAATTTAGCCGGACCGATGAGAATGCTTTCAGGACAGGTTCACGTATGATGAATATTGGTCAGTTGAGCGTACAGGGAGATTCTCTTTTTGCCGATTACAAATTAAGGGTTTGGCGTTTTGTTACATCGTTAAACTATTTGAGTGATTTAAACCGGCAGATAGCCTGGCTTGCTATGCCATATGATACTTTGAGGGTAAATCCGAGGATTAAACCTGATTCGATAGTTGACTTTGATAAACACATTGCGTCGCTGAGTACTTTTGAGAAAGAAGAATTGTACCAGAAAGCCATTGGCTATGCCCGGGGTAATTCGCAAACGATCAATCAGAATTTAGACGAAATGTATGTCCGCAAAAAAAATGTCAATACCTATGCAATGGAATGGCATCGCAAATTTACACTCTCTTTTGCCTGCCTGATTTTCTTTTTTATCGGGGCTCCACTCGGGGCGATCATTCGTAAAGGAGGACTCGGAATGCCTGTTGTTGTATCAATTCTGATGTTTATTGCCTATTATATCCTGATGATAACAGGAGAGAAGTTTGCAAGGGAAGATGCCTGGTCGATGGTTAACGGCATGTGGTTCTCGTCTCTGGTGTTTTTACCTTTGGGCTTTTGGCTAACCTATAAGGCCGCTACCGATTCGGGAGTGATGAGTTTAGAAAGTTACCAGTTATTCTTCAAAAAGCTGTCGGGATTTAGCTTTCTGAAGCGTAAAAAATCTGAAAATTAAACTGATGAGAATACTTCAGCTGATGAATAAAGTGCCATGGCCACCAAAAGATGGAGGAGCTATCGCCTGTTTAAATATGACCAAAGGATTTTCGATGCTGGGCCACGAAGTTACAGTTTTATGTATGAATACTTCCAAGCATCACGTGAGCATCAAAGATATGCCTGCCACAATCAGGAGCCGGGCCGAATTTCGGCTGGTAGAGGTTCCTGCTTCCGTAAACTGGGTTGAAGCTGCACTTAATTTATTATTCTCAAAGCTCCCATATAATGCCCAACGGTTTATTTCCGACGACTTCAGTATTGAATTAGTCAAACTGCTGACCGAAAAAAAATATGATGTTATTCAACTCGAAGGCTTGTATTTATGCCCGTATATTCCGGTGATCCGTAAATATTCTGATGCCCTTATTGCCTATCGGGCGCACAACATCGAATACGAAATTTGGGAGAGAACAGCCACGCTCTCCAATGGGTTGAGATCAAAATACTTACGGAATCTTTCAAAAAGAATCAAACGGTTCGAGATCAATCACCTAAATACATACGATTTATTGATTCCGATTACCGACCGGGATGGCCAAATCCTTGATAAACTCGGAAACAAAAAGCAACGCCATACTTCGCAAACCGGTATTGATTTTGCATCGTTGGTTCCAACAGCAAAAAAGCTGGAATTCCCTTCGCTGTTTCACATCGGGGCACTCGACTGGGCACCAAACCAGGAGGGATTACTCTGGTTTTTCAGCAACTGCTGGGCAAAAATCCATAGTGAAAACCCCAATTTAAAATTTTATCTGGCCGGTAGAAACGCACCCGAATGGTTCGAACGTCATCTGAAACTGGATGGGGTAGAATACCTCGGCGAAATAAACGATGCCTACGATTTTATTAATTCGAAAGCTATTATGGTAGTGCCGCTGTTCTCCGGAAGTGGGATGCGAATCAAGATTATTGAGGGGATGGCTTTGGGTAAACCCATTGTTACTACCGATATCGGGACTGAAGGAATTCCTACAGAGGATGGGAATAATATATTGATTGCCAATAATGCAGATGAATTTGTAGATGCCATTACCCGTTTGATTAACGATCGGGAGCTTTCTGACCAGATCGGGAAAAATGCAATTGGCTTTATTCAGGAAAAGTTTGATAATTTATCTCAGGCAGGGGCACTAATCGATTTTTACAAAGAACATACGCACACCTAAACAAACACCTGTGTTAACTATTTGGGAAGTAATTTTTTGGATATCGGGATTTATTATCTTCTACACTTTTGGTGGATACGGGATATTTCTGTTTGTTTTACTGAAAATAAGAAATTTATTTGGCTCAAAGCCACACGCTTCGCGATTGCCATCCACGGAATATCTTCCCGAGGTTAGCCTGATAATAGCAGCCTACAACGAAAAAGATTACGTTGACCAAAAGATAAAAAATTCACTTTCTCTGGTTTATCCTCCTGAAAAACTTCAGATTATCTGGATTAATGATGGCTCTGATGATGGAACACCTGAGTTGGTGGCAAATTATCCCGAAGTAATTTTATTGCATAACCCCAAACGTTGCGGAAAGATTGAAGGGATGAATCGTGGTGCGGCATTCTCGAACGCAGCCATTCTTCTGTTTAGCGATGCCAATACAATGCTATCGCCCAATTCGTTGATGGCAGTGATCAGCCACTTTCAGGATAGTACAGTGGGTTGTGTGGCAGGCGAAAAACAATTTTACAAAGACAAAAACCAGCCTGTTGCCGCAATTGGTGAGGGCTTTTACTGGAAAATAGAATCGTGGCTAAAACAACTCGACTATCAGTTTTACAGCACGATTGGCGCTACCGGAGAGCTTTTTGCCATCCGGCGCGAATTGTTTCAGCAGGTTGAACCGGATACGCTGCTCGATGATTTTATGATTTCGATGCGAACGACCCTGCAAGGGTTTCGGGTAGCTTATGAACCAACAGCCGTAGCCACCGAGCATGGATCGTCGAATGTAGCCGAAGAACTCAAGCGTAAAGTGCGAATTGCGGCCGGTTGTTATCAATCGCTGTTCCGATTGAAAAAAGTTCTCAACCCGTTTTTTCACTTCCGATTGTTTTTTCAATACGTCTCACATAAAGTGTTGCGCTGGACTCTGGCTCCAATCGCATTAATTACTTTACTGGTTTCGGGTATCTTTATTGTTGCAGGTCAGGACGCTTTCCGGGCATTATCCATATATTCCATACTCTTAGTTCTGCAGGTATTTTTTTATGGTTTGGCGTTGTTGGGTTATCTGACTCAAATGCACCCTTTACCCGTAAAGTTTGTTTATGCCCCTTTCTATTTTGTAGCTATGAACTATGCCATGTATAAAGGTTTTTTCAGATTTGTGAAAGGAAAACAAACAGTACTTTGGGAGAAAGCACAACGATCCTGATGTGATTTTCTGATAGTAACTGGATAATTTTAGTTAGTTTTGCGGCGAATTTGAAATTCATTTTACGAAAATGAGCGAGATTAAATTAAACACCATACACGAAGCTGTTGAAGCTATCCGAAAAGGAGAAATGATTATTGTTGTTGACGATGAAGATCGTGAAAACGAAGGCGATTTTATTGCCGCAGCCGAAAAAGTGACTCCAGAAATGGTAAACTTTATGACCATGTACGGAAGGGGGCTGGTTTGTGCCCCGATTAGCGAAGAAATTTGCGATCAATTGGAACTCGACCTTATGGTTGGGAAAAATACGTCATCGCACGAAACACCTTTCACTGTATCTGTCGATTTATTGGGATATGGCTGTACAACGGGTATCTCGGCAAGCGACCGTGCCAAAACGTTAAATGCCCTGGCCAACCCCAATACAAAACCCGAAGAATTAGGGCGTCCGGGACATATTTTCCCACTTAAAGCCAAAAGCAGGGGTGTCCTTCGCCGCTCCGGACATACCGAAGCTGCCGTAGATTTGGCACGACTTGCAGGGCTGACACCAGCCGGGGTACTGATTGAGATAATGAATGAGGATGGAACTATGGCCCGATTGCCCGAATTAGTCGTACTTGCCGAACGGTTCAATTTAAAAATTATCTCAATCAAAGATCTGATTACTTATCGTTTACAAAGCGAAAGCCTGATCGAACGGGGCGAAGTGGTTAATTTACCCACCCGGTTTGGTAATTTCAAAATAATTCCATTCCGTCAAATTTCTAACGGGGTTGAGCATATTGCACTTATAAAGGGCGAATGGAAGCACGATGAACCCATTTTAGTGCGCGTTCATTCTTCGTGTATGACCGGAGATATTTTCGGGTCGATGCGTTGCGAATGCGGTGATCAGTTAGAATATGCCATGAAACAAATTGAGAATGAAGGCAAAGGGGTAATTGTTTACATGATGCAGGAAGGACGAGGAATTGGCCTTATGAATAAAATTGCGGCTTATAAGCTTCAGGATCAGGGATTTGATACGGTTGAGGCCAATATACATCTTGGGTTCGATGCTGATGAACGGGATTACGGTGTAGGCGCACAGATTTTACGCAGCCTTGGTGTAACCAAAATGCGGTTAATGACCAATAACCCGGTGAAACGGGTGGGTCTCGAAGCTTACGATTTAAATGTGGTGGAAACCATCAACATTGAAATTGAACCCAATAAGTATAACAAGCGCTACCTGAAAACTAAACGCGACAGGATGGGGCATAACCTTCCGAATTTATAAATTCGAAATCAGAATCTTTGGCGATAATGGGAATGTTCGATAATATGTTTGAGTCGGGTTACGGTGAAACCACTGAGGAAGGTATTGACTATACCATGAGCCCGGATGGTTACCGGATTATGACCGAATTTTATCTGGTTAAACGGGGTTATTGCTGCTCCAACGGTTGCAGAAATTGTCCGTATTCACCCAAAGCAGTCAAAGGCAACAGGAAGCTACGTGCCGATGTTGAAGGAAAGTATCAACTATAGCAAACGAAAATATACGAAAACGAAAAAGCAGAAACCCGATAATCAGGAATTATCAGTTTCTGCTTTTCAAATACAGTGATCAGGCTAAATCCTTACACCGTAGTTGAGATAACACCATTTTCTTCGCCAAAGTTGTTGGCTACAAAATAGTCGGCCTGTGGGTCATTCTTCCAGATTGAGCCATCAATATAATACCTGAATTGGTATTCCTTACCGGTTTCCAGTTCAAGCGTAGCAGTAAAATCATTCGACTTTAACTTGGTCATCGGCTCAGCAGATTTGTCCCAATTGTTGAAATCGCCCAACAGCTGAACCTTCTCAGCTCCAGATGCGTCAGCAGCATCGAAACGAAATGCAACCTTGCATACCGGTTTTGATTTTAAGAATTGTTTTTTAAAGCTCATAATTTTAAGGTTATATTCAGAAAAAATAATTGACCATACAAAAATACCTAAACCTTCGTGCAAAACACACTTAAGTTGCTGTCTGCAAATTATTTAGTAATCTGTTGATGATAAGTTAACGTAGATTGTTGCGCAAATTGTTGATTATCAACAAGTCATGTTTTGATGTGCTATTGTTAATTCAAGATTAAGGCGCTCATTTTCAGTGTTGTAATTTTCTTGATAAACGAGTCGTCCTCTTTTTGTGTCTTGTATTTTGAGGTTTATCAGCTTGGCTTATCTTTGTAATAAAAAACAATGAATCCTAAGGATATTCGAATCATATTTATGGGTACTCCCGACTTTGCTGTTGAGAGTCTCAAGGCTTTGATTGATAATGGTTATCAGGTGGTTGGCGTAATTACAGCTCCAGATAAGCCTGCGGGACGTGGCCGGCAGTTGAGCGAATCTGCCGTGAAGCAATATGCGATTCAACAGAATCTGAAAGTTCTTCAGCCTGAAAAGCTGAAAAATCTTGAATTCATTGCCGAATTGAAAAGTTTAAAGGCCGATCTGCAAATTGTTGTTGCGTTCCGGATGTTGCCCGAAATGGTTTGGAATATGCCTCCTATGGGCACTTTTAATTTACATGCGTCCTTGCTTCCGCAATACCGTGGGGCAGCTCCGCTCAACTGGGCAATCATCAATGGAGAGACAGAAACAGGAGTCACTACGTTTTTACTCTCGCACGAAATTGATACCGGGCGAATAATTTTTCAGGAGAAAGTGAATATTGGAGAAAATGATTCGGTAGGCGATTTGCACGATCGCATGATGAATATTGGGGCAAATCTGGTATTAAGAACCGTTGACGCGCTGGCAGATGGAAACATCCAACCCATTGATCAGGAACAATTGATTGATCAACCGGAACGGATTAAGCAGGCACCAAAGATATTTAAAGACGATTGCCGTATAGATTGGACTAAAGATACCGAATCGGTGAGAAACCTGATCAGGGGACTTTCTCCGTACCCAACAGCCTGGACGGAGTTGATACACCCTGAAAAAGATGAAATGCTGACGGCGAAGATTTTCGCTGCTCAACGTGATAACAGCAGTTTACCGGCAGCTCCCGGAACGCTCCGCACGGATGGTAAAAAATACCTGAAAATAGCTTGCCCCGATGGTTGGTTGTCGATTACTGAAATACAACTTTCCGGAAAAAAAAGAATGAAAATTGACGAATTGCTTCGTGGGTTTCACGAATTGGGGGATTGGCGCGTGAAAATATAGATTAAGGAAAAAATTTAAAGCAAAAAGGCAAAAGTTGAAAGATGATTCTTTTATTTTTTGCCTTTTTACTTTTTTCTTGAGTTCTATTTTTTCTTCGTGAAATTCACAATCAGGAAATAGATGATAAAACCCAACGAAATGGAAACCAACTCAATGCCAAAAGGCAACATGCTATTTTCCATGAAGTTGTGGTAGCTGTCCTGATTATAAAGGCTTGGACTCATCGAATTGATTACAATAAAGCCAACACCTGCAAAGAACGCGACCAAACCCCATTTTAACGAAGGATATTTGTTTGCTTCCTGATTTTCAGAACTTACCGAAGCAATTTTTTGATCCAGAATTCCGGCATTATCAAAATGCCCAGCTTTGATGATTTTTCTACGCAATAAAAAATCAGTAAAATTTTTAATAATTTGGTAGAAAGCAAAAAAGATTACTGCTGCCATTAATACTTCATTCATAATTTCGTGTTTTAAATGTTTGTAAGATGTGACAACAGGAGTTTGCGAAATGTTGCAAGGGTGTCCAGTTTTTTTTCTGAAAAAATTGTTGGTACTTGCTGCAACATTTCAGAAAGAAATGTTGTCAAACTTCCTGTATGAATGATGCTGAATTAATTAACCAGATTTTAAACGGGAATATGAACGCTTTCACGTTTTTGGTAAACCGCTACCAGAAACTGGTCGTTCATATTACTGGTCGGTTAATTCAGCGGCAGGATGAACTGGAAGATGTCTGTCAGGAAGTATTTATGAAAGTCTATCAAAATCTGGGGAAATACCGGAATGAATGCAAATTATCAACCTGGATTGCAACCATTGCCTACAATACAAGCATTAATTACCTGCGAAAATTTAAAAAAGGTGATGAGGTTGATCCGGACGATTCGGCTGCTTTACGAAACCTGACTGACTATAAGACGGACGATTTTGAAAAAGCTGATCTACACCGGTATATCCGGGAACAAATTGAAAACTTGCCTGTTCAGTATCGTACCGTGTTAACTCTGTTTCATTTGGAAGAGTTTTCATATCAGGAGATTGAACAGATTACCGGAATGCCCGAAGGGACAATAAAAAGTTATCTGTTCAGGGCAAAAGCGCTGCTGAGAGAGAAACTTAAGTTTGTGGTTAACGAAACGAGCATGTTAAATTCGCCATTGTTAAGATAGCAATAAAATTGTTGCTCAGATATTTTCGAAAGAAAACAGTTTAAAGAGAGTGAAGGAGATTACCTATGAAAAATGAAGAACTGGATCAAATTATCGAAGGATCATTCCGCGCGGAACCCGGATTTCGTCTGCCTGCGGATTTTGCGCAGAAGGTTTCATTTTCCATTGTCAGAAGGGAGCAATGGAAAACTGATCTGCACGAATATCTTTACTTAACGGGAGTTTTGTTAGCGCTGCTTGTTGTGGTGTCTGGCTTCTATTATTTTGTTGATAAAGCATTTGTTATTCAGGCTTTCACGTTCTTATCCGGAAATGTAATCACAGTAACACTTCTTGTACTCCTCCTGAATTTTATCTTTTTTGCCGACCGGGTACTTCTGCGACTACTTTTTAGTCGTTGGAACAAAAATTAATCCGGGGAAAAGAAATTTTTCGGTTATTCTTTTCTTGGCTTTTTATTCCGGAGATAAATAATTTGACCAGCAGCAGGAGTTTCAGTCGCTTTCATGCGGTTTCTTTTTAGTAAAGGTTTCAGCCTTAATCCGTAGAGTTGTGAAATGTAATGCATGTTGTCGCCAGTTTCGGCAATATGTTGCAAATGTTTACGATCGTTCTTTTTATACTTGGTTTCGATGTACAAAATTTCGTTTACACGAAGCTGTTTCCCTTTTTCTATATCATTGTAAGTAGCTAGTTCCCAGTCTTTCATGCCTAAATCTTTGGAGACACTGGCATACGTATCACCTTCGCCCACAACAATAGACTGTAATCCGTTTCGCAATTCAATTTTATGGGAAGCATTCGTTTTGCCTAAAGCAGAACTCGACATCTTTGCCTTTGCCGGTTCTTGTTTTACAGAAGCCATCAGCCTGAATTCACCATCCTGATCGTACACATAAAGCCGGTTGTCTTCTATTATTTTAATCAGGCGTTCGGCATAAGTCGGGTCGGTAGCATAACCCGCCTGCTTTAACCCTTTTGCCCACGATACATAATCCCTTGGATCTAGTTGAAACAATGAGCTATACCTGCTGCTGTTCATCAAAAAGTTGGAATGATCGATATAAGAAGCTTCAGCATGAGCATACCTGCGAAAACATTCTCCTTTGGCATCATCGTCATGATAAATCTTTTTCCCTTTCCATTCGGTTTTGCATTTAATACCGAAATGATTATTCCCTTCAAGCGCCAGTCGGCTATTCCCGTTTTGCGCTTCGAGGCACCCCTGTGCCAAGGTAATACTGGCAGGTATTCCGCTACGCTCCATTTCCGAAACCGCCAATTTATAATACTTTTGGATGTATTCTTCGCGGGTAATCTTTTGTTTTTGTGCAAATCCAGGAATAACCAATAAAAACAACACCAGGATAAAATTATATCTTAACATAGCAAAATTTTGTTGTTTCACAAAAATACAAAAATGTTGTAAGCTACTGCCATTGGCAAATAACAAGTAATAACGTACATTTGGCAAAACTGTTTAGGAATGAAAACGACAGAAATCAGGATTGTAGTGCACGAGTATGAAAATATTGGCGAATTACCCGAAGCCGATCAGGTGCTTCTTCAGGAAGCAAGACGAGTTACCTCCATGGCTTATGCGCCTTATTCCGGGTTTCATGTAGGAGCTGCTGTTTTGCTCGGAAATGGAACGATAGTAACCGGAAATAATCAGGAAAACTCAGCGTATCCTTCCGGATTATGTGCTGAACGGGTTGCCATGTTTTATGCCAATGCCAATTATCCCGATTCTGAAATAAAATCGATTGCCATTTCTGCTGCAAAAGATGGTATTTTGGTAAGTGAAACGGTAAAACCTTGTGGCGGTTGCCGTCAGGCATTGGCCGAAACCGAAATGCGGTTCGAAACCCCAATCCGAATTATCCTGGATGGACAACATTCGATAATGGTTCTGCATGGGGTTGAGAGCTTACTCCCTTTAAGTTTTTCGAAGAAATATTTATAAAAAAAGGATTGTACCCGAAGGCACAATCCCCAAACAAAACCTAAGCCAAATTAAACTTATTGAATCTCGATCTGTCGCACAGAGCTGTCTTTTTGCTCTACCTTTTTCGGAAGTTCGATGGTCAAAACACCATTCTTGTGAGTGGCGTTGATGGCCGTTAAATCAATGTCCTTCGGCAACGCGAATGAACGCTGGAACGAAGAATATCTGAATTCAGAACGAACTACTTTCCCTTTTTCCTTTTCTTCTTTTTTGTCTTTCTTTTCCGAATAAACCAACAGGTAATCGTTCTTCAAATCAATTTTGAAATCTTCTTTTTCAAGGCCTGGAGCTGCAATTTCTATTTCGAATTTTTCATTATTTTCGTAAATATTTACAGCCGGAGTCGATTTCCATGCTCCTTCTTCGACGTAATTCGGAAGTAAATTTCCATTAAAAAATTCATCAAATAATCCTGGCAAACTTCTGGTTTTAAATACTGGTAACATTGCTTAATCCTCCATTTTTTAGTTATACTCTATTTTATTAATTGTTTTCGTGTTACTTTATTTCAAACCCGATGCCAATACGCATCTATCTGATTTGTAGTGACATAAAGTCATTTTTGATGTCAACTTTTCAGAATAACAAGGAGGCGAAATGACAATTTTTCCGAAATATATTTGCTTCGGTGGCTTAAAAGCCTAATTTTGCAGCATCAATTTACGCAATGGGGTGCCTACCCGGTGAAAGCCGGGGTAATTACAGGCTGAGATCACACCCACCGAACCTGATACGGGTAATGCCGGCGAAGGGATGGCGAAAGGGAATTACTTGCCTCATTGGTTATTTATTAACCATTTAAAAGACAAAAATGAAACGGATTTATTTGACATTGCTTTTGCAATGTGCAGTGTATTTGGCTTTTGCCCAGTTTACGCTGAAAGGGACAGTGAAAAATGACACAGGTGAACGGCTTGTAGGAGCCAGCCTGGCGATTTCGAACAGTTTCAACGGAACAACTACCGATGTGAACGGTGTTTTCCAGTTTAAAAACCTGAAAGCCGGAAACTACCAACTGACGATTTCTTATTTGGGTTACGAAAAACAAACGAAAGATGTCAGGCTTACTGCCGATCAAACGCTTGAGGTTGTTTTGAAACAGGATTTTATTTTGGCTGAAGAAGTGCTTGTTTCGGCCAACCGGGTAAAGGAAAAAACTCCGGTAGCTTTTGCCACAGTTGAGAAATCGGAGATTAAGGACAAAAACATGGGGCAGGACATTCCGTATCTGCTCGGCTTAACTCCATCGTTTGTGGCTACTTCAGATGCAGGAACCGGCGTGGGATATACCAATTTCAGGATTCGTGGTACCGACCTGAACCGGATTAATGTAACCGTGAACGGTATTCCGATGAACGATGCCGAGTCGCACGGAACCTGGTGGGTTGATATTCCGGACATTGCTTCGTCAACTGATAATATCCAGGTTCAACGTGGGGTAGGGACTTCAACCAATGGGGCTGCTGCTTTTGGAGCCACCATAAACCTGCAAACATCAACGCTTAACCGCGATGCTTCGGCAGAATACAGTACTTCGGCCGGTTCGTTCGGAACAGTGAAACATTCGGTTGGCGTAAGTACCGGACTGATTAAAGAAAAGTTTGCGTTCGATGCCCGGTTGTCGAAAGTTAGTTCCGATGGTTTTATCGATCGTGCTGTGGCTGACTTAAAATCTTTTTTTGTTTCCGGAGGATATTTTACTTCCAATACCATCCTGAAAGTCAATGTCTTTTCAGGATTGGAAGATACTTACCAGGCATGGAACGGTGTGCCTTCGGTTCGATTGAACAACGATGCTGCAGGAATGAAACGTTACCTCGATCATTGGTTATGGTCTTCAGGTTCTGAACGCGAAAATCAGTTAAAATATGATCAGATGGTCAGTTCTGATAGCCGGACTTACAACATGTACACCTATGAGAATGAAATTGATCATTACCAGCAGGATCATTTTCAATTGCTTTTTTCGCACAAAATCAATTCGTTGTTTGATGTAAACGCTAGTCTGTTTTATACACCCGGTAAAGGCTATTACGAACAGTACAAATACGATCAAAAGCTGGAAGAGTACCTGATTACTCCTCCTGTTTATGGTGGTGAAACGATTAAAAAGTCGGATTTAATCCGGAGAAAATGGTTGGAAAATGATTTCTATGGAATGACTTTCTCGGTAAGTCGTAAACAGGAAACCAATGAATTTACTTTTGGGGGCGGATATAATGTGTACGATGGGGATCATTTTGGAAAAGTAATCTGGATGCGGAATTCGGGAAACACGGAGATGAACCACGAATGGTATCGCGGAACCGGCCTGAAGAAGGACTTTAACCTTTATGCCAAGTACAATTACGAGTTGGCCGAAAACCTGAATTTGTTTGCTGACTTGCAATACCGCAAAATTGATTACGACATTGATGGTACTGACGATGATTTACGCAACCTGAAGCAGTCGCACAAGTTTGAGTTTTTCAACCCCAAGGTGGGTATTTATTACCAGTTGAGCGATAAGCAAAACTTGTATGCCAATTTTGCCCGTGCCAACCGTGAGCCTAACCGCGACAATTATGTAGATGCCGATCCTGAAGGGAAACAACCCGATTTTGAAACGCTGAATGATTTCGAAGTGGGTTATAAATACAACACGAGCCGTTTGGCTTTGGGTCTGAATGCGTATTACATGATGTACCAGAACCAGTTAATCCTGACTGGCGAAATTAACGATGTGGGCGCGCCTATCATGGTAAATGTGGATGATAGTTACCGTGCCGGACTGGAACTGATGGCCGGAATGAAGCTGACCGAAAAGCTGAAATGGGATATCAACCTGACATTCAGTAAAAATAAAATCAAGGATTTTACTGATTTTGTTGACGACTGGGACAATGGCGGGCAAATTGAAACCAAACTGGGCACCACTGATCTGGCTTTTTCACCAGACCTGATTGCCAATAGCCAGTTAAGTTGGATGGCTGCCAAAGGATTGAACATCAGTTTGCAATCGTATTCGGTGAATAAGCAGTATATTGATAATACTTCGAGCGAGGAACGTAAATTGGACGGTTATCTTTTGAATAATATGAAGTTTACTTACCGGGTTCCGCAGAAATTTGCCAAAGAGTTCAATCTGCACCTGATGGTCAATAATATGTTCGACACCAAATATGAAAATAATGCGTGGGTTTATTCTTATGTTTATGGTGGCGAGCGCTTTGCGATGGACGGATATTTCCCTCAGGCAGGAATCAATTTTATGGCCGGGCTGAGTGTGGAATTTTAAGTATTCAGTGTTCAGTCGCAGTTGGCAGAGGCCGTTGACTGCGACTGAACACTCTCAGCAACCGTATGATTGCAGCGTGTGGCATTTATGTTGCTATTAAGGTTTACAAACGCATGATAAGGTTTTAAAACCTTTTCCCTAATACTATTGGCATCCTGAAGTTTTTATATTTTCGGAAAGATGGTCAATTTTTCTTTAAGAAATGCTTTGCCAAATAATTGCGTACCGGCTCGTCATACAACTTCAGGCAAGCATAAGCCAACAATACATTCCAGGCCATTACACCCAAAGACATTGTCCAGGTTTCGCCAAAAGTATAAAGTTTGCTTTTGATGAGCCATGTATAAAACAGGTACATGAACGGATAATGCACTACATATAGCGGGAAAGAGATGTCGCCCAGAAATTTGCATATTGCTGTCGATATCTTATCGGTTGTAGTACCGGATGCGCCCAACCAAACCAGGATAGGAAATGCAATTATGATACAGAATGATTCGTAAATACCGTTCATGCTGACAGGTTCAACAGGTCCGATAAAAGGTACCGAGAACAATGCCACCAATGCAGCCGAGCCAATCCAGAAAGCGCCTCTCACCTTCACCGGCTGAAAAATGCGCGACAGGAACATCCCCATTGTAAACGGAAAAAGCATACGCAACGAACCGCCCAGGAAATTCACACTATCAAGGGTCCAACCAACACCTATACTTCCGTAGGTAGAAATATTGAATGTAGCGAACCACGTGAGGGCAATGCCCAATACCACGACCAATGCGCCCAAAACTTTAGTGGACAACCGACGGATGAACAAGGCATAAAGGATATTGCCGATATATTCGAAAAACAGCGACCAGAGCGGCCCATTCAGAGGAAACATTTCGCCGTTTCCGCGCACTTCGTAACCCGAACCAGGAATGGCAGGGATAAAGAACAAGGTGCAAAGCATAGCAAGCATGGTTAGCGATGTGGCAACCTGTGTACCGTTCCACTGTACGCTGCCCTGGAGGAAAAATGTAATAGCACCAATAACAATACCTGCTACCACCATCGGATGAAGACGAATCAAACGGCGCTTGAAGAATTCTTTCATCGAAAAACCTTTGTTCCAACGGTCGTCGTAAGCATAACCGATAACGAAACCTGAAAGAATAAAGAAAAAGTCAACCGCCAGGTATCCGTGGTTGAAATTCTTGACGCTGCCATCGCCCACACCATTGACAGCTCCGGCAAAGCCAAAGCCTTCATTTACATGGTACCAAAGAACTAAAAGAGCCGCCACTCCCCGCAATCCGTCCAAAAGGTTATAATGCGGCTTGGTGTCAGCAAATGCATTTGAAGAAATTTTTGACATCTGTTTTGTTAGAATTAACATTATTATCTCGGCCGCAAAATTATTGTTTGCAGAAAGATTTTTTTTGATTTGAAGTGAAATTTTCTGTAAAACTGAAATCCCTTTTATCCCCTGACAGTTTTTTTAAGCCTTTCAGGGGTGAGTATAAGCTCCGCAAATTTTTGTTTTTCACTTTTAGTGAAAGTGAATATTTGTGGAACGAACCTGTTTGCAATCGCTTTCCCAGATTTGGAACTGGTCGTGTAAATCTTTTGTTCTAATTGTTGGGTTTATCTCATCACTGTTTTATTGATTCATATCCTTCAAAATTTTCTCTACTTCTGCCTCGGTTTTGTGCAGTTTGTCCTTGCAGATGGTAATCAGTGCCGAAACACGGTTCACCTGCTCGGCCAATTCATCCACGTCCAATTCTTCGTTTTCAATCTTTTCCAGAATTTCTTCAATCTCCGCGATTGCTTCTTTGTAAGTTACTTTTTTCGTTGCCATATCTTTTTTAGTTCAAAGTTTCAAGTTCCATGTTTCAAGTTGACTCCTTTCATCGAGGGCCATTACTTAAATATGACCTCTTTTCACTAGTGTCTATTAATTTTTGTTAAAATGGCCCATATCTATTTTATGCACAGCATCCTAACCCCTCAAAACCTTGTCGCCCTTTTGAATTTTGTTCCTTTGTATACAGGTACAAATTGGAACAGGTATGAACGTTG
>JAIBEY010000001.1 GCA_019459525.1 Prolixibacteraceae bacterium
TGCTGGTCAAGGATCCCATTCAAGAACTCTTGGCGCCTATGACAAATAATGACAGTGATGATAACGATTGCCAACTGCATTTGGACTTTAAATTGAATTAACATTTTTTAATAGACACCAGTGTGTGTTTTTCATGATCAGTTTAGTTGAGTTAGTTCTATTTTTTGTGGTCAGCCTCAGCAATGCACCTAATGGACTTCAGCCGACTTATTTTTGATCGAGGTAGTAGTTTCCGAAAAAATGATTCTCAATCATTACGCATAGCGCATGATAAACGGGCAAATGCAATTCCTGGACATAAGCAGTCCGTTTTCCCGGAACATTAATCAGGATATCACACATGGATTTCATTTTACCGCCCGATTCTCCCGTAAGACCAATAACTGAAAGACCTTTGGCTTTGGCAGCGAGAATAGCATCGAGTACATTTTGCGAATTACCTGAACTGCTAATGGCAAACAGTACATCGCCAACATTACCGTAACCAACCACTTGCTGGGCAAAAATGAGGTCGGCATCCGTATCGTTGGCCACTGCCGTAATTAAAGCGCTGTGGGCTGTCAACGAAATAGCCGGGAACCCCTGTTGCAGTTTTTCTGCCAGATACGAGCCTCGTTCATTATCCATTTCTTTTAATCGCATTTTAAGTGATTCAGGAACAGGCCTTTTATGCTCAAAGCCCTTCATCAATTCACCAACAATATGATCAGAATCAGAACAGCTCCCGCCATTCCCGCAAACCAGAACTTTTCCACCATTCTCGTAGCAATCAATGAGGCGTTGGCCCGCATTTAAAACTTCATTTTTAACCGTCTCCAAAAGTGGATACCGATTCAGCAAATCAGCTAAAATAATTTGTATCATCCTGAATATTAATTTATTTCACAACAACATTATGACCACAATTTTTATAACACGATAACTTTTACAACAACCCAAACTCAACTTTAAGCCAAATATTATGAATGGTTGTAAATAGCCACACACAGAGCAGCATAATCGCCAATCGAATCACCCAATCCGGCAGGTTTTATTTGGCAAACTTCGAGAGCCGAAGGTATGGCTTCCCGCTGCATCACTTTTTCAATAAGTGGTTTGAACAAGCCCTCATTGCGGGCATAAATACTGCCTATAACGATACACTCCGGATTCAGAATATCAATCAATAAAGAAAGACCCATTCCCAGGTACTCAGCCGACAGATTAACAATTTCGCTGGCAACCTGATCTCCGGCCTGAGCCGCCTGAAAAACCATTCTGGCATCAATTTCACCAATTTTTTCAAGCGAAGAACAAAAGCCAACCGGTTGATTGTTTTTCAGTTTTTCGGCAACTATAGATCTGGCCAGTTGTGCAATTCCGCCACCACTGCAAAATCCTTCAAAAGAACCTGCCTTCCCGAATCCGATGGGGCCATCGGGGGCCAGCCGGATATGCCCGACTTCTCCGCCTAAATCGTTGGTTCCGGCATACAGTTGTCCGTTCAGGATTAAACCAGCACCCATTCCGGTTCCGAACGTCAGAAAGATCATGTTCCGGGTTCCTTTTCCGGCGCCCATCATCCATTCGGCCAGCGCACAGGCATTGGCATCGTTTTGCACAGCCGCCTCAACACCATATTTTTTACTGAAAATTTCAACAATTGGCACATTATCCCAACCCGGCAAATTGGGCGGCGAATAAATCATACCTTTCACCGAATCCAGCGGCCCCCCGCAACTGATACCGATTCTTTTCAGGCTGCAACCGGGGAAATCAGCCAACAGCGAATCGATGTGCTCCTGAAATTCGGACAGAATAGCCTCAAAACCACGCTCTACCCGGGTTTCAAAAAATATCTTCTTTTTGATGACAAAAGAGGAATTACCAACCACCACGGCACATTTGGTTCCGCCAATATCTAGGCCTAAATAAACATCTTCATTTAACGTATTAATTACTTGCATATTCGTTCGTTCAATTAATTACTAAATCGATTTAGCTAAAATAGAAAAAAATTAGGAGCCACATGATTTGCGGACAATAAATTCCGTTTTCAATGTATATTGTTGAAATTTAGGAATATCGTCGGGCGAATTAATTTTATCGAGCAGTATGTTCACCGCTTTTTTGCCAATTTCCTGCAACGGTTGGGCAACCACTGTAACCGGGCTCACACAGATTTTATAGGCATCGGCATTATCAAAACTAACCACTGCAATATCGTCGGGTATTTTCAATCCTAAAGCCGAAATACACTCAATACCGTTAAGTCCAAGTTTGCTGGTCGAAAACAGGATTGCATCCGCTTTCAAGTCGTCTTTACAACCAACCAATTCAATAATAGCTCGTGTTATATCGTTATTCTCGTGCGAAAATGGGAGAACCTTCACCAGATTTTTATCCACCTCAAGGCCAAAATCAATAAGCGCTTTTTGATATCCTTCAGTCCGGGCCTTCATATTAACCAAATCCAGATTTACGGTAATGTTGGCAATTTTTTTTCGCCCCAACTTTAGCAAATGATTGGTAGCCTGGTAGGCTGCATCAAAGTTATCGACCACGATATAATTCGATTCAATTTCAGGGAAATAGCGGTCAATCAAAACAAAAGGGGTTTTGCCTTTTGAAAGCGCCCTGATCTGGCTTTCGCTATTCATGGGTGGTGAAATGATGTAACCGTCAACCTGATTTTGCTGAAGCATGGAAATTTGCTGCTTCGATTTTTCCGGATTTTCGTCGGAACTACAAAAAATAACACTGTATCCGTTGCTGGCTGCTTCCTGTTCAATTTCACGGCCCAGCTTTCCGAAAAACGGATTGGCAATGTCAGCAATTATCAGCCCGATGGTATTGGTTTTTCCGGTGCGAAGGCCCTGCGCAATACGGTTGGGTTGGTAATTCATTTCTTTGGCCGCATCCATTACCTTTTTGCAAATCTCATCACTGATCCGAAACTCCTTTCCACGGCCGTTCAGCACAAAAGAAACAAGCGTTTTGGAAACGCCCAAATGCTGTGCAATATCGTTAAGCGAAGTCTTTTTCATACGTGAATAATTTGTTTTTAATTGTCGTATGGAACTCGCATGTCGATATTCTCATATTCTTGAATGTAAGTACTTTACATGCTCGTTTCATACAACGTTTAGATTTACAGGAAGTCTATATCGAAATTCTATTCAACCAAAGTTACAAAACGGGTATTCCGGTGATCAAAAATAAGACATAATAACCGGAGACCAAAATTAAATATTAACCCATACTAATGGTATCTGCGTAAAATAGTTATCTGGGATTATCCTTTTCAGCATAAAAAACTATAAGGAAGAATAATGTGCAATTTCAGGTTTAGCTTTATCATTTTTAGTTCGTTTAGTCGATCTTAGTTAGATGATCCGGCCACCGGCATTCGCTCAATTCAAATGCTGAAAAACGGGCTTTAAAGCTTGATTCGAGCGGACTGCACGCATAAACGCCAACCCTGGCAACAGTTATGTAATTGTATATATGAAACATACGCATTTGCTGGTACTGCATTCCATCAGGCGAAGACTCCAGGTAAAAATCCTGTTTCCGGCGGCTTAACCGATACCACACCTCATTGGTGCTTGCCGGGACATCGGCAGTCGCCCAATCGGAAAACCCGAGATTGGTAACCACAGAACCAAGTCGTGCAAAATCGGTATTTTCATATTCAACCGATGCTTTCATCCAGTTTTCGCTATCCTGATAAAGAATGATTCCGCATTGATCGTATTGCATTTTCGTCTCAAATTCAGTTTTTACTGTAAACGAAAAATCGCCTTCCACCTCCCGAATAAATGTATGCGCGTTATCGTTTCGAAAACCATAATACGTACGTTGCCAATAGTCTGTTCCCGGATCGGTCTCCATCAGCAGGCGCCCGGCTTCAAGCTGAAAATTTTGCGGTTGGTTCAGCCAGTAGTACTCGTTTAATTCATTCGTTATCATACCCCTGTGGTTTTAGATGAATTAATTCACCGGATTTGCTTTCCGGAGACGTTCCTTCTCCCAGCCATGATCCATATATTCCCACGAAAACTCGTCGCCTGTCACCTTAATCCTGACAAATCCCTCTTTCGTGTTGTGGCGCCTGCCCTTCCATCCATTTCCGGCTATCGAGCCCCCGGTTATGTAATGAAAACGGTCGTTCACAAACCCATACTCCTTCCAATGAATATGTCCCTGCAAAATGAGTTTCAGGTTATACTTTTCAGTCATTTTAAAGACTTCAAAAGCATTCTCCACATTTGAATTTCCGCTGCCGCCGGTTACCTGTGTCCGCGAATTAATCATCGGAATATGGCTCACCAAAACAATGGGTATCGATTTATCCACCATTTCCAAATCTTGCTTTAACCAGCTCAATTGTTCCTGATGAAAATATCCCCGGTATTTTTTGTCGGCGGTTACATCCAGCGAATTCAATACAATAAAATGCCAGCCTTTGTGATTGAACGAATAGTACGTTTTGCCCAGATACCGTTCGAACATTCCGTATTTGTAATCCGGATGACTTTCTTTTTCGGGGCTTTCGTCATAGATGGCAAATAAATCGTGGTTCCCCAGGCAATGATAAACCGGCATTCGGAATCCTTTTATCATGTTTTTATACAACGAAAACAAGGTATCGCAACGCGACTGATTTCCACGCATGGCATCAAAAACGAGGTCCCCACCAGTAAGTACAAAATCGGGTTTTAACTGATTCACATGGTCTATGGCCATCTGAAAACCCTGTGGAGCATTCATTTCAGGCTGAAGATGAATATCTGTTAAAAAGACAAACTCGAAAGTATCTGTTGCCGAATTTTTCGATTCCTGTGCGGTCAGTTTCAACAACGTTACTACCGAAATCAGTGCGATGTATAAAAGTCTTTTAGTCATCCAACCATTTATTTTCTATTTTTTTTGCATGATTTCTTGCTTGCTGAAGTGTTAAATGAAACCTTTGACTTTAAAGTGAACAGTCCCGGATGTCTCTCCCACGCCGAACAAACCTTTCCTTTCACCGTCTCAATTTCTGCCATTCTATGTCCGGGACTGTCCAACAAAATCGGTATAATCTGAAACAATGCAAACACCGGGTTCCTTTCGTTAAGCTGAATACCGGCAACGTCACCAAATTAATGTTGACTTTCCAATCAAAGAAACGGCAGAAAATGGTATTTTTTGAATCAATTGTTGCCCGATTCCTATACAATATTAACTTCAACCAGAAGGATTTCGGGAGTCTGAACGGATGGAAAGAAAGAGGGAATATACCTTTAGGCAAATGCAAAAAAGCAGAATGTACTACCGGGCATAGGCAACGTAAGGCTATTGAAAATCTTTACGGTACTCCGATGGAGTTTTCTTCATGATAACCTTAAAGTAGTGATTAAAATTGGCCAGATTATTATAACCACATTCGTAACAAATCTGTGTGATTTGCTTGTCGGTTTCGGCCAGCATTTTTGCAGCAATACCAATCCTGACTTTCTTGACGTAATCCATAAACGTTTGCCGGGTTTTCTTTTTAAAATAGCGGCAAAACGAACCAGGTTCCATATAAACCAGTGCCGACGCGTCTTTAAGTTTTATTCCGGAATGGATATTTTTAAAGACATATTCGTAAATTTTATTAATCTGGTCATGGTCCTTATCAAACGAATTGGGCAGCGACGATGGCAACGTCAGGTTCTCCCGTTCTTCAATCTGAAGCAAGAGGTTAAAAACTTTCAGCAATTCGATGTAACGTTCCAAGCCGCTTAATGTGGCCATTTTTTTTAGTACTACACCAACCTTTTC